>JBEKDF010000001.1:0-234553 GCA_050014495.1 Bathyarchaeia archaeon
TCCATAGAAGTATGCGTATCCAGTCTAGGTCGAGTGAGTCAAGCACACGCTCAACGTTCAACCTACACTCAAGGAAGAGTTATGCGATGTATTATTTAATTTCTAAACAGCCTTGCGCGCGCCGCACGCAATTACAGTATCTGTATGCACTAGCATTTAGTTACAACGCGCGCGACATGAGAGCGTTAAGAACCGGGAAAAGACTTCGATACTCGTAGTACTTTTATGCATTTTTTCTTTAAATGTTAGACGCAATTCGGTAAAATATACAACTTAAATCGAGCTCCTAGGGTAATAAAATAAGTTACCTCAGTAATTCAATTAAAACACTTACTTCGCTGCATAACAGTGGAAGAAAAACTTACATATTGAACTATTTTATAATAAGCTTGACATTTTGTAGACGCTTATCCTAGTATGGTTATAGCAATTATCCAACAAGAGTATATGTGCACGCGCATAAAGTGATTGTATGACCAATAAGATTCTCCAGATAAACATGAAGAATGAAAAGACTATGAATAAATTAATTCTAACTGTAGTTATCTCGATACTAGTTCTCTCTCCTCTAAACGCGCGCAATTTGCTTGTTGGTGAATAAAAGTTGATGGACAACAACTTGTACAATCTTATGGAACAGTTGATTATAGAGAGTAGAAGTCTTTGGAGGATAAAGAATGAGTACAAAAGGAATGCTCAAGAAGATACAAGCAGCGTCTGGAGTATCGTGCGCCCACGCTATACTCCAGATTGCCCAGCTTGCACAGCCTTTTGGGTGGAGTTAGAGAAGCAGAAGGAGGAGAATATCAGGAAGCTCGAATCATTGATACGGGACCGCATGAATGAGCTTGAGGTGAAATCAAGTGACATTTCAACGAATTCTAAACTCTATAATGTAGCGAAATAACGTCCATCGGATTGAGATGTTCGCGCGCGCAGACTGGAGCAAAGCTAAGTCAACCATTTACAAGATAACTGACTTAGTATCAGGTGGAACTGAGGATAAGGCTATTGAGTGGGTTTGGGGGATAAGAGTAATCCTGTAAGACACGTTCTCTAGATCGATCTCATGCGCGTTCTTTAGCTGTCTCAGTCTGTTAAGTTATAATGTGTAGAGTTTCTCCTACTCGGTTTATTCTATTAGACTCTAGTAGTTTCTCAAGCTCCGTTTCGAGTATTCGATTGGTTTTCGGTGTCTGCCTGGCTCTGAAGAAGTTCGCGGTTTCCTGAATGAGCGATTCTTGGCTCAGACCCATGGAGTGACTGAGAACGTGCAGCATTGTTGTTTCTATCTCCTCCGAGGATATGTATTCGATCGGTCTTATCTCCGCTTGGGGCTCATTGAGGGGTACCCTGACCTTGACGGTTGTAACTCCATTAGGCCAGAGGAATTCTCCGCGTCTCTCAAATCTGCCTTTTTTAGCCATCTCCTCAATAGTCGCCCAGTAAGCTTTGTGGAAAGCAGGGGGTGTCGGCCTCAGGTTCATGGCTTTGTTTAGTCTTTTGAAGGCGTATTCTTTGTGTATAGGCCCTTCTGTGCGGACCAGCTTGGGTATTAGGTTTCTGACTTCTAGGCGGTAGAGATTAAGGTAGAGTTGCTTCTGGTTTGAGGGGATATTGTTGAAGGTTTGGCTGGGTTCTAGGGATGCCCTCCGATAGGGCTCCGACCCGGGGAGTTCGTCGCTTCTTCTCTCGGTTACTTTTTCATGCTCAAGGCTTCTTTTTTTTTGAGTTGTTCTTTGAAACTGTGGATTTTCATGGTGTTTTTCGTAGGTTTCAGCTCGCTTGAGTGCTTGTGCGAGGCGCTCCATCTCTGTTGATCGCCTATGCACCCACTCTGGGGACCAGATTCTGTGGAGGTTCCAGCCCATTCCCTCGAGTACCTGGGCTCTGAGTCTGTCCCTGTCCCTCGCTGTGGGTGTTGACCGGTAGCCCTCTCCATCGAGAATGATGCCGAGTATGAACCTGTCTAGGTTCTCTGGGGTCTTGACTCCGATGTCTACCCTAAGTGAGCTTTCCCCGACCTGCGGGACTGCTATGTAACCGAGTCTGCGGATCTCTTCTGTGACCTCTTTCTGTATTTCTGATTGTGTTACTGCCTCTTCTTCCGGCTTCTCTTGGTTGGATGCCTGTTCCGCGTAGGTCAGGTAATTGTGTAGACACTTAACGCCAAGGGATTTGGTTGAGGATAGGTCGATGTCACTTGACTTAATGGAGCTGACGAGTATGACCTTCTCGCGGGCACGGGTTACAGCGACATTCAGCCTGCGCTCTCCGCCCTCCATGTTCAGCGGGCCGAAGTTCATAGTCATTGTGCCTCCTTTGTCATAGCCGTATCCAACGCTGATCACCATGACATCTCTCTCGTCACCCTGGACGTTCTCCAGGTTCTTGACGAAGAAGCCTCGGAGGCGGTCCTCCTGCAGTAGCTTTTCATACTCGGTGTTCTCAGTTAGGCGGGCCTCGATTTCATCTTTCACGGTGTTCATCTGGCTGATGCTGAAGGTCATGACGCCCAGGGATTTCTCCGGGTGCTCTGTGAGGTGTTTGAACACGATGTCAGCCACAACTTCAGCTTCCCTCGAGTTATTGCGGGCACCTCCCCGGTCGTAGACTCCGTCTGGTACGTAGGTGAACGCTATCCCGAGCTCGCCCCCCATATTGGTGGCGGAGGGGAAGACAACGAGTTTGTTGTCGTAGAACTCCTTGTTTGAGAACGCTATTAGAGAGTCGTGCTTGCTCCTGTAGTGCCAGCGTAGCATGCTGACTGGGAGTCCCATGCCCATGCACTCGTCCAGTACGCTATCGTAGACACCTACTTCATCGGTTGCCTCCTCCCACTCGGCGTCGTTTTCGGCGATATACTGGAAGAATGGTGTAGGGGGTAGCTGCTTGTTATCCCCTGCCACTATCAGTGTGTCGCCCCTGTATATGGATCCCACCGCGTCCTCGGTGAAGATCTGTGAGGCCTCGTCGAAGACAACTAGGTCGAAGTGTAGCCGCCCCGGTAGAATGAATTGGCTCACGGAGATGGGGCTCATCAGGAGGCAGGGTTTCAGCTTCCGAATGAGGTTGGGTATCCTGTTGAATAGGTGGCGGAGCGGCATCTGCCTCCTCTTCTTTGCGGCCTCCTTGAGTAGGATGGTTATCTCAGAATCCGGAGCTTCTACGAAGACTCCCTGAGGTTTTTTTGCGTTGGCTGACTCTATGACCTTCTTAGGCGACTTCTCTATTAGTGCAGCGTCGAGAGATCTGAAGTCGTCGACGGCCTGGTCATGGTCCCTCGCCCTGAAGGAGCTTAGGGTTGAGTCCTCCTCCATGAAGTGGTTGAGGAGTCCATTGTAGATGGATTTCCTGTATATGTCGATTAGAAGCTCTCTGCGGTATCTCTTCTCAACGAGCTCTTTGACTAGGCTCCCCAGTCCCTCCTCTCTGAGTGTCGAGGTTGACTTGTTGTAATCCACCCATGCTTGCAGGTCATCTATTCTTTGGGCGAGTCTCTCCGAGACAAGTAGGACCTCGTCGACGCTGAGGCTTTGAGGTCGTTTTCTCCAGAGTGGACTGCTGAATCTTGAGTTCAGCTCATCGATGTGATGGTATATCTGTTGGAGGCACTTCTCGGTTTCAAGTTTCAGTCTTTCGAGGGAAGGGTCGGTGGCGAAGCTGATGACCTCCGACGTCGGCTTTGGTGGCAGGGCCTTGAGGAGGCTGCGTGTCCATTCTATTGCTGCGATTACATTCAACCAGTCGGTGGAGATACCTTGGTAGAGTCCTCCAAATTTATTCTTTAGTTGTGGAGACTGTTCGGGCTCAGTCTCCTCGAAGACTTGAAGCCTCTCAGTCTTCCTGATGTCTGAGAGGAGCCGTGTGAGAGTCTTGGGGGGATCTGTTTTCGCTGTAAGTAGGGCTGGCTTAATAGCTTCGTGGAGGGAATCTAATCTCTTGTTGAGCTCAGCGGCCCAATCTTTCACCTCACTCAGCTGGAGGTTCACGATCTTGGTTTCGTCACCTAGGAGATTCTCCGGGAGGATAACACGCAAAGGTCTCTGGGCTACTCTCCAGCTCTGCAGTGAATCACTTAGGCTTCGGGATTGGCTTCGGAGTTCATCGCTCGGCTTCGTGGAAACACACAGGTTGTCTCTAAGCAGCTTAGGGGCCCTAGAGGCACCTATTAGGCGAAGAGTCTCCCTCGCCGTCTTCATGGCTTCCCCCGCTGCTTCCAAACCGAAGCTCCCCTCCCTGTAGTAAGACCCAAGTCTGCTTCGAGCCTCATCCTGCTCGGATGCTATTGTTTTCGTCAGCTCCTTCAGCTCTGACGCCAATCCGAGATCCTGTATGATAGTGGCTGGGATCTCGCCGTTCCTTGTCACTTTCGATATTTCATTCCTGAATTTGTAGTAGCTAGGCCTCAGATACCGAAGAGGGGAGGACCCTGGCCCTTCAAAGTAAGTTATCAGGGTCTGCAGGTCCAGGGCTATGACTTCGTCTCTGTAAGCGGCTAGTTTTGCCTTGAGTTCGTCCCTTCTTCCATATTCAGTCTTAGCCTTATCTAGGTATTTCTCAGCCTGTTCGAGGCTCATTTTATCAAGCCAACTTCTTTCGGGTTTGTTAGTGGCTTCGCAGAGCTGAGCGATGCGCTGGATTCGTTTTGCATTGTTTATTGTTGGTAGATCAGTGAATAGTCCGAGGATCTCCGAGATCTTCTCGGTTAGCTCCTCCCATTCATCAGTGTCCCTGATTGTCTGATCTAGGAATTTACTTAGGTCGTCTAGGAGTCTTAGGAGACCCCTGTCACCCTTGATGTTGGGCTTGAGAAGCTCGGCAGCCTTTTTCCAAGTCTCCTCGACTCTGTCGGCAGTACCTCTTGGGAGGACCCTGAACCTGTTGTCGTACCTGCTTTCAAGGTCGGTTCGTGTGGTCCAGTACTCGTCCCACGCCAGCCTATGCGCTTCAGCCTCCATCTGGACCTCGGTGAGGTTCTCGTCTTGGAGCCATCTCGACGGGGGATAGGGTGTGACTTCGATAATGTTTGCTAATTTCTGGGTCGCATAGTAGTCATCAAGGCTCTTAGGGGCTCCGAGCCTGAGCTTTTCGCAATAGTCGTGTGTCTCGGAATAGAGTCGTTTGATTGAGTCGATTAGTGTAGTGAGATGGTTGGTCCACTCGGTGCGGACCTCCGTCGTATATGTCGTGGAGGTGCACCCTTTCCAGGGGAAGGATGTGTCCTCCTCTATGACGATCCAAGAGTTCTGGAGGTGCCTCATCTGCTCCTCGAGGTTGAAGATGATCTTCTGGTCGAGTGTGTTGAAGCTCAGGTAGCCAGAGGGGATGTCTGGGATCGACTCGAGCCTGGAGATCTCATTAAGGAGATTGAAGGCGCTTGTGTTTGATGGTTGCCTAGTCTTGTGAAGGGATTCAACATAGGTGTTTAACTGAGTTCTCCTGTGCTTCAGCTGATCTATCTCGTCCTCACTCATCCCCTTGCCGGGTTTTAGGTGCTCAGTGAGAGATCTGCTTAGCTCATTGATAACCTCGCGCTTATTTGCCTTGTAGCTGTGGAGTTCGAGGCAGTACTCGTCGAGATCTTTTTCCTTCAGGCGGTTGTAAACTACCTCGAGGGCTGCCATCTTCTCGCTGACAAATAGGACGCTTCTGCCGGCGGCAATGTATTCGGATATTATGTTGGCTATTGTCTGACTTTTCCCTGTTCCCGGTGGGCCGTGCATCACGTAGGATTGTCCCCGGAGTGCATACTGTATGCAGAGTTGTTGACTGCTGTCGGCGTCGAGGATCTGATAAGTCTTGCTGGGGTCTACGAAGGTGTCCAAGTCCTCCCCCTTAGGTAGGCCGCTCTGGATTAGTCCCTCAACAGGTACACCTGCTAGGGCTCTCAGGAGGGGGTGTTCGATGATGTGGTTTAGATTATCCGTCAGATCCTGGTAGATCGCGAGCTTAGCGAAGCTAAATAGTCCGAGGTAGACGGTGGGTTCAACTGTCCAACCAAGTTCCTTAACGACTCCTAAGACAGCTGCCAGGTAACTTGATGGCGCTTCTTCCTCTTCCTCCGGAAGGGTAGGGAGGTTAACACCGTGCTCGTACTTCAACTTTAACATTAGGGCTGGGTTAACGAGTACAACATCCTCTACTGGCGGTACCTTGATTTGATACGGCTCATGCGTCGAGTCTCTAGTGAGTTCCACAGGGGTCAGAAGCAGGGGAGATGTGACTTCCTGCTTAGTATCCTTCTCTGTCCACCTCAACTGCCCCAATGTCACGTATAGAACCCTAATTCCTCTTTCCGTGTACTCAGATTGGGAGCGTCGACTCATGTTTCTCAGGGTTCTGTCGAGCTGGTTTGGATCTGACCATCCCAGTGTTATCTCAGTGCTCTTCGGCGCTCTCATCTTAGGCGGTGTCTCGCCTGGCTTCGTTAAGGGGGGCTGGTGGATCTCCCAGCTTCTACCCCTTGTGACGAGTCGACTGTACACGGTCTCCATGTCGGGTGAGGCTATCGTGAGGTGTGAAGTCTTGGTTGGTTGGAAGTAGATTGCCCTATTTCTCTTGGTGAGGTCGATTAGGCGGAGCTTCCAGTCCTCTACGCGTTTGGTTACTCTGAGAGATTCTGGAGATTCCAAGACAACCGTCCCTATTTGAACGGAATAGTTACTCTCATCGAATAAGACTTTATTCAGTTCATTTATGCGTTCAAGTTTTATTCGTGCGCGTGAGAATCACAAATCTTTCTCTGAAGGTTGAACCTAGCTTTTTAGAAAATCGAATGCGCCTTTTCTTAAATTAATTCCATATTCTAGGTACGCTTTGAGACATGCCAAGAAGTTGGCCCAACCCTCCGTGTTTCCCATCAGCCACTTTACGCCTGCCTCATCATTCTCCCTACCTTTCTCGGTAATGGTCACCAGGGTTGAGTCACTGTCTCTTGGGGTTAGTGTCATCTCTACCAGTAGTTCTTTGCCGTCAACTTCCCAGTAATAGGAAATGTATTTGTTAAGCTCTATTTTTCCGACGCGGATAGGGAAATCCATGTCAAACTCGGGGAAACGCCAAATAATCCGCTTGCCTTCCTCCATTTTTCCGCTGCTTTTTGATATAAAGTAGCTAGACATCTTTTTAGGGTCAACTATAGCTTCGAATACATCCCGAGTAGGTTTCAGTATTTGGAGTGCCACTTTTATTTCGAGGGTTTGATTTTTCAGGTAGTCCACCTCATTTGATCATTTTGATTCGCACATAATCTTTATTCATTTATGTCATTTTGATTTTATAGTATATTTGAGACCCAAAGGAGTGAGGGCCTCATCAACCCTCTTTCTTAGCATATCTAATTCCTCCTTCTTGGGTTTGGTGAACCATTCGTAGACGAAATCGTACCCGTCAAGTTTTACTCCAGATTTACTTACTATGGTGGCGCAGCGCCTCTCCGCTTCCTCACCTTCTACCCCGAAGTATTCTAATGCACCTGTCATGGTGTTCAGTAAAGGCTTAGCAGACTGAATGTAGGTGTTCATTATGCATATCTTGGGCATATTAAAAGCGAGTTTTTCCAAGGCTTTCACGCCTTCTTTGACGGCCTCCCCTTCAATCTTTATATAACTCTTCATTTTCTTAGTCCCCGATTAAAGTTTAATTATCCGTGAATATAAATTCAGAAATTCGTGTGTAGGACATGGGCATAAAGGACATCAAATCCCCAGGCAAGGGTGCACGCGCATTAATATTAAATAATTTAAAAATCTGGTAAGATATCACGCGCGCGTAGTTAACGCTTATCCCTCTCGCATATGAGTTGGACCACGGATAGGATGCCAACGAATATTGCAATTGCATAAACTAACACTGTAATTTGTAATGACTCCACTGTCAACATGCTCTGTGTAGCGAGTACGACGAGACTCATTCCAACGACGATCGAAGCCATCACCAATCCGAGCAGAACTTTGTAGGATGCCCTGTCGATACTGTTCCCAAGTCGATCGAGGTCATCATGTGCTATCTTTAATGTGAAGCTCCCAGTTGATAGTCGCTTTATAGCCATATTCACATTATTGGGCAGGTCCTTCGCATCCTGGAAGGCATAGAGTAAGTCAAACCCAGCCTTTCGTATATTCGCTTGGCTTAGGAGCCTACTATTAAACGACTCTGCGAGAAGGGGCTTGACCTCCGTGAGGAAATCAAACTCCGGGTAGAGTTTTGACCCATCGTCTTGAACCATACTGATAACTTTGATCATAAGCATCGCTACCATTGGGACCCTGAGTTTGTATTTTCTCAGGGTCTCGATGACGTCTTCGAAGGCCCCGGCATCTTGTTGTATCGTTCTAGATTCCTCATTCTCTATCAGAGCGAGGTATAGGTCGTCCTTGAAAGCGTCGACCCACTGGTCCCGAACTCTGATACCAAGCGATGTAAAGACGTCGACGAGCCCATCGACATCCTTGTCAACGATGGCTATGACCATCTTGAGTAAGAGGTCTCTTTTCTCAGGTCGTAGCACACCCATTAGGCCGAAGTCGAGTATGGCAAGCTCCCCCTTAGGGGTGACGAGTAGGTTCCCCGGATGCGGGTCGCCGTGGAAGAAACCATCCTCGAATATCATCTTCGCATAGACGCGGAAGCCGAGGAGGGCGATCGACTTTCTGTCAACGCCCATCCTATTTATCAATTCCAACTTATCGATGCGGACCCCTTTCATATTCTCCATGACGAGAAGCCGCTCCCCCGAGTACTTCCAGTATATCTTGGGTATTTTGACACTGTCGATACTCCTCAGGTTCTTCGCAAGGAGATCCGCGTTCTTCCCGTCCCGGGTGAAGTCTAGCTCCGCCATTATCTGTCTAGCAAAGTCGGTCACCATAGCAGGAAAATTGAATAACTGCAGCTCCGAGGAAGACTTCTCCGCCCGGTCAGCGATTGTTTTGAGGATGTGGAGGTCTACTTCAATTATAGGTTTGATGCCTGGGCGCTGAACCTTGAGGACTACAAACGTTCCATCCTTCAACTTTCCGTGGTGAGCCTGACTTAAGCTGGCTGCTGCGAAGGGGCGCTTGTTGAGGTAGACGAAGGCCACATCGATGGGACCGCAATATTCTTCGATCGTTGGCTTAACCTTCTCCCATGACACAGGCTCGACCTTGTCGGTTAGCATCTTCAGCTCCTCAATCAATTCGGGTGATAAGAGTTCGCGGCGGGTGCTCATTATCTGGCCAAACTTGATGAATGTGGGCCCCAGTTCCTGGATCGCAAGTCGT
The DNA here is from genome assembly GCA_050014495.1 of Bathyarchaeia archaeon. Taxonomy (GTDB): domain Archaea; phylum Thermoproteota; class Bathyarchaeia; order TCS64; family TCS64; genus UBA8941. The sequence continues at coordinate 9,267 of JBEKDF010000001.1, forward strand.
AAACGCCTGCTTATGTCTAGTTTAGCGGTCTCGGTACTCTGTTTGTGGAGATGCAAATGTACACCTGGCAACAGATCTTCGACGGCTATCTCGAATCCGTATTTAACGAATATGGCTGAGATTTCTTCATACCGCTTGATTAATGAGACCATTAAAGATTACTTCGACGAACTAGAATTAAAGAAACACTTATCAGAGCTGTATGTCACACGCGCGAGGTGAACGCACTTTTAAAAAAAAATTCATAGAACTCTTTAATTGTATGGCAACAAATTTTAGTATTGTGATTTTAGTTGCTTAAATGTCCTAATTGTGATTCTGAGATCCCTGACGATTCAGTTTACTGCAAGAATTGTGGCACTCGTCAAGGAAAATTTGCCACCGAGGAGTTCTCAGTGGTGGCCAACGATGTCATGAAGAGAGTTGAGGAACTACTTCACGAGGGAAACATAACAAGAATCGTGGTCAAGGATGAAAATGGGAAACAGCTGATTGAGATCCCAGCAACCGTAGGCGTCGTTGGCGCAATCATCGCCCCATGGATGGCTGCACTCGGAGTCATCGCCGCGATTGCGACGAGATGCACCATAGTCGTCGAGAAGATAGTATGACTCAGTCGAATACTGGCCAGTTCCTATTTTGATGTAAAATAGTTTTTGCCTGCGCTGCGGTGGTTCGATGCTCATCTAGGGGATTATTTGTTATTAGGTATGTGTACGCGGAACTTATCACCGATTGTTCGTGGACTTGGGTAGGTTAACACGCGCGATCGGTACGCTTGAGTGATGTCATTTGTTAATTGAGACCACTTATTTGCCCTTGAAGGTTGGCTTCCTCTTCTCAAGGAATGCCCTCATTCCCTCTGTTTTGTCTTCAGTGTCAAAGCATCTCGCGTAAAGCTCCGCCTCTAGCTTATCCCCTTCCTCGAGGCTTCCATAGGAGCTGAAGTTGACGAGTCGCTTACAGTAGCCTACAGCTAGTGGCGCGCGTTCAAGTATCTTCCCTGCGAATTTCCTAGCCTCTGATATAAGTTCCTCATGCTTAACCACCTTATTTACGAGTCCAAACTTGAGCGCCATTTCAGCGTCTATGCTCTCCCCGGTGAAGAATAGCTGCTTGGCCCTCTTCGGGCCGACGATCCTCGGTAGCCTCTGGGTGCCACCGAAGGGTGTTGTTATTCCTAAGCCAGTGGGCGGTTCTCCAAAAAGCGCTTTTTCGGAGGCCAAGACGATGTCGCAAGCGATGGCGAGGTCACACCCGGCTCCCAGGGCGAGGCCGTTGACGGCGGCGATTACGGGTTTGGGCATGCGCTCCATCTTGTCGAGGATCCTGTGTGTCATGGAGGCGAAGGAGGCCGCATCATTGCTATTCATTCCTAAGAGAGCTCTCACGTCGCCGCCTGCCGAAAATGCTCGTTCCCCCTCCCCAGTAATTATCATCACCCTCATTTCGTCTATACTCGAAAAATCGGTCAAGGTCTGCTCGAGCTCCAGGAAAGTTTCTCTGCGGAGGGCGTTTAGCACGTCGGGCCTATTTATCTTGACTAGTAGAATTTTATCCTCTCTATCTACGATTAGATCTTTGAAAGACATAGTATTCGAATAAGGTAATTTGTTGTTTCTATTATATTGTAGTTCTGGACAGCTCAGTTCACTAAGTGTTCGCTTGGACTGGAGACAAGTGAACATAGAAATATCCTTGGGACGATTTGATAAAAGCTAGTCGCCTATACTTTTTCGGGATTATAAGGAGTTGGGCTGCTTGGAACTTGCCTGCGGTGACTCTTCCTCATCGCTGTCTTCTTTGCTCTCGCCACCGTAGATGAACTGGAGGTCGTCGAAGCTAAGCTTCTCACCCGCAGCCATCTTGCGTTGAGCCTCCTGGCGTAGAGCCTCGACCCTGGCGTTGACCTTCGCCATCTTGTCTCTCTCGACCTTTAGATCATCTGCTCTTAAGCCATCTCTTATACCACGGAACTGGAGCCCGATGCCATCTAGCTCCTGTTCGACCTTTTTAACCTCCCCGAGGTATTCGACGAACTTTGCGTGTGCCTGGTTGGCCTTCTCCCTCTCGTCGTCGGCCTTCCTGTGTAGGAGGAGCATCGACTCGTGGTGCTTCTGGCTCTCTTCACGGAGTTTGTTCATCTCGTCACGTATCTGGCGGATGTTCATCTCGGTAGCCTTAGCCTCGGCTGTGGCCTCCATTGTGGCCTCGGTCTTCTTCGGGGGCTTCTTGAAGGTACTTAACCTGCGCCTCAGATTGTTGGCACGTTCGACTAGTTCTAGCTCCCGCTCCCTGTCAAGGAGTTCTCTGGTTGGGGTCGTCATGACCTCCCACTCGACGGTGTTGAGGTCGCGTTCAACCCTCCTCTTCTTGGGGAGCTCCCTGTAACCCGCCTGAACCTCTTGCTCGATGCCTGCTAGCTTCTTCCTCTTCTCGTCTAGTTGATCGTAGAGGGGTTGGAGCTTGTTCTTCACTTCGGCGACTTGTGCGTTGATCTTATCTCGTTCCTCTTTGTGTTTTATCGCCTCTTCCCGAATCTTATGGGCGGACTCGTTGATCCTATCACGCTCATCGCGCCAGCGATTGACGTGTTCAAATAGTTCGCTCCGCTTTCTGCGGAGATCGGAAGCCATTGTTTCAAGCTGTTCGAGCTTGAGGTCGTCACCAGACATCAGCAAATACACCGTTTAGGGGTCTCAGACCTACGCCTACTATTCACTTCGGACCTTATTCAAAAAGGAATCGGCTCAATATACTAAATTTTATAACAAATTTAGTTACTTCTTTCCGTTCTTAGGGTGAATAAGGGACTCAACCCATGGTTTTAAGAGTTAAATGTTTTTTAATTTAATCTAACAATTTGATTGCCTTTTTCAAGGCTATTTTTATTGAGTAGAGGCAAAGTGTAACCATAAAGGTGGTCCGAGCTGACGGAGTCTCTCATGAAGAGGATAGTTGCGATATAAGATCCTATTGGAAGTAGGGTTTATTCTTCCTCTTCCTCGTCGTCTTTTGGCTTTGGGGGCTCTCCCTGTGTCTTCTTCCCGAATCCAACTATAAGATCTACTAGTTGCTTCTGGTCGACCTCCGCGCGACTCCTCCAGTCGAGGTAGAGGACGCCTTTTTCGTCCTCGCCGAGGTAACCCTGCTGAATGTATCGGTCTATACTCATCTTCACTCGCCATCCAGGTAGCTTATCTTGGAGGAGCTTCTCCACGTCCGTGCGTGGTGTCTTCCCCTGCTTCGAGATTATGTAGGCGATGGAGACTGCGAGACCCGCTATGTCATCAACGCGCCAGCCAATTGTCTTTGCAGCTTTTTGGTCGATGCCGCTGCGCATGGTAATGTAGTATCGAGCGTCGGCGAGTTGGGCCTGATCTGGGTCGATAATGTTTGTGTCATCAAGGACCCTCGTGACTTGGAGGTCGAGAGGCTGGACCTGCTTATCGAGTACTTCTAGCACGTTTTGCCAATCTGGACCGAGTTCCTGGCGGAGTTCCCATCCACGTACACCAGGTAACCTATGATGTTGGAAGAATAGTAGATGTGCTGCATCCTTTATCTTGTGGGCGTAACCGGCCTCTGATCTTATTCTTTTCGCCATATTTTCCACTCCTCGTAGTCAACCAATGTGGGTATGCTGACCCGCACCTGACCCGGGTCTGGGTTGGGCTCGATGTTGTGTATGATCTCTATTTTCTCTCCGAATCTGTCGGATTCAATGTTTGCGTAGCCGTAACTAACTAAGAAGACCGTGAGGTAACTGCGCTTCACTGACTCCTCATATGTGTCTGCCCCAATCCAGTCCCAATAGCTGATGCGGCCACCCTTGCCGACGTGTTTCTCTAGTTCTCTCCAGAAGGACTCGATGATTTCCGCGAAGCCCTCCTCAGGTAGGTACCCAAGGGCACGTGCCTCGTCCAGGGTTGCGGTGCCTGCGTCGATTAATTGGGGGTTGGACTCCTTCCATCTCTCCGCGAGTGGGATGAGGTCGGTCCAGTAGCTGAGGCTTCCAGCAAGTGTGCTCGCGCTGAGCTGCTCCATTTGCACCATCGGGTGCCAGCTCCTGAGGAACGAGTCGGCGATGGCGGAGATGTCCATTCGTTGAATCTGTTGGTTCAGGAGGAACGGGTCCTTGTAGAGGGTGGTGCTTTGGTGTTGTATCCAGTTGTTCTGGCTTTGGAGGACCTCGCTGAGACCATTTATCGCTGCTGCGTCTGTGCAGAAGTCTCGGAGGCTTGTTGTCTCCGGGTAGTATCTGCGTATAACTTCGAGCATGTAGTCGATGTCTACCGCGAATGGCTCGACGCTACCAGCTTGGACGGCACGGCAGAGGCTAATGACTCCGTCGAGTTCGTCCCTTTTTCTGCTGCTCATTCTTGCACCAGCTTTACGCTGCTCGTTTCCTCGGTCTTGTGGATCATGATGATGTGGACATCTTTTCCCTTGAAGGTGACTTGGCTGGGTGTTATGGCCATGTATTGGTCCTTGGTACCCTCCATGGTTGAGACGATGAACTCGGAGACGACCTCCTTGTTCTTTGGGTCCATGTGGAGGTCGAACTCGTCTACTGCTCTGAATGGGCTTAGTACGTTCTGCTGCAAGGCGAGCAGGAAAGCCATCACTGTTGTGCTTCTCTCGCCTCCGCTGTGGGTGTAGGGGTCGAGGCGACTAAGCTGCCCACCCTTGAAGCTAACGAATATCTCAAGACCAGCCTCCTCGATGTCTGAGGGATTTATGAGACGGGTCTCCCCACGTGCTTGGAGTCTGCTTAGAAGGCTCTGGTAGCGGGCGTTAACCTCGTCGAGGAGGTTGTGGATGACCTCACTCCACTTGCGTGTTCTTTCCTCTATCTCCGTCATGACTTGGCGGCGGTCCTCCTGGACTTGGGTGACCTTCTCCTGTATCTCTTTGTAGGTCTTGTTATAGGAGTCGTACATCTCCTCTGCGTCTTCGGGGACCTCTGCTAGTCCCATGAGTATGCCTGAGGTCTTCCTGATCTCGTTGAGAACGTCGTCGCTTGTTCTTCCCGTCTCGATGCGTGGTCCCTTGATCTGTGCCTCGGCCTCGGCGTCTCTGCGCTCTGTGTTAGCGCGGTCGATCTCGGCCTTTAACTCATCGATGTGGCGCTTGAGGCGGCCTCGCTTGTCCTTGAGGAGGGCTAGCTGTATCCTGCCTTCGACGTGTTGGTCGGTGGCAGTGTCGATGTTGACGCGGAGGATCTCCATCTCCTCGGTGACGCGGCTTACTGCGACCTCTGCGTCGCTAAGCTGTTTGCTAAGCTGTTTGATCCTAGACTCGGCTTCGCTTCTCTGGGTGATGAGCTCACCACTCCATCCATCGAAGGTTTCCGTTTGCGTCTTCTCTAGTTCGTCTATGATGTTGAAGTAGTCATCGAGCTTTGTGGGTCCCTTCTTGAGACGCTCTCTGAGAGTCTGGGCGGTTATCTCGAGCTTTTTTCTCTGCTCACCGCTGCTGCCGAGCATCTTGTTTATGTTCTGAATGCGGTCCTTCGAGGAGTTTATGCTGAATTCACTTATCCCGAGGGCTCTTTCGGCCTCGACTCTTCTCTCTATGAACTGCATCCATAGGCCGCGTAGTTGCTTGAGCATCTCGTCGCTGTCGACAACCGCTTTGCCAAAGCGGTTCATCTCCTCCTCAGCGTTGTAGAGGTCGGCGTCTGCCTGGTCCAGCTCCTGCTCTAGTTCCTTGACGTGTCCCTCCAGTTGGAGTACCCTGCTCCACGCCATCTCGCGTTGGAGGAAGTTCATTCGTGTCTGGAGTTGCTTCTTCTCCTGCAGGCGTTCATTTTGTTCCCTCCAGTAGGCGAGGGTCTCGCGGGCGCGGTCGAGTAGCTGGTTTAGGCTCTGTTCCTCGCTGAGGATCCCGCCGAGGCGCTGCTTCGCGTCGACGACGTCTCGACGGAAGGTGTTGAAGCCGACTGCCTCCTCGAGCATGACGAGGCGTTCCTGTGGGCTGAGGTTTGCGAAGCGGCCAGGCATGTTCTGGTGCATGATGATGAGCATGTTGTCGGGGTCGAAGCCGAATCCCTGTAGGAGTTCAACGACCTCAGTCTTAGATACGGTGCGTTGATTTAGTTCGAAGGTGTATTTTCCGTCGCGGCGTATGTTGCGGGCGAGGCGGACCTCGTCGATGTTGAATGTGGGGACGGGGCGTCTTCCGTTCTCACGTGGGCTATTGTCTAGAATGAGGCTGACCTCGGCCTGATCCTGCTCCCAGCGGATGAGGTCGCTGAGTTTCTTGCTTCTCTCCGTGTAGGTGTCGCCTAGTGCGACGCATATGGCTAGGAGGAAGCTGCTCTTCCCGGCGCCGTTGGGGCCGCAGACGACGTTTACGCCGTCCCTGAGTGGGATGCGTGCGTATTCATAGGACATGAAATTCTTGATTATGACTTCCTTGATCAGCATCCTGCGGCGCCTCTGAACTCCTGAGTCTAATAGTCCTCTATTTTTAAACCTACCCCGCTTTTTTCCGGTGGGGTGGATGAAAGTGAAGGTAAAGGGTAGCCCTTAAACCTTTTACATGATGGGGGTGATGGTTGAGGGGATTGTTATGGTCGAACTCTCTGCGAGGCAGGAGGAGGAGGCGAAGCGGATTCATAAGGAGGCCATAGTCGTCGATACACACTGCGATACTTTGATGGCGTTCATGCCTCAGCAATATGGGCAACCCCCTGCGAGGAAGCTTGGTGAACGGAGTGAACGTGGTCACATAGATCTCCCCCGAATGAAGGAGGGGGAGGTGGATTGCCAGACATTCGCCATGTACACTGGGCGCCGGGAAGGGCAGCATGACGCCCTGCTTACGGCGATGCAAATGACTGATGTTTTCTACACGGAGATGGAGGAGAATAAGGAGGATATAGTGCCCGTGGTATCCGTAGAAGAGATTAGAGCCGCGAAGAGGGTTGGGATGTGCAGTGGCCTCCTCTCAATCGAGGGGGCGGAGCCTCTGATGGGTGATCTCGGTGTGCTTCGCGACTTTTACAAGCTCGGAGTCAGGATGGTCAGCTTCACGTGGAACTGGCGAACACCCTTCGCGGATGGTCTCGCAGCCTCCCGCGCTGAGAGCAAGCTCACGGATCTCGGCGTCAAAGCCATAGAGGAGATGGATCGCCTCGGCATAGTCCTCGACACAAGCCACATCAGCGACTCTTGCTTCTGGGATGTCGCCGATGTGAAGAAGGGCCCATTCATCGCGAGCCACAGCAACAGCCGCGTAGTATGCGACCACAAGAGGAACCTCACCGATGACATGCTTAACGCCCTCGCGGACCACGGTGGGGTTGCGGGGATGAACTTTGCCCCCGAGTTCGTAGCAAAGGAAGGGGCAACCGTGGAGAAGCTTGTGGACCATATAGATTACATCGTGAAGAGGGTGGGGCCGGATCACGTGGGTCTTGGATCCGACTTTGATGGAATAGGTACGCCACCAGTGGGGCTTGAGGACGTCTCGAAGATGCCAAATATTACTCGGGAGCTCGTCCGACGCGGATATGAGGAGGAGGATATCAAGAAGATTCTAGGTGGCAATCATCTTAGGATCCTTGGAGAAATCCTCAAGTAATAATGGCATCGAGGTTTTTTTCGGGATAGGTGTCAAATTGTTTTATATTAATTAGTATGGTTCCCGATGGGTTTACAGGGATAGGTCCTGTCCGATGGTAAGCTTAAGCGGAGGCTAGGCCTCTTCGATGCGACAGCGATAAACGTTGGAGCGATCATCGGGGGTGGCATATTCGTTGTGACGGGGATTGTGGCTGGGTTAGCGGGCTCAGCCCTCGTTGTCTCAATGTTGCTCGCCGCGATAACTAGCCTCTTCACTGCGTTAAGCTACGCGGAGTTGGGAGCATGGTTACCACAGGAGGGAAGCGTCTACGAGTACGGGTATAGGCTACTCTTCCCCGCTGCTGGGTTCCTTGGAGGTTAGATGTGGATTCTGTCAAATATCTTCAGTGGGGTAGCGGTGGCTCGGGCTGGGCAACTACTCTGCTGCCCTGTTCCAAAATCTGAGTCCGAGCCTTGTGGCGGCGGTAGTCTGCGTTGCTTTTACCGGCCTCAATTATTTTGGGATCCAGCGCGCACGCGCGAGGGTGGCTATGGTCGCTGAGGAGATCAAGGATGCTGAGAGGGTCGTCCCTAGGGCGATTATGCTCTCACTCGCTATATCAACGGTTTTCTACATTGCTGTGGGGTTGGTGGCGGTGGGGCTCGTGGGTGCTGGTGGCCTTTCAGGTACAGGGCACCCGTTGGCTGTCGCGATGGCGGTAACGGGAAGCGACACGGCTGTCCTACTCGTCTCCCTGGGGGGAATCATCTCCACTGCGAGTGTCCTCCTGACGAGCATCCTCGGAGTCTCGAGACTAGGTTTCGCCATGTCACGGCGCGGAGACATGCCCACCGCACTAGGTAGGCTTCACACCAGATACGGATCACCAAGTATCTCAGTGATCCTGACAGGTGCCTTAATGACTGCTCTTGCGTTATTCTTCGATTTGAGCAGCGTGGTTGCTGTAGGCACCTTTGCGATGCTCTTCTACTATTGTATTGGGAACTTGTCAGCTGTTAGGCTTCCGAAATCTTATGCTCGTTACCCTTCATATGTGCCCTTGCTCGGGGTGATGAGCTGCTTAGCTTTCTTAGTCTTTGCTGTTTTCCTTTCGCCCAGTTCTTTGGTGGTTGGTTTGGTTGCGCTTGGCGTAGGTTCCCTCTACTACCTTCTGATTCACCGTAAAAGGATCTGATGATCTCTAACTCTGCACGAATAAAGAGAAGAGAAAGATAAAAAAACGGATTCAGTGTGTGAAGTCTTAAGCTTTGATTCCTTTGACTGCTTTTTCGAGTCTCTCAAGGGCTTGCTTCATGGTACTTCTTGGGCAAGCGATATTCCATCTCATGAACATGGATCCACCGCTACCGAACATCGTGCCATCGTCAAACCAGAGTTTCGCCTTCTTCAGCATGAAGTCATGGAGAACTGCGTCGTCCATGCCTAGGGAGGTGCAGTCCACCCATGCGAGGTAGGTGCCCTCAAGCGGGTATACTTTTAGTCCGGGGATCTTCTCCTTGATGAACTTCTCAAGGTAAGCGAGGTTCCCTTTCAGATACACGAGGAGCTCATCCAGCCATGCCTCACCCTTCGCGTATGCTGCTTCCTGCGCCACCATTCCGAATATGTTGGCGGAGTGGATACCTGAGTTCGTCGTTACGTTTAGGAACGCGTCCCTGAGCTTTTTATTCGGTATGACGGCGTCCGAATTAGATAATCCGGCGAGGTTGAAGGTCTTACTGGGGGCAGTCAGGGTCACAGTTCTCTGCATCGCCTTCTCTGAGATAGTTGCGGTACAGGTGTGCTTTATCTTCCCAAGGATGAGGTCAAAATGGATCTCATCAGATATGATCAATATGTCTTTCTTCTCGCAGACCTCCACTAGTTGCTCAAGCTCTGCCTTGGTCCAGACCCGGCCCACTGGGTTGTGGGGGCTACAGAGAATGATCATCTTTGTCCTGCCATCGATCTTCTTCTCTAGGTCCTCGTAATCCATCTCGTATCTTCCCTTCACGATTTTGAGGGGGTTATCGACGAGCTGCCTACCGTTGTTTAGTATCGCGTTCTTCATGGGGTAGTAGACAGGTGGCTGGATGATGACTTTGTCACCGGGCTGCGAATATGCCTGGATTGCAAAGTTGAAGCCTGCTACGACGCCTGGTGAGTAGCAGATCCATTCCCGCTGGATCCCGCTCCAATCGTGACGCTTCTTCATCCAGTTGATGAAATTGTTGTAGTACGCTTCGGTACTACTGGTGTACCCGTAGATGGGGTGGGCTGCCCGAGCCTTGATCGCTTCCTGGACCGCTGGAGGGCTCGCGAAATCCATGTCCGCGACCCAGAGAGGTATAACGTCCGCTACACCCGAGTATTCCTTCCTGTAGCTCCACTTCGAGGAGCTTGTTGGGAGTCTGTCGATTATCGTGTCGAAGTCATAAACCATTGCTGATTCACTGTATGAGAATACACATGCTACCTAGATATGAGTTCATCTCATGTGACGACAAAACACTAAGAATGTCATCACACACGAAACTCTCGCGCAGAGAATGTTATCGCAAGGGCAGTAAAATCAGTATGCACGCTCTCGCGCGCGTAGTCAGCAAATCGAAGGAGGAGTACAAGTCCCGTAAGTGTACTCGAGGAAGATCTTCATGGTCTTGTGAGGGATATAAAAAGAGAAAAATTTGGTGGATCAGCCTGTCTTAGGAGCGTGTACTTTTCCTGCGAATCCAGCATGTGAATGCTTAAAACGAAAAAATGCGTTCTTGTGTAGGATATTAATTCGTTTATTTATGGGGTTCTAGGATTTGAGGTAGCCCTTAAGGTACATTATCATGGGTTTATCAAGTGCCTTCTCGATGGGTTCGTATATCTCAGGGTACCTGTTACCATCGCCGACTTTGATCTTCTCCTTAGGGACGGTGACGAGATAGATGATGTCTCCTATGCTGAGGCTCGTGCTTGTGATGGGGTTGCCTTCGACATCGAACGTCGTTATTAGGTCCGGGTAGGTGGAGACTCGCCTCCCCTCGGAATCCAAGGTCATGTACTCGTTGACATAGCTCAGCTCCCACTTTTTCTCCCCCTCAATTATCATAGTGCCGACGTCGAAACCCCCCCTTCGCCTCATTTCTCAACTCCAATATCTTTCCCTTGTCCCTGAGTTCGCCTCCGAGGAACCTAGCAGCAGCCTTCACCGCTGCGTCGCCCTTTTTAGCCTTGAGATAAGTGTGACCTAGGTCGATGGCCTGCTGTATTGCTCCTGGTGCACCGTGTTCGAGGCACCATTTGACCGGTATAGGGTCCCGAGCCATCGCTATGACGGCCTTGCAGTCCTCTGCCATGAAGCGAATCTGGTTGCTCGTCCTCTGGAGGCTCCCCCAGCAGACCATCTCTGCTCCCTCGGTGGCACCAGCTTTAACGGATTTGTATTCAACGCGGTGCATACCCATGCTTCCCATCATGGAGGTGGGGTGAGCGCGGCCGTCTCCTGGTATGTCAACCACCGGGATGTTGAGTGCAGCCGCGGGTATCCAGCCTCCGAAGCTGTTGTAGCCGCCGTTCTCCGCGGCTATAACTCCGTCGAACTCTACACCAGCCTCCCGCAGCATTTGGATGGCGCGTATGAAGTGGTGGTACTTCGTCTCTCCCCTCTGCGTCGGAGCACCGAGGGAAGCGACGATGATGACCCTCCACTCGGGGGCGTCTCCTCTGGGCTCCAGAGCTCGATTCCCCCCAGCTCCATTGCGAGTTTACCAGCGGCACGCCCTATGTCTGGTCTGCCACCGCCGCCACCTCCGAGAATCGTGCCACCGATCATCAGTGCCTCCACGTCTTCTAGAGTGATCTTCCTGGGCATTGCAATCAAATGAGTAACACATAGCTATCGATTTAACGGTTCATCATTGCATAGAATCGGGGCGTCCTTGGAACTATGCTAGATTTCGCATTTTATAGGAGCGGGCATATTATTTATTTTTGGGATTTCTTAATTTACGGCTTTATAAGTATGATTTCACAGAAAACCAGTAGATGAGTCATGGACGATCAGCAAAACTGGACTTCGCCTGAATGGGCTTACTTAAAGAATCGACCGCTAACGGATGATGCCTACTTCGAGAACCTCACAAGAGCTGTATTCAATGCTGGTCTCAACTGGAAAACTATCGATGTGAAATGGGGAGTCTTTAAGAGGGCTTTTAAGAACTTTTCAATTGAAGAGGTGGCGAAGTTCACGGAGAAGGATGAGTATAGACTGATGGAGGATCCGGGGATAGTGAGAAATAGGGCTAAGATAGCCGCCACCATCTTCAATGCTCGTCAAATGGTGGCAATCAGGAGTGAATTCGGGAGCTTCCAGGAGTTCTTGGATGGTCTCGACAAGTGCAATAAATACTCTAAGGTTATCGAGGACTTGAGCAGGCGGTTTAAGCATATTGGCAAGTCGACAGCGGAGATCTTCCTGTGGAGTGTTGGAGAAGATATAGAGCAGTGCGCGCACTGATCACAATATCATGGATCATACGAGGCAGTCGGACATCAGGCGTTCGACATAAGAGTTAAAATGATATTTTTGGTATTAGAAATAGATGCAGCGAGGAAAATTTGCTCCTGAACTAGTGGCACCGTGTGGGATGAATTGTGGAATTTGTAAGCGGTACCTAGCATACTCAAGAGGCATCCCCAAGGAAAGGGGCAAAGTAATTCATTGTCAAGGTTGTCTTCCAAGCGATAAAAACTGCTACATTAAAAGAGGATGCAAAAAAATTTCGAATAATGAAATCAGATTCTGCTTCGAATGTGATAAGATGCCATGTAGAAATTTGACTCATATTGATAAGAGGTATCGGGAGAAATATGAAATGAGTATGATTGAAAATCAAAAAGAGATTGAGGGTAAGGGGATTAAAGAATTTCTAGATAACCAAGAAAGTAGATACAAGTGTTCAAGATGCGGGGACGTCGTTTCCGTTCATGACGGAAAATGCTACAAGTGTGGACAAAATTCACATGTTCGAAAGACATAACCACAAATTCACTTTGGAATGCGCGCGCGCACAACCTCGAAATTCAAATGCCATCTTGTAACAATATCGCTTATTAGAAACCAGAAACTGCTTCTGGATATGGAGTTTGATACAAAAATCGTCGTGATACTAAGAGATGACCTCGCATTGTGGCAGAAGCTGAACGTCACTGCTTTCACTATCAGCGGGATCGCTGGCACCGAGCAGATTGTGGGTGAGAACTATGTGGACGCTTCAGGTAATGTCTACCTCCCCATGAGCAGGCAGCCCATACTTATCTTCGGCGCTAACAGGCAGAAGATGAGGGAGGTCTACGGTCGGGCTATGAAGAGAGGTATGAAATTCAGCATCTACACGGAGGAGCTCTTCAAGACTTATAACGATGAGGATAACCGCGCCGAGGTCGCGAAGGTGAGGGGCGAGGATCTGAATCTCGTTGGGATGGCTATTAGGAATACGAAGAGGCAGATAGACACGGTTGTGAAGGGGCTAACTCTTCATCCGTAGAGGCACTCGTGTGCGTGAAGTGTATATCAGCAGCCCATTTTATATCACTGGATGGCAAAAAATTAATGATTCAAACATGAATTTTTTTGATGATACGCCTTCACCCGACCTGATCAAGAAATATGCACCTGCGAAGTGGGCAGCCCTATCAGAAGGGGTGATTCCTCTTTTCGCTGCAGATCCTGACTTCCAATCTGCCCCAGAGATACGAGAGGCTATCGCCTCCGCGGGTAGCGATGGCGTCTTCAGCTATGGTGAATCGTATGGGAACAGAGCCCTCCTAGAAGTCATCTCTAACACGGTGAGAAGCAGGAAAAGGATACCGTGTAGGCCAGATGACATTATGGTCACGAGTGGGGTAGCTCAGGCGATGATGCTTGTCGCTCGCTACGCTTGTAATCCGGGGGATGAGGCGATCATATTTGATCCCGTTGACTTCTTATTCGGACGCGCAGTTGACGAGGCCGGGGCTAAGCGACTCATCAGCCCCATCGACAAGGAGAGCAGAGAACTAGACTTCGAAGGCCTCCAGAGATTAGTTACACCGAAAACGAGACTCCTCTGCGTCTGCAATCCTCATAACCCACTTGGGCGAGTGTTTCGACGCGATGAGCTTGTAGACATCGCCGAATTCGCGGTCAACAACAACCTGACCGTGATGTGTGATGAGATATGGAGTGACATAATCTACGATGGGCGAGAATTCATCAGTCTCGCGAGCATAAACTCGGAGATCGCGGGGAGAACGATCACCCTCCATGGCTTCTCAAAGACCTTTGGCCTCGCGGGGCTTAACCTAGGCTACGCGGTAGCTACAAACCCGGAGGTCATGAAAGGGCTGAAACTAGTAGCTCCGGGCTACTTCTATGTCGTTAATAGCGTCTCTCAGATCGCGGGGATTGCGGCGTACACCAAGGCATGGTACTGGGCAGACGCGTTCCTCACACACCTGCAGGGCATTCGGGATTATGCATATGATAGGCTCATTGAGATGCAGGATGTGAGTTGCCAGAAACCGGAAGGAACGTATGTACTGTTCCCAGATATATCATCCTTCGGGATGACGAGCGAGGAGATGACATCGTATCTCCGGAGAGAGGCAAGAGTCGGGGTTGTCCCTGGGCACGGGAAGGATTTTAGTTATTTCGGACCTGGTGCGGAGGGTAATATTAGAATAGTCTTCTCAACCACCAAGGCTAACATCGTTGAGGCTATGGATCGTATCGAAAAAGGTCTAAGGAAATTACAGATGTAAGTAAATCGCGCGGGCTCGATGGTGGCACGAGTATGATATCATTAGAGTGTACAGAAGTATGAATATGCGTGGACGGTATCATAATGGTGATGAAAGAAATACACTTATGGACAAGTTTTCTTGTGGTGGAAACATATGACTGACTTTTCAAGAGAGCCCATCGTATCGGTGAGTAAATCTAATGGATATTATGAGGGTAGCCGGAAAGCCCTGAAACCCCTTGAAGACAATATAGCTGAAAGTATTAAGGGGAAAAAGAAGGTCCTCGTGAAACCTAACTTTGTTTCAACCACTGTTCAGTTGGCGGCAACCCACGTCGAATCGGTTAGGGCGGTGTTAGACGTATTATCTCAATTTTACGATGGTGAGATAATACTTGGAGAAGGCCCTTCGGGTAAGAGACTGGGGGAAGCCATCACAAACTTTGGCTACGACTCTCTAATTGAAGAGTATCAATTAAAAACCGTGGATCTGAACGAAGACAAATTCGTTGAGCTTGAGGGAGTGGACAGTAATCTAAAACCAATCAAATTCCATGTCTCAAAGACTTTACTGGATAGCGACTACCTCGTCTCAGTGGCGAAGCCTAAGACCCACGATACTGTGATAGCGACCCTCTCTATCAAGAACGTGGTTGTTGGCTCGCTGGTCTCACTATCTGAGAAAGAAAAGATCCATCAGGGGACAAGAGCAATCAATGAAAACATCGCTATTCTCGGTAAGCATTGTATGCCCGACCTCGCCTTGATAGATGGATTTGTAGGCATGGAGGGGGCTGGACCAGTCGACGGAGACCCTGTCGAACTTGGCGTTTCATCAGCGAGTTTACACCCGGTATCTCTCGACGCTGTGATGGCGAAGATAATGGGTTTCGAGCCGCTTGAAATCGGGTATTTACATCATCTAAACTACTGGGGAGTTGGTGTAGCAGACTTGAATAAGATAACTGTTGTAGGAGAACCAATCGAAAACGTTTGCCGGAAATTTAGGCCTCACCCAACCTATCTAGATCAACTAAAATGGAGATGAATAACCACTCAACAAACCGTGGAGATGATGGGTTTATACGTCAATGATATTGACTTTCTAAAATTTTCTTCAAGGCGCATGTAACGATTGACCTTCACCTGTACCTGTTTACCGGAAAACGGATGGGTCTTCGTCTTCGCTAACCGTTCGTGTACATTGATTACGAAGTGTTTCGTCCGCGCGAGGCCTCGAGAAATAATGAGCGTGTATATAGATATACGTGGTCGCCGTATTTGATCTCTAATTACCTGTATTCTGGTTCAAGGTGGATGAAGATGGGGAAAGGATACGGCTGTCAGAGTATGGTTACAAGCCTTAGGAGGGTGCTGGTGAAGCGCCCCGACGAACACTTCGCGGTCGAGGACTACAAGAAATGGCACTATCTAGATAAACTGAACCTCGGAGAGGCAAGACGCGAGCACGATGCATTCGTTGAGATCCTGAAGGGAGCGGGTGCTGAGGTTCTGTACCACCCTGAGGTTCAGCCTGACCACGCTGACTCAATCTTCACCTATGATCCGGCTATCGTGACTGAGGAGGGTACTGTGATCCTCAGGATGGGTAAGCAGCTGAGGAAGGGTGAGGAGGCCTCGATGAAGCGTCGCTTGGAGCAGCTAGGCATTCCCATTCACTACTGTGTATCGGGTGAAGCGACGGTGGAGGGTGGTGATCTCCTATGGCTTAACGAGGGTAACCTGGCGGTGGGGCAAGGCTTTAGGACCAACGCTGATGGACTACGACAGATGAGGGAGGCTATGAAGCCCCTCGGCGTCGAGGTTACACCCGTTGAGCTCCCCTACTTCGGGGGACCTGAGGCTTGTCTCCATTTAATGTCCTTGATAAGCTTCGTGAAGAGCGACCTTGCGGTTGTCTACTTTCCTTTGCTACCAGTTCCCTTCTGGAGGCTGCTCAGGGGGATGGGTGTCACGATGCTCAGTGTGCCCGAGGCGGAGTTTAACACGATGGGCACAAATGTTCTCGCGCTTGCTCCGGGTAAGGCTCTCATCACTGAGGGAAACCCGTTGACTGAGAAGCTTCTAAGAGATGCAGGCTGCGATGTGACTAGTTACAGGGGAGTTGAGATCTCGTTGAAGACGGAGGGTGGGCCAACGTGTCTCACCCGCCCGATTCTCCGTTCAGAGTGATTGCAATGAATAGCGTTGAGGAGAGGGTTCTTGGTTCTATAGACATCGATGGCCTCGTCAAAAGCGTCTGTGACCTCATCGAGATGCCTAGTGTTACTGGGGAGGAGAGCGCTGCCCAGCGCCTCGTCGCCTCTATGATGAGGAATGTGGGGTTAGGTGTGGATGTCTGGGAGATCGACTTGGAATCCCTCAGAAAGAATCCCCACTTCAGTATGGGGGTTGACAGGAAGGAGGGGCTCGGCGTCGTGGGTACAATGGGGGGAAGCGGCGGTAGGAGCCTCATACTGAATGGGCACATCGATGTGGTTTCGCCAGGGGATGAGTCGAACTG
This sequence comes from Bathyarchaeia archaeon, assembly GCA_050014495.1. Lineage (GTDB taxonomy): Archaea > Thermoproteota > Bathyarchaeia > TCS64 > TCS64 > UBA8941. The sequence goes on from JBEKDF010000001.1 coordinate 26,136, forward strand.
GAGATACCCACCCTGGAGGGGCACGGTTGAGGGCGGGAGGCTATTTGGCCGTGGGACGGTCGATATGAAGGGTGGTTTGTGCTGTGCGCTCCACGCTGTTAAGGCGGTGAGGGACGCGGGTGTCGAGTTGGATGGGCGCCTATTTGTGGAGAGCGTCGTGGGTGAAGAGGATGGGGGTGTCGGCACACTCGCCGCGGTTATCCGAGGCTACAAAGCGGATGGTGCCATCGTTATGGAGCCAACTGAGTTAAAGGTGGCTCCGGCGCAGGCAGGTTCGCACTGCTTTCGGATTAGGATTAAGGGTCTGTCGGCTCACGCGTGTGTGAGGGATGAGGGTGTGAGCGCCCTCGACAAGTTTATGCCCATCTATCACACGTTGATGAATCTCGAGGCTAAGAGGAACTCTATGGTGAGGGACCCCCTCTTTTCTCGCTTTAAGTTACCTATCCCACTTAACATAGGTGTAGTCAAGTGTGGTAATTGGCCCTCCTCGGTTCCTGAGGAGCTTGTCTTCGAGGGAAGGTACGGGATAGGTGTCGACGAGGATGTTGGTGAAGCCCACAGGTTATTCGAGGACGCCGTGTCTGAGGCCGCAGGTTTGGATGATTGGTTGAGGGTTCACCCGCCGGAGATCGAGTGGGTGGGTGGACAGTTCAACCCCGCGAGAACCCCGAGTGACAGCGTAGTATCGACGACGGTGGCGAAGGCGTACGAGGACGCGACTGGTTCATTAGCAAGGATTGAGGGAGTCACATACGGTTCGGATGCGCGTCACCTTGTAAATGTGGGTAACATTCCCACCGTCCTCTTTGGTCCCGGGGACGTGAGGCTCTGCCACAGACCGGATGAGAGTGTTCCAGTGGATGATTTAGTCAAGGCGACAAGAGCCCTAGCCTTGACGATTACTCGTTTTTGTGGTATACACTAGTTACTATAAAAGTCGCCAAAGTGTTCTAATTCCTGATGCGCGCGCGTGTTAAACTCCGTACAGGAAACCGCGCGTTTTATCCTATCAGAGTACTTCAGAAAAAACCCGTAGAGACGATTAAATTCGCGACAGGGGCTTGACAATAAATTATCCGCCGCGCGAATACGGCGGCCTTTAGCACGTGTTAAATTCGTTTTTTAATAGACTAGGGTGATCTCGATTGTTTTTCCGTTTCTTAGTACGTTGAACTTGATCTTTGTGCCATGTATGTGGTATTGGCTGAGGTAGTGCTTCAGTTCCTCTGTGTTGTTGAGGGGTATGTCCTCGATGCTGTTGATGACGTCTCCGCCGAGCATGCCCTCTATACCATCAAACACTCTGGGGATGGTACCAGCTCTTAGCCCTGCTTTCTCGGCGATGGAGTTCGGGAATACACCGATTACAAGTACTCCTCGTGTCTCTTTCTCCAGACCCATGTCGGTAGCTATTCTGTCGGTTAGTGTAAACCCTATTATACCAATAGGTTCGGGTGCAGGTTTGTTTATCGGAGCCCCTTCCTTCTCTACGCGCGTGAGTTGTTTTGCCATCCCGCTTTCTGCCTCTTGGATAGGCTTAGTTTCCGGTCTGTTCCCCGATTTACTCAAGTCTTCTAGGGGAAGAGCCAACGGGTATACCTTGTAATCATAAGTTACGAGCGCGTTGGTGTAACGGTTAATAATAGTCGGGAGGAGGGTTTTGATTAAGTTCTGAAATGCTATGCTAGCCTTCTCTCTACTCCTCGCTAACTTCTCATTGGCGGCATCGAGCTCCCTCATCGAATTAAGGTAAGGGTCGTTGGCGAACCTAGTGTATGTCTCACCCTTCAGCGGATCCCATCCGAGGGCTGGCAGCAGCTCTCCTCTTAGCCCCGAGATCCAGTGAAGGATTAGGGTTGGGTTAACCCCCAATATCGTGTCCAGCCTTCCCTGTAGTATCTCTTCGCGTAGCCGGGCGACCCTCAACCCGAACTCGCCGTAGTATGTGTATCTCTCGACCCCGCTGTCAATATTGTTCACCCAGCCATCTCCCAGTGGGTCGAGACCCACTCGTATGTTTGTGTCAGGCTCCACGCTTAGGTTGGATGCACCCATGGCGTTGGTTCGTGAATGCACGAGGTATATGCCTTGGAGGACAGGGATTAGGGCCTGTCTTCTGTAGGATTCGTCAACACTCTGCACGATCTTATCTATGGCATCTACGGTTGCCTCCCTCCTGCTGGTGTTCGACCTATACTCCACGGCCTTGTCCAGCCCCTCGACGACGCTGCAGTTACCGAGCAGCGCCCCAAGATCCTGGATGAGGGCAGCGGCGTCGATCATTTACGCCCCCCTGAGGTAGTTGTTCAGATTGGTGACCGTGTAATCGATGTTGCTCCCGCAGCTGAGATGAGCTTCCTGTTTTGATCAGGTGACGCCTCAGCGCACATCATGAACCCGGTCAGGAAGGAGACTCCTATTCGGGCTAAGGCGGGCCCGGGGATCCTGGCGCCCTGGGGGTCAGTCACTATGCTGGCTATGTCCTGGAGGTACTTGCTGTTCCTGTACTTTTCCGCGATCTCGCCCAGAAGCTGGTTGGCCTCGGCGTTCTGGTTGAGCAGGGACGCATTTTCCGCCTGCAGCTTCTTCACCCCGGCGTCCCAGGAGTTGAACTCCACCTTCTTGCCCTCGACGCCCACATTTATCTCCTTGATGTCGTTGTACATGTTCACCACCCCGATAACGCCTGGGGCTGAGCCGTACTTCTCAGCCGCTTTCAACAGCTCGTTGCAGGCATTCAAATCAAAGCCATGCCTCATGAGGGTCTTGGCGACATCCACAGTGCCCCTATAGGAAACCGTCTCGTTGACCAAGTTGCCGAGCTCAGCCTTCTGTGAGACTATTTTCGCAGCGTAATCGTCGCTCTCCTTCTTCTGAGCCATCGCCTCAGCCATTATCGACCCGAGGCTTTCGGTAGCCGCTATCATCTTCAGCACGCCTTCACCGTCGCCGTGCCTATTCGCGGCTTCGTAGATCTCCTCCTCGACCTCAATCTTCAAGCCTTTACCGTCGAGGCTCCTCCTCAGCTCGTTCGTCTTTAGGATGCCTTTAGCAGTCAGACCAGTGTCAGCCAGCTCCTTACTCAGCTGCTGGAATGCCTCGAGGTTCACATCCAGCTTCTGAAGGTTAGTTACGAACGCTGTACACTGAGCGAAGGTCATGGGCACACCATCTAGGCACTTCTTTGCATCCGCGTATCCGACGAGATCCGAGACCTTGTGACCGCCCTCCACGAACGCCCTAAGCTCACCCATCAACTCATCTCTCCCAGACGTATCACTCACCTCCACCCCCCGAGTCCACCTCTTGACACTCCCACTAGGTAGCCCACCCTCGGTGAAATCCTCAAGCCACTGGTTCGTATACCCAACCCCGCGGAGCAATCGGCAGAGCTCCTCAACATGTCCCCTCTCAGCCTCGGATCGTTTTTTGGTTCTGGAAAGTTGGAGCAGTTCACCAAGCCAACCACTCACCTCGTCAGCACTCAAACTGGATCGCCTCAGAAGCCCATGGGCCCAAATATACGTCATCATGAACCGAATCAGGTTCACCCAGGCTAAGACCAGGAGCAAAACGGTAGACGCCGGACCGCTTCCTGTAATTATTCAGCTTGTTCTGGTTCACATCCACGTCCATTAGGCGGTGATGCTCGTCCACATAGTAAGGCCCTCTACGCCCATATCTTGGCGGGTTTTTCACGGTTTTTTGGAGGCAAACGATCCAAGGATGCTCCCCTTTTGCTCCCCAAGGTGAACCAGAAGCGAACCAGGGACCCCCCTGAATGTTCCCTGTGATCCGACGATGAACCAAAGGCAATCCCTCGCTGAACCGGAGTGCCCCAGAGCTGGTCCCTCTCCCCACCAAATAGATACCTTGCCCTTGTTGAGTCATACAAGCATTCGAAAAATCCCTTTCATGAGATCCATATATCAACAACGACCCAAATGAGGCAACTAAGCCACAAACTGCTCTAAATGAAACACATTGCCCAACTGCATCGAGTGCGTGCGTGAAAAAACTCGAGCAGCGACTCTAAGGAGTTAGGTTACTGCCCTAACCACTCCCGACAAGAGATCCTTGACGAGGATGTCACGCTGCTCCCTCTGTGGATTATTGTTTCCGAGTCTAGCGATCACGAGGTCAAGGCTCGGGATGACATAGCAGTCGTTTACGTTATGACCCCTCGATGCGAATGTGTCCATGGGAACGCCATCCCACTCATCCTGCATCCAAAACGTGTAGCCATAATTCATCGGCGTGCTCCCATCGGGACGCTTGAAACGTGTAGTCGCCTGATTAATCCACTTCTCAGGCACCAACTGCCTCTTGTCCCATCTACCTTTTCTCAGCCACAGATACCCCAGCCTCGCAAAGTCTCGGGCGCTGCACCTGAAGGTGCTCCCAACCACAGTGTTATACCCGATCGAGCTGCTGCTCCTATTGGCACCATAAGCGTTACATCCGGTGCTGCCACCCACACCCCAGCCTGGCTGATCTGAGTAGTTGAGTTCCCGCTCGTCTGAGTAGGGCATCTCCCTGTAGAAGTTGTCACAGAGCTCTAAGGGCATCCCAATCTCCCTGAGGATTCGCTCCCACGCGTATCGCCCCACCTCCATACCTGAGATGTTGCGCATCGCGAGGGCTAGCTGCTCGAGGCCGAAGTTGCTGTAGTTGAACCCATACCCGGGCTCGAAGAGCAGCTTATGCTGCGCTGGTACCCTTCGAATCGCCACCAGCCAAAGCAGTACTCGTACATCTGGTAGGGGCCCTCGTAGCCAATGGCGTGGCTTCGTTGGCTGGGAGCGAGCCAGGGTTCGGTGGACTCGTGCCCGGAGGTCATGGATAGGACGTGCTTCACCTTTATCCTCGTCTTTCGATCGTCGGTGATGTGCTGTTCCCAGATCTGTGGGATCAGGGATTCCTCGCGGTTCGTCCCGATGAGGGGTGTGTCGAGGCTTACTCTGCTGCCGTATTCGTTTAGGAAGGCCCCGACCGTTGTTCCGAAGATCGACTTCGTCGATGATTTGACGTCGTTGCATGTGTCCCTTCCCCACGACTGAGGTCCGCCCTTCTCACCTGTAACGTAGTTCTCAACGATTATGTGTCCCTTGTATACGATGACGAGAGCCCCACCGTAGCTCTTGGTGGCTCCGTGGTTGTTGTGGCTGCTTATAGTTTGTTTAAGCAGAGTCTCGTTTACTCCAAGTTTCTTGGGATCGGTTACGCGCCAGCCTCCCTCGTGTTCAGGTGGGGGACAGTAATCATCAGTTAACAATCTATTAGACCAAGTGTAGCTCCAGGTTATTCAATTATGTATGCACGCGCGTTCATTATGCCTACTAAAAGCGAAAACGTATATGATATATTGCACTAGCAAGTACAACATTGGGAGCTAATATGGTAAAAGCACTCGTACTATACCACTCACAACAGTACGGAAACACGGGCAAGATGGCAGAAGCTGTCGCGGAGGGGTTGAAAGGAGAGAAATGCGAAGTCACCATCCATAACACAAACGAGGGAAGATTCGACATAACAGAGTACCCACAGTATGACTGCGTCGCCTTTGGTACGCCAGATTACTTCAGCTACATGGCCGGGACGATGAAAACCTTCATGGACGACTGGTACATAAAGAGAAACGAACCGGGCTACCAACAGAGGCCATACATCGTCTTCTTCACCCATGGCGGAGGGGGTAGAGGAAAGGAAGCTCTAAGCCTATTCAACAGACTCGGGACCCAGGTGGGGAAAACCGTTGAGTGTCAGGGCACCCCTAATGCTCAGGTTTTGAAGGAGTGTAAGGCACTAGGCACAGAACTGGGGAAAGCAGCCAAACAATAAATGCGCGCGTGCCGCTAATCAGATTCATATAGATCTCTTTGAAAAAAAGGATTTGGTGGACTGGGGGGGATTTGAACCCCCGACTTCCTGATTGCAAGTCAGGCGATCATACCACTGATCTACCAGCCCGCCGAAGATACTCTTTAGAGTCTAGATTTTAACCTATTGGACTCAGATGAGGTAAACCTCGGGCTTGAGCCCCGTGACCCTAGCGTACCAGGCAGGTACCTCCTCGACGAACTCCGCGACGTTTCGTAGGTGTAAAAGGTTGATAGTGCATCCACCCCAACCCGCCCCTGTGAGGCGTGCACCCAGAACGTAGCCTGTCTCGTGAGCGTGGTCGACGAGGGCGTCGAGCTCCGGACAGCTCACCTCATAGTCCTCCCTGAGGCTCTTATGTGATTCATACATCAGGGCCCCAACCTTAGCAGGATAGTCTATCTCCATTGCAGCCATCGCGGATAACACCCTCTCGTTTTCGAGGACCACATGCCGGCACCTCTTATACACGACCCCAGACATCCCACCAGATGCCTTCTCTAAGTCTGCGATTGTTGCGTCCCTAAGCGAAAAAATCTTGGGGTTCACCCTCTTTATAGCCAAAACTCCCGTACTACACTGCTGAACCCTCTCATTATAGGCAGAGGAATCCAACTTCCTCTTGATCCCGGTATGGATGGCGACGAGGGCATAACCGTCCGGTATCTTGACATTCCTATGCTTGTTCGTCTTACAGTCTATCAGAAGGGCGTGACCAGGCTTCCCCAGGGAGGCGCAGAACTGGTCCATTATCCCGCTTTGCAGCCCAATGAAGTCGTTCTCAGCAGACTTCCCAATATAGGCAAGCTGAACGGGTGAGACTTTGAGGTCGAAGAGCCCCACTAAAGCCCTAGTAGTTGCGACCTCAAGTGCAGCACTCGAGCTGAGGCCTGCCGCCTGCGGCACATCACCCTTTATGACCAGGTCGACTCCATGCAGGCGGAGCCCCTTTCTTTGCATTGCATCAACGACCCCCATGACGTAATTTGCCCAACGCCTCTCCCCACTAAATTCCTGCTTACCGAGGGTGAAGCTGTAGCTCTCCCCGTAGTCCTTCGCGTAGAGCCTGAACTCCTCGTCGCCCCGCATCCGGCAGGCAACCCAGACCCGGTGGCTAATAGGGGTGGGTAGGACGAATCCCTCGTTGTAGTCTGTGTGTTCACCGATTATGTTGACTCTGCCAGGAGCGCTCGCAACGGTGATCCCCTCATGAGAATCATACTTCTCCTCGAAGACGCTGAGCATCTCCGCCTCATCCGTCAAACACTCACCCCGCGTGGAACCTGAACACAGTCCTCTCGCCGTACTTCTCCCCCGGCCTAAGCACAGTGGTGGGAAAACCTGGCTGGTTGGGTGAATCAGGGTAGTGCTGAGTCTCGAGACAAAGACCACTATGTTTCGAGTATACTCGCCCCTTCCCATTCATACTTCCGTCCAAGAAGTTCCCCGTGTAGAACTGGACACCGGGCTGCGTCGTTAGCACAACCATAGCCCGCCCACTCAAAGGGTCCCTCACAGTCGCTGTCCTCCTAAGCTTCCCTGACTCCCCAATTATAACCCAGTTACAGTCATAGCCTCCGCCAATGACGATCTGCTCGTCACGTGAGTTGATCCGCTCACCAATCTTGTGGGGACCCCTGAAGTCCATTGAAGTTCCAGCTACGCTCCTCAACTCACCAGTTGGGATCAGCCCCCTTCCAATGGGAGTGAAGTAATCAGCATCCAAAGTCAAGTCGTGCCCAAGGACATCTCCGGTGCACGCCAGGTTGAAGTATGTGTGGTTTGTGAGGTTGACGACCGTGGGCTTATCGGTCGTTGCATGATAATCAATTATCAGCTCCGATTCCTTGAGGGAGTATTCGACCTCAGCACGAAGCTCCCCAGGGTACCCCTCCTCCCCATCACCGCTAATGTAGATGAGTCTAAGCGAGTCGCCCCAGACTTCCCCACGCCAAAGGACCTTATCGAAGCCCCTGAAACCACCGTGGAGACTGTTCTCCCCGTCGTTCTTAGCTAACTGGTACTCGTGGCCGTCGAGGGTGAATCTAGCCCCACCTATCCTATTCGCGTAGCGACCTACGATGCAACCAAAATAAGGGTGAGGACCCAAGTAGCCCTCAAGAGACTCAAAGCCATGAACAATATCCCCCATCACACCCTGGCAGTCGGGAACCTTAATCGAGGTGATAGTGGCACCGTAGTTCATCACCTGGACTTCAATCCCACTCGTGGAGAGGGTGTAAAGGTCTACATCACGCCCGTCTGGGAGCATCCCAAAGGAGTCCCTCAGTATACCCATGTGTTTCAATCAACAACCGGCTTTTAAAGAGATTAGGGTCAACGCATCGTTCATAAGTAGTGGAAACATAGGTGTCTGCGTGCGGCTCAAGGCTGTCGTCTTCGACCTCGACGGGACTTTGATCGATTCCAAGATCGACTTCGAGCACATGGCCGGATTGATCAGGGAGGTGCTATCCGCTGCTGGTGTCCCCGAAGAGCACCTCACGGATAGGAGGAAGATATACCAGATAATACGCGGAGGCGAGAGAGTGCTAGCTGAGATGGGAGTCGACCCAATCAAACTCCCAGCAATCACCTTGGAGATGGAGAGGATCATGAATCAAGTCGAACTTGAGGGGGCCCATCTCTCGAAGCCTATGAGGAACGCTAGGGAGACGTTGCGAATCTTGAGGAGCCGTGGACTCGGCATCGGAATAGCAACGAGGGGATGCAGAGAGTATGCTATCGAGAGCATGAGGCTGACCGGCATCCAGAACTACGTGGACAAATGCCTCGCTCGAGATGAGGTACTCTACCCGAAGCCGGACCCCCGACACCTACTCGACGTCGTCACCCGCCTTGGAGCCAAAACCGACGAAGTCTTCTATGTCGGCGACACCTCCACGGATCTGGAGACCGCCAAATCAGCGAACGTCGAATTCATCGGCTACAAGAGGGATGAGGAGTGGGGGAAGAGACTCACCGACGCTGGCTGCACGAGGATAGTTGAGGACCTCCTCGAAATAATAGAGATCGCCGACAGCTTCTAGCCAAGACCAGCTGTAAAACGCTCAAGAGCCTCATCATCCGGGATGCTATTGATCCTCTTCTTGAAGTCCTCCGGCATCAGGTTCGACTTCAGACCACTATCCGTCACGATGCAAACTATGTCGCCCTTATGCTTCGCCTTCAACGCACCGGCAACGCCAACTGCCCCAGTGGGGGAGGCATATATACCGTTGAGCGCGAGCAGCTCGAGGGCGTGGTAAACGTCGTCATCGTCAACTACCCAACCATTCCCCCCAGTTGACCGAATCGCCTTCACGGCTTCGTCCTTCCTCTCAGAGACGGGGACGATGACACCCTCAGCGAGGATACTTTTAATCGGCTTATACTCCGTGAACTCCCCAGAGATTGGTGCACAAGCAGCGGATTGAACACAGTGTATCTCAGGGATATGCCCGACCTCCCCAGACTTCTCCATCTCCCTATATCCCCTAGTGATAGCGACCAGGTTCGTCCCGCTCCCAGTGGGCACGAAGATGGCCTCCGCATCAAGTTCATCCTTTAACTCGTATGAAGTCGTCTGAAACCCTGGTACGGCAGCGGGCTCGAGGGCGACCCCAATGTACCTTACACCAAGCTCCTTCGAGATGCGCCTCGCGTAGATGCGGGCAGTCTCCCTGTCAGCTACCTCCAATACCTCCGCGCCGTGCCATAAGACTTGAGTCTTCTTCTCCGCGTGGCTGTAGCCAGGCATCACAGCAACGAGCTTTATACCAGCCCTGGCGCAGTATGCGGAGGTGCTTACAGCGGCGTTGCCACTCGAGTCGATGACGACCCGCTTCACACCCTCCTCAGCCACCTTGCTGATGAGGTATGCAATGCCTCTGTCCTTGAAGCTGGAGGTCGGGTTCATCGCCTCCACCTTAGCCCAGATGCGGGTGCCCCTGAGCCTGATCAGAGGTGTGCTCCCCTCGCCAAGCGTCTGCCTCCACTCCTCCCTGATAGGCGGAAGCCTCTCAGCGAATCTCCATATTCCTATGGTCGTCACTGTCTATCTCGTCTTTGTGGGAAGCCTGGCTAAAAAGAATGGTGCCCTATTCTAGGGTCGCGACGACGAGTGCCGCCAGCTTCTCATCAGCGGAGTTAAGTTTCTTGGCTCTAGCCTCCAAGAAGTTGATATGTTCCCTCACCTTTTTCCTCTGTTCCTTAATCATCCTCGCCACCTCCTTGGGAGCGGGACCGCCGAGACTGTCGTGGCTGAGGGCGCACTCGACTGGGTCAAGCACCTCCTCGAGGTCCTTCTTCTTCACCTTGACCTCTTTACCGATTGTCTCCCTCGAGACCTTGGAGAGGAGCTCGGGAGTGAGCTCAGCGAAGGACTCCTTGAGATAACCGCCCCTTATGAGCTTCTTCACCACAAGATAGCAACTGCGGAAGTCTATACCAGACTTGAAGGCGAGCTGCGTCGTTACATCGGGTGCGGTGGCGAAGTTCCTCCCGCTTAAGCTCCTCATTCTCTCCTTGTTCAACTTCATAGTGGAGACGACGCCGCGTAAGACGGGAATAGTCTTCTCGACGATATCGACGGCCTCGAAAACGCAGCTCTTCGTCTCCTGAGTGTCCCGGTTATAACCACTAGGGAGAATATCCATGATGGCTATGACCTGGTTGAGCTTACTGTATACCTTAGGTGCTTTAGCCCTAACCATCTCGAGAGCGTCCGGGTTCCTGAGGTTAGGCTGGGCCGTGCCTCCCGTCGTATATCCGTCATCAAGCTCTATGAAGCCGAACTCGTAGCTCGACCAGAGTATAAGCTCCTGCACCATACGACGACAGTGGAGCATCAGCAAGCTGAGGTCGCATAGGAGCACTGCCTCTACCTCGCCCCGGCTGTTCGAGGCGTAGAGGCTGTTCTCCAAAACGCCGTCGAAGCCTAGGAGATCCGCCTCATACTGGCGGTCTATGGTGAGGTGGGTTCCCGCCATCTCAACGATACCGAGGGGGGAGTCGTTGATCTGCCCGAATGTGAACTCGAGACGCTCGATGTCGTCGAAAAGGTGGCTAACCTTCGCTGTGAGCCAGTGGGCAAGGGTGATGGGTTGACTGATCCTTAGGTGAGTGTAGCCAGGCATCACCGTCTCCAAGTTTCCATCAGCGAGTTCAAGCAGAGTGTCGATGAGCTTCAAAAGTTCAGTGATGACGACGTTAACGTGCTCACGCATGTACATGCGGGTGTCGGTGTAGATCTGGTCGTTCCGGGCTACGCCGAGACGTAGCCAGCCACCGTTCTCGATGCCAACATCCTTGATGACGGTGCTCTCAATGTTGCTGTGGACGTCCTCCAACTCCTTCTGGAGCTTGTACTCACCCTTTGCGTCGAGGACCCTGATCTTTTCAAGGCTCCCAAGCGTCTTCGCTAGGACGGAGCCCGATATGAGGCCCACCTTGTTGAGCATGAGCATGTGTGCCTCGAGGGTGTTGAGGTCATGTTTAATGAACTGCTGATCAAGGATGATGTCCTGCCCAGCCATGTACTCCTGGGCGATCTCCGTGGGGGCCCTGCCACCCTCGGATAGCCATAGTGGGCCCTCGGGCTTCATCGCCTATCCTTCCTTGTACATAGCGAGAACCTGCGGGTTCGCCTTGATGAAGACGGCGTCCTCGAGCCCGTAGGGAACCTGGACGACGCTGTCCTTATCGTAGGGGATGATGAGGCTGTGCTTAGTGCTCCTCTTCATCATCTTGGTGTTACCCTTGTAGAGCTTGAGAGTCACCTCGCCATTGACGTATCCCTGCATCTCCTCCTCGAATGCCTCAAGCCCCTTGATGAGGGGATTGAACCAGAAGGCATCGTATGCGAGCTTAGCCCATTTCTTGTCGACCTCGTCTTTGAAGATGAGGGTGTCCTTCGTAAGCACGATCCTCTCCAGCTCTTTGTGAGCCTCGACGAGGATCTGGGCAGCGGGGACCTCGTAGACCCACTTAAACTTGGTCCCGTAGATCCCGTCCTCGATCATATCGACACGCCCTATGCCATGCTTACCCCCAACTTCATTCAGGGTCATTATCAGCTCAACAGCGTCCATCTTCTCACCGTTGATGTGCGTCGGGATACCATCCTCGAACTTGAGGTTGATGATCTCAGCCTTGTCGGGCGCCTGCTCAAGTGGCACCGTCCACTTGAAGCAACCCTCGGGAACCATCTTCTCGATGTCGTCGATGTCACCGTAGTTGATGGCGTTCCCCCAGAGGTTCTCGTCGTAGCTGAATGGCTGATCCTTACTGATTGGAACCGGGATATTATTCTGGTAGGCGTACGCGGCCTCCTCGTCCCGTGTAGGCCACCAGTCCGTGATGGGACTGACAATCTTCAGCTCAGGTGCGAAGTGCTTGAGGAAGACCATGAACCTGAAGTAGTCCGCGCCACGCCCCTTACAGCCATGGGCGATGTTGGCAGCCCCCTCCTTCTTCGCGATCTCAATCGCCTTGATAGCGATTATTGGCCTCGCTATACTCGTCGAGACGGGGTAGTAGTCACAGTAAAGAGCGTTAGCTTTTAGCGCCTTCCAAACGTACTTCTCGGCGAACTCCTTCTTGCAATCTACTGTGTAATGTTTCACTGCACCCAGCTTTAGGGCCTTATCCTCAAGTGCCTTGAAGTCAGCCTTTTGGCCGACATCCCCGAGGACAGTTATTACCTCGAGCCCATACTTATCCTGAAGCAGCTTCACGCAGACGGAGGTGTCTAGGCCCCCGCTGTACATTAAAACGACTTTCTTGTTGTCAGTCATGGTCTTCATCCACTGAATTTGCGACGTCGTGGACTTAACAGGAGACACTATTATATATTTTACGACATATATGGTGCATTTATATTTTAAATGTAATATTTAGAACAGATATCTCTTTTTTAGTGGGGCTATTGGAGTCCCTTAAGGGCCTCGGGTAAATCGCCAATCCGTTTAATGACAGCGTCAGAACACTTCAGCTGCTCCTCAGACGCCCCATAGAGATCGATTAAAACGCAGCGTATACCTAACGCGTGGGCTCCGACAATATCGGCCTCATATGTGTCACCAACCATCAACGCGTTCTCGGGCCTCGACCCAAGCTCCCCAAGAGCCCTCTCGAAAAGGATTGGGGCCGGCTTCATGTAGCCCACCTCCGCTGACACAATCAGGCTACCAAAGATCTTCTTGTAGCCCAAGTCATCAAAGACCTTGCGAGCAGTAGGGCCATCCATGAAGTTGGTAACTACGCCGAGTTTGTACATCCCCCGGAGCTGACCCAGAAGGGCGGGGGTATCAGGATAGAAACTAGTCTGGCGGGGCCACTCTGCGAGGTACTCATCCCAAGCCATTTTAGCGTAAGTGCTCCTCTGAGGCTCCCCCACACCCAACTCCTCCAAGGTTAGGACCAGTCGCTTCACGTAGTCGATCTCAGTCCAACCATTGGCCTCGGCCTCAGCAACCTGACTTCTAGCGATTCTCCGATAGGCCTCGACAAACTTATCACAATCATAATTTAGACCCTGGCCTAAGAGACTGCGCTGGAAAATTTCTAGGGAAGCACCACGTTTCATGAGCGCGGGAGCCTGGACTAGGGTGTTCCAGTTGTCGAATAGGATTGTATTGATCACTACGCCGACTCTGTCCGTCTTCCCACCTGACTTGTTGGATTGTGGAATTCTATCAGGAGTTCGCCTCATACCCCACAAAGAAAAACGGGGAATCATAAGGGCTTACCGGTTCAGAGCGTGCTACTAGTCAAATTTCAAAAAGCTCAGATGTAACCTACTCTTGGAGACATTAAAAATGGTAACCGAGAAGACACTCAGAAACCGCGTAGTCCGCATAATAGCCGCGACAAGATTCCCATTCGTCGACCAGGAGAACTGGGGTGAAGGATATGTCACTATAGTCAACGACGAGGTAAAGCGCAGGGGAATTGATACGGATGAAGCTGTGGTCTACCCAAGTATAGTAATAACAAAACCCGACGGCAGAATACAGGAACTGGCAGATATAGCAGTAGCAAAGGAAGTATCACCTTCATCCGTGAATAGGTGGAGACTAATCTCAGGGAAGGCAGGGTTAGGTAAGAAAGAGAAAAAGTTCTTTCTCTATGTGCCACCTGGGAGCGAGAAGAAGGCACTCCAACTCCTCGAAAAAAACAAAATATCCTATGCAGGTCTGAGAGTATACAAGATCATCGACGGAATACTCTCCGTGACACCCATCAAAACCCCCGACGACGACTACGACCACCGCCGAACATAGAATGCAGTACCATATACAACAAAATAGGAATTATATCCCCGCATGCGAACATTCAACTATGTTCAAGCTACTAACCGGTGGAGAAGTCTACGCACCCGAGAAGCTCGGCAAGGTCGATATTCTAGTCACAAACGATAGGATAGTCGCTGTAGAGGAGAACCTTGAACTCCCAGGCAAATACGAGTGCGAAGTCGTTGACGCCACCGACAAGATCATTTATCCAGGCTTCGTCGACACACACATCCACTTCACTGGAGCTGACGATGGGCAGGGTCCCGTCGGCCATACCTATGACGTCTCTTGGCAGGACATCGTGGAGAGCGGAGTGACAACCGCTGTTGGCACCCTAGGGGGCGAGATGTGGGTCAGAACCCTCGAGCAGCTCTACTGGAAGGCCGTCGAGCTGGATAAGATGGGGCTCACCACATACATCTACACGGGTGGCTTCCACATCCCACCTATCACGATAACGGGCAGCGTGAGGAGAGACATCATCCTACTCGAGAAGGTCAGGGGACTGAAGACCGCTATCTCAGACGCGACCACCAGTCACCACACATGGAGAGAGCTCGCGGAGCTAGTCAGCGAGGTCAACATCGGAGCCGAGACCGTAAAGAAGACAGCTGTGACTCACGTTCATGTTGGAAGGCGACCCCAGAGGATGGATATGCTCTTCGAACTCATCGAGAACACCGGCCTCGACCCTAAGGGAATAGTACCGACACACGTCAACCGAATAACGCCAGACGTAATAGCCCAGGGCATTGATTGGATAAAGAGAGGTGGTGTAGTCGACCTTACCACACAGATGCGCAGGGAGGAGGGAACCCTAACCGGCGTCAAAACCGAGTACGCGGTGAAGAGAATGTTAGACGCGGGTTGCCCCATAGAAGGCATCACGATCAGCAGCGACGCGAACTGCCCAATGGCGATAAGGGATAGCAGCGGCAAACAGATAGGACTCTATGTAGCTCTCGTCGACTTCAACAGGAGAGAGATTAGAGACATTGTCCGAAACAGCGTCGCACCTTTTGAGGAGGCCTTAAAGATGGTGACAACAAATCCGGCCCGCGTTCTAGGTATAGATGACAGAAAAGGCAGAATCAAGCCAGGATACGATGCTGACATCGTGATCGCGAACAAGCCAGAGGACCTTAAAATCGATAAGGTCTACTCCAAGGGGAATATGCTGGTAGATGGTGGAAAAGCGCTGTTCCAAGGACACTACTGGATGGATCCCTATTACGAGATGTACCAGTAAGCCCGACTAAGAAAACCGTTTTAGCCCGTCCAACCACCAATACTCCATGTCACAAAGCAACAGCAAAGAGAACATCAAAGAACTAGCCAACATATACAATAAACTCCATCCACAAATACACAGCGACTTCGGAGAGGAGATGCCTAAATACTGGGGAAACCGGTGGAAAGCGAACACCAGCATCGGCAAGCTCCGCACAGTCTTCGTCCACCGACCCGGTAAGGAGTTTCTAAGCGTCGGGAAGAAGACCCCATGGCCACCCCACGAGGATAGCCTTGCAGCTTGGAGGATGACCTTCAAACCGGACCTCAACGAGTTGATCAAGCATCACGAGAACCTACTAAAAGCCTACAAGGACGAGGGCATCCGCGTAGTCGTCAGAAAGCCAGATCCCAATGACCCACCCTACCAAGTGAAGAGCATCTATACCGATGATGTCTGTCACCCCGCCGTCTACGGCCAGATCATTCTACGAATGTACGACTGGATCCGAAAAGGCGAGGAGGTACCAACCTATCAAACACTCGCCGAGGCTGGATGTCCAGTCGTCGGCATGATCGTGGGCGACGGCATGGTCGAGGGAGGATCATGCGGCTGGCTTGACGAGAAACACCTATTCATAGAGGTGCATTTCCCCAGGGGTAATACGTCAGACCCCATCATCGCAAAGGCGAATGAATTCGGTCAGGAGCAATACGCTAGAATAGTCAAACTACAGGATCCAGAAGTCGACATCAAGATGGACCCAGGATACGGCACAAGCAAGGGAACAATCGACTACGCCATGATTGACCGTCATACAAGCGTAGGAGATCCAATCTGGTTCGACCCACACCTCGTAGCGTGGATGAAGAATGAGATGAACTGGAAATTCATCGTACCACCTGACGAACTAGTATACACCGACACACATGGCGCTAAAATCGGACCAAACACTGGCATCGTCCTAGAACCCATGAAACTAATGGTCCCAGTCGGCAATCCTAAGAACACTAAGTGGCTCGAATCCATCGGTGTCGAGGTTGTGGAAGTAGAGTGCAGTAGCCTAGTCAGGCCGAGAAACAGTGGCAGTATCCACTGCACAAGTGGTAGCCTCGAAAGGGACCCCGAGCCCTGCGATTAATCACAATCAACACTTAGTATCCGGGTTCACCACAAAAAATCGTCAAATATGCTTCTAATTGATGATCAATAGTTCAACTATCAATCATCATCCAAAAAAGGCTAGATTTAGGAATAATCTAAAGGTCCTCGTCCTTACCCTGCCTCAGGCTCAGAATCAAGCCCCTGAGGACCAACCAGGTGAAATATGCTCCAGGTATCATACTGACAATAGCTGCGATCACAACGAGTGAGTTCGAGCCCTGCTCAGCCAACGCTTATCTCATGGAGCCGGGTGCCAGTTGCTAAAGAAGATTATGATTCACCGAGCTCAGTTTAGTGTCCTTAGACTCTCTGAGATGCGCATTATTAATTGATTGTAATTCAAAGGTCATTATTTCTGCGTTTAGGAAACGAGTCTCTAACCTCTTTCAACCGCACCTCTGAGAGGTAGTACTTCCCACTAACCTCAACAACTATCCCTGATTGACCAAGTCGTCTACTCATCATATCCTTGAAAACTGGCGGAAGACCAAGTTCCTCGATGGTCATCGCTCTTTCGCTACTAGTAGCGCCCTTAAGCCTAAATTTCTCAACAATATCCTGAGACTCTTTCAAACGATCCCTAAACTGCGATTGTCTACCTCTAAACATGCTATTCACTATCATTTTCGAGTTTTATTCATGCTTATGGGCACACCTGTGTCCCACCATTCTTCAAAGCGGAGTTTGTCCTGCTTAGTCTGTAAATTGTGTTGGGTATCTGGGGGACGAATGTGTCCCGGACGGAGAGGCTCCTAGGCCCTATGAAGTGGTTCGTATGTGCTATGTACCCATTCTCTGGGACCATGATCGATGTGTCGAGGGGGCTCATCTCGAGATCGATGGCGACTCCTCCCGCCTGGGCGAGGATGAGATTGGAGGACACGCTATGCTTAGCATTCAGGACACCCATTATCGCTTCATTCAGCCACCTACTGTTCAGAGCCTTCCTACACTGCACGAGAAGCGGCGGGTTAGGGGTAAATGTGTCTTTATCACTGACGAGGGCGTTTAAGACTATTCCAAGGCCATAAGAGTTGACACCCTTGTGTCCAACTGTGCCAGCTTCGGCGTGCAGAAGAATCGAGGGCTTCCCATCCTGCCTGATCTCAAGGGTCACACATCCATCTGTTATACCGGGGCGGTAATCCCAGTTCTGAGCGAGCAGAGAGTGCCTAACAGTCGTGGCGTCTGGGAGTGTGGCAATCGCAGTACAACCATCTGGGGGCAGCTTCACCTGGCTGAAGAGCAGCTCGTACCGCGTGTTGAGGGCGAGGATTTCCTCGAGCTTCGACTCTGACCCCTCCGCTATTCCCTCAATCTCCTCGTAGATACTCGCATCATATCTCTTGATAGGCTCAGCGGTCATAGATGCCTTATTGAGTGCCTCCCTCTCGGTCATGCCGCAGATTCGACCCCAGAGGCCAATGTAGTAGTCTACATTGTAGCGTATCTGCTTCTTCGTGGCTTTACCATACTTCAAACCACACTCGTGTGCAGAACCAGCGACCTTGATAAAGGGGAAGGGATCGGGCAAGGATTCACCGGAGGAAGTTCTGTTGAATGAGAATAAATCATTTTATCTTTAAATAATCATTGACAATAAAAAATGGCTTTCGTATGGAAACGCGGTTATCATATACATGCTCAGTACCTCCGCTCAGACGGGAACCTACAAGGTTACAGCGACCGCCACCAAGACGGGGTATACATCAGCATCAACTTCGACCAACTTTACATTACATTAGAACTCGTACACCCATCCATCGAGCGCGCTGATAGACACGTCACTCCTTCTGCTTCTCCTTCTTCTGCTGGAGATCTTCTGCCTCAATCTTATGGAAAAGGCTACGGAGTTGCCGCTTCATGTTGCTGCGATCTCTGCTGAGGCCGAGGGAGTCCGCGAATTCATTCGTAGTCTTCAGAAACTTCGCTCTCCCGTCCCCCTTCTCCCTCTCGACGAGACCCATCTGGACGAGCTGCTTAATGTGCTGATAGGACTGGCTACCCCGGGCGAGGGCCACCTCTCTCTGCTCAATAGGCTGGTTGTACGCGATGTAGCTGAGAGTGCGCAGGGGACCTGTAGTTAGGAGGGGACGGATGCTAAACTTGCGCGCCTCCTTAGTGTAATCGGTCTTAAGCTGGATCACGACTCGGTCCTCGGGGAGATGCTTCACCTCTAATGGGCTGCGGTCCTGTTCATAGATCTCACCGAGACGGATGCTGAGTTGCTTAGCCTCCTGCTCGCTATCCAGCTTCAAGTGGGCAACTATAGTAGCGAGACTGAGTGGTCTACCCGAGGCATAGAGTATTGCCTCGAGGCGCGCTAACATGTCGTATTTGCTACTCATCAACCCACCTAGTTACCTATCCCTCTAGGCGTTTCCTAATAACTTGTGTGGATTAAACCCCAGAGCCAATATCACGCCTGTAGAACAGAGTCCCTTTGACTGCGGATGCGTCTGAGTACACCTTCTCACGTGCCTCAGCGACGGACTTTCCCTTGGCTAAGAGGGCTACTGCCCTGCTGCCGGTCGTCCTAATGACTCCTCCCTCCTCGTAGACGGAAGCGTAGTATGGCTCCGAGTTCCTTAGGCTACCCACAGTTAGAGGCTTATCCCTCTGCGGCGCCTCGGGGTAACCCTCTGGAACTATGTACACGCAGACGGTGGCCTCCCTCCGGAAAGTTGGCGTGCTTAGCCTACCCTCGACAACCTTGAAGCCCGTCTCAACGAGTGAATCGTCGAGGAGTGCAAGGACGTTTATCGCTTCGGGGTCTCCCAGACGAGCGTTGTACTCAATCAGGTATACGCCATGCTCAGTGTTCATGAATCCACCGTAGAGAAAACCGTGATACTCGCCCACGGACTCTGAGAGGGCGGAAACGGTCGACCTCATAATCTCAACACCCTTCTTAACAGCGGAGACAGGAAGGTCAGGGAGGCTGTGGTCGGGGCAGCTATAGCTACCCATACTCCCCGTATTAGGGCCCCTGTCCCCGTCGTAGGCACGCTTGAAGTCTCGAACGAGTGGCATAACCTCGATGTGCTCGCCGTCGACGAAGGCCTGAAGTGTGAACTCCTTCCCCATCAGCTTCTCCTCGAGAACGACGAGGCCGTCGTTTCGTATACACTCAGAGGCGTACTCCTCAACCTCCCTCTCTGTCTTCAGGTGCTCCCCCGTCAACTTGACGCCCTTTCCCCCAGTGAGTACATCCGGCTTGACAGCCACATCCGGATGCTCCCTGAGAAACGTTCTAACTGAAAGGAGGTCTCTACAAACCCTGAACTCCGGGTTACCAGGAATACCATTCTCCTGCAGGACTAGGCGCGC
The DNA here is from genome assembly GCA_050014495.1 of Bathyarchaeia archaeon. Classification (GTDB taxonomy): domain Archaea; phylum Thermoproteota; class Bathyarchaeia; order TCS64; family TCS64; genus UBA8941. Next base: position 46,044 of record JBEKDF010000001.1, read on the forward strand.
ATAGCTCTTGCTCCACTCAAGGCGAGCCAAGCTCTTCTTCGGCCCGACAACGGGGACTCCAAGGGCGCTGAGGTGATCAGCGATCCCAGCGGCCAGCGGTGCCTCCGGTCCGATGAAGGCGATATCGACACCCCTGAAGCGGTTGTACCCCTCGGGTTTATCGATGTCCATGATCTCCACCTTCTCGGATAGGGCAGCGATGCCTGGGTTCCTTTTCGACATCGCGGAGACCAGCTCCGCACCGTCGGCGTGAACTTTCTTCGCGATCGCGTGCTCTCTCGCGCCGTTACCAACAACCAGGACCTTCATAGGACCACCTGAACTCGATACCCGCGTCGGGAAGAAAAGTGTTTAATGCGGTCTTGTGACCTCGCGGAGGGCCTTCACCAGGGCGAGAGCCTCCTCCTCAGTGTTGTAGAAATGAGGACTCATACGTAGCCCACCTATCCTCGGGGCGACGTAAATATTCCTCGTAAGGAGTTTCTCCCCAACGGCCTTGAAGTCGGGGACCTGAACATTGACATATATCCTCTTTTCCTCCTCCTTTGGGGTCTGAAGCTTGAAGTGTCTCTTCGTCAGCTCCTCGATGAGGACATTGTCTACGTCCCGGACCTGCCTCTCCACCGCCTTCTTCCCATGGGCGAGGAGCACCTTCATCGAGTTCTCAACAGCCACATAGCTGATCTCCTGCCTAGGGAAGACCTCGATGCGCTCGATCCCCCTGCGAGGCTTAAACTCATAGAGCGTGAACTCGTCGGTGGTGTTTCGCTCACCCACCTCCGGCTCGAGCGTCTTCTCCCCAACATATACAGGCTGACTCGCGTCTATGTTGGGCTTCGAGACGAAGAGGAAGCCCGCGGACTGCCCGTAGTGCCCCCCCATGAGCCACTTGTATGTGCTGGTGGCCACGAAGTCGACCCCCCAGCGGTCAGCCTCCCAAGCGAGGCTGCCGACACACTGTGTCCCGTCAACAACGAGCTTCGCACCGTGGGCGTGGCAGACCTCCGACAGCGCCTTGAGATCGTGGAGGTATCCATTGAACCAGCTAGGTTGGTCGACGACGACAACAGCCGTCTTATCATTGACGGCCTTCTCAAACTGCTCGAGGGTGACGACGCCTCTCTTACTCTTTAAGAACTTTGGTTTAGCTCCGCGATCCCTCTGCTTGTTAACTACAGTGGCAGTCATGGGGTAGCTGAGATTTGTGCAGATGACATTACTGCCCCTCTTGACGGAAACCATGCTTAGGGCGGTGTTGATACCCGCAGTGGCGTTGGGGATGAAGGCGATCTCCTCCACCTTACCACCGATGACCTCGGCGAAGAGTTTCTTCGAGTTTAGGCGACGCTTCGCCCAGTCAGCTGTGCCACTCTGCCAAGCGCGCTCCCCACAGAACATCGCGGTGACGTCAGCGATATACTCCTCCATGACCCTCAGGGTCGATGCCGGGACAGCGCCAGTTGTGGCCGTATCGAAGTGTATCTTTCCCTTCAATAGAGGGAACTCATCTTTCAGTTTGAGAACCATGATACAGGTAACGCAGAATAGCCAAAAAAACTTTGCAGGTGGATTAGCCTACCCAATCTTAAATCCGATACTACAGTGTCTAGATTAGTGATTAACATGCCGAGAAGGCTTGAGATCGAGGACCTCGACAGATTTGTTATGGCCTCCAACCCGCAACTATCGCCGAATGGCAAGAGCTTAGTCTATGCGCGCGCGCAGCATCTGCAACTGGACTAGTTTCTTCGGCACATCAGATATTGGCTTCCATTTCGGTCCCGACCAGATCGGCGGCGATCCCTGGAGCAACCCAAAGTCCTACACTGAGAAGTCGCCACTCACATATGCGAAGAATGTTATAACCCCAACCATGCTCATCCACAGCTACAATGATAACAGGTGCTGGATAGATCAGAGCATACAGATGTACACTGCACTAAGGTACCTAGGAGTGGAGACAAAGTTCATCCTCTACACGAAGGGGAGCCACTCGTTCAGGAATCTAGGGAGGCCAACGATCAGGAAGCACCGCCTCCACGATATGATCGACTGGTTTAACAGCTACCTAAAGTGACCCATTTTTAAACAATGATGTGGCTCTTTCCTTATGGTTACTCGGGGGAGCTACTGCCTCTGCATCCACGTTGAAAGGGACTTAGAGATAAAAGTCGGCTCACTCGGCCTCATCCACTTCCGGAAGGGACGTTACGTCTATGTGGGCTCTGCACTAAACAGCCTTATTCCAAGACTCGGGAGACACCTCAGGACCAGCAGAGGCGAAGGAAGGATCGCCCACTGGCACATTGACTACCTACTCCGTGAACCCGGCGTCGAGATCGAAGCAATCTACGCAACGGACTGGGCAGTACGCATGGAGTGTGAGATAGCCACACGCGTCGCAGAGAAGGGTGAACCCATCACCCGATTCGGCTGCAGCGACTGCTCCTGCGAGAGCCATCTCTACAGAGTAAAGTCCTTCGGATTCATAAGAGAAATCGGGTTAAAAACGGTGGATCTATCTAATTTTACTTCTTCGCCAGCTCCTCGATGATTGGAATGGCGAGTTCCGCATTCGTGACCCCTGTATTAAAGGCCATTAGGGCAGCGGACTCTATCTGCTTCTTAGGTATCCCCGCCTTAAATGCGAGCCCGACGAAGTAGCGCAACGCAACCGGGTCACGAGTCGTCGAATAGATCCCAATTAGAATGAGGAGCCTCGTCTTCTCATCTAAGCCACCATGGGCACTAATGGCCTGGCTCAGCTTCGTATAAGCGTCACTTACACTGGGACACTCCCCAGCGAATATCTCCCAAACACTCTTCTCAGGCATTTATAGTCTAGTATCTGTGACCCATCGATCTATTTATCCATCTAGGTAAGGCCACCGCTTCGCTTTAATAGTTAGTATCGCTAAATGAGAATAAGGGCTTAGGTGCGTAAATGGGAGCTAAGGGGTCTACGGAGGAGTTCATGCACGACGTAGACTCCGTAGTCTCCAAGATTCTAGAAAAACTTGACCCGGTATATCACCCGAAAATCCATGTCCTACGCGACGACCTCGAGAGGATGCACAAGCAGAACAGAGTGAAGATCAACCACTCGGTGATGGAGCTCGTCTGCGCTGCCCACCTGATCCATGCAGGATTCGACGTTCAGCTCGAGACCGCGGTAAATGGGATAAGCACCGATGTCTACGCCGAGAAGGGGCTCGGGAGCCTCATGGTCGAAGCGGAAACAGGCTTCGTGCCACCTGAAAACGCTATCGACCCCCTCGTGTACCTACGAGCCAGAGCAGCGAGCAAGATAACGAGATATAGTGGCTATGCAAGCAAATTCGTTCTAGCGACTCCGCCCTACTACGTCCTCCAGATACCGCCGAGCCTTACCAAGCCCCCCAGATTCCGCACTGAGGAGGAGATCGCCTCCATCAAACGCCTCTGCGACCTCTACTACAGTAACCCACCGGTGAGTATAGAGGAGATTAGAAACGCCCGCCTCCACGCGATATACGTAGTAGACGTGGACAACGTCTCCATCCGAGAGTGGGAGGTAAACGAGTATATGGGCAAAGCCAGTCTCTGGACCACATAAAATATTTATGATTCTCTCACTTGGTGAAGGAAAAAAGTTATAAAAAAAAAGCGGCTAGAAAGGTTTAAGATAACCGAGTTATCCCTGAGAGGGAGGTTCACGTGAGCTCCTCAATAGCGTTGATCGGCGTCGGGTTCTTAATCGCATGGCTAGGTGTGATTATGGTCTACCTAAGTCTACGCGTTGAGCCAGTCGATCTCTATAGGAGACACCTAGGATTCCTAAATGCGCCAATCGCCAAGGTTAATGAGAGCAGGAGGGCGATAAAGTTCCTAATAGTCGTTGGAATCTTGGTGACGGCCGCGTTGTATGCTGCCTCTTGGGTGGGATTGATAGCCTGGTGACTGAAACAAGAGACGATGTTTGCTGGGTCTGCGGAGGGGATGGGGCGAACACCCTATGCCCTCGCTGTGGCCACCGCGTCTGCAGAGACTGTTTCGACGAGGAGACCCAAACATGCCTTGAATGCGTAGAGGAGAGAGTAAACTCTAAGGCGCGAACCAAGAAGGTTATGCTAGTGGGCGGACTTCTCATGCTAATCGTGGGACTATCAGCCACGGCCGCTGGAATAGTCGCAAGCATTCCCACAGAGGGAGTCACTGTGGCATTCCCATTCATTTTCGGTGAAGTGAGCCCAATCACCGCAGGAGCCTACAGCTTCATCTTCTTCCTCACAGTAGCCGCGGCCTCGTTACTCCCTTGGTACATACACACACGAGCAAAACCAACCTCCAGCAACAACGAGGAAGTGACCATAATCGAAGGAAACCTGCTTGGCGGGGAGCACTTCGAACGCGTCGAGTATGTAATAACCGCTGAGATGCCTAAGAGACTAGAGAAGACCATTCTGGTTGAGACAAACGGGGCCTCGATCCATCTCCACAGTACATCTGATAAGGAGTTCAGAAGGAGCTACCCTATCCCGGAGGGGCATGAGTTGGAGGGACTCGACTACGACTATGATGAAGGCTACCTCGTACTCCGCCTACACCTCGTGAGGATTCCATAGAAGCCTTTTAACAAGCCCTCAATAAAATTACCCCGATAGAGTTGCCTCAGATCATTAACCTAGTCGAGGACTCACCGATTCTCCGTGGCGTCAACATGATTGTTGGAGACGGACTCTGCAGTAACATATTCGTCGTAGGCAGGGAGAGGGCGACGATTATCGATACTGGCGTCGGGAACCGCCTAAACCCCGTCTGGCCCCAGCTTAAGGAGCTCAAGGTGGAGCCCCAGAACGTGGAGAAGATCATAATCACACACGCCCACCACGACCACGCAATGGGGGCATTCCTCATTCTCGAGAGGGCAAAACCAAGGGTCTATATCCACGAAGTGGATGCAGACTTCATAGCCTCGAGCCTCGGGGACTCACTCGTGAAGGTCAAAGAGGAGGATATAATCGAGACTGAACTCTGGCCACTCGAGGTGATTTGGACACCAGGCCACACATCAGGTGGCATATGCCTATATGCGAGGGAGCATAGGATACTTTTCTCGGGGGACACAGCCTTCTCGGATGGCTACTTCGGTAGATTCGACGGAGAATCAGGTAGCCTCGATGAACTCATAGAGTCCCTCAGGAAGCTTACGAGGCTTAGAGTCGACGTGATGCTTACCGGTCACGGCCTCCCAGTTCTAGATAGAGCCGAGGAGAATCTGAAGCTTGCCCTAAGAAACGCAGAGCTCTATGCCTAGCCAACTTTTCTCGTCAGGATTATATGTTCATACTGGTAGCTTATCGAAGAGTCGACCTTGAAGAAGAGTCCATTCGCGCCATCAATAGTTCCATCAACCGCCATCCTCAGCGGGGTTGAGTACCTTGCCTCCACCCAGGTCCTCAGTAGTATGTCTCCACCCTGCTGGATTGAGGGAAGCTGTATCGTGTACTTCGCACTGTGGGCCGTGTAATTGAACGTTGTTGGATTCTTGTACTGCCATATTGCCTGGTAGGCGGGGGGATCACAGACCGCCGGCGGGGCTGTGGATACGTCGCTGATATCTGTCACTGCGTTTGTAAACCAAGAGTATACGCCAACTTCGGTTACATTAGCCGTCTTAGCGACTCTAAATGGGGTGATGGTGATGTTGACTGTAGCCTTATCTCCCCAGTATATGTCAGCCGGGTTTACGATCGTATGTGGAGCCTCGCTGACGGAGAATATATCGACAGGATCCATCTTAAAGGCGGCTTGCCCAAACACCTCGTCCTTTGTCTTTAAACCGGTGGCCACGACGGTTATGTCTCCGGTCGTCGAGTCGTATGAGACCTGTATATTCGTGGTATCCTGATCGATTGGAATCTGTGTGAGGCCGGGATCGGTCTTATCATGAATAGTAACAGTTGGGGTATCTTGTATTACGGCTATCCCATAATCTATGAGATACCTTGAATCCGTCGTGTTACCAGTCTTGTTAGACCAATAGGACTCGCTACGACTCACATTCACGTACCCAACTAAGCTCTGAGACGCAGGTGCTGATCGAAATAGTACAGCGGCTACGCTGACCGTGAACAAAGCTATGAATACTATGGCTAAAATGACCTTTTTGTTGGTTTTCCCCAGTCTCAATGGCAAAGCTATCAGTCCAGCTTCGGGTTGGTCGCTGATAAGGCTTATTCAGGATCACCCCCAAATCCCTTAAGCACCGTCCGCCCTCCTAGGTATTCGACAATTCATGGTCGAGAAGAACCTAGACTTCCGAAGTGACACCGTTACATGGCCCACACCCGAGATGAGGGAGGCAGCCTTCAAGGCGAAGGTTGGGGATGACGTTTACGGAGACGACCCTACCGTCAACGAGCTCGAGCGAATAGCCTCCGAGATCACGGGTAAAGAGGCGGGTCTCTTCGTCACAAGCGGGACTCAAGGAAATGCAGTCTCCGTTCTCGCACACACCCAACGCGGGAACGAGATAATTCTGGAACAGAAGAGCCACATATACGTCAACGAGGTTGGCGGCCTCGCGGTTATGGGGCAGCTCATGGCGCGCACCGTACCCGGCGAACTCGGGTGGATGAAACCAGACGACATCGAGAAGGCCATAAGAGTGGAAAACATCCACTACCCCAGGACCACCCTCCTATGCGTCGAGAACACACACAACTCTGCCGGAGGCATCGCACTTACACCAAAACAGCTCAAAGCAGACTGGGACATTGCGAAGAAGCATAACCTCGGCGTACACATGGATGGGGCGAGGGTCTTCAACGCCTCCGTTGCCCTAGGCGTCAACGTGAAGGAGTTGACCAAGTACGCGGACACCGTCCAGATCTGCCTCAGCAAAGGACTTAGCGCCCCCGTAGGAAGCCTCGTCGTGGGCTCAGCAGACCTTGTCAATAAGGCTAGAAAGTATAGGAAGATGCTTGGCGGAGGTATGAGGCAGGCAGGTATCATCGCAGCCCCCGGGATCATTGCCCTGACAAAGATGGTGGATAGACTCAAGGACGACCACGACAACGCGAAACTACTAGCGCAGGAGCTATCCAAGATGGGTATAAAGGTCGTCAACCAAGTCCAAACGAACATGGTCTACATAGACTACACCCCAATAGGGTGGAAAGACTCTGACTGGATCAGCGCAACAAAGAAGCTGGGGTGGCTAAGCGAAGGCCATGGTGGGGGTACACGCCTTTGCACCCACTACGGCATTGAGCGAGAAGACATCAAAAGTTTCGTAGAGGGGCTTGGAAAACTCATCAAGTAGCCAATCCTTTTTTACCACCTATACCAGCTTCCTTCTCTATGATCATCACCGAGGCCCAAGGGCTCAGGGAGCTCGGGACCAAGATATTCGTCGCTCTAGGGGCGCCGAAGAGCAAAGCGGAGTTCGTCGCTGAAACGTTGGTCGAAGCGAATCTTTGCGGACACGATAGCCACGGGGCATTTTACTTCCCCGTTTATGGGGAGAGGATTAGACAGGGCTACATCCAGCCAAAGGAGAACCCACGCATCGTAAAGGAGACGCCAACCTCGGCATACATAGATGGACGCTGGGGCTTCGGCCAGATCGCAGCTAAGAAGATGATTGCGACCGCTGTGGAGAAGGCGAGTACCAACATGGTCGCCGCTGTCGGTGGTTTCAATATAAATCACATCGGTCGACTCGGCTACTACACGACCTGGGCCACGGAGCAGAACATGATCGGAATGATGTTTGCCAACGTGGGAAATCCTATTGTATCCCCATTCCACGGCGCCGAGAAGGCCTTCGGCACAAACCCAGCTAGCATAAGCACACCAACTTCTACCGGTGAGAATTTCCTCATGGACTACGCCACGAGCCTAGCCGCCGCTGGAAAGTTGAGCGTCGCACGCGCTAAACACGTTAAGGTACCAAGCCACTGGATCAGGGATAAAAACGGAAATCCCACCGACGACCCGAACGCCTTCTACGATGGAGGCTACCTCGTAGGATTCGGTGAGCACAAAGGCTACGGCATCCAGATGGCATCGGAGCTCCTCGGAGCTGTCCTCACCGGCAGCAGAGCGAGCATGGATAACAGCCAGAACCCCCCGAGCCCGAATGGAGTCTTCTGCATAGCAATTAACCCCGAGGCTTTCATCGGCCTCGATGCCTTCAAGAAAAAGTCCTCTGAGGTGATCAGTTATGTGAAGTCGAGGAAGCCCGAGAGGGGTGAGACTGTCCTTATCCCAGGAGACCCCGAGAGAATATCCAAGAAAAAGAGGTTAAGCGAAGGAATTCCCCTCCCAGAGGATAGTTGGGATCAGATAATTAAGATCAGCCTTGAGCTCGGTATCGACCCGAAGATTGCATTAAAGAAAGGATAATAGACGACGCACCCTCTTCAACCGTCATGGAGTTCTGGTTCCCCGTCGAAGAGGCCACAGAGGGGGCCGCGAGACTACTTATACCCACACTTGGTAGACGGGAGGGGGAACCACTCGACCACGCTCGTAGCAGGGCGGCGGTCTTCTATAATCCATTAATGAGGCTCAACAGGGACACTGCTGTCCTCGCCGTCTCGGTGCAGGGGAAACGCCTCGGCAGACCAGTGGAGGCGTGTGAGCCAATGTGTGGCTGCGGTGTTCGCGGGGTCCGCCTCGCCTTAGAGGCGAGGGTGGGAAATGTTCTGATGGGGGACCTCAACCCTAGTGGTGTCCAGATATCAGAGGAGAACACTCACAGAAACGGGGTCTCAGACAAGGTCAGCATTCGCCTAATGGACGCGAACCTAATGCTAAACCTTCGCAGCAGCCCGATGAACAGATTCGACTATCTCGACATAGATCCCTTTGGCTCCCCCTCAGAGTTCCTGGATTCAGGCGTAAGGGCAACCCGAGATGGTGGAGTGATCGCCCTAACCGCGACGGACATGGCGCCACTCTGCGGCGTCAGCCCCATGGCCTGCCTCCGAAAATACGGTGGGAGGCCCCTCAGAACGGTATATACCCATGAGGTCGCGTTACGTCTCGTAATTGGTGCAGCTGTCCGAGTTGCAGTGATCCATGAGATGGGGGCTAGACCCCTCTTTGGATACTACGCTGACCATTATGTCCGTGTCTACCTGGGACTCAAACATAGTGCCAAGCCCGCTGATGCGGCCCTAGCGGAGATGGGATTTATAGCCCATTGCTCGAGGTGCCTTCATAGGGAGGCGGTTAAGGGTGCCTACTTTAAGATGTCTAGCTTGTGTCCAATATGTGGCAATAAATTAGTCATTGGTGGCCCAATGTGGCTCGGGGACATCGCTGATAGTTCATTCTCCGAAGATATGCTGGGTAAGGCCGCTAAGACAGGTGGTTTGGAGCGCCGCCTAATCCCCCTCATCGAAACGTTACGCGGAGAGATAGGATTCCCACCGACATACTTCCACCTTGATGAGTTAAGCTCCCGCGCGGGGAAGTCGAGCCTAAGCAGGGATGATGTACTGGAAAAACTCAGGACATCTGGGTTCAAGGCTACCCGAACTCACTTCGACCCAAGGGGGGTCAGGACAACTGCTAGCGCAGCTGATTTGGCAAACGTTATTAAAGGATAGACCCGCGAAGGGATCGTAAAACCCATGCCCAGCAGATGGCTCCACGAGCGAAAGACGGAACACTACTACAACAAGGCCAAAGAGGAGGGCTATAGGAGCAGGGCAAGCTACAAACTCAAACAACTCAACGAGGAGTTCAAGTTCTTTGAGGGGGCGAAGAGGGTACTCGACATGGGTGCAGCTCCCGGTGGCTGGCTTCAGGTCGCAGGTGAATCTATCAAGGGAGGCCTAGTCGTGGGCGTCGATCTGAAAGAGATCTTCCCACTCTACATGGAAAACGTCGAGACCATCGTCGGCGACGTCACAGACCCGGTTGTGCAGGAGGAGGTCCTAGGCAGGTTCCAAGGTGAGAAGGCGGATGTGGTGCTTAGCGACATGGCTCCTAACGTCATGGGTGTATGGGAGGTTGACGACCTTCGCCAAATCTATCTCGCCCACACAGCTCTCAGCATCGCAGACAAGCTCCTTAAGGAGGATGGCTGGATGGTCGTCAAGGTATTCCAGGGTAAGGAACACGAGGCATTCATCAGGGACATGAGGGCGATGTTTGAGAAGGTCTACATAGTTAAGCCGTTAGCATCCCGGAAGGGGAGTGCTGAGGTATACGTGGTCGCTAAGGATCTGCGAAGGGATCGGGTTCTACCTGAAGAGTTCAGAAATGACAAGAAAAATCTGCAGATCGTTGAAGAGGAGGAAACTGAGTCTCTCCCGGGCGAGAACCTCCCCGACTATGGGGAGCCCGAAGAATACGGAAAAAAGAAGCCTAACTGAGTAGTTCGGCGAGGACGTGGGCGACCATCGTGTTCGCCTGTACCACTGGCTTCCCCGTCTTCGTAGCAACCTTCTTCCTGATCTCGATTGGGAACCCGAAGCAGTTGAGGAGGATTAGGTCTAGATTCTGGTCAGCTAGACGGTTGCAAAGTCCCTCCACATCTTTCGGCTCGTATGGGCTCACGGTGTCGCTGTAGACCTTGACGCCTGGGCGGCTCCACTCCCTCTCCCCCATCGGTATCTGCTCCGCAGTTGGATAGACGATGCCTAGTTTCCCCTCCTTGAGGCATCCCTCGAGGACCCCCTTGAGGATCTCCATCGGTGTGACGACTAGACCCTTCGACTTGAACTGGGGGAACTTACCCGTGCACATGATGACGGTTAGCCTGATCCCCTGTGACTCCAGCCAGTCGAGCCTCTCCTGCATCATGGGGAGGATGTACTTCTTCGTGATCTTGATCTCAGTGCCATTCCTCATCCTGCTGACTAGGATGTAGTCCTCTACCCTGAGGGGGATCTTCTTAACATCCTCCATAGTCTTCCCGTCTAGTGCCCCCGCCTCGACTACCTCCACGTTATTCCCGAGGATTTCTCTGAGACCGGGGAGGATGTCGTTTCGGGGCGACTGCCCTATCGTTAGCATCCCGATCTTCTTCATGTCGAGAAGAGAGACGCGTCTTCCATGTTAAAATCTTCGGCTAGATGAACCGCTTCTTCAGAGCGTCTCTTTCAGCGTCAATTATCCTATTGAAGAACTCGTCTGACTCACCCTCTGTCTGGGCGAGTATATCCCAAGCCGATGTGAGATCAACACGCTTCGCCGAGCCAATAATGGCGGCTCGGCGCCCATACATGGACACGAGTTTGCTGATATCCCTCCCCCTCTCCCACCACTTAGGCTTCTCCTTCGAGCTCCGACCCCTCTCCTGGCTAAGTATCTCCTGGACTTCCTCCATAGAGCGATCGTAGACGGCGATCTCGGTGGAGCCACAGATGGGGCAGACGAGCTTCCCGGGCAGGTCCCTTATCCTTTGGGATTCGGCCCAGTCGTGCTTCCCGTGACAGGTCAATATTCGAGTCTCACCGTAGAGTCGTGCCTTAGCCGACTCAAGGATGATCCTGTCCATCTTCTCAGGTGGCACAATATCGGTCTTCATGCTGATACCCTCGACCGCCATTTTACCCAGGGGCGTCAGCTGACCCTTTGTATCGAGGACGACGACCTCTATATCCCCCTCAGCCATCTTCTTGAGAAGACTGATGGTTCCCTCAACGTCGAGGTCGAGCCTGTAAGTGTCCTTGAGAGCCTCCTCGTAGACTGCGGTGTTCTCGAAGCTCTTCATAAGTCGACCAAGGGTTACATTGCTGAAGTCAGCGAATTTACTCAGCGCACCAGCCTTCCGTGCGACATTAATTAGACGACGCTTGAAGAGCCCCGTCTTCTTCACAGCATCTTCTATGATCTTCTCCACGTCCTTGTTGGCGAGGGTCTTGAGCATCCTGGCGACATATCGGGTGTCAATCTCACCCACGGTCTGAGTTGCCATCATATAGGTCTCCTGCTGGACGCCAACGGGATACCCAGTTTCCTCACTTATGACGTGGCCAATTACACGGGCTAACGTTCGATTAACGAGCGTCCCAAAGTTGGCGTGGATTAGAACATTGTCCTCCCATTCCTCGAGTAAAACACGCTTGTCTGTGGGGGCGGGGTATCCTGCCATGTGGTGGTCGACCTGTTCCCTGATGACGCGCTCCATTGTTGATTGGGTAGCAGGATAGATCTCAGCGAGGGCGGAGGCAATGAGCCTCGGTGAATCACCATTAACGAGACCGTCTTCGATCTGTGCCTTGATTCTTCCAACCTCAAGGGCGACTTCGAGGGGCACAGGTATCTCCTCACCGATCCAGCTCGGGATTGCACCAGTGGGGTCGTCCTCAGCCTTGACATATATCTTGTCGTTGTGGACATTCAAGATCTTCCAAGCTCTTCCCCGAAGGGTGAATTTCACACCAGGCTTTGCATACTCAGCCACAAATGCTTCTTGAAGCACACCGACGGGGGACTCGTCCTTCGCCTCGAGGACAAGGTAGTCCTTTTCATCTGGTATCATGCTCAGATTGTTGAAGAAATAGGTGTAGATGGTCTTCCGACTACCCCTCGGGCGGATGATTAGCTCGTCCTCCGCCGAGACCCAAGCGAGGCGTGGGAACCTATTATGCATATAGCTGGCCACGAACTTTACATCCTCTGTTGTGAGGTCGCGAAATGGGTACGCACCCTTGAAGAGGTTGGCAACTTGGAGGAAGTAGAGGCGCCCCCGTGCCATCAACTCCGCTGTTATCTGGTTGACCATCACATCATATGGTTTATCTGGAACCCTGAGTGGTTCCATAACTTCACCGAGAGCGCGACGACAGATCGCCATAGACTCGAAGGCGTCATTGCTGTTTAGGCTGATGATCACGCCCTTCGAGACCCTGCCTAGACGGTGCCCACTCCGCCCCACCCTCTGTAGGAGCCTCGTCACCTGTCTAGGACTGTTATATTGGATTACGAGGTCGATGCTACCGATATCGATGCCCAACTCTAGGCTGCTCGTGCAAATGACCGTTCGAATGTTCCCCTCCTTTAACCCCTGTTCTGCTGCAATCCTGCTAGTCTTCGCCAGCGAGCCATGATGAATACTTACTGGGAACTCCGTGTCCCAGAGATTGAATCTGCTCGCCAGCATCTCGCTAGTGCTGCGTGTGTTTGTGAACACGAGTGTTGTTTGATGCTCCTCAATTAGGCGACGGATTGCACGTAGGCGCGCCGAGACCTCGGGGTGAGTGAAGAGCGTCGTCGCTGTCTCAAAATCCTCCGCCTCCGGCTCGGGGAACATAATTTCAAACCTCGTCTCTCTGAGGGCGGAAACCTGTATGATCTCCACTGATCTATCCGTCCCAACGAGAAACTGAGCTACCCTCTCCGGGCTACCAATGGTGGCACTAAGCCCAATCATCTGGGGTGGCTCTTGTGTCAGTTCTCTCAATCTCTCTAATCCAAGAGCAAGTTGACTCCCCCTCTTGTTGTCAGCCAACTCGTGAATCTCATCGATAATTATCCAGCGGACACTTTTCAGGTACTGCTTCAGAGTTCTCCCAAGTAGAATAGCCTGGAGGGTCTCTGGCGTCGTAATGAGCATGTCAGGTGGGTTCGTTCGCTGCCTATTTCTCTCCTGGTCCCCAGTATCGCCATGGCGTATCCCGAGCTTGATGTCGAGCCTGTTACACCAGTAGGTCATCCTGTCGAGGATATCCCTATTCAAGGCGCGGAGTGGGGTGATATAGAGGATACTAATCCCGGGTCTTCGTTGCCCCAACATTAGGAAGCGATCCATTACGGGGAGCATCGCCGCCTCCGTTTTACCCGTCGCAGTGGCCGAGATCAAGAGGACGTTCTTCCTCTCGAGGATGAGAGGAATGATCCTCCTCTGCGGCTCAGTCGGCTCCGTAAACCCACGCTCTTCTAGAAGGCGCCGAACAGGCCTGCATAATAACTGGAAGACATTATCCTCGGCCAAGGCGTAAAGACCTTCAGTCGGCTCAGATAAAAACCATATCCAACATGTAAGACATCATCGTGAAACTATCAACACTACGCTTGAATGCTTATTTTCTAAACACGTTGAAAATATAGCATAAACAACGCTTTAACATACATAGATTTAAAGGCGAGTAATACAGCCCATCACTCCGTATATCGGGCTCCTAAAAGGTGGCCGAGTATACAAAGAAAGGAGTGAATGGAATGGATTACCGCGAAAGGCGCAGCTTCGACCGTGGACCACGGGAAATGTACAAGGCGACTTGCTCAGACTGCGGAAAGGAATGTGAGGTTCCTTTCAAGCCAACCGAGGGCAGGCCCGTCTACTGCAACGAATGCTTCGCTAAACACAGGCCACCGAGAAGGTACTAAGCCCGAAAGTGAGCCGTATGCGGGACGAGCCCGCGCGAGAATCAGTTTTTTAAAGTTTTTATGATTAAAGATGTCCAGAAACGCAACACCTTTTTAATTACCCGTCAACCCCTCGAAGGGTTGAGGACTAGAATATGACCGGGAACCAATCCTCAGAGAAGAAGGAACTCATCAAGAAAGAGAACTTCAGCGAGTGGTTCGACAACATTCTACTGGAGGCAAAGATTGCGGATGATCGCTACCCTGTAAAGGGCTTCACGGTCTATACGGGGTGGGGCTTCGCCACGGCCAAGCGTATTATCGCGATGTTAGAGGAGAAGTTGGATGCCTCGGGTCATGACCCAATGCAGTTCCCGGTTGTAATACCCGAGGACAGCTTCCAAAAAGAAGAGGAGCATATCAAGGGGTTCAGCGGTGAGGTTTTCTGGATTACTCACGCGGGGGAGAACGAGCTTGAGAGGAGGCTGGTACTCCGCCCAACAAGCGAGACAGCTATTTACCCCATGTTCAAACTATGGACTCGAAGCCACGCCGACCTCCCAATCAGGATGAATCAGACCTGTAACGTCTACCGCTATGAGACTAAAGCCACCCGCCCGCTGTATAGGGGGCGCGAATTCCTCTGGAATGAGGGGCATACCGCCCACGCAACCTATGATGAGGCCGAGGCTAATGTTAGGATGGCAATCGACATCTATAGCCAAGTCTATGACACTCTTGGCCTCGCATACATCCGCCTCAAGCGCCCCGATTTCGACAAGTTCGCGGGAGCGGACTATAGTGTCGCATTCGATGCATGGAATCCAGATGGTAAGTCAAACCAAATCGGCACCGTCCACCAACTAGGCTTCAACTTCGGTAAAGCCTTCGAGATCATGTACGAGAACGAGAAGGGGGAACAGGTCTATGCCACAAACACATGCTATGGGATGGGTTTTGGGAGAACGCTGGCAGCAGTCATCAGTCAACACGGTGACGACCACGGACTTATTCTCCCACCTGTAATAGCCCCGAAGCAAGTGGTGATCATCACAATCCCGGTCAAGGGGAAGGAGGAGATAACAAAGACTTACGCACGTGAAGTCTATAGAGTCCTCACAGACGCTGGAATCAGGGTTGTAATAGACGATGATGACCGACTCCGCCCCGGGGAGAAGTACTACAAATGGGAGATGTTTGGAGTCCCGCTCAGGGTTGAGGTCGGGCCAAGGGAGGCAGAATCCAAGACGATCACGTTCGTACGCCGCGACACCTTCGAGAAGAGCAAAGCAGAGCTTAATAATCTTCCAAATGCCACAAAGGCACTATTTAAAATAATTCAGGATAGCCTCGCGTCAAGAAGCAGAAAGGTATTCGAGGAGCGTCTCACGACTGCATCAACAACGGAGGAACTTCGCGACTACATGGAACAGAAAAAGCTCGTCCGAATTAACTGGTGCGGTGACGTTAGCTGCGCTGAGAGGCTGAAGGAACAGGTTAGTGGCGAGATAAGAGGCACACTGTGGGACCACCACGAGGAACCCACAGGGCCCTGTTTAGTCTGTGGAGATCCAGCCAAAAGCGTAGCTTACGTCTCGAGAACATACTGAGTTATAGGGCATAATTAAAAAGTTCACAAACCCGTGGTTCGCACAAGGTCCACATATAGTAAGACCAATCTGGAACCAGAACATAGAGTATTGTATGGAGCCCATCTACCAGCCTTCAGAGGACTCGTACCTCCTAAATAGGCACGTCAAGCGACTTGTTGAGGGACAAGTCCTAGATATGGGGACAGGTAGCGGTATACAAGCAGTGACCGCGGCTCTAAAGTCAGAGGTTAGCCACGTCTTGGCAACAGATTTAAACCCTTCAGCCATCGAGGCGGCGAAGATTAGGGCTATCGATGCAGGAGTCATCGACAAGATAGACTTCGTAGTGACGGACCTCTTCGAAAATGTGCAAGGCGTCTTTGATTGGATCGTCTTTAACCCACCTTACCTCCCATCAGAGGGAGGCCTATCCGATCATACATGGAACGGAGGTCTTAGAGGCGATGAAGTGATCGAGCGTTTCCTCATAACCGCAAGGGATCATCTAACCCCCAAAGGCTCCATCTTGCTCGTATTCTCATCAGAAACAGGGATCAATCCCGAGGGGCATGGCTACAGCTGGGAAGTCCTTGAGAAGATCACTCTCTTCTTCGAGTTGCTCTACTGTGCGAAGCTCAGCCCAATTTGAGACCAATAACGAAAACTACTAGAAAGCTCGCCACGCAAGTGTGTGTGACAGCTACTTCAAAGAGAATTAAGCTGGGACTATATGTGTCCCCGTCTTGCCATTGAGTGCATCCACGGCCTTCTCGAGGCTCGTTATAATGGCACGCTCGCCACCTCTATCGACGAAACCGAGAGCAGCCTCCACCTTAGGACCCATGCTTCCCGCCCCAAACTGCCCTTCTTGGAGACGCTTCTTGGCCTCAGGAACAGTCATCTTATGGATTGGGGCTTGTGAAGGTTTACCATAGTCCATCATTGCATACTCTACGTCGGTTAGTATTAGGAGGATGTCGGAGCCTACCTCCTCCGCAAGCTTCGCACCAGCCCGGTCTTTGTCAATAACTGCATCTACACCCTCAAGGTCACCTTGTTTATTTCTGAAAACGGGTATGCCGCCGCCCCCAGAAGCTATGACTACCATTCCAGCCTCGACCATGATGCGTATAGCCTTAGCCTCGACTATGCCTAGGGGGAATGGGGAGGGTACAACGCGCCTCCATGTCTTGTCACCAGTTGGTCGGACTTTCTTCACCACATAGCCCCGTTCTGCTGAGAGTCTCTTGGCCATCTCCTCTGTGTAGAAGGGGCCTACAGGTTTTGTTGGGTCCTTGAAGTCAGGGTCTTCGGGGCTTACTAGAACCTGCGTGACGATGGTGGCAACCTGCTTTCCATCGACGTCTAATATATTGTTTAGATGCTGCTGCATCATGTAACCTATCTGGCCCTGTGTCATAGCACCGAGCACGACGAGGGGCTGAGGTGGTACCTGGTCTGTAGCAGCCTCCTGCTGGATCGCAAGGTTACCTACCTGGGGACCGTTGCCATGGGTGATCACGAGTTGGAATCCATGTCTCACGAGCTGGGCTATCTGTTTGGAGGCGATCTCGACGTTCTTCATCTGCTCTTCGAAGGTCCCCTTCTCATCGGGTTGCTTGATGGCGTTCCCGCCTAGGGCGACCAGGACACGCTTGGCCATATTTCACGCTTCCTTGGAAGGATTAACCGTTGAACGAATCTCGTTAAAAAAAGTTGTCCTAGATGATGCAGAAAAGGCATCGATAAGACACGAATGGATCAGCTAGCTTTCATCTCCACTCGTACCCTATAACATAAAACTCTACCAAACGGGGTATAACGCGTCAAATCAACATTAAAAAATCGGTAGTGGGTCTCGCGCCCTACAAAAACAAAACATAATCCTATAGATTTAGCCTGCGCTCTCTAATATACTGAATTAAAAGAACTCATTGATGAGAAACTGGAGTAACCCAGTCATCAATTAATTTCCATCTCTATGTATACTTCGTTGGGTACTCTTATGCGCATTATGCTGCGCATTACGCGGTCGCGTGCATCGATCTCGATGAGCCTCTTGTGTATTCTCATCTCGTAATGATCCCAAGTCTTGCTGCCGTCTCCGCAGGGGGTCCTCCGTGTGGGGACTACGAGCTTCTTCGTCGGTAGCGGTATGGGTCCCACAAGTTTGACGCCTATCTTTTGGGCGATGTCCCTGATCTCGTCGCATACACCCTCGAGCTTCTGGGTGTCAGTGCTTGTGAGTTTGATTCGTGCGCGCCGCGCCATACCTATTCCCCGTCTTTTCAGATTGCCGAGAACTTAAAGGTATCGAAAAAAGTGGATGAGATGGTTTAGCTCTCGATCTCGAGTACGATGCCAGCGCCGATTGTGGTTCCCATGTCACGTAGAGCGAATCTGCCGAGCTGTGGGAAGTCCTTGAAAGCTTCGATGGCGATGGGCTGGAGAGGTATGAACTTCACGATCGCCGCCTCTCCTGTCCTGAGGTAGGTGGGGTTCTGCTCCACGACCTGGCCTGTCCTGGGGTCGAGCTTGGACTCGATTGCCTCGAACTTGACCGCGATTTGAGCAGTGTGGATGTGAAGCACAGGTGTATAGCCTGGACCGACAGCGGTTGGGTGGTGAATGATGAAGATCCTACCCTTGAACGCCTTCGCGACCGTACAGGGGGTGTTAATGTGGCTCGCTACCTCGCCACGCTTTAACTTCTCGCGTGCGACACCCTTGACGTTGAATCCGATGTTATCGCCGGGGACGGCCTGCTCTAGGCGAGTATAATGGGTCTCAATGCTGTTTACCTTGCCCTTTTCTCCGCTTGGCATGAAGACGATGTCTTCATTCACCTTGAGTATACCGGTTTCCACCTTCCCGACGGGGGTTGTACCTACACCACGAATGGTGTAGATCTCCTGTACGGGTATTCGGAGGGGCTTATCGGTTGGCTTGGGTGGCATAACGAAGCTATCGAGGGCCTCGATGAGTGTTGGGCCCTTGTACCAGGGCATATTGGTGCTCCTCTTGACGAGATTGTCACCACCCCATCCACTTGTGGGGACGAATTGGACTTTACTAGCGTCGTAGCCAACCATCTGTAGGAGGCGGGTGATGCCATCTTTTACCTCCTGGTACCGCTGTTCGCTCCAGGCGACAGTCGGGTCGTCCATCTTGTTGATTGCGACGACGATCTGGTTGACACCCAGAGTCTTGGCGAGGAAGGCATGCTCACGTGTCTGTCCGCCAGGGTTGGTTCCTGCCTCGTACTCGCCTTTCTTAGCGGAGATTAGGAGGATCGCACCATCTGCCTGACTTGCACCTGTGACCATGTTCTTGACGAAGTCGCGGTGGCCTGGGCTATCGATGACGGTGAAGAAGTTCTTCGCCGTCTCTAGCTTGTAGAAGGCGAGGTCGATCGTGATACCACGTTCGCGCTCCTCCTTGAGCCTGTCGAGGAGCCATGCATACTTGAAGGACTCCTTACCCATGGCCTTAGACTCGGCCTCCATGTCCTTCGCATACTTCTCATCGATTGCGCCGGCGTCATAGAACAGGTGGCCAATACTCGTGCTCTTACCGTGATCAACGTGTCCGATGATGATCAGGTTAATGTGTGGCTTCTCTTTACCGCTCATTTCTCAAATCTCCTACTCAATCCGAACTGGATGGTGGATAAAAAGGTTAGGTTCACATCTATAAACCATACTGATCCTTGGGAGTTGGCTGATTGCAGCCGTTTTTACTAAACTAATGAGAAATTTAGAGAATGCGTAAAGTTTAAACATGTCAGCCTACACCGGAAGGTGGAGAATCGTTTGACTAACGGTATGTTCTGTGCCCGCAGGCTAAAAAATAACAGGAGGGCTATGCGGTACAAGAGCAAGGACTACGTCCTCCGCAGGAAGCGCAGAACGGAGAATAAGGATCTCCTCCAGGGCGCTCCCATGGGTAGGGGCATCGTACTCCAGAAGGTAGGCGTTGAGTCCAAGCAGCCTAATTCCGCCATTCGCAAATGTGTTCGTATCCAGATCATTAAGAATGGCCGACTTGCAACGGCTTTCCTCCCCGGCGACGGCGCCCTCAACTTCGTTGATGAACACGATGAGGTCACCATCGAGGGTATCCACGGTCCCCGCAGCCGTAGCATGGGCGACATCCCCGGCGTCCGCTTCAAGGTGAACGCCGTTAACGGCGTCCCACTCAACCTCCTGGTCATCGGCAAGGTCCAGAAGCCAGCTAGGTAAAAAATTCTTAACTGAAAAAGTTCTACTGGTTTAATTTTCCAGTTTCTTTACAGAGGGTTTAGTTTCCCCCGCCATAATGCTAGGTATTAAGGCTATTACAAGAATAATGGAGGACAGATAGAATGTCCATGAAGCCCCTCGAGTCTCCTGCACCCAAATCATGATGATAGGGCCGAATATCGACCCGAGGTCGAAGAAGGTGCGATAGGTCCCGATGGCAGCACCCCTACTCTCCACACCAACAGCTTCAGCAGAGAAAACTGGTCCGACTATCCAGACCGCACCTGTCGTGATACCAAGGAGGAAGAATACCACCAAGCTCGGGAGTAGCCCAGATACAAATACGAGGGGAACCATCATGAGGGCAGTAGAGGCGATCCCAAACATCAACACGGGCTTCCTCCCGATCCTGTCGGAGATCATCCCCATCATGAATATTGCGAGGACATATCCGATGGAATTAGCACCCATAATAAGGCCTATGTCAGTGAAGCTCATCTTCAGCACCCCATTGGCATAAAGCGGATACGTTGTGGAGATTACACCCGAACTCACTACGAATGAAACGAACGTGGCAAGGCAGACGACAATTAATGTCTTGTTCCTGAACATCAGAGGGAAATCAGAGAGCTTCATTGGTCTAGATTTAGGGGTGTTAATTGTGTCCCTCTTAACCCTAGGAATCAGTATAAGGGCCACGGCAATAACGCAGAGTATCGCCGAGAGAATGAAGCCCCCGAAGAAACCCAGCTCAGTTATTAGGAAGCCACTAGCTGTAGCACCGAGTATGCTTCCACCGAACTCGATTCCCTGGAATACTCCCATCGCGCTACCCCGACCCTCGATGGGAAACATGTTCAGGATGAGAGTCATCGACACAGCGAAAAAGAGGGGTGAGCCGAATCCCTGTAGCCCCCTCGCGATTATGAGCTGAAGTGGATCGGTTGCGAAGGCGATGTAGAATGTACCCACCGTCGTGAGTATGAGGCCGAGGAACATCGGCCAGAAGTAGCCCCACCGTGAGGACAAGAAGCCGCTCGGTATTTCGAGTAAAACCTTTGCAATCCCGTATGCAGCAATGCTTAGTCCAATCATCATACCAGTCGCTCCTATTGACTTTGCGAATATCGAGAGTAGAGGGCCGATTAGGCTCGTGGATAACATGGCGAGGAGAGCTACGGCGCAGAGTATCAGGTAGGAGGTGCTGTAGCTTTTTTTCGACATTATACACCTATCGCATTTCGTAGCGTAATAAGTCTGGTGATCTTCGGTAGCCTTTTATTCACGTTCCCACTCTTCCCCTCTGCAATCCGAGGCGAATCGGCCAAGTGAGCGACGAACAAGAAGTAACAATCGAGGCCACTACAGCGGGAACAGGCGGCATAAAGCTGTTTGGCGAGTGGAGCTTCGAGAACATTGAGGTCCGGGATCCCGGTCTCAAGAGGTATCTAAAGATCTCTCCGGTCTTCATGCCCCACTCAGGTGGTCGCCACGAGGCCAGGAAGTTCCAGAAGAGCGAAATGAGTATTGTTGAACGCCTTACAAACGACCTACTTAAGCCTGGAAGCAGTGGCGGTGATAAACCTCGGGTAATGAATGCGGTAAGGACGGCGTTCAAGATCATTTACATCAAGAGTGGGAGGAATCCCATCGAGGTACTCGTCCGCGCAGTCGAGAACTGCTCGCCTAACGAGGACACGACCCGCATCGGCTACGGTGGAGTAGTCTATAGGCTAGCCGTAGACATCTCGCCACAACGCAGGATCGATCTTGCCCTTAGGTTCATTGCGAAGGGTATCAAGGAGCAGACCTTCGGTAACAGGAAGACCTTCGAGGAGATTATCGCAGACCAACTCGTCGGTGCTGCCCAGAACGACGGAAACAATTTTGGTGTCCGCCGGAAGCGTGAAATGGAGCGAGTGGCGCTCGCCTCAAGGTAAGCCTAGTTATTAATTTCTTTTTTAAATCGCTCCTGCCGTGAAGGCTAGGAGTCCGAAGAGCATCCAATAGAGGATCTGATTCTTCACCTTTCTGCTCGATTCTCGACTGTGGTCACGCAGTAGTGTGATGGTGCCGTAGACAAGGCCCAAATCTGTAACAATCACGAATGGAATATACCAAGGTGAGACGAGGTTGAGCAGCAAAGGTATGATCGACGCCACTACTGCGATAATGTACAATACGGAGACGAGGTGAGCCGCGGCATCAACTCCATACGCGACGGCGATTGTCTTTACACCTCGGGAAGAATCACCCTCCGTGTCAACGATGCCCTTCGTAACCTCCCTCCCTGTATTGGTTAGAAAGGCTAAGGCACTGAATAACAGAGAGGTGGATACGTTACCTGCTAAGACGCCACCGTAGACGAAGGGGAGGCCTATACAGGTACTCACCATGAGGTTTCCAAGAAACCCAGTCCTCTTTCCCCAGGCAGAATAGATCATCATCAACAGTAAAGAGAAGACAGCGATGGCGAGGCTTGGGAGACTTGTGAGGTAGGCAGCAGCTAACCCGACAGCATTCAGTATTAGAGAGTAGATGACCGCTTCTTTGGGCTTCACTTCACCACTGGGGATAGGACGACTGGGCTCGTTAACCGCATCAATTTCTCTGTCGAAATAGTCGTTGATGACCATTGCGCTCCCTGTGAGGGTGAATCCAGTGACAAATGCTAGGGTAAGGTACTCGAGGGAAATGTTTGATCGGAGCCCGCCAGCAATCACAACACCGACTAGTATGCCGACCCCCATCATAACGGAGTTGATAGGTCTAATGATATTGAGGAAGCCACCCGCTCTGCCCATTGCATAGGCAGATACCTGCTGCGTTATTAAAATCCCCATTGTAGGCGTAGAAGGCAAATTATTTGAGCTAGTTTAGGTCGTCTTGCTCCCACTCATCCTCGCTATACTCTTCCTCTATCTCATCATCGTTCCAGCCGAGGCAGTCGTAACAAAGGCACTTCTGAGCGTCTCCACACTCAGTGCAATACTTCGCACCGCACTCCTTACAGTCGTGGAGTTCCTGTACGTCCATACCGCAGATCTCGCAGAGTGGCATATGCGATCCCATTTGGAGCCGGAGGTGCGGAAGCTATAAACCTATTGAGCTACCCGGAGGCGACACGGCGAAGAAACTCCATTTCTATGTTACCACCACTGATGATTACCCCAACACGTCTACTCTCGAATCGGTTTGGGTTCTCCATGAGGGCAGCGACTCCGACGGCGCCTGAGCCTTCGATAACCTCATGGTGGCGAAGGAGCATAAGGCTGAGGGCGTTGACGATTGTCTTCTCCTCGACATCTATCCAATCATCCACAAAACTTTGGCATATAGGGAAGGTGACGCTCCCTTGCTCGATGCCGCCATGGAGCCCCTCAGCAACGGTGTCAAACATGGGTATGTCGATGATCCTCCCCGCCTTGATGCTTTCGTGCATTACAGGACTCGCCTTTGTCTGAATGCCGATGACCTCGGTGCTTGATGCGGCTTTCATCACTGTGGCAATGCCCGAGATCAGCCCTCCCCCACTCACTGGCACAAGGACGGCGTCGAGTACCGGGCCATCCTCCACCATCTCTAGCCCAACCGTGCCTTGGCCAGCGATGAGGTCGGAGTCGTTGTATGGACTGAGGAAAATCATACCATTATCTCGGCTCATGGACTGGGCGAGGCGCTCAGCCTCAATATACTCTTCTCCATGGATGGTGAGGTCCGCATCGAGGGCCCTTATGGCGTCTCTCTTCACTTTTGGAGTGTTTTCTGGCACTACTATGGCTGTCTTTACGTCAAGCTGTCTCGCTGCGTAAGCGACCCCCTGCGCATGGTTCCCCGAGGAGGCCGCTACTACCCCTCTCCGCCTCTCATCAGATGTGAGGAGGGCGATCTTGTTTGAAGCACCCCGTATCTTGAATGAGCCGGTGAGCTGCCTATTCTCCAGTTTGAGCCAAACCTCCCCCCTGTTAGCTCGCTGAGGAATGGGGAATACTCGAAAGGAGTCCTCCTGATCCAAGGGCCCATCCGCTTTTGGGCGGCGTAGACATCGCCGAGAGTTACCATAGTTGTAAAAACGTAATTGGATATTTCAAATCTGGGCTCAAAGCAGCTACCGAGTATACATAGACTGCGGTAGAACGAGGG
Organism: Bathyarchaeia archaeon; assembly: GCA_050014495.1. GTDB lineage: Archaea > Thermoproteota > Bathyarchaeia > TCS64 > TCS64 > UBA8941. The sequence goes on from JBEKDF010000001.1 coordinate 70,333, forward strand.
GATTAAACAACCTCGTTGAGGGCTACTCCCGGAGTATAGCCCATAGGAGGAGCCAGTAGATTTACATTTTTCTTGGCCTTGGCTGGCATGGAAGTAATGTAGGAGTAATATTATCGATCATTTAACTGAAGTTTCTGGTTTCTCAAAATCTCGGAGAGGGGTGCAGACTCCATCACCTCCTTTCATTGACTCGAAGGATGTGGCTTACAAGGCTGGATCTCTGCTAGATAGCGCGCGAGAGTTTCAGCCAAGGCATGACTAATAGATGTAATTTTTATGCCAATATTAGGCAAAAGATGTGATGCGGTAAAGCTCTTAACCCTAGTGGCTCATCGGTCTATCAACCGGTGATTTTGTTTGAGGCGTATCATCCTCGACACGGATCCAGGCGTCGACGACGCGCTGGCCTTCCTCCTCGCCTTCTCGAGCCCAGAGATTAATGTTGAAGCTGTAACAACGGTCGATGGTAACGTTGACGTTGATAAGGGGACTCGAAACGCTAGGCAGCTTCTGGAGTTTCTTGGTAGAGGCGATGTCCCAGTGGGGCGTGGCGCATCGCACCCTATGCTGAGACCCATGGGGAACGCGGAGAGCTTCCATGGCAAGACGGGACTTATGGACGCGGTACTCCCCGAGCCAAAGATGAGGGTGGATAAACGTGGCGCTGCCCAGCTCATCATTGATGAGGCAAACAGTCTCGGCAAGGAACTCACCCTCGTCGCCATAGGTCCTCTCACCAACATCGCAGCAGCGATTCTCGCAGACCCTACAATACCCATGAAGGTGGGTGGTCTCGTCATCATGGGTGGTGCCTTCGGTCTCACCCCTTACGGCTCAGGGAATGCGAACGCTGTCGCCGAGTTCAATATTTGGCATGACCCTGACGCGGCTAAGTTAGTCTTCGACAGCGGAATCCCGGTCGCTTGCATCGGACTCGATACCACCACGCACCCCGACTATAGGATGAATAAAGTCATGTATAGCGAGATGATCGCAAGGAAGACAAAGCGTTCCAAGCTTATCGAGGGTCTCTGTGGTGCACTCGTGGAGAGGTTTAATGGCTTCAGCCTACACGACCCTATGGCGATGGCTTACGTCGCGAACCAGACCATGTTTAAGACGGAGAAATATAGGGTTGAGGTCGAAACCACTGGCACTCATACCATAGGTATGACCGTCGTCGACCGACGTAAGTTCCATCGCGAGGAGAATCAGGGGGCAAGGCACGAGATAATCGTTGAGGTGGATGCACCTCGATTCCTAGAGATGATCTCGGAGAGGGTTGGCAAGGGGGGCTAGGGTGGCCAACCTCATTACCTGCGGCGCTATAAACTGGGACATAAATCTCTTCATGGAGAGACTCCCACGGGCGGGGGAGGAGGTTCCCGTTAAGGAGATACAGCGTGTTAGTGGCGGCACCGCTGCGAACGTCGCCGTGGCTGCTGCCCGACTCCTCGGAAAAAAGAGGGTCGCCTTCATAGGCGCTTTGGGTAAGGATGAGATAGCTGACAAACAGAGGAGTATCCTCTGGGAAGAGGGAGTCGACGATTCGGGGCTCCTATTCGTTCAGGGGGAAGAGTCAGGACAGGCCTATATTAGTATAGGTGGCGATGGTGAGAATGAGATTCACACATATTTTGGGGCCAACCTGAAATTAGATGGTGTATGCCTTCATGACTCAGAACGGCTCAGGCTAATCAAGGGAGCGAGAGTTTGCGTCATTATGGACCCACCCCTAGAAACTGCGCGGTGTCTAGCAGAAATATGCCGGGAGCAAGGCGTCACGGTTATATGGGATCCGGGGGTCTACGCCGAGCTTGGCCTCGACGCTCTAACACCCACCTTAGTCAACACAGACTACTTCATTCTTAACCATCTTGAATATGAGAATCTACTCGGCACGAGTTCGGCTCACGAGATCGCAAGAATGATGCATGAAAAGTTCAGGGGACTTAAATGCATAATCAAACATGGCTCGGAGGGATGCACTCTTACACAGGATAGCGTCGGAGCCATGATCCACGTCGACGCGGTGCCACTTGAGAAATTGGGGATGACTGTGGTAAATAGGGTGGGATGCGGCGACGCCTTCATCGGGGGTTTTGCCTCGGCGAAGGTCGAGGGACTGGAGGATACGGAGGCGCTCCGCTGGGGGAACGCAGCAGGTAGCTTTAAGGCGACACGTAAGGAGACACGGGGGGGTCCTTCGAAGGCGCAATTAGAAGACCTAATCGAGAAGTGGAGGCAAATTTGAAGTGTATAACAACCTGCACGGATCAAAACGCGTCTCCGCTTACCTGAACGAGAAGGGGATTCAAAACAGAGTTGTGACCCTCGACGAATCGACGAGAACTAGCCAACTCGCTGCTGATGCACTTGGATGTACTTTGGCGGAGATAGCGAAGAGCATAGTATTCAAGGGCGGTGAGCAAGCTGTAGTCGTAGTAATCAGTGGTGATAAGCGCGTAGATGCGAAAAAGGTCTCCGAACTTATAGGCTTCAATGTTGCAAGCGCTGATGCTGACACTGTAAAGGCGATCACTGGCTATGCCATAGGTGGAGTCCCACCCTTCCCACATGACGCGAGGGTGAAGGTTCTTCTCGATAGGAGCCTCACTCGGTTCGAGAAGGTCTGGGCCGCAGCGGGCACGCCGAACTCTGTTATAAACCTAAATGTCGAGCAGCTAATGGATATCGTTGGCAAATTTGTAGACGTTGCCGCATAGTCACACCTATCTTATACACATTTGAGCATTATAGATTCATGTACAAAAGGATAGGTATCCTCGGCGGGCTCACTCCAGAGTCGACGGTCCCCTACTACATGCACATCGTCCACAGGTACGAGGAGATTTTTCATAACCACTCCTATCCAGAGGTCATCATCTTCAGTGTCAGTTTCCAGAAGTTCGACGACTGGATGGAGGTGGAAGACTGGGACAGTATGGAGCTTGAGTTGGCGAAGGGATTACAAGCTCTTCATGATGCTGGAGCAGATTTTGCAGTCATCGCTACGAACACGATGCACAACCTATACGAGAAGCTCAACAGAAGAAAAATAATTCCACTCCTTAGCCTTGTAGACGCCACAGGAGCCGAAGTGAAAAAGGCGGGGTTAGAGAGGGTTGGCCTAATCGGGACAAGGTTCGCTATGAATAAGCCCTATTACCGAGAAGGGCTCGCGAAGTATGGCGTCAAGGTAGTGGTCCCTGATGTGGAGGACCAAGCGTACATAGGCAAGGTGATCTTCGAGGAGCTAAGCTATGGAATTCTTAGGGAGGAGAGCCGCAAAGGCTACCTGGAGATCATGGATCGGCTCAAAGCGAAGGGGGCACAGGGGATAATTCTCGGCTGCACGGAGATACCTTTGCTCATCAAGCAAGAGAATACGAAGATACCTGTCTTTGACACAACGACTATACACGCCGAGGCAACACTTCAGTACGCCTTGAATGGCTAGCAGCTTAGCAGATACCTCAGTTCTGGTAATTCATCAATTATATAGTCGGGGTGTAGGGTCAAAAGTTTCTCTCTGTCATGTGTGCCTGTTGTAATGCCAACGGTATGGATGCCTGCTCTGATCCCTGCCTCCAAGCCTATAGTAGTATCCTCGACGAAGACGGCTTCTTTGGGCTTCACTCCGATGCGTTTTAGTGTCTCTTCAATGATGTCAGGAGCGGGTTTCGGAGAGGCAACGTCGTTTATCCCGAGGACTAGCTCAAAGTAGCACCTGAGGTGAAGGGTTCTGAGTAAGCGGGAGGCTACATCACCGCGCTTCGTGGTGGCGATGCTCTGGAGGAAACCTGCATCCTTGAAGTAAAGGAGGGTCTGAGGTACCCCGGGTAATATTCTGGTCTTCCTCGGCCCGATGTCGGAGTATATCTCGACATATCTGTCCCAGCAGGATTGGATTTCTCCATGTTTCTTCGCAGGAAGGACCCTTAGGAACATCTCGGTTAGGGGGAGTCCAATCATCTCCTCAATCTCCTCCTTGGGACAGCTTGGCTCGTCCTGCTCTTCGATGACGCGGTTGAAAGTCTCGACTATAGCCTCAGTGGAGTCTATAAGGGTCCCGTCGAGATCGTAGATGACTAAACGTATCCCATGAAGCACGACTGGAATAGGGGCATCCGGGCCATTAAATGGTTCCTAGCACTCAACCTTTTTCCACGCGCCTTCCATCAACTATTCATGAGACACTTTTACCACGCTGAAATTCCCCTTGAGGATATAAAAGCCCCCGCTGTGGGGGCTAGAAGGAGATGGCTCGTCGATGTTAGCGTTGATTCGCCTAACTTCACGGTGGCCGAAGTTGAGGTCAAGCCGGGTGGCAGCACACTCTATCACTCCCACCCCTATGAACACGCCATGTTCATCCTTGAGGGTACAGGTGAAGTGGTCGAGTCCACAGGAACCAGCCCGCTGATGCCATGGGAAGTTCTATACATCATATCCAACGAGTTGCATCAGATTAGGAACACCGGGGGGAAGATGCTCAAGTTCCTCTCAGTGGAACCAACACAGAAAGAGGAGAAGAAGCCCTAGGGTTCTAGGGGCTTTCCGTAAGCGCGCATTTTTCGGTCATTGTTTTTAGCGCCAATCTGAGTGGAGATATAAGTTTGAAAGAAAACGGTCTGAAGACCTAGTGTAAAATGGTTTACTTGGAGGGCTTCTTCGCATCAACCTTTTCTAGCAGGCTCTTCGCCTGAGCGTTGGCCTTCGCGATTATCTCAGCTGCGGTGTCCGGCGTAATATATCCTGCATCGATTGCAACCCTCTTCGCATTCTGGAGAGCCATTGTTACGAGTGTGGGTGTAGTCAATGTGGTGAGGTATTCACCTCTGAGGGCGACCTGGAATGCACCACTCGCTGCGTCCGTGAGCTGCTTTCTGTAGCTTGGGATGTCGAGTACCAGTTCGGAGCCGGGTATGATAGTTCCCCTTTCGTAGACGGCTTTGAGGCTGAGTCCACTCTGTGCTGCTTTGATACCGAGTCTCTGGAGGAGGTCCGCCATATCCGCCGTGATCTCGTCACCCTTCTCCGCGACGACCGTGTCCGCGACCACCCAGATGTTCCCTGCCTCAATGCGGGTTTTTATCCCGAGGCCACCGAATTTACTTATCATAGGGCCTGGACTGATACCCGTGTTTCCTGCGGGTATGGTCAACTCCTTGAGTGCTTTGTCCCCGGCCTTGGCGAAACTTTCAACTTTGCTCTTCTCGAGGTTCATCGCCAGCTTGAAGGGGTTCCCGTTGGTGAAGAGGAACATGTTCTGCCCCTCCACAGCCTTCATGAACTCCTTCGTGAGTGGCTTCTCCGCCTTCTCCATACTGATCCTCATCAGTGTGTTCTTGACGGTCTTGATCTCGAGCTGCCCCCTCAGGCTCTTCCTGAGGTCCATAAGCATCCCGCTCTGAACCTTGTAGAGGTCAGCCGCAGCTATGACTTCGTACTTCTTTAGCAAATCTACTGTTTTCTCGACAACCGCCGTTTTCTGATCAGATACCTGCGACATTCATGTCACCTCAGAACAGCTTGACGGCCTCACCCATGGTCGTCTTCAGGTAGATACTCTTGATGTTGGCGTAGCCTCTCTTCGTTGCCCCTACGAGGTTGTTTAGGACAGTTTCGATGTTCTGGGCTACCTGCTCGTCCGTCATGTTCTCTCGTCCTACCATGCAGTGGCAGAACATCTTGTCCCTGCTCCTCAGCACCACGGCCCGACGCTCACGTTCTATGACGTTGTCGACTGGTGCCTGTGGCGGCACTGGGGTAGGCATTTTACCGCGGGGGCCCAAGATGGGTCCGGCTACACGACCAACTGTCGGCATCAACGGCGCCTCGCTAATGAATATGTCGAAGTCCTTGAGTCTCTTCTTCGCCGCCTTTTTGTCCTTAGCAAGCTCGTTTAGCTCCGCTGGCTCGATGACCTCGTCTGCCCCGCTCCTGCGAGCCCTGAGGGCCAGATCGCCACCTGCGAAAACTAGGACCTTCTGCCCACCTATACCGTTGGGGAGCTGAACACGTAGGTTGACCCTGTTCTCGGGACGCTTCATGTCGAGCTCGCGGAGGTTAATAGCTAACTCGAAGGTCTGCTCGAAGCGACGCTTCTTAGAGGCTTGCCTCGCCTTTGTGATAGCCTCGTTAATATCCTTGCGTTGGAGTGACATATTTAATTCTCCTTTAGCTGGGCATCGTAGGCCCCGCTCTTTATGAGGTCTTGGACCTCCTTGGCGGACTTACCGTCGACCGTAACACCCATGCTATGACATGTGCCGAGGACTTCACGCGTCGCCGCTTTAAGGTTAGCTGCGTAGAGACCCGCTCTCTTCTTCTTGGCGACGTCCACGAGCTGGTCGAAGGACAGGTCACCCACTTTAGCTGAGTGTGGCGTTCCTGAGCCCTTCTGGATACCTACCGCCTGAGTGAGTAGAGCGAATGTGCTGAGCATCCCGACTTTAACAGTGAACGCTCTAGTGTCAGTATCTATGAACACATCCACAGGAACGGGTGTCCCCTTGTACTCGTCGGTCTGATTGTTGATCTCGGCGACGATCTGCATGATATTGACGCCCATCGGGCCAAGCGCTGGACCGATTGGCGGACCACCTGTCGCCCCCCCACCGGGGACGATAAAGTTGAATTTTTTCTCGACCAAACCTAGTTAGCTCCTTTAACCTCCCGGACATAGTCGGCGTGAACGGTTATCGGCAGGCTAAAAGCCGCCTCCAAGATCTCGATTGTAACTTCCTCCTTGGAGGTATCCACGCGCACCACTCTCGCCTGCATTCCCTTGAAGGGCCCAGCTACCACGTCCACAAGGGTGCCCTCAGCCAAGCCCTCAATTGCCGGCTTCGTCTCCAAGTAGTGCTCGACCTCTTGAGGCGAGACGGTTCCTTGGATGCGCTCCCTTGCGTATCGGACGCCCCGAATAAGCTCATCAACCATGTGAGGATTGACGCTTTCAACGATTATGTAGCCCTTCAGCTCCGACGGCGCGAGTATGGCGAGTATAGCTATATGCTCGATCTTCGCCTTATCGGCTAGCATATCAGCTACTGTCCTCTCCTGGCCGTTTGTGACCTTCACCGCGTAAAGCTGGGTCTGGGGCATGTCTGGCACATCTGCCACGTCCGGTTGCACCGTAAGCGTAAGTGGATGGCTAATATTAATATTGCTGAACCTAGAAAACGTAGCCACTTGGAATGGCTTATTTAACCGACTGGCTGCAGGACAACAGCGACGAGACGTATAATGTAACCGATAGCCCCGAGAATGACGATGCCTAGTAGCACAATCTTCATGCTTTGGCTGAAAGTTTTCCAGTCAGGCCTGTTGATCGTAACAAGAAGCCTTTTAGCGCTATCGATGAATTCCCTAATTCCCATGAGCTATCGCCCTTTTGAGGGGTGCACTAGCTTTAAATTCTTTACGAATCTCCGAGGAGCTTCTCAGCGAACCAACCCGCATCGAAGGGCTGTAGGTCATCGTATCCCTGCCCGACACCGATATAGATGATCGGTTTCCCCGTGAGAAAGCTCACACTAAGGCTAGATCCACCCTTAGCGTCTGCGTCCACCTTGGTGAGGATGACCGCGTCGAAGCCAACTGCCTTATTGAAGCTGAGGGCCTGCTCCGTCGCGTCGTTCCCGATGAGACTGTCAATGATCATGATGGTAAGATCAGGCCCGACTACGCGTTTGATCTTCGTCAACTCGTCCATCAGGTTACGGTTCGTCTGCATCCTCCCAGCGGTGTCTATAAGGACAGCGTCTACTCCCCTTGCCTTGGCATATTGGATGGTGTCATAGCCTACTGAAGCAGCGTCGCTGCCGTATTGATGCTTGATAACCTTGACGCCTAGACGCCTCGCATGCTCCTCGAGTTGCTCAATGGCCCCCGCACGGTATGTGTCCCCGGAGGCGATCACAACGCTGAAGCCGTTCTTCTGGAGTAGCCTTGTGACTTTGGCAATGCTCGTGGTCTTTCCTGTGCCGTTTATGCCTACAAACATAATGACATAGGGACGACCTTGACTCTTACTCTCCCCGACAGCTTTGACGACATCTACCCCCTTCCCTGTCTGCATTACAGACTCTATCGACTCCTTGAGCGCCTTCTTAACCAGGTCAGATTTGCTTCCAAATCGGTTAGCCTCCTCTCCCTTTAGGCGCTCCTTGAGCTCCTCGCAGACCTTCTCCGCGACCTGAACAGAGACATCGTTTCCTATGAGCTGCATCTGGAGGTCCCAGACTAGAGGTTCAAGGTCCTTCTCGGTTAAACCCGTCTTAGAAATCTTCTCAACTATGCCCTTGAGACCCTGTTTGAGCCTATCGAACATTGGCGGCCCCACCCTGAAGCTCGGCCGAGAGCCGATTCCCGACTTCCTGATGACTCTGCATCTGGGCTAGAACCTGCCCCAGCTGCTCTTCGACGGAGGCCAGTGTCTTCTCAACCTCCTCGAGACGTTTATTGACGTCATCAAGGGCCTTTGGGAGCTCCATCTCGATGGAGACATCAGCCCCGACGCCAACTATCACTTTATCAATAGGACCCATTTTGGCATGAATGAACGCCGCGCCACCGATGGGTACAAGCATAGGTGTTTCAGGTTGCAGTGCCTTCATGTCGTTAAGGCTCTGCTGACTCACACTCAGCTCCGTCTGGACGCTGGTGAGTATCTGGAGCCTTTGTTGAAGGACTTGTGCAGTACTCTCCATCATCTGTAACTCATATAGAATCCTACGTAGCTGGTCCTCTTTATTCTGGGAGGCCAAACTTCTACCCTACCTTCTCCGGCTGGACCTCTTCTACGCTGAAAATGGTTATCTGATTGCGTTTAGCACGATGGCGGCTACCCATCTCGGCGTAGACCCGCTCGACTGCGTGCTCCATCTTCACTGCTCTAATCTCCTGGTTGAAAGCCATAGGAACGAAGAACTTCTGCTTGTTTATCTCACCCTTTACACGAAATACCTTGACATCGCTCATTCCTTCTTCTCAGCCTCCGTCTGCTTTACGTCCTCCGTCTCAGCCATTGTTATGGTGACCATTCCTTCGTCGTCCTTCGTCATCCTTACCCTAATCTTATGAGGCGGGCTCTTTATTCCCCTCGCCCAGATAGCCTCGTTGACGGTAGTATCGACGCTGATATCCTTCGCCTTCATGTGACGGACAGCGAACGCTTTGAGTACCATCATAGCTCTTTCGCTTCGCCTATACCTTTGGGCGTTCCATGCTTCCTTAAGAGGAACCGTATAGATGCGTTCCTGCTCAGACATGTTTCATCAGTCCTTGAGCTTCCTCGTACGCCATGCACGCACACTCTTTGGGCTCCAGCGTACTTTACCGTTGGTTTTTGCTATGATCCAAGCTGGAACCGACCTACTGGACTTTCCCGCCTTTATTAGGCGAAGCTTATACGCTAGAGGCTTGTTCCTTGCCATCGTTAAACTCTCCTTATGCTAATGTCCCTCTTCTTTTGTTGCCCCTCTATCTGGACGAGAAGCTTCTTCAGCTGGTCGTCCGTAATGGGGAGGGGAACCCTGCCTGTTTGTGCTAGCTGGACTAGCTCGAGTTCGAGCTGCTTGCCGAACTCTTGGCGGACCATCTTTATATTTGCGAGTCTTTGCCGGGCCTCGGGAGTCAGTAGTCTACGCATCAGCGTCTGCTTCTGGGCCTCAGCTTCAGCTGCGGCTCGCTGCTGTTCAGCACCCTGCTGCTGTCTGGCTTGAAGCTCGGCCATTCGCTGGGCTTTGAGCCTCTCAAGCTCTTCGTCCCCCGACATCTATGACCACGCCTAGATTGCCTTTAGCTCTGGCTTCTCCCTATCCAGGTCCTTTTTTATCTGGGTAGACATAGCATCGAGTAAACTCCGCCCCTTCTTGCTGACGACACGGCCAGACTTTTCTACCTTGTCTACGAGGCCAGCTTTCTCGAGCTGCTGAAGTGAGAGGCGAATGATACTACCACCAGCTTTCCTGTGGTGAGCTGGTGAATCACCCTTCCTCTTCCGACCACCGTACTCCTTCCTCAGCCTTTGGATCCCGATAGGACCCTCCATATAGAGCTTTCTGAGTAGGGAAGCGGTCCTGACGTACCACCAGTCCGGCACCTGCGGTACCCTCTCGACGTGACTTCCCGTCTTCACGTGGGCTGCCCACTCAGGAGGCGTAACTTCTTTGATGTTCTCCTTGATGTAGCCGCTAAGTTTCCCTATGAGCACGTCCGCTGGTACGTCGTAAGCTGTCGTCATCTCGTTTCCTTTTCCCAGATGCTACTCTATCGGTGCAGGGACCGACATATATAGATGTGCCTTTCCCTGCTTTTTAGCAACTGTTAACCACACCCTCCAAATTTAAAGGTTTAGCCACGGCCACATTATACCCCTGAGGGCGCCTAATAGGGCTAGGATGCGCATTATTCTTTTTAATTACAGATCAGATGAGGCCATCTCCCAGTGTACAGTCGATGTGATTTAATTTGCATACACTTTCACTCTTTATCGACCAGCCACATGGTTGTATACTCGTCTACTAGCGCACGCGACTGAACTGTTAGGTATACTGACCATGTAAACATACATCTTGTAAGATATTATGGAATAGGTGTCGAACCTAAGCCCAACTCAATAATAGTTCCCCAACACTTCGGACACTTCATGTTCAATTAGATCAACCTACAAGTACGCCTTCGATATCTTAGCCACTACTGTGTACAGTGGGTCTACTATCTGAGCTATCCTCGACTTCGAGGCTATGCTGAGGAACATATAAGCGTCGTCCCGGGTCCAGCCGTAATCGACCACCATCCATTTGATGAGTTCACGGTAGGCTAGCCGTGCAGCGTCTTCTAAGGGTTTAGCGCTACAGATAGTCATGATCTCTTCAGCGGACTCGACTCTGGGCCAGGCTATGGAGTAGCTCTTTCTGAGGCCGAACCTTAGCCTAACTTTAGCGGATATCTCGATTGCTGAGCCACCGACTTCGCCGTCTCCCTGCAAAGCGTGGACGTCACCTAAGCCGAATAATGCACCAGGCTGGTTCACTGGAAGGATAAGGGTGTTACCAGGTCTAATATCAGGGCAATCCATGTTTCCGCCGTGGGAGCCTGGAGTTAGTGTATTTATGGCCTCGTAAACGGGCGAGTTACCGATAGTTCCGATGAATGAGTCTGCTGAGATTTCTATGACCCTACCACGGTCGGTCCTGTAAAGGACCTTACCCGCTCTGATCCCACTGGTCTTCGTCCGAGGAGTCATAAGGTTGAGCCAACCCTCTAAAGAGCCGAATCCAGGATTGATCGTTGTAGTACCATTGTCGGGGAGCTCGATCCCAAGGATCTCCACTGTGAGGCTATCACCGGTCTCTGCTCCCTCGACATAAATTGGGCCTGTTATGGGATTTACTGGTACCCTTATCCCCTTCTCTGTTACCTGTGCACGGGTCTGCCCCTCCTTTACACAGCCCCCAAAGGCATCCCATGTTTCTATTTCGACTTCCTCCCCCAGCTTGACGGTGGCGATGGGTTTGTTAAAAGGGCTGAGAGTGGAGGTCCCAGAGGGCGTGAGTCTCTCGAAGGGTATCTTTGATATACTTTTAACCATCGGAATCAATTCAAGAGGAGCTTATACTCCCTTAAATGATTGTCACGCTACGATGCTTCGGTATAGGAAAGATTAAAAGGAGGATACATTGTCCTTTTCATAGCAGTTCAAGAAAAGGTGTAATTATAATGGAGTACATGTACGCCGCTATGCTTCTCCACAGCGCTAAGAAGCCCATCACTGAGGAGTCAGTAACCGCAATCCTCAACGCCGCCGGTGTCCAAGCCGATGGTGTACGCGTCAAGGCTCTTGTCGCTGCCCTCGCAGAGGTCAACATCGACGAGGCCCTTAAAACGCCGGTCTTCTCCGCTGCCGCAGCCCCAGTCGCCGCTCCGGCTGCTGAGGTTAAGGAGGAGAAGAAGGCAGCTGTGAAGCCAAAGGTTGAGGAGAAGAAGGAAGAGGATCTTCAAGGTCTGGGCGCTCTATTCGGTTAACCTCCTAAACCTTATTCTATTTCTTCCCCTATTCACATTTCAGTTTCCGGAGTCTGACCATGTTGCATCATTCTCCTATAATGCTCACTTCTGACGAAATCCGCAGTCGATACCTCGCCTACTATATGAGGAGAGGACACATCGAGATCCCGTCATCCTCTCTTCTACCCGAAGGCGACGTGACGACCCTCTTCACGGGATCAGGCATGCAGCCTCTGATCAAGTACCTTCTTGGCGAGCCTCATCCCTACGGAAGCCGCCTAGTGGACTCACAGAAATGCTTCAGGTCAGAAGACATAGACGAGGTGGGGGACAACAGGCACACGACGTTCTTCGAGATGCTGGGTAACTGGTCGCTGGGTGACTACTTCAAGTCGGAACAGCTTCCATGGGTATTCGAGTTTCTGGTGGAGGAGTTGGGGATAGACCCGACCCGGCTCTACGTCACAGTCTTCTCCGGAGAGAAGAAGTACGGGATCCCGAAGGACGACGAGTCCGTCGAGATCTGGCGCTGCCTCTTCAAGAAGGTGGGCATTAAGGCGAAAGCCGTCCAAATCGGTGACCCCAACCGAGGAAGCGAGGTAGGTATGCGGGGCGGTAGGATATTCTACTATAATAGCATGAAGAACTGGTGGAGCCGGGCTGGCCCACCGGAGAAGATGCCGGCCCGCGAACCCGGGGGACCCGACTCGGAGATCTTCTACGACTTCGGCACCCCCCACGACCCCAAGTATGGGACTCACTGCCACCCGAACTGCGAATGCGGTAGGTTCATGGAGATTGGGAACTCGGTGTTCATGGAGTACAAGAAGACCGACGATGGAAGATTCGAGAAGCTACCCCAGAGGAATGTTGACTTTGGAGGAGGACTTGAGAGGATAAGCGCGGCAGTCACCGGCAACGCGGACATGTTCGCGATTGATACGCTCAAGTGCCTGACCGACGCGCTCCCAGGGGGCATCGAGGCAATGCGCTCCAAGAGGATCATAGCTGACCACGTGCGCGCCGCGGCTTTCCTCATCACCGATAGCGTCGAGCCCTCGAACAAGGATCGCGGGTATATGCTCCGCAAGCTCCTGCGGAGGTCGATCGTCCATGTGAGAATGCTTGGGCGCTATGAGGGAGACGTAAACAACCTGAGTGCTGGCTCCGATGAGATCCTTGAGCGGCTCTTCGGGATCATTTGCGACGAATACGCTGGGACGTACAAGCTCGACAGGGAGAAGATACTCGCTGTGTTCCGGGGTGAATCCCAGAAGTTCAGGAACACCTTCACCGCGGGCATGCGCCAACTGGGACGCTATGAGACCGTGGACGTGGACACGGCCTTCAAGCTCTACGAGAGCTTCGGGCTCCCATACGAAGTGATCAAGGAGTTCGGGGGAGCCAAAGCAGCCTCCCTCACCCGTGAGGCTTTCGAGGAGAGGCTCGACGTTCACAGACAGCTCTCCCGTGCTGGAGCGGAGAAAAAGTTCGGAGGGCACGGACTAATCCTCGACACGGGGGAGCTGAAGGCGAAGGATCAGGCGGAGATGGAGAAGGTGACGCGCCTGCACACCGCGACGCACCTGCTGCACGCTGCCCTCCGAGAAGTTCTCGGAGACGAGGCGAAGCAAGCGGGATCAGACATCACCCCCGAGCGGCTACGCTTCGACTTCACCTTCCCCCGGAAGCTGACGGAAGAGGAGATCAAGAAGGTAGAGGAGATAGCCAACAGGATCGTCCAGCAGGACGTCAAGGTAGAGTGCCGCGAGATGCCTAAAAGCGAAGCGGAGAAGACCGGAGCGCTCTTCTTCTTCAAGGCAAAGTACGGGGATAAGGTAAAGGTCTACTACACGGGGGGTAGCCTCGAAGGAGCCTTCAGCAAGGAGTTCTGTGGAGGACCCCACGTCGAGCGGACTGGCAAGATAGGTAGGATCCGAATCACGAAGGAGGAGGCGGTCGCTGCCGGGGTCCGTAGAATCAGGGCGGTTGTCGATTGATACAGCCCCAATTTTTCGAATAAGGATTATTCTATAACCGAAGCGCGTCAAGCCAATTTTCTAAGGGACAGAGTGGCGACCGACTACTTCATCGAGATCGGGAACCGCCATCGCGGGCACGAGACACTCTTTGCCTCCGTCATGTACATTGAATCGGAGAAGAGGATCGCCGTAAAGGTCGAGGACCCGGCAACAGGCCAAGGCCTCCACGCAGGTAAGCTCATCAAGGAGATCGCCAAGCCTATGCGTGGTAGTGGGGGAGGACAGCAGCACCTGTGCAACTCTTTTTGCTCATAACCTTTATTCTCGAAGCTACCCAAGGAAACAATAGAACAGAGGTTACTCCGAATGGTTGACTGGAAAACACTGGAACAGAAGTGGCAGGGGCGCTGGACGGAGGCTGCAGCCTTCGAGACCGACCCCGATCAGGAGAAGCCCAAATATTACCTGACCGTTGCATATCCGTACCCCAACTCGCCTCAGCATATTGGCCACGGCAGGACCTACACCCTGACTGACGTACACGCCCGCTACATGAGGATGAGGGGATACAATGTCCTCTTCCCCATGGCATGGCACTTCACAGGCACACCACTATTCGCTATGGTAGAGCGCCTCAAGGAGCACGACCCGAGCCTCGTCGACACCTTCCTCAACCTCTACGGCATACCTGAGTCAAAGCTGCACGAGTTAGAGACCCCTGTCTCAATGGCGACGTACTTCGCAAACGAGATCAAGGGGGGCATGAAGAAGATCGGTTACAGCATCGACTGGCGCCGGGAATTCACAACAGTCGATCCCTACTACAGCAAATTTATAGAGTGGCAGTTCGCCAAGCTGCGCCAAAAGGGGTACATCACACAGGGTAGCCACCCAGTCGGTTGGTGTCCTCATTGTGGTAACCCAGTCGGGCAACACGACACAATCGGGGACAAGGAGCCAGAGATCGAGGAATTCACCCTGATAAAGTTCAGGAAGGTTGACACGGTTTTCCCCGCAGCTACCCTGCGCCCTGAGACCATCTATGGCGTCACCAACATGTGGCTCAACCCCGATGCGGTCTATGTCGAGGCTAACGTTGATGGAGAGACATGGATTGTGAGCGCTGACGCTGCTAAGAAGCTCGAGATGCTAGGACATAAGGTCCAGGTCGAGACCGAGTTCCAAGGGTCCCGCCTCATCGGTCAAACATTGACGAACCCGGCAACGGGTAAAGAGATTATAATACTACCAGCGCCCTTCGTCGACCCTAAGAATGCTACGGGTGTAGTAATGAGCGTCCCCGCACATGCTCCATTCGACTATGTTGCCCTAGAGCAGCTGAAACGCGAGGTCAAGACAAACCCAAATGCCTACAGCATCAAGCAGAGCGATATTTCACTACTTGAGCCAATCAGTGTTATTGAGCTACCCGGCTACGGCGAGTCACCCGCCATCGACATCGTCAAAAAGATGAAGATCACAGACCAGAGCAGCCCCGACCTGGAAAAGGCGACCAAGGAGATCTACAGCGACGAGTTCCATAGCGGAAAGATGAGGGGAAATACTGGCCAGTACGTTGGCCTAAACGTACAGGCTGCGAAGGAGGCTGTCAAAAATGACCTAATCGCCAACGGAAACGCTTCGACGATGTATGAAATGATAGAACCCGTCAAGTGTCGCTGCGGGACAGATGTCGTTGTCAAGATATTCGAGAATCAGTGGTTCATCAACTACGGCGACGAGGCGTGGAAGAAGCTAGCGCGAGAGAATATCGATGAGATGGAGATAGTTCCTCGGGAGCTGAAGCAGGAATTTTTAAATGTCGTCGACTGGCTGAAGGCGAAAGCATGTGCAAGGAAGGCAGGGATGGGTACACGTCTGCCGTGGTCACCAGACTGGATCATCGAGTCCTTATCAGACTCCACCATCTATATGGCGTACTATACAGTAATCAAGGGCATTAATGAGGTCAAGCCAAAGCCAGAGCAGCTGACTGAGGCCTTCTGGGACTACGTCTTCCTCGGTATAGGCACGCCCATCAAGGTCGAGGCAACCACGGGAATTCCGATGGAGAAAATTGAGGAGCTGCATAATGAGTTCAGCTACTTTTACCCCTTGGACGCCCGACACAGTGGAAGGGATCTGATACCTAACCATCTGACCTTCATGATCTTTATCCACGACGCTATCTGGGGGAGAGAACTCTGGCCCCAGGGCATCTTCGTCAATGGCTCCGTCCTCATGGAGGGTGCGAAAATGAGCAAGAGCATGAACAACATCATTCCCCTAGTCAATGCCATAGACCGCTTCGGCGCTGACCCTCTGAGACTCAGCCTCATGATCACAGCGGAGCCGCTTAAGGACGCAGACTTCAGCCCAGACCTCGCTAAGAGCATGATTGGGCTACTCGAGAACCTATACATCCGCGCACAGAGAATAGTCTCAGAGAAGCAAGACAGCGACTATGAGCTGCAGGAGATAGACCTCTGGATGCTGAGCAGGCTGCAGAGCCATATCAGCGACGCAACCGAGGCTATGCATGAACTCAAGGTCAGGAAGACGATACATGCTGCTACCTACGATATCGAGGGAGATATGGACTGGTACCTGAAGAGAGTAGCCTTTGACAGGGAGCATGTGGAGAGGAAGAATGCGATAAGCCACGTCGAGTGGACAGTGCTAGACACGCAGGTTAGATTGCTTGCCCCTTTCACCCCTCACATTTGTGAGGAGATCTGGGAGCAAATGGGTAATGAGGGCTTCGTCGCCTTCGCGCCTTGGCCCGAGGTCGATGGAACGCTCATCAGAGAGGACGCTGAGGAGTTGGAGACCATCATTAAAACCTGCGCCGAGGATGTCTCAAACATTACTAAGGTTATAGGTATCAAGCCTGAGATTATCCATTTCTACACTGCCGATAATTGGAAATGGAAGATGTTAGAGAAGGCGATAGAGATGCAAGCAAAGGGCGCAGTGGATATCGGAACCCTGATCAGGGAGGCTTTCAAGGACGAGGAGATGAAGATGAAGCAGAAGGAGGTCCCAGCCTATGCTAGGACCCTAGTGGAGGAGGTCAAGAAGATGCCCGATGCCACCCTAAAGCTTCGACGCGAGATGGGCTTCGTCAATGAGACTTCACTCCTGCAAGATGCAGAAAAGTTCCTGAGGGCAGAGTTCGGCTGTGATATCACCGTCTCAGGGGAAAGCGACCCATGGATCGTTGACCCAGCGAAGAGAGCGAGCCGCGCCAAGCCATATAGACCAGCCATCTACGTTGCCTAGTTTACGCGCGCGTTTCAAGTTAGATTATATTTTTTTTACTAATCGCAATTGAAATAGCATATTTTTAGGAGTCTAGAGATTTGAATTTTTTTTATGGCAACTGTTTTCTCAGTTTCTTAGCTCAATTTTTTTTGATGAGTCTGTTAAACGCATGCGAACTAGAAAACAGTACCGTCTTAGACGGTAGCGACTGGGACTTCTACTGGTGTAACGATGGGTGCGGCTATCAACTCGCTCTTCCTGACGCCCACGTGGCGGAGAGCTGTTACGTTCTTTGCCTGATTGTAGACGTCGGACGCGAGCTTGCCAAGGACCATTTCGTGAGCGATCTGGTCAAAAGTGAGTGTCTTAGCCTTCTCGTCTACTATCGTCGTCATTATGGCACGTATCTCGTGTTCCTGACTCGTCTTGATCCTGACCTGCGTCATCGCTGTGACGATGATCTTTACTTTATAGCCATCGGTTGTGGTTACACGGAATATGCCGTCCACTTTGGTGCTTCTGCGACGAACTAGACTACGTAGGTAGTCACGTAGGTACTCGTGGCCCTTGAAGATGGTAGATGCCTTGTGATCCTCGACTCCAGTTACCTGGAAATACATCTTGATGTACTCCTGGCTGAAGTCGCCTGTGATCTGTGCGAGTGTTGTCTCAAAGACGCGGCCTTTGAGGAGGGCCTCCTCCTCTGCGGGTGTCTCTCCGACCTTAGTCTCGCCGAAGTAGCGGGGTAGGATGATGTCGTACCAGTCCTTCCTACGCCATTTATCCTTGACGGCCTTAGACAAGCGTTTGAGTCTCTCCTATTTTCAGCACCAAGTAACAGCTCGGCGCTAATTTATACCTTTCTCTAAAAACAGCGACACTACCTGAGCCCGTCGAGTACCTTCTCCGCTGCACCAATACAACTGAGAAGGTCATCGAGAGTCGTTATAAGGCTCCCCACCCCTTTGGGACAACGTACATTAACTGTAATTTCATTATTTATCCGATCTATTTTGAGTTCGAGCCCCTCGGGGGCCTGATAATTATCAGGACTCACAGCCTCAGCTACAACCCTTGCGGTTTCCTCGTCGGGATACTGGAGTTTTAACTCAGCTTCCGCTCCACTTTTTGGCGACAAGCTCGTCGACCCTCCTCATGAACTCGTCTTCAACGCCCTTGGGTATGAATGCTCCGGCGGCGTTGTCGTGCCCCCCGCCAGCGCCGTTGACCCCTATAGCCGCCTCTTGCATTATCTTACCGAGGTGGATGCCTAGGTAAGCTGTGCCCTCAGCTATTCGTGAGGATATCTTGATGGTGCCATCGTCACTGTTGGCGGCGGAGACTATAGGTTTCGTGTTCTTGAGGATGCCTTGGCCAAGTAGAATACTAGAGACGACACCAACTATATTCTCGTCTATGTCGTTGCCAGCGCTGAGGACGTAGATGCTGTTAAGCTCTTTGACTCTGTCGCCGCCCCTGACCCAGTCTAGGTAACCACCTATTCTGCGACGGTACTCGTCAACAGTCTGCTCTGCTTCCTTCATGGCTTCACCCCGGTCGCCCAAACAGATGCCTATGCCTAGGCTTGGGCGCCTCATACGTGCGCAGGCATTGAGGAGGCTGGAATACTCCCGTCCATCGCGGAGAGGTGTCGTCGCCTCTTCCCTCTTGAAGGTGTAGATGGTGCCGATGAGGTTGTGGATGGTCTTTGTATCGCAGCCCTGGGCTACCATATGGCTACTGAGAGCTGAGAAGAGTTTCTTTTTCTCCTCCTCGTCGAGGTCGCTGAGGCTCCTCATCCTATCGCCAGTCTTGAGGGAAACCCCGATGTGATTGAGGAAGGCAACGCAGTTATCCTCTTTGCCACTGAGTCCGGGAATGAAGGGAGTAGTTGTATTTGAGATTGCGCGGGCTATGGGGCGAGTCTCGTGGCCATAAAAAATGAGGTCGACATCCTTAGAGAGGAGTCCAGCGGCTGTAGCCTCCTCCTCGATGAGTGTGTTGACCCCTCTGAGACTCTTCTTCTCCCCTTTGTCTTGCTGATCGCCCAGGGCTCCTACTAGGCCAAGGAGAGAGAGATCGACGTTCTTAGGGTCAAGTGTCTTAGCGAAGAAGTAGCATACCCCGGAGGCGGCAATGTCCCTGGAGCCGTCGATGCCAAATAGGAGGGGATTGATCTGGAGGACGCGTGTAGGCGCTTCTCCCATTGGCATATGATGGTCTAGGATAATCACATCTATGTTCGGTAGTTGATTACCCACCATTTCGAGGTAGCCGGAACCAAAGTCGGTGAGTATGATGAGGGATGGTTTCTCCTCTGCTAAATCCTTGAGCATCTGATTATCGAGACGTTTCTCGACCGATGTCTTGAAGGGTGCGCCTGCTCTAAGAGCGACTTTACTCAGTATTCCACCGCTGGCGACGCCATCGGCGTCATTATGTGTGAGGATGTGGATGAATGAGCCTTGGTGGATATGTGTGTTGAAAAGTTCGGCGGCAGGTTTGAAGGAAGATAGAAATTCCTTAGTTGACTCCATGCCGGATCATACTATATGGTGACGATCTCGTCCCTATAGTTCCAATCCTTCGGAAGAACGCCCTTACTCTTGTAGTATTTCGTCACTCTGTAGATCATTGATTCTGTTAAGTGTAGACCTCTCTTGTTTCCGTAATCTTTGGGGTTACGCTCCATATGGCGCTTCATCCTTGTGGCGCGGACCATCAAATTGTAGAGGTCCTCGGGTATGGTACTTGCTAGGCCAGCTTCTGTTAGTACCTTGCGTATACCGTAGCCAACGATGGGTTTCACGAGTGGAATGCCATGCTCGTCGCGGAGGGTATTTCCGATCTCGCTCTGTTTACGCCCCTCTCTAGCTAAATTGATTATAAGCGCCTTGACCTCGTCTGGCTGGTAGACCACCCAGGTTGGGGGCCTCTTGGAGACGGGCCTCTGGGAGAGGGATCGCCCCCGCATACTTGACAACTTACCGACCATGTTGATTTTCGCCTACCCGGGTGACCCGGAATGCGTCAGTGTATGAATCGGAGTGGTTTAAAAAACTTTACTAAATTTTAGTAAGCCACTCAGCGAGGGCTCTGAAGGCTCTTGCACGGTGACTGATCATATTCTTTTCCTCCGCCTCCATTTCACCAAATGTTCGCCCGTCACCCTCGGTAGGTATGAAGATTGGATCGTAACCGAAACCACGGGTGCCTCGAATGTTATGGGCGATCAAGCCATCGACTATGCCACGAAAGATGTGGATACCTGATTCATCTCGGTAGGCGACTGCTGAAACATAATGTGCCTTCCGGCTTTGCTCACCCTCCATAAGCTTGAGAATACCTGGGTTGCCAAGGCGTTTGAGGACGTAGTTACTGTATGGGCCAGGAAATCCATCAAAGCGGTCGATCGAGACGCCTGCGTCCTCAACACAGATGGGTAGGTTCTCCTTGACTATACTGAGACTATAAGCAGCGATGTCAGCGGGATCGTCCGCTTGTATCTCTACTCTTTCCAGGGGATAGTGTTCGAGGGTAATTCCGTAAGGGGAGAGAATCTCAGCGGCCTCTTCGACCTTGTGACTGTTGCGGGTAGCAAACCAGATCTTAATCTTTGTCAATGTAGCGTCCCCTGCGCCTAATATCGTCGGCGCGCTGAAATATCTCCTCGGCTTCAGCGCCCATGATTGCTCGGTAGCCATCTTTGAATGACTCGAGCAGGGGATCCATGACTGTGTAGTGGGTGCTGGCGAGCATCCTCACCATTAGGTTGAAGTCGACTCCGCGTTTCTCTACCTCTTTGCTGACCTCGCCAAGGCCGAAGTCTATGAAGACTACACGGTTCCCGGTTTTTATCATGTTACTGGTTGTGAGGTCACCATGGATTATCGAGTAATTGTGGAGTCTTCCGGCCTCCTCTCCGATTAGGTGAAAGAGGGCGCGATTCTCCTCAAGACTCAACTTGGGGACTACGTCTCTAACCTTCTCCCCCTCAACGAACTCCATGACGATGGTGGCGCCCTCAGGGTCGAGCTGGTAGATGAGAGGGGTGGGAACCCCAGCCTCTTTAGCACGGTGTATGAGGTCGGCCTCATGAAGAGTCCTGTACCTGCGAATATCTCGGTCTATCTGAGGATGTCGATATTTCTTGGCACCGCGGCGCTTGAGGAGGACTTTTCTGCCATTCCAGTCGATATCAATGAGGATATCCGCCTCGGCACCCTTTGCGATGAGAGTTAACGCCAAGGTATCTCCACCTCATCAAGCCTCCACCTAGGGTCAACGTAACTAGTCTCTATGGGGGTCCTTATGCCGTGTGTGAAAGCGAGTATTCCGGTCCATGCTATCATAGCGCCATTATCGGTAGCGAGACTAATGGGGACATAGTAGGGCTGAGCACCCTGCTCCTCCGCGATTTCCTTGATGACTCCACGGAGCCTCTTATTGGCGCCGACTCCGCCGGTGAGGAGTAGTTCAGGCTTCTTCGTATGGGCAAGGGCTCTCTCAGTCACTTCCCCAAGCATTGCATAACCAGTCTCTTGCAGGCTATAACATAGGTCTGGGATACTATGCTTACCAGATTTGAACTCGTTGCTTACAGCGGTTAAGAGGCCGCTGAAGCTCATGTCCATCCCCTTGACGGCATAAGGTAAAGGGATTAGCTTCGACCCTTGCTGGGCTAATTTTTCTATGGCGGGGCCACCTGGGTACTCTAGACCAGCTAGGCGGGCGAAGGTATCGAGGCAGTTCCCAATGGCGATGTCAAGGGTTTCCCCAAAGACGCGATAACGCCCAGACTCAAAACCAGAAACTATAGTGTTTCCTCCGCTGACATATAGTGTAAGAGGGTCCTTTGCACCTGTGGCAAGGCGCCCAACCTCGATGTGACTTACGCAGTGGTTAACACCTATTAGGGGTACCTTTAGGTAGCTAGCGAGGGCACGTGCCGATGTTGCGCCTGTGCGTAGGCAGGGGCCTAGGCCAGGGCCTTGAGCGAATGATACGAAGTTGATGTCCTTAGCAGTGACCTGCGCCGTTTCAAGCGCAGTTGCAATGACAGCACCAATGTTGTCGGAGTGGTGGCGTGCTGCTTCGCGTGGGTGGATGCCACCGAGGTCGGGGACATACACCTTCACCTCGTTTGCTAGAATCTCTCCGTCGCTTGATGCTATGCCTACTCCTAGGTTGTCTGCAGTAGACTCGATCCCCAGGCAGATTAGTGGATCTATTCCCGCCACCTTCAACTGCATCGTGAGGGATACCGATAAAAACCTTTAGAAAAAGGAGTTCTTTACACCAGAAGCATTTTTCAAATCAGTAAATGTTTGCTCTCCTGAATAAATAGGAGTAGAATAATCGAGTTTAGAGCTGAGGAGGTGAGGAACCACCAGCTGAGGGCTAAGAGCCCATCATATCCACCATCCACCGAAGATGGGTGGTCCGATAAGATTGCCTTTAAGAGATCAACCTTAAACCATTATCTGGTGAGACAACAGATACCTATCGAAAGCTGTACTGCTCCCAACCATAGTTAAACATTCTTTACATGACTAAAGGTGTGAAAAATCAATGGATGACTATTCACTAGCGCGCGCTCGCGTCACCACCCACGGAAGCGCTATGCCTCTTCACAATCTCCTCGATTTCCTTCTGCATCCCCGGGTTTTCCTCGATTATCTCGTTGAGCTTGGCGACGTTGCTTCTCCACATATTTTCAGAAGTGGAGTCCCATTCCCAAGCAAAGTCGAAGAGCTCCATTAAGCTGCGAATCGAGCCCTTCATGGAGTCGAATGCTATCTCCAAGTTCCTAGCTACCTCCCGGTCCTGGATGAGCATCTCGAGGATCGGGAAGTAGGCGATCCTCGCGTCCCCCCCAATGGTGACTTCAACGCCTGCGTCGAGAGATCTGATCCGTTCACGAGGGACCCCCATCCCCGAGAGAAACTCGACAGCATTCCCGGTAGCAATCTCCATAACCTCTGGAGGAAGGTACCCGAAGAACTCACGGTAGACAAGTGAAAAAGAGCCCGAGGGAGCACGCTCCAGCTTAACTTCAAGCCTATCCGGGACGAAGCCTACGCCCTTCCCCACACCATATTTCTTGAAAACATCGTTGATTTCCTTAAAAAGGAAACCAGCATCCAATCGCCCAGAGATATCCATCGACACGCATACTCTGCAGAGATGATATAAACGAGACCCCTATTTTGGGAGGGCCATCGTAGCCTTACGGAAATACTTTAGGACATTCATCCCCGACTCTGTAATCTCATATCTTTTGACGTCTCTCTCCTTCCCAGCCTGCTCCTCATTCTCAGTTATTAAGCCCTGAGTAATGAGATTGTTGAGAATATTTTGAAAAACCTTCCAGGAGAGGTTAGCACTATACATTATCCTCGTGGGCTTGGCTTCACCTTTCATTATAATCTCGAGGACTTCTATGTATATCTCGACTTTACCTCTCCTAGGCATATTGAACACATGCTTGATGTGGCGCAAACATAAGGTTTTCCCAATCAGCCAATAATATACATATGATTTACCAAATCCATCTGTGCAGATACTCCTGAAACTATTTTTTAAAGGCAGATGGTGGGGTGACTTGAATACAACAAAAGAATGTGAGAGGAAGGTGGACAAGATGCGCGCGTGACCGACTTATAATCCAGCCAATATGAAGCCCTCATCCTTCGAGGACAGTATTAGTCAAAAAAATTCAGCATTCAACATTTAGGACCATCTTAAGTAATTATCAGTTGAAGTAGAGGAAGCGACGTAAATCTGTGTTATATCAAGAGGCTCACCGAAGACTAACTCGCTTAGAATTATGGACCAAAAACCTAACTTCTTGCTTAAAAAAAATGCTTAAAACACGTTAAAAACACAAAAATCTATATAAAAAATATGAATCAGGGAACCACAACGGCTTTTATCATCAACGTCTTAATGATATCGATCTTAGTAATGTCTCTGAAGGAGAAGATAGACGTCCTTGACTTCCTCATAAGTATACTAAAGGAGCATGAAGAGAGCTTGTACGAGATAACCCAAAGACTCGAAAAGCTCTCCGAAAGGCTTGAATCGGGAGAGGTCAAGCCAGAGGATAAAACTCTAATAGAGGAGGCGAAAAGGCAAGCTGAAAATATTGTCTCAGACAAGTCCAGTATCTTGATAGTCGATGACGATGAGTTCCTCACCGAGACATTCAAGGTCATCCTGGAGACTGTAGGCTATAATGTGGAGATCGCTGCATCGGGTATGCAGGCGATACACAAGACTAAGGACCGGGACTTCGACTTAATAATTCTGGATATAAAGCTCCCCGACATCAATGGGGACGAAGTTGCCCGCATTATGAAAAAGCAGGGTAAGAAGACGAAGATAGTCATGATAACCGGCTACGAAAAACTCGCAGAGGGACTTAAAGGTGAGCCAATGGATGTAAAGGAAGTCCTTATGAAGCCTGTAAGTCCGAATAGTCTTCTTACTGTAACTAAGAAGGTTTTACAAGACAATAAGTAGACATTTTTTTTCACGACGTAACAGGAGAGGGATTTAATCTCTGGATGCAGTTTCTGTTTATTGAATTGGGCGAGAGATCAATTATCGCTAGGGAAGCGGCGAGACTTCTGTACATAGGAGCAGCTGAGGAGTACATACAAGCAAAGGGGATGGCTGCCTCGAGTCTCGGGATGAGGTCGATACCTAGTAATTTTGAGGTTGCTGTGGAGCTTGATCGTCTCGCTGATGAAGCAGAGGGAGGGGAGAGACAGAAGCGCCTCGAGGAGATGAGGAAAATTTCCCTTAGAGTGATGAGGGATCTAAGTTCTTTCTCTCCTCGCCTCATCGGGAGCGTCTGGAGGGGAACTGCCCGAAAGGGGAGCGACATAGACATAGTTGCCCTCGCTCGGAGCCCTCTTGATGTCGAGAACTCCCTAAAGGAGTATAGGATCAAGGAGAAGGGGGAGGTCAATTTCAAGAATGGCGTTTATGCCTACCATTTCAAGTTGGAGGTCGGGGAAGATGAAGTGGAGGTCGTTGTCAGAGATCCCGCTGGATATACGGAGAACCGTTGCGATATTTATGGTGACATTAAACGTGGTATCATGCTCCCGGAGCTGGAAAGACTTTTGAGAGTTAACCCATTAAGAAGATTCGTCCCTCGGAGGCGCTCTAGCTGAATCTATTCGGTTCTTCAGGAATACGTGGTGTCACAAACACCGAGATCACCCCAATATTAGCCCAGAAGCTTGGGTCAGCCCTCGCCACAATCCATGAAGGGGGGGAGTTCGTCGTGGGAAGAGACGCCCGAATCACTTCTCCTATGCTCGAGGCAGCGCTATCCGCTGGTATCACAGCCTGCGGTGGAGATGTGAAGCTCGTCGGCTTGCTACCTACACCAGTCATCGCCTGGCTCACTCGAGGACTTGAGGTGAACACTGGTATTGCAATCTCCGCGAGTCACAATCCGCCACAGTACAATGGCCTTAAAGTCTTCAACGACCGTGGCATGAGTTTTACAGAGAAGGAACAGGCCCAAGTTGAGACCCTCATGCAGAGTGGAGAGGTCGACTACGCCCCATGGGATAGCATTGGATCGGTTGATTCAACCGAGGCCGCATGGATGTACCTAGACGCCCTGCAGGATGTTATGGAACTTAGTAAGGAATGGAAGATCGCCTGTGATCTATTCTGTGGAGCAACGGGAACTATAGCAGCTGAAGCCTTTGAGGTATTCGGGATACATGCAACCTTAATCAATGGCAACCCCGATGGCCACTTCCCCGCTGGTGATCCCGAGCCGACCACCGAGAACCTTCACAGACTCGGTGCCTACATAAAGGCGACCGAGGCGGAAGTTGGCTTCGGATTTGACGGAGACGGTGATAGGATGATGGCGGTCGACGAGAAGGGTATCCCAGTGAGTGGGGACAGGATTCTCGCAGCCTACGCCGGTCACGTAATCGGAAAGGAAGGAAAAGGTACTGTCATAACTCATGTCGGCGCCTCAATGTGCATCGAAGACGTAGTTGAGGCAGAAGGTGGGAAAGTGATACGTGTCAAGGTCGGAGACGCCTACATAACCGAGGAGATGGAGAGAAGGAGAGCAGTATTCGGTGGTGAGCCAATTGGGGCCTGGGTCTTCCCCGATGTGCATATGTGCCCCGACGGAATCCTCAGCGCTCTCAAGCTTCTTGAAGCACTTGAGGAACATGAAATGACTCTCTCACAGTTCGTCTCGAATGTTCCAGAGTACCCGATCAAGAGCACAAAGGTTGAAGTCCCGAACAAGTCTCTGGTAATGAAGGGGGTTGAGCAGAACTACAAGCGGATCTTCAATGAGGCAGAGGTGAACCGAGTGGATGGCGTCCGACTTCAACTGGCCGAGGGATGGATACTTATACGCGCCTCCGGTACCGAACCTATCATAAGGCTCACTGCTGAGGGCAGAGATGAGAATTCGACCGCATCTCTTCTTGAACGTGGAAGGAAGCTCGTAATGGAGGTATCCAAGTGAAGGCAGTAGTGATAGCAGCGGGGAAGGCGGAGAGACTTAGACCTCTCACATCGACGAGGCCAAAGCAATTAATACCGATTGCGGGAAGGCCACAACTAGAGTGGCTTCTCAGAGGAATCGCCGAGGCGGGGATCGAGGAGGCCCTTATCATCACCAATTATCTGGAGGACATGACCAAAAAGAGGTTTGGTGATGGTTCCGAACTTGGTTTAAAACTAACCTACGTGACTCAGAAGGAGATGAAAGGTACTGCCGACGCATTCCGGTACGCGGAGGCATTCGTCGCGGGGGATGATTTTCTAGGCATAAACGGGGATCTCTACCTGAGCCCGGGCATTATCAGCGAGGTAGTGAGAGCACATAGAGTTGGCGAATTAACAGTCACGGGTTTGGAAAGGGACCCCTATCTCTATGGTGCACTTAAGCTTCAGGGTGATAAGGTCTTAAGTATCGTAGAGAAGCCCTCCCCAAGTAGTGCACCCAGCAACGTCACTAATGCGGGCATCTACATCTTTCCAGAGAAAATATTTGATGCTATAAAGGCAACAAAGATCAGTCCAAGGGGAGAGTACGAGATCACTGACTCGGTGAACCACGTAATAGCCTCCGGCGTTTCAGCACGCGTCCATATGCTCGACGATGTTGATTGGCTTGACATCGGTCACCCTTGGCACGTCCTCGAGGCAAACACCAGAGCCCTCTCCAGACTCGAATCGAGGATAGAGGGAATAGTCGAGGAGGGCGTCCATGTCCAGGGACCTGTCTATGTCGCCTCCACATCCAGGGTGAGAAGCGGCGTCTATATCGAGGGCCCCGCCTACATAGGCCCAGACTCCGACGTCGGACCAAACAACTACATCCGTGCGGGCACCACCCTCGTCGGTGGCAACCGAGTCGGTGCAAGCTGCGAAGTCAAGAACACAATCCTCTTGGAGAAGGCCACAGTCCCCCATCTTAGCTATGTGGGCGACTCTATAATCGGGGAGCGCTGTAATCTCGGTGCAGGAACAATAACAGCAAATCTCCGTTTCGACCACAAGAACATTAAGATGACCATCAAAGGAGTGCGCATCGACACAGGACTTCGAAAGCTCGGCACAGTCATGGGGGACGATTGTCAAACTGGCATAAATGTCAGTATCCACCCAGGTGTCATCATTGGCTCTGGTGCATGGATAGCCCCCGGTGTTACAGTCGAGAAAGACGTTCCAGAGGGCATTCTCCTTACATCCTAGGGCATACGCGAGAAGCTTAAGACAAATTAAATAACAGGGCCGACAGGGTCTTAGCCCGATGGAGAAGAAGGACTTCAAAAGGCTCTTCCCCCACATTGCTGAGGAGATCGAGACAGATGCCTCAAAGGTTGACCTTAACAAGATTAACGAGCCCACACCATCCACTGAGCCCAGCTACAAGGAGGACAGGAAATATGCCGGCTATCAACCCAGAGCCATCGATTTTATAAGAAGATGTAGAAAGTTACAGGAGGCTGAGGAGATAATAAACTACCTCGAGAAGAGGGGTGAGATTGCTAGTGAGGAGGCCATGTTACTCAGAAAGCAGCTCAGCGAGGAAGGGCTTCGTAGCTTCGGTCCCCGAAAAAAGCCCGGCGACTACGAAAAATGAAATAGACACTCCCAAAATGTGGCAGTGCATGGCGTTTAAAAGACCTATAAGCATCGGCTACATATTATATATCGATGTCTTTCTCAGAGAGAAGAGCAATCCTTCTTAGAATACTTGAGATTGAAACTAATATAAATGATATTGAGCACAGCAAGAATTATCTCATTACGAGAAGGGATCTTAAAGCGCTCGAGCACTTCGGAAGTGGTGGCGGGAGGATAGTTGTTTGCTCCCCCGAGGACCTTGACAGGACCGTTGAGATCAGGAAAAACAGCCCAGAAATGGGGGAGTATATTGCCCGCTACAAGGAAAGAATGAGGGGCGATAGGGAGCGAATTGACAGTCTCAACATCGAAAAGTCGAAGCTCAAAACGGAACTTTTAAACAATTCAAACCGGTGACTAACTAAGTCGCTATTCATTTATAGCCAAAGACGCCAAAAAAACACTTCGGGAGTTGATCATCGGCCACTTTTTAAGCCACGCTGTCCCCAAAGACCTAAGAAGGTCGGTTATTGGGAAAGAAGAAAGTACTAAGCGAGAAGAATCTTCACACGATGGTCCTACCATCGAAGAACGATGTCTTAGGGATAGCCCAGAAGATGCTCGGTTTCGATAGGGTCAGTGTAAAGTGTCAAGATGGCAATGTGCGCATCTGCCGCATCAGGGGCAAGATGAAGCGTCGCACATGGATACGCGAGGGCGATATCGTCCTAGTCAGCCCCTGGGACTTCCAGACAAATGAGCGTGGCGAGATATTTTGGCGCTATACGCAGGGGCAGGTCGAGGAACTTAGACAGAAGGGAATACTTCTTATAGATTAAATGGGTGGAGAATTCGCCCGTTTATAATGGCAAATCAAAAAAAAACACATTTTTTATTTATACATTAGCAAAAGTTTGCCAGCGCTGAAAAGGGTTTTAGACTTGAAACTCCCCAGCATTACAGGTAAACATGCCACCCCTCGTAGGACTCGTAGGTAAGGCAAATGTTGGCAAGAGTACATTCTTCGCCGCTGCCACTCTCAAACCAGTTGAGATAGCCAACTTCCCATTCACAACAATCAAAGCCAATAGGGGAGTAGGCTACTTACGCACCCCGTGCGTCTGCCGGGAATTCCACGTCAAAGATGACCCCAACAACAGTGCATGCGTAGACGGCATCCGGCTCGTACCAATCGACCTCATAGATACCCCTGGTCTCATACGTGGTGCCCATGATGGAAAGGGCCTAGGTAACCAATTCCTCGACGAGGTTCGACGAGCCGACGCCCTCATTGTCGTGTGCGATGCAGCCGGCAGTACAGACGAAGCGGGTCAGAGCTGTGCCCCTGGCGCCCACGACCCTATTGACGACATAAAGCTCTTCGAAGAGGAATTTGATGCCTGGCTCTTTGGTATAGTAATTAAAGATTGGGAGCGCCTCGCCCGCACAGCCGAGATGAAGCATGAAGAGATATGGAAGCACATAGATGAGAAGATAAATGGTCTAGGTATAACAAGCAGTCACATACAGAACGCCTGCGAAAGGGCGAAACTAAACCCATTCAAGGCCGCTCAGTGGACGAAGACCGAGCTACATATCTTCTGCACCGAGCTCAGAAAGGCATCGAAGCCCCTCATAGTGGCTGCAAATAAGGCCGACAGGGAGCCTGCCTCACACAATGTTGAGAGGATCAAAGCAGCAGGCTATAGGGTCGTCCCGACATGCGCCGAAGCGGAACTTGCTCTACGTCGGGCAGCCGAGGCCGGACTCATTAGGTATACACCAGGAGATAAAGACTTCAACGTTCTTCAGCCCGAGAAGCTTAACACCAACCAGCTCAATGCACTGGAGAGCATACGTGAGAAGGTCTTTAAGAAGTGGGGTGGAACCGGAGTCCAGGACGCGATAAATGAAGCTTTTTACAACCTACTCGACATGATAGCAGTCTTTCCTGTAGAGGACGCTGAGAAGCTCACAGACAGTAAAGGTCGTGTGCTCCCAGACTGCTTCCTTGTACCTAAGGGAACCACCGCCCGCCAGTTTGCCGGAATCATACATACTGACCTAGCCAAGAGCTTCCTATTCGCCGTTGATGCCCGTACAAAGATGCGCCTGGGAGAAGCTAAAGTACTCAAGGACAAAGATGTAATACAGATAGTCTCTGCGAAGTCAAGGTGATGAGATGAAGGACGTTAAGGTGCTCGTATGTGATCCAATTGATGAAGTTGGGGTCAAAATGCTTAGGGAGGCCGGTTACCAGGTTGATCTTAAGACGGATATAACCGGCGCCGACCTCGTAAAGACAGCAGTTGCCTACGACGCCCTCGTCGTGAGGAGCAGAACGAAGGTCACCAAGGAGGTCCTACAGGCTGGAAAGCCAAGACTCAAGATAATTGCACGAAGCGGTGTCGGTCTCGACAATGTCGATTCTGAAGCAGCAAAAACCCTCGGCATCCAAGTGGTCAACAGCTCCGAGGCACCGAGCAATGCAGTCGCTGAGCTAGTCATCGGCTACATGCTTAGCCTTAGCCGAAACATCGCCCGTGGTGACGCTTCTATGAAGCGTGGCGAGTGGGCGAAGAATAAGCTCACCGGCTTCGAGCTCAGTGGTAAGACAATGGGCATCGTCGGTTTTGGCCGGATCGGCTTCTTAGTCGGGAAGAAGACTAAGGCACTTGGTATGCGCGTCCTTTGCTACGACGTTTTAATAGATAAGATGATGAACCTAGTCCAAGAGGCTGGGGCAGAGGCAGTACCATTAGATAAGCTCCTCACAGAGTCTGACATCATCACAGTGCACGTCCCACTACTCCCTCAGACCAAGTATATGTTCAATGCCGTAACCATCGCCAAGATGAAGAAGGGCTCGTATATCATTAACGCTGCCCGCGGGGGCATCATCGAGGAAAAAGCCCTAATCGATGCCTTAAAAACGGGACACCTAGCCGGTGCAGCTTTAGATGTCTACGAAGAGGAACCCACAAGGAACCTCGACCTCATTAAGATGGAAAATGTCGTCTGCACCCCCCATATAGGCGCAGAGTCGAAGGAGGCGCAGCTAGGGAATAGTACAATAGTCGCTGAGAAATTAATAAAAACACTCGGTTGATCCTCCAATTCCTTATAACGCAGGATATATTAACGCTAGCCAAGTTTAATAGGAGTCGACATGGGGAGAGATTAACCTCCTGAGTAGGTGTGTATGAGAGTAATAATTGGGGCGGGTCTGTCCGGGCTCAGCGCTGCTTACCATTCGGGTGGCGATTACATAGTTCTAGAGCGGGAGGGAGAGGTCGGTGGCCTCTGCCGTAGCATCACCACAAGGGGTTACACATTCGACCTCGCCCCCCACATCTTCTTCTCTGGGAGCAAGTACGTCAATGGCTTAGTAAACGAGCTCCTTAATGGTGACCTCGTAAAACAGAGGCGACGCGCCTACATCTATCTTCACGGCTCATACATAGAGTACCCATTCGAGGTAAACCTATACGGTCTGCCTCAACAAATAATCGATGCGTGCATAGATGGCGCACGTCACAGACTAGATATGCAGCCCCGGAACTTCATGGAGTGGATTAAGGCCACAATGGGGGATGGCGTCGCCAAGCACTATATGGTTCCTTACAATGAGAAGGTTTGGAAGTATCCTCTTGAGGAAATGAGCATTGAATGGGTGGCAGGGAGAGTCCCAACACCGAGTGTTGAGGACATGGTTAAGGGCGCAAAAGGAAAGTTGGAGAGGGATTATGGCCCCAACGCCTACTTTCTCTACCCCCGAGTTGGTGGCATAGGAGCCATTCCAAACGCCTTCATCAAGAGAGTCAAGGACATATCGTTAAACTCGAATGTATTAGAGATACGCCCCAGCGGGAAGCTCATCAACGTGCTCTACACAAGAAACAGAGAGCAGAAGATACTCCAAGCGAATCGAGTGCTCTCCTCCGCTCCATTACCAGAACTCGTAAAGATGATCAGGTCTTCCCCTGAGGAGGTCATCAAAGCTTCCGAGAGGCTAGTCTACAACAGCCTAATCTGCTTCAACGTCGGTGTGAACCGTGAGGCCATCAGCGATAAACATTGGCTCTACTTTCCCGAGAAGGAGTATGTTTTCAACAGGATCAGCTTTCCAATGAATCTCTCACCTGAGACCTCGCCCAAAGGTAAGAGTAACATTGTGGTTGAAGTTACCTACAGGGGAGTTAAGCCCGACCCAGAAGCTATTAAGGAAAAGGTTAAGAAGGGGCTCATTCACGCAGGAATACTCCGCGAAGAAGACGAATTGGAGGTCTTTGACTTTCTAAACTTCAAATATGCGTATGTAGTCTACGACCTCCAGCACAAGGGAAACGTTAATCTAATACTGAGATACTTGAAATCCCTCGGAGTCTCCTCCATGGGACGGTTCGGGGAGTGGGAGTACCTCAACATGGACAAGGCTATCCTCTCTGGAAAGAGGGCGGCGGAGGAAGAAAATAGAAAATGATTACAGTAGTCGTACCAACTTATAATGAGGAGAAGAACATCGAACGCTGTCTCCGGGCCCTTGCTATGCAGAGCATACCACGTGATTCGTATGAAATCATCGTAGTTGACGGAAACAGTAAGGACCAGACGAGGGAGATAGCCTCAAAGTATGCTGACTTAGTCATCCAGCAGAGTAGCTCAGGAGTTGGAGGCGCTCGGAACGATGGCGTAATAGTCGCAAGGGGAGACATAATTGCTACGACCGATGCCGACTGCCTCCCTGACGAGAACTGGCTTCTAACTATACTCGAGGACTTCAGTGACGATGAGATAGTCGCCGTCACAGGATACCTAGACCCCATGATCCCTAAAGACATGCAGAGGTTCAAAGCAGGAACCTATCATTACGCATTCAAGGTCGCTAACGGCCTCCGCAAGGCTGGATCTCTAGTTGGCTACCACCATCTTTGTGGGGCGAACACAGCCTTCCGAAGGGATGTCTTCCTCGAGGTTAAAGGCTACAGAGACCTCGCCTACTCAGACGATATTGAGCTTGCCAAGAGGCTGAAACTGCATGGTAAAATGGCGATGGATGACAAGATACAGGTCGACTATTCTATTCGACGTATTCAGAAGCTTGGGATAGCTAAGTACACATGGATGATATTTAGAAACGACGTCAATGTAATGTTTCTCGGCATGAAACCAATTAAAGGTAACTATGCCAAGCAGGATTATAATTAGAAAATTAATAGATGGTTTCCTACATCGGATAGTATTACTTTCTTGTGACCCAATTAAGGTCCTTGTCAGCCTTAATGTGGGGGCTTGCGGGGTCGAGGAGTATGACCTCATACCACTTATTTACGCCGTCCTGCCAAACCCAGTAACTGTTGAGTACCTCAAGGTTAGGATACTTCTTCGAAGCTCGTTGCTCCGCTATTAACTGAATACTCTTCGCGGGGGTGTATTTAGTTACACCCATCTTTTTCGGCCTACGGCCGAGGACGGCTCTGAGCTTATGTGCACCACCGCGGCGGACGCGTACTCGTACCACCACTATACCTTTCTTGGCCTTGTAACCGAGCCTGTGGGCGCGGTCTAGACGCGTTGGCTTATCCACTCTATTGACGGCGGGTTGCCGCCTCCAAGCGACGACGCGCTGGCGCATGAGATCCTGCACGTAGCTCTTCGCCGGACGTTTCCAAGCCTCTTCGAGGTGCCGGTACATTGACGGATTCTCCTATGCGAAGACCTTAGAGAAGTCTACGGCCTAATAAATGTATAGGGGTGCACTTTTGAACTAGGGGACAAGGGTGAAAGAAAAGAAGAGTATGGTAACTAATCAAATATGGTACAGATGAATAACATCGTTGCTAGGGGCGTATGAAAAATGAACTTGATCGATATGAAAAATGAGAAACAAATTGAATTCTCTGGCTACTGCATCATTCTAGAAAAGCATTGATGATTGGGGTCAACGATTGATCAAACCATCTACTATTAGATGTCGCTTCTGACGGAGATATACAACCGGTATACTTCGTTCCCTAAGTCTCCTTCTTAGCATTGCATCGGTGGTGCCAACCACATAACCACCAAAGGCTGCAAGCCTGATAAGTTGATCATCTACCTCCTCACCAGGTTCGAGATGGACATCCAAAAGGGTAATCCCACCTGCTAAAGTTAATGCAAACTCAATCTCCTTCTGCTCACCCGGCTTAACCAGATTCTTAAGTTTCCTGAGTTCCTCAACAACGGCTGTGGTTGTTGCTAACTCGAAAGAAGTCTCGATGACACGCTTTAACTCGGCTTCGATGTCAACGCCAAATCTAATTGATATCATCAAGAAATTTGTGTCCAAAAGTACCATAATGGGTTCTCTGTGGATCATCAGTTACTCAGGGCTCCGGCTCCAATAAGGCGCCAGCGCCCATCAATTCTGCGGCTGAGTGCCACCCTGTCAGTTTCCTCACCACAGATGGGGATGCTGAGCTTAGCTTCGAGATAATCCTTTTTGACAAGCGTGACGTCCGCCATTGTCTTAGCTGTGCCAACGTTGAGGAGAAGTTTCTCCCCCTTGGCGATCGCCGCCACTTTCTCCTGCTCCTTACTTCCAACGACACTACCGAAGAGCTTGACTTTCATCGATAGTTCATCCTGAACAGATGGGAGAGTTCCGAGTTTTCCGAGTAGACTTCCGACGAGACCGTCGCTCTTGCTCAGACTCGGATCGAGTAGGGTTCCTACGCCAACTAAACCACCTGGAATCGCCTCATCAACGGTGGTGCCGCCAATGTGGAGACTAGTAATCTCTGTGACGAGCTCCCTCATCTTCAGCTTATTTTTATCCCTCGTGGGTAGGCCGGGCTTGATCTCGACCTCATCTCCCACCTTGAAGCTGCCCCGGTAGATGCTGCCGCCAAGAACACCTCCAGTCAAGTCATCGATCATTGTCCCCGGGTTGTTGACATCGAAGCTTCTAACTATGTGCATACGGCCGGGTTTATTGGAGTCCCTTTCGGGGGTGGGGAGGTACTCCTGTATGGCTTGGAGAAGCATGTCTATGTTGACCTCGTGTTGTGCTGAGACAGGTATGATGGGGGCATCCTCCGCGACTGTGCCATCGATGAACTTTACTATATCGTTATAGCTCCTGATGGCATCATCGCGCTTTACGAGATCAATCTTGTTTTGTACTATAATGAGATTCTTGAGCCCTAGCGTGTCGATGGCAGCGAGATGTTCCCTCGTTTGTGGCTGTGGGCATTTCTCGTTAGCTGCGATGACGAGTATTGCCCCATCCATTACAGCTGCGCCAGATAACATTGTAGCCATCAGAATCTCGTGGCCGGGGGCGTCCACGAAGCTGATAGCCCGCTGGAACTCGGCCTCCTTGCCACAGCCCGAGCATACGGGAGAGGTGCAATAACACTTTGGCTCATCACAATCAGGGCACTTGAATATGGCGAAATCGGCATAACCGAGCTTTATTGTGATGCCTCTTTTTAGTTCCTCGCTGTGCTTCGAAGCCCACTGTCCAGTTAGTGCTTGGACGAGCGTTGTCTTTCCATGGTCAACGTGGCCAATTGTACCGATGTTGACCTCAGGTTGTTTAGGTAGGCTAGATATTTCCACTTCCCCCGTGCAAACTCAATCAGTGATAAGCCTCCTCTTAAATACATTTATTGAAATCACTGAACCCCTACGCGGATAATTCCGCGACTTAAAAAGAGGCACTTGGGAGGTAGATTAAATTTAATCGAATTATTAATAGAAAGTGAATATAGGGTTTTATTGTTTTGGCTCTTCTTTGAGCTTTTCGGTAACAGGTTCTGTTACCTTCTCCGCCTTCTTCTTTCCCTTGGTCTGGCTAACAATAGAGAGGTTGATGAACTTAGATTCCATGCTTAATGTATTCCCACGAATTACCTTCCTTCTCCTTTCCCCTTCGGACTTCGGATGAAATCCAACTCCGCCACTCAATATGACGTGTGACTTGGCGGTTCCGTGTATATCAGGGCGCATGGGTATGCCATCCTTATCGGTTCCACCAGTTATCTTTAGTATATATCCTGCCATATTAGCGACAGAACCATCAACTTCCTCGCCTATCTTTTTGCCGATGAGTGGCGTCATCCTAGCGTCTTCTAATTCGACCTTCTGGCTTTTTCCTGTTGAGGGGTCGGACACGATCAATAGTGGCATTGTTCTTCTCTCCTATATGGCCCAGAGTGGGTCCTTCTTCCTTTTTATTTCGACGAGTTCCGCGAGGGCCTTGTTGGCGTTCTCAGTCAGACGTGTAGCGAACTTCTGTCGCAACGCTCTGGCATCTTTCTCCGGAACGTCCACGTAAAGGACATCTCGCTCTTTTATATGTCTACCGACGATGGGCGTAGGCATCGAAACAGCGACTTCCTTGCCTTCCTCGGCCTTACTTATCGCAGCTCCTTGGTCCTGGATCTGTGTGAGGCGCCCGAGTCCCTCATTCTCCCTGTTGACCATTATGGAGTTAGGAATTAGGATGCCTGCCTCGACGCGGACGCCAAAGATAGCTGGCTTTGCGCGGCGGAAGATGTAGCCGTCGAGTATCTGGATCTTGGCGGGTTGGACGAGAGTCTCGAACTCCTTTCGGGCTTTAGCTTCGCGCTCCCCCTCCATCCACTTGATATAGTCTTCCATCAGGTTGTAGATTATATCGTTTCTGAATACCTTTACACGTTGCTCATCGGCTTCAGTCTCGGCGTCAGGAAGGAGCTTGACATTGAAGGCGAGGATAGCACCATAGAGTGGTTCCTCGAATCGGACTGAAGCAGATTCCATTACGTCTCGGCGACTAACGTCACCGATGTCCGCTAGGCGGATTGGAATGTCCCTCGCTCTGATGCTCTCAACAAGAGCCTCAAGGCTCCCCAGAGTATCTGTCTTCACTATTATACCAGTCTTATCGGTTTGTACTTTGACGCTCTCCATCTCCCTTACTATTTCGGCGAAGGCTTTCTCCTGCGTCATTTCGCCTCCAATGACAATGAGAGGTGAGCCTGGCAGTGCGTCCTCAATGTTGGGGGCTGATATTTTGATACCAGCTGCGGCTGGAACTTCTGTGATAGTAGTGAATTTTTTCTTTGGGTCCCTGATCTCGTCAAGGGGTTGGGGCATGAGTAGGGCACGGATCTTCGTGGCTATCGGACCATTCTTGCCGCCGATGACTATTGTATCCTCGGCCTTGAGGATACCATCGTAGATTATAGCATTGAGAGTGTGACCGAGACCAACCTCCTCACGGACCTCGAGTACAGTACCCTGGGCTCGGCCCTCAGTGACAGTAAGTTTATCCTGCATATACTGCTGTGTTAAACCGATGAGGACGGCGAGTAGCTCGCCAATGCCTTCACCCGTCTTGGCGCTGACGGGAACGATGGCGACGTTACGTGTGAAGTCGCGCACCCTGTCGAAACGCTCAGAGCTTATACCCTCCCGGCTGAGGACGCCCATCATGCTGTAGAGCCTGTTGTCAAGGTCCTCTTGGACAAGCTGCTGCTGTTCTGCATAAGTCTGAAGGAAGGCTTGGCCTTCCTTGGAGCGCCACCCCTCTATGCGATCTATCTTGTTAGCCGCAATTATGAAGGGTGTCTTTCTGCTCTTCAGTATTCTTAGGCTCTCATAGGTCTGGTTCTCAAATCCATGCATCACATCGACAACGAGAATAGCGATGTCGGCAACGCTTCCACCGCGACGGCGAAGATTAGCGAAAGCCTCGTGACCTGGAGTGTCTACTACTAGTAGTCCAGGTATCTGAATATTGACATTGAAGTTCTTGACGAGTCTCTGAGTTATTGCCACAAGGGTCTCAAGTGGAAAATAGCTAGCGCCTATCTGCTGTGTCATTCCACCTGCCTCGCGTAGCTGAACAGCGGTACCTCTAATTTTATCGAGTAGGCTCGTCTTCCCTGTATCGACGTGGCCAAGCATGCATACGATAGGTTGGCGGATTGGCATAACAAGCACCCGTCTAAATTCGCCTGTAGCTCCGCCTATTAACCTATCTGAGCCATCTAAAAAAGAACTAAGCGACCCTCATGGTGGAGGGAGGCGAAGCCTTCCCGAACATCACGGACTGGAGGCTCGTAGGCTTCACCTTTTCGAAGGCTACTTCGAAGTGGCGCTCGTAGATCTTGAGCTCTTCTATGTGCTTCTTCGCATCTTCGGCGTCGGGGTGGGCAGAGAGGTAGTCGTTTATGGCAGCGAGACTTGCTGCACTGCAAACCGCCGCGATCTCAGCGCCTGTGTACATCTCTGTCTGCTCTGCGAGTTTGTCCATACTCACATCCTCCGCTAGGGGCATCCCCTTAGTATGGATTCTGAGTATGGCCTTTCTCGCCTCCAAATCGGGGGGTGGAATATAGAGCATCCTATCAAAGCGTCCAGGTCTAAGGAGAGCGGGGTCGACCATGTCAGGCCGGTTTGTAGCTCCAATCACAGTGACATCCTTAAGCTCTTGGAGCCCGTCTAGCTCGGTGAGTATCTGACTTAACATCCTTTCAGTGACACCGGAGTCCCCAAGACTGCTACCCCTCCCAGGAGCCATTGCATCGATCTCGTCGAAGAAAATAATGCATGGAGCTGCTGTACGTGCCTTTCTAAAGATCTCCCTGACACCCTTCTCGGACTCGCCGACCCACTTGCTGAGGAGCTCGGGACCCTTGATGCTGATGAAGTTAACACCACTCTCAGTAGCAACAGCCTTCGCGATGAGGGTCTTCCCCGTGCCAGGTGGGCCATAAAGGAGTATCCCCTTTGGGGGCTTCGCAGCTGTGTGCTCGAAGAGTTCTCTGAACTTGAGTGGCCACTCAACTGCCTCACGAAGCTCTTCCTTCGCTTCCTGAAGACCGCCGACATCATCCCATCGGACGTTGGGGCTCTCGACAAGAACCTCTCGTAGGCTACTTGGGTGGACCTCACGCATGGCATCCTCGAAGTCCTGCATCGTTACGGTTATCTTGTTTAGGAGTTCAGCGGGTATGCTCACTTGACTGAGGTCGATCTCGGGGAGAATCCGGCGAAGACTACTCATAGCGGCCTCTTTACTTACCGACTCTAGGTCAGCGCCAACGAATCCATGTGTTCTGTCTGCAATTGTGTCAAGATTTACATCCTTGGCTAGAGGCATGCCACGTGTGTGTATCTGAAGTATCTGCAGACGTCCATTACGGTCAGGGAGGCCTATTTCGATCTCTCTGTCGAATCTTCCTGGGCGTCGCAGGGCGGGGTCGAGGGCATTAGGGCGATTAGTCGCACCTATGACGACTACCTTTCCCCTTCCCTCCAGACCATCCATGATTGTTAGTAACTGAGACACTATACGTTTCTCAACATCGCCGCTGACCTCCTCTCTCTTTGGTGCGATGCTATCGATCTCGTCGATGAAGATTATGCTTGGAGCGTTCTCCTGTGCCTCCTTAAAGATCTCACGGAGTCTCTCCTCGGACTCCCCGTAGAATTTACTCATTATCTCTGGTCCGCCAATGCTGTAGAAGTTTGCCTGGGTCTCGTTGGCGACCGCTTTAGCCAGTAGGGTCTTACCGGTGCCCGGGGGACCGTGTAGTAGAACACCCTTAGGGGCCTCTACACCGAGGCGCTCGAATATCTCGGGATGCTTAAGGGGGAGCTCGATCATTTCCCTGACCTTAGATATCTCCCTGTTAAGACCTCCAATATCCTCATAGCTGATCTTGGGGACACTGCCTTGCGTCTTGGGAGCCTTGTCTGTGAACTCTATCTCAGTGTCCACGTCGATTATCACAGCGTCGGCTTGTGGCTGCACCGATGCGACGATTAGGTCGACGCGCCGCCCCATGATGTTTAAAGGAATGACGCTACCTTTTGATACGACTCGCCCCTCCAGTAACTGCGTTAGATAGCCCTCTCCACCTTCGATCCTCAATGGCTCCGTAGGGTAGAGTGTGAGCTTCTCAGCTGGCCTCGCTTCGACCCGACGCACCGTGACACGATCATCAAGGCTGACACCAGCGTCGTTGCGCAGGTTACCGTCTATCCTGATTATGCCCTTTCCATAATCGTTCATCTGGCCAGGCCAGATGAGGGCGTACGCCTTCCTCTTGCCTGTTATCTCTACGACCTCACCGGCACGCCATTGGAGCTTGTTGACAAGCTCTGGGTCGACGACGGCTATTCCTCTGCCCGCAACGTTCTGCGGTGCCTCAGCTACTCTAAGTGTAATATTTTCCATTTTTAATCCTCCTCAAAAACTGTTAATCAGGTTTATTTGACTATGATGTTGACACCTTTAGGTGGCTCTGGGCCTTTCTTCTTGAAGATGACCTGTAAGATGCCGTTTGTGTAGCTAGCATCGGCTGTGTTAGGGTCGACCTGTACGTCCAAAGGAATCTCAGCGTTATACGGCGTCCCTGAATCATTCGTAGTGATGGTCACATGCTCCTCCGTAGCGTTAATCTTGATACCCGACTTATCGGCTCTTGGCATCTCTGCGATCACCTTGACCATTCCCCCATTTTCATCGATGGATATGTCCACGAGAGGCTCGCGAATGCCGAGCTGTTGACTACCCCCTGTTGGCTTTACATTACCGAACTCCTTCACATGTGGCTTGCCATCAGAACCTATGTTGACCTGGTACCCGTAGTACCAAGTCTTTGCGTTAGGGTTCTTCTGCATCTCATTCCACATCTTATTCCCGTTCTCATCGAAGTCCCAGAAGTCTCTGAGCATATCATCCCAGAGAGATTCGAATGGGTTTCTTCTTATTCTCCACGTCATGTTTTTCACTGCCATGGGTTGTGTATGGCCTCTTAATAAATATTGTGCCATAATGTCATATTTTTGACATATGGTAATGTTTTAAAGGAAGTGTTATAAGTCTTAAATCGCCAGCTACGGGTGAAAGATACATGTCGGGGCACTCTAGCGTTCAGGACGTGGTACGGGTCATTGTGACCCGAAACCCGTACCTTTACCGCGGGTTAAGGATGAGAGTAGTGAACTATAGTGCTCTCGCACGCTACATTCAAGGGGAGGTTCAGAGTGCCTTCGGCGACGAAGTAGATGCAAATACAATAGTCACGGCGATCATGAGAGTGAGCAACCAGCTTATAGAACCCGAGGAGCCAAGAAGCCCATTGGCGGGCAGTAGGATTAATCTTGTGACTGGGATATCAGAGGTTCTGATAAGAGCCCCACCCGTTAGACATACGGAGATCGTGGAGAAGATCGTGAAGCTGGGCGTCTTCGATAGCTACATGCTTAATCTTCACCAGACTCAGTTAGGAATAAGACTATTCACTAACTCTAACGATGTTGGTAGGATCTCTGAGGAGTTGAAGACTGATGACGTTGAAATTAATAGTGGATACGCAGAGCTCCACCTCAGGATGCCCCCTGCGATGAAGGGTGTTGAGGGGTTGTTGACCATGATAATAGATGTCCTCTCCCAGAATGGAGTCCATGCAATAGAAGCAAATCTCGCTGGCGATGAGCTAAGACTCATTATAAGAGAAGACGATGCGGGTAGGGCCTTCGACTCGCTTAGGGCGATGTCGAGGTAGACGAGCTTACTCATTAAAAGGCCATCGAGAAGGAAAACAGCTCATGAATGGACGATGACCCTCGTCTTGGGTGGCGAAAAAAGGGAGCGCGAGGAGTTATGGGGAAAGGTAAAGATCGCCTTGGAGACGGGAGTCTGGGCGCACACTGGCCATTCAATGAGGCCCTAAGGTACACAGGATTTGAATGATCTAAGAAAGATTCCCTTTTATTAGGAGTATTTTTCTAAAATCACATTTAAGGTCAAGACACGGATTCGGGTTTGGATTGTCTCCTAAGCTAGTAGAATCGCAAGTATACCGATAGAGGACACGATGGCGGTGACTTCAAAGGTCGTTTCTAACCCCCAGATCTGTGCCACACCACCGAGGATTAGGGGGCTGACTACGTTACTCACATTGCCGAAGCTCGAGTAAACACCCATCGCCGCTCCCCTGTGTTCCGGCGAAGCCTCCTGAGTGACATAGACGTTCCCTGAGGTAAGGAATACGCCATAGGTGAACCCAAGAAGAGCGAGGATTAGGAGTAACGCCAACAATGTGGAGGACATCGCTAAGGCGAAATACAGGCATGAGGACAGGGCTAGGCTCAACGTTATGAGCGTTAACGCTGTCTTCCCACGGGAGACTGCACCAGCTGGGAACCTGATGACTGTCGACACGAGTCCCCGAACGGTGAAACACAATCCAATTTCGGAGGATGTAAGTCCAATGAAGACCCCATATAGGGGGTAGAACGTGATAAGTGAAGAATACATCAATGTGTTCACGAAGTTGGAAACACCAGCAGCAAAGATTCGCGCGTCCGAGATCGCTTCCCTGAAGTTCACTTTACTGACTGCTTGCGTGTTCCTAACGACTTCCTTCCCAGAGAAGAAGAGGCAGACGAGACCTGCGAATCCAAGTAGGCTGCTAATCATGAAGGCGGCGTAGTAATTCCATGTGGAGGAGGCGAAACCTCCAAGAATGGGGCCGAGGGTGAAGCCGGATCCCATCATCGTCATGTAGAGCCCCTGTAGTAGAGCCCGCTGCTTTTTTGGGGCCGCCTCGGACACCCAGATAAAGCCGATGCTGAAGGTAGATCCCTGTGCTATACCGAGGAGGAGACGAGCACCCAAGAGGTGAATGGGTTCCCGAGAGATCGTGTAGAGCAGTGGTACAGTGATGAAGAGGACATAACCTAGCATCATGACGCCACGTCGCCCAATCCGATCGGATATGCTACCAATGGGTATGCTGAGGAGGACCATCGCCACTCCGACTGCGGAACCGTATATCCCGAT
This sequence comes from Bathyarchaeia archaeon, assembly GCA_050014495.1. Taxonomy (GTDB): domain Archaea; phylum Thermoproteota; class Bathyarchaeia; order TCS64; family TCS64; genus UBA8941. The sequence goes on from JBEKDF010000001.1 coordinate 113,557, forward strand.
CATCTCGAGATTGGCCCCGAGCCCCTCTGCAAAAGCGGGGAATATGGGTATCACGACACTGTGACTCGCGTCCGCGAAGAATATGGCCACACAGACGACAACGACCCCCCAGAAACTGCGCCTCTCATCAAGGGATAGATCTGAGAGCATCTCACTGTAGGGTTGATAGAAGAGTTAAGAATCCTTGCCCCTGGCCTTCCTGCCTACTCTATAGTCACTCCTTGACCATAGCCCCCTCTAATTCTGAAAAGAGGAACTGGATGAGATGCATCGGAATAAGTACGGATCCAGGTACCCTTACCACGATAGCCTAATGTGCACGCGAAATGATGGTGGGCCGGGCCGGACTTGAACCGGCGACCTCCGCGGTGTGAACGCGGCGTTCCACCAAGCTAGACTACCGGCCCACAGCACCACTAGGGAACCCGACGCAATAAAATCCTTTTCGCCATCATAATATTCGCGACAGAGAACATTTTCGAGTGCGCGCTTACTAGATTAAACCGAAAACCGTTCAGTCTACGATTCGAAATGCACGCGCTCAACGAATGAGAGATCAATCCGGCTTTTTTACTCAAAGGAATATCGTAGATAAGTTTAAAATATCTGAATGAGTTCCGCTAAGAGAACAACATGGTCGTAAAAGTCGCAACACCGGTCGAGATTGTCGACGGCATAAGCTTCCGTCTCAGGACCGACCAGATAGTTATCCTCGAAGGCCTGACCTTACCTGCTAAGAACACCGAACAGGAGAAGAAAGCAATGGCCAAGTTGGGTGAGCTGGTCTTAAAGAAAAAGGTCTCATTTGAAAGCCACAGCATAGACACCTTCGGCCGCACGAAGGCAGCTGTTAAGCTAGAGGATGGAACCGACATCAATAAGAAGATGGGAGAGTTCCTCGCCACACTATAGAATCAACACAGGCGCAATAATCATTATACTCGTGGTTTCTCCCAGAAATCGTTAAACCCCCAACAACCACCATCCATCCATGAGCGAGTTCAACCACCTGAGGACTAATGAACTTATATCAAGTCTTAGAAAAGACGGGTTCGACGCCCTAATACTTTTCCCAGGCCCAAACATGGCCTACTACACCGGCTTCAATATTGGATTAAGTGAGCGACTGGCTTCCGCTCTCATCCCGATGAACGGAAAACCCACATTTATCGTCAACAAGCTCGAGGAGGAGCTCCGGGGTCAGACACCCTGGTTTAAGGAGAAGGCCATCTGGCTCGAACAGGAGGACCCAATTGCCATCCTCGCGGAAACGATGAAGGATCGGGGCCTGGTCTCGGCGAAGATCGGTGTACCCGAGGATGCCCCATGGGGCTGGGTGAACAGGCTTCAAGCTGCTCTCCCAGGGGTACAGCTTGTTGATGTCTCAGACTATGTCAGCAATATACGTATGGTGAAAACGCCCCAGGAGCTTGAATGGATGACGATGGCCTGCCATGTAGCTGACATGGCATTAGAGGCCAGTTTCAGTAAACTGCATACGGACATGACTGAGAAGGAGCTTAGCGAAACCCTCAGCGAGGAGATGAGTAGACTCGGAGGAGGTCAGACTTTCACAGGTGTGCTCTTTGGAGAGCGGGCCGCGCTTCCGCATGGTAACCCGGGTGATAGACGCCTGAAACAGGGAGAAGCGATCCTAGTCGACATGGGCTGCACAGTAAATGGTTATTGGAGCGACATAACGCGAACAGTATTCTACGGTGAACCAAGCCTTAGGCAGAGAGAACTATATGACATTGTCCTACGAGCCAATAGAGCAGCATTCGAGGCGGTGAGGCCAGGCGTTACTAGCCAGTCCGTCGACGAGGCCGGCAGGAAGATAATAGAGGACTCTGGGTACGGGAGATACTTCATTCACCGCCTCGGTCATGGCGTGGGTCTGCAGGTCCACGAAGCCCCATACATCGTACTTAACAACAGACTCAGACTCGAGCCGGGCATGACATTCAGCGACGAGCCGGGTATTTACATTGTTGGTGAGCTTGGAATAAGGGTCGAGGACACCCTGGTCTGTACCCATACAGGGTGCGAGAGCCTCACCAAGTTCAATAGGAACTTTCTCACGTATCCAGTGAAGGACTAAAGATATGGACTTCCTAGCCCCATCGACTATAGCAGGCGCTGTCCTCATTGCGCTGGGACTCTACTATATAATATTCTGGTGGAGCTACTGGAAGGTAAACTATAAGGGAAAACTAGTCACTGGGGGACCATATATGATCGTGAGGCACCCCTACTATCTCGGCTTTCTACTCCTGACTACCGGCCTAGTCGTCATCCTACCCCTCGTCGAGACCATAGGTCTCGCCCTTGTATCATGGGGCGTCATACTATCTCAGATAGGCAAGGAGGAGGAGGAGCTCATCAAGAAGTATGGTAGTAAGTATCGAGAATACCAGAAGCGAGTAAAGTGGCGCTTGATCCCCGGCTTGTATTAGCAACCGATTTCTATTCAACCAACTATAATCTCCACGATGAGCGAACTCGTAGACTACTATAGACAGAGGGCAAAGGAGTATGAGGATGTCTACTACGGGACGGACCCCCACCGTCAGGAGGAGCAAGCTTTGATGGCGAATACTATGAAGACTTCACTTGCCAAACGAGATGTCCTCGATATAGCATGCGGCACAGGTTGGTGGGATCGAATCCTGTCAGAGACCGCCAAGAGTATAACGGGGCTCGATATAAACCGAGATGTACTCAAGATCGCCAAGACTAAGGAATACATGTGTACAACGCGGTTCCAGGTCGGGGACGCTTATGAGCCACCCTACCAAAGTGCCAGCTTCGATGGAGCCCTCGCCACCTTCTGGCTCAGCCACATCCCTAAGGCGAAGCTGCATGGATGGATCGATACCCTCCACAAGGTGCTGAAGCCTGGGTCGAAGATCTTCATTGCGGATAACACGAACATACCAGGCATCGGGGGTCCACTAGTCACCAAAGAGGGGGATGAGAACACATACAAGCTCCGGACCCTCAAAGACGGCAGCCAGCACATGGTCCTTAAAAACTATTACTCGACGAGTGAACTCATAGATATATTCGGGAGGCATGTGGAAGGCTTCAGTGAGGGAAACACTTTTCATGGTCACTGTTTCTATTGGGTTGATTACGAGATCTAGGTCTTCACCCTGAAGGCTTCCTTGGGAGCCCCACAGATAGGGCAGACCCAGTTATCGGGAACCTTCTCAAAAGGCGTGCCCGGAGCTATGCCGGATGGGGGGTCTCCCTCGGCAGGATCATAGATGTAACCACAAACAGTGCACTCATATTTTTCCATGAATAGAATCTAGCAACGCCCTGATTTAAAGGAGAGTGTAGGAGGGGAAGAGTCGGAGATTTGACTATTTAAAAAATTGAAGAGTGGAGTAGATTACTCCTTGATGGCGCCGATGTCGTGGACCTCGACAGCTCCAAGGTACATCTCGTTGAGCTGTGGGTGGTTCGCCAAGACTTCAGCACTACCAACGAAGGTAAACCTGCCTCCTCTCATCATGTATGCTTTGTCACCGACCTGAAGGGCGCGCTTAGCGCGTTGCTCGACTAGAACGATGGGTAAACCCGTTGTCTTAGCCATCTGCTCGAGCTGCCTCATGACGTCGTTGACTAGCTTAGGCATTAGTCCTGCGGTTGGTTCATCTACCATCATCAGTTTGGGGTCCCTCATTAGAACCATGCCCTCGGCGAGCATTTGGCGCTCACCACCGCTCAATGTGCCCGCTGCGCGTGGCATGTAGTCCTTGAGTCTTGGGAATAGGTTGAATACGAACTCGAGTTTATCGGAGTACATCTTGGTGTTGTTCACCGTGTAAGCCGCCATCTTGAGGTTGTCCTCAACTGTTAGTTTGCTGAAGATGTTGCCTGTCTGGGGCATGTATCCTATACCCATCTTTGTCCTCTCATAGGGTGGGATCCTCGTTATGTCCTTCCCTTGAAAGAAGACTTGCCCGGAGTATATAGTCGCGAGGCCCATTATTGCCTTCAGGAGAGTGGTCTTGCCGACGCCATTGGGGCCGACGATAACAGTTACTTCACCATCTGGAACCTCGAAGTCCAGATCGTAGATAACGTGGATTGGGCCGTAGCCGACATTTAGTCCCTTAGTCTCTAGTATGTTACCCACATTACTCACCTAGGTACGACTCGATGACGCGTGGATCCTCGAAAACCTCTTCAGCTGTGCCCTCTATGACGAGTTGGCCACGGTCCATAGCGAATACATGGTCGGCGTATTGGGCAGCTACCTCTAGTCTGTGCTCTATGACAAGGAATGTAATTCCTAGCTCGTCGCGGAGTCTCAGGACGTGGTTGAATATCTGGTGGCAAAGCTTCGGGTCTATGCTACCAACTGGCTCGTCTAAGAGTATCGTCTCTGCGCCTGACATCAGTGTCCTGCCTATCTCCAAGAGTTTGAGTTCTCCCCCGCTCAGGGTGTTCGCGGGTTTGTTCCAGACATGTCTTAACCCGAGGACCCTGAGTAGCTCGGAGGCCCTCCGAACAGCACTTATCTCGCTATCTATCCAGGTGGGCTTTGCGAGGGATTTAAAGAGGTTCTCCCCAGCGTTATCGGGGAGGGCGACGAGCATGTTCTCAAGGGTCGTGAGATGTAGGAATGGTGAGGCTATTTGGAAGGTCCTGACACAGCCCCTTCTCGCGATCTTGTACATCTCCTCGTGTGTGATCTCTTCGTCCCTGTAGTAGATTTTCCCTTCCTCGGGGTGAAATATGCCCGAGATACAGTTGGTTAATGTGGTCTTTCCGCAGCCGTTAGGGCCGACCAGAAGGTAGATTCCACCCTCCTTTAGGCCGATGCTGATGCCATCGACGGCTGCGAAGTGACCGAAATACTTCCTCACGTTTTCGATTCTGAGAATCTCCGACATACCAGCATCAACTAAACTACCTGTACCATGTACATAGTTTAAATAGTTTTGCAGAGAGCCTTTTAAGGCAAAAAGTTGATTCGAAAAAAACTATAGAAAAGAAAATTGAGGTTTTACGTGGTTTACGGTCCCGCTATGTTGTATTTGAGGTTCGCCATCATTCCAGCGGAGTCCCAGGTCATGACCTTCGTGTCAGGGTTGTAGACCCCGGCAATGTAGGAGAAGCTAGCCTTAGTCGCACTAGGAGCGTAGTACCAGACGTTGAATGGTGGAGGAGCCCTGTCCCCGTACTCATTCAGTTGGCACCAGCCACCCGAACCCCATGTCGTATCGGATATGGGAGTCTGGAGGCTGAGTACGTCCTTTCCGGCTATGCTCTGAGCCTGGATCTGGCTGTACGCACTGATGAACTCGATGTCGTAGGCATACGCGGAGTATGCTGTGAACTGCTGCTTAGTGAGGGCCGTGTATTTAGCTGCCAACGCATCGAATTGGGAGGACTCTGGGGACTGTGCCATCATGCTGAAGCACCGCAGGTGATTCACCTGATCAGGAGCATCATCCATGCCACGCTGAGAGACAGCCGTGCCGTCACCACCGAAGCATGGGCACTTGTAGAAGTCCGCGTAGTCCTTAGCCTGGCTAGCGATCACTGGGAACTCGTCGAAGCTGAGGAGCAGGGTGCCGACGCGCTCGGGGTTACCACCGTTGGCTGCGATCGCGGCCGTTGCCGCGGTGTTGGCCTGCTGGAGGTAGTTCGAGAAGTCGGTCGCCTCTGTGGCGTATCTTATCGTCGTGCCTGCGAAGTTGCCGCCCTTAGCGGTCCAAGCTGGCGTGAAGAGGTTGACGATGCCATCACCCCAGGAGTCGCCACGCTGGAAAACTATCACCGACTTGATGCCGTAGCCCCACATCATGTCGACGAGGGCTGGCGCCAAGGCGCTGTCAGCGGGGCACATGCGGTAGAGGTAGTCGTTAGCGATGGCTAGGGTCGGGGAGGTTGAGCTGCTGCTCCACATGAGCATGTTGTTTGAGTTGCAGTAGCTTAGGCTCGCCTGAGCCTGGCTCGACCAGCCTCCACCCTGGAAGACGGTGTCACCGAGGGATAGGAATCCCTGCACCTTCTCTAGGTGGACGTTGTCCTGACCAGTGGCGTCCTCGAGTAGGTCTGTGAAGGTCGGGGCGCCCCAGTTGAGGGCCTGCATCTGTTTGTTGAGGTCTGGGAAACACATCGACTCCATTAGATACTTTCCTGTCTCTAGGGATGTTGTCGAAGATGCGATATAGCCTAGCTTGATTGTTTGACCCTTGAGGGGTAGCGCCGTTACAGTCTGAACGGTCGTTGTGCCAACAGTTACAGTCTTTGAGGGTGCTGCGAAGTATCCTATGCCTCCGCCCACGATCAAACCTGCGACCAGTAGCACTATTGCTAGTGTCATTCCTTTATCTGCCAATTTTTACACCTTTGTTTGTCGCGATAGTAGACTTCGCCATACTATATTTAAGACTTAACATAATATGCCCTAAGACGCTAGATCTTTAACTAGATCAACGAATTATCTCGATTCCACAAATATATATCGTGATCTTGTTAAAAATATTAGGATTAATAATCTATATTATACTTGATTTGCAATAAGGTTCGATCAAATGAAAAATATTATAAACTTTACAAGTTGCAAAACTTAGCGGAGAAAATATGGATTTAACGATTTGGTATATGGCAATAACTTACGCTGCTGAACTTATGCTTCTAAGCATTGGTTTTACATTGACCTACCTAACAGCTAAGATTCCGAACTTCGCTCATGGGACTTACGCCGGTTTTGGAATCTACGTCAGTTACACTCTTTCAAAGTTCTACCATGTTAATCCTTACCTCGGACTTCCATTAGCGTTTATCATCGGAAGCGGTGTCAGTATAGTAGTCTACAAGTTAGTTATTAGCACGCTAACGAAGATGGGGAGCGGTTCGATCGTTTTGACGATCGCCACGCTAGCAATTCAGATCTTCTTAGGTGCAATACTAAACATCTATTCCTACATATTCATCGCGTTCTTTCATCAATACGCAACTGCTTTCCTCCTAAAGGAAGATGACTTCCATATAGGTGACGTTGCTGGAATCTTCTTCGTCTCGCTAATAATCAGCGTTATAGTCGTAATCATACTTCACTACATGCTCACAAGAACAAGGATGGGCATAGCCATGAGAGCGACAGCTGAGGACACAGAACTCGCCTCAGTTCTTGGTATCAACATCAACTCCGTCCAACTCTTCTCCTGGTTCCTCACGGGTGGTCTCGCTTGCCTAGCAGGTGCTATGATCCCATTCTGGTTCCAAAGCAGTCCGACGACGGGCTCAGGAATCATCACTAGCATCATGGCGGGAAGCCTACTTGGCGGATTAGATAGCGTATACGGAGCCATTCTTGGAGGCTTTATAATAGGTATGTCAGAGATCATGCTGACGCTAGCAGGTCAGGTACTATTTGGCAACTGGTTTGGCGAATATAGACCACTAATCCCCATGTTCTTCCTCATCGCAGTACTACTGATCGAGCCCAGAGGCTTGCAAGGCTTCTGGGAGAATTATCAGAGGAGAAGATCGAAGCCAATTCCAAAGGAACCTGAAAAGAAGGAGGAGGCTAAGAAGTAATGTACACCAACATAGCTCTGGGAATACTAAGCTCAATGCCCGCTGCGATCCAGGGAATAGATAGGCTCGTTGTGGACATTGCGATGTTTTTCGGCTTGCTAGTTATCGTTGCCATGGCCCTCAACTTCCAGTATGGTAACGCAGGCATCCCAAACATGGGGTGCGCAGTGCAGGTTATCGTAGGCGCTTTCACAGTTAGCGGTATCGTGTTGAGGATCATGTTCATGGTAGCGGCAGCAGGAGGCTTGCCTCTAGATGATTGGAATGACCCGTTCAAGTTTATCTACAGCAACCCTTCAAACGTAAGGCTTGTCAATGGTCTCTTTGCTAGTGACGCTGTACTCGCAATGGGCTTCTTACTTTTAAGCCTCGGAATCGCTGTCCTGATGGGAGCCCTTACTGGCTATCTGCTTGCTCTGCCCGCGATCCGTCTGAGGGCTACTTATCTGATGATCGTCCTCATCACGGTCGCTGATGCGTCACAGATCTTCGGTAGAAACATTACAGGTATTTCGGGTGGGACTCTGGGAGTTTGGATCCCCAATGTCTTCGCCTGGTACCCCGGTGACATAGGTGTAGTAACGGCGGTTGTAACCCTGCTACTCGGCCTTATCAGCTTCTTCATATTCAGAACCATGCTTAATTCGCCCTACGGTAGATTGATGAGGTCTCTGAGGGAGAATGAGGTGACCTTAGCCAGCGTCGGCAAGAATGTTGTAGGAATCCGCCGAAACATCCTCATGTTTGCTTCGGGTATCACTGCGATAGCGGGTGTCATGAACGCCTTCTACGTGCAATTCGTCAACCAATCAGACTACCAACGAGCCTACTGGACATATTGGCCTTGGTTGATGCTCATCCTAGGTGGACCTGGCAACAACGCCGGAACCTTCCTAGGAGCGGCAATCGTCGTAGCATTAAGGAGACTAATCATCATATACAAGTTCCAGATACAGCAGTTCTTCTTCTTCCCAGTTTCCTACCTCGAGGACATCATCCTCGGTGGCCTCCTAGTCTTGGTGATGATTTTCAGGCCCAGCGGACTGATCCCTGAGAAACTACTTTACATTCCTGGCATCAACTACGCAAAAATGGTAAAGGAAGAAGTAAAGGTAGACTGGCGCGCGGCACCGAAAGCAAGAGAAACGCATGTTGAAAAGAAGGAGGAGAAAAAGTGATGAACGGACTAATACTCCTGGCTAGCATACTACGAATCATCGGACAGACAACAGCTGATCAGTACGACAACATCCTCTTCTACCTAATGATCGCGCTCTGGATCATTATGCCAGTCTTCATCGTCTACGAGGAGATAACCGAGCGCAGGGCCCTCAGAGAAGCCGATAAATCGGAAGAAGGCACAGCTTAACCATCCCATTTTCCATAATTTTTTTCTTTTAAGCCACTGCAAGAATTAATAGGTATAAATATTCTAAAAAAAGCGGCTACTCCGTTGTTAGAGTGTAATGAACACCCAGATTACTGAGAGCCACATCTATCCTTTCGATTAGGTTCTCGAGTTGCTTCAAAGTGGGCTTCTTATCTACCCACTCGAACATGAAGTCGTAGTCGCCGAGGAGCTGCTTCGCGTCGCTAATTATCTTCGCCGGCTCGTAGCAGTCAACGTAAGTATTCTTGAGGTTGTTTAGGTAGTTATTCCAATCTCGGTTGTCTACCTGCATCCGTGTGGGGTACGGTATGCATTTGTGGCTGAACTTTACCTCCCTCTCCTTGGACATCTCGACGGCTACACCCTCGAGAGCCTTGAGGGCCTTCATGAGCGGTGGACCGTATATGCGAACATAAGTCTTAGCCAATCTAGTCGCCTAAGAATGCATGTAAGTGAGATAATATAAAATCTTTCCACCATACTACGCTTTCGCGGTGTCTTCGCTCTTCTCTGACATCCTTTTCATTATGAGGCGGTATCTTCTATATTTGTCGTCCATGGAGAACTTCGCCGGGTGCGGTGACTTCACCAAACCTCCGCATCTAGGACAATTGTCCCCCCTAAGCGTGTATGATCCACATCGCTCACATTTCCTGAGTAGCCAGACCATCGGACACACTACTCCCGTTTGAAGGAAATTGCACCTTCGTGGGTTGACCACTCCTTCTCCGCCTGCTTCACAATTCGGTCGAGGGCGAACTCAACCTTCTTGTAGTCTTCGGAGGTCACCTCGACGCGATATTTGGGGGAGCCAAGGGTGTAGATTTTAACTGTCGATTCAAGTTCATCGCCGAGATCTTGGATCATTCGGAAAACGTCCTTGATTTCCTCAACGCCTTTATTGCCCATGGCAGAAACCTCAAAGACACCCTGAATGGTGACCCCCTTTACAATGATCTTATCCTTAGCGACGCTTGCAAGAGCTTCGGCAGTTTTAGCTTTGACGCCTATGTCTGTGAATATCGGTGCACCTTTTTTAGCGGATTGTTCTAGGGCGTCGTATAAGTTGATTTGAGCCTCGTTGAGCTGGGGACTAATCTCCGCGAACAGGTCCTCAGGAGTAACCTTGAGGTCACCAGCCGCTTGCTTTAGAAGGGTCTCTGCTTTGCGAGTCTTTTTCCACTGTTCGATCTTCTTTCTGCGATCGTCTTTGTTGACTCTACGAAGTGATAGATCGACCTGGCCTTTTGAGGGGTCAACTCTAAGTACCTGGAGGACAACTTTTTGGTTTTCCCTTACATGGTTCCTGATGTTTCGGACCCAGCGAGAGCTGATCTCTGAAATGTGGAGGAGGGCTTCCTTGTTATTGTATTCGTCCAGAGCCACATAGGCACCGTAGGATTCTATTCGGCTGACGGTCGCTACTACCATCTCGCCTGTTTCCGGCCATTCGGCGTGCCCTAGGCTCATGGGTTGGTCACCCTAGAACTGCCATGATGGAGCCGTTAATCTCGGCCTTACCACCGGTTGGCCTCGCGATGACCTCTCCGCATGTGCGGCATTTAACCTCATGAGTCGCGTGGCTAAATACGATTTGCTCAGACTCACAACTGAGACATTTTACCCTCAAAAACCTTGATGAGGGTCTTGGGATTAGGTTTTCCCACTCCGCCATCTTACTCCAACTCCGCCTTCTTGAGTCTTAGTCCCTCGCGCATCAGGCTATGCTTGCACTCCTTGCACTGCAGCATTAGCGTGGTCTTCTTCGTGACCTTGGCCTGGTTGTGCTGCATCGGGAACTTCTGGCCACCGTAACCTGTCTTACGTATTGCTTGGTCGCGTTCACCCTTACGGGCGCCACGACGCTTCCCAGCTTTGTAAATAGTGACAGTGAATTCAGTGTGCGTCTTGCATTTTGGGCAGAAGGTCCTGAGTGTTTTTGGAACTTTCATTGCGCTGTCTCTACTAGCTTGGCTATGCCCTTCCTTATTAGGTTATCCGCATTCTGGGTGGGAAGAGAGGCGACGTCCTCAGCCTTGAATGGGCCGTATGTTTTCATGTCAATACCCATTATTGCTGGTAGTGGTTGGGTGAATCTTACTACTTTTAGGGTTTGCTCGCTCTTCTCAGTATGTATAGGTAAAGGGGATTGGGGTAGGTGAGTTACAACCTGTAACGGAGCGTATGAGGCTGAGGTTTCTACGTTGGGTTCCCTACCCAGCAAAACTTGTTTCATCCCCTGTGTATGTGTGGCGAGGAGGCGACGAAGCTCTACTTGGAGGAGTTTCTCTTCGGCGGTAAGGTTTAAGGATTCGACTGGCGTACCGTTGAGCTCTGCCATTACCAGCTTATTCAACCGGAGCCTGTTGAGGTCCGGGAGTATCCTCTCTACTTGTTCCCGTTCCTTTTCAATGAGTTTTCCCTTGATTGTAGTGTTTTCGAATGCTCTTTCCTGCTCCCTGAGCTGGGATATGTACCCCGCTACGCTGTTGTAGAATCCTTCGTGAAGGGGTTGAATGTCTGTTCTCTGTCTCTCCCGTCTCCATGCCTCGAAGATTATCTTGAATTCGTCTGTCATTGGTCTATCCTTGCTCCCTTCTTGCACAGCAGGAAAATGGCGACTGCAAGTGGAACGGTGATGGATTCTTGTATGTAGGGTCCATATTCGGCGTCCCCTATCCTCACCTTCGGTGCGTGTCTGACATATATTTTCGCCTCCCCTGTTCTGAAAGCTATGGCGCTGGTCATGGGGTCATAATCTGGTAAGGAGTCTAGTTGGATGGTTTGGACCTGCCATCCAGTCTTTCCATGCAGGGTATTCGGGAGGCGAATGAGACGGTGAATATCGGTGGTGACGACTGTGTCTATTTCCGCTGCTTGCTCTTTGATGGCTATCCCCATGAGCTTCGCAATATCCGCCATAAGTCGCTCCTCATCGCTGACTCCGACCGCTTTGAGTAGGAGACTTGGGTGGCTCTCCTCAAGGATGGTGAGGGCCTTCTCACGATTATCTATTAGTAGACTCGTGATCTTTCGCCCCAGCTTTAGGGCTTTTATCTCCTCAGGTGGCGTTGATGCTATGAAGTCATAGAGAGCCCTGCCTGCTCTCCCACGCCACCCCTCTTCAGCGAGGGTCGACTTCCCACCTTTCGATCGGGGGTTGAAGCCGAGGTATTCAGATTTTATGCCGGTGCCAAGGATATAATCGACTACCTCACGTCGGCCTGATTGGTCGAGGCCTCGTACTCTTTGGTTGCGGACATGAACGTGGTAGCCGCGGTTTCCTGAGAAGTTCACCACGAGATCATTAGCAGGGCTGAAGCCGAAGTCTTGTATAAGTATGTCGAGAAGCTTCTGGGTCTCGTATTTCGCTGCCTGGAGGCACCTCTCGCAGAGCCAAGTCTCCTCCTCGAAGGCGGCTTTACCACACTTACATATCTCTGGTGGTTTCCCGGTGCCCTCCTCTCCGCAGTTTTTACACTTCCACTTGTCATGTTCGTGTTGGCATGGTAGGTTGAAGTGGTCCGCATCTATGTCGAAGACAAGGTCAGCTCCGCTCCATCCCTTTCCAGCCATGTCCGCCTCGGGGTGCTGATAGTAGCAGGAGCTGTGGTAACTGTGGGCGGGGCTATTTTCGGATAGATACCTATGGAATGTGCCCTCGTCGGGGAAGCCAATATGGCGGAACATTGTCTTCCCTCCGAATTGAAGAAAGGCAAATTCTCGCATTTTGATCTCAGTGGGGGCGGGTATAGTCCTCACATTTGATTGGTACCACCTATGGAACTGATCAGCTACAAACCTGGGACTACCCCAATCGGACTCCACTGGTACTCAGGTAGATATATCTCTCGTGTTTTAAAACCAGTTTGGATGTAGGGGATCTACTTCTTCACGCCGCTGTGGGGGCACTTACCACAGAATTTTGGGTTGAATATAACGATGTTATTATATTGTGTGCAGAAGTGGAGACCCGTATTTCTCATCTTCTCCTCTGCGGTTTTAACCAAACTGGTCCTTTATTGGCTCGTCGCGGGGGTATTTGAGGTTTGAGGCTAAGGTTTCGTCCTTTGATAGGCTAAACGTCGAGCCTTTATCCGGTAGTAGCTGAGAGGATGCTTGATTCGTTCGCAGATGTCATCCTTATTTCGGCAGATACCGTGGGTTCGTAGGGTATCACATAGGGGAGGTGTGTATTTAGTACGGTTTCCCCGAACGCCGGCTATATGTTCAACCTGGTACTGGGTCATTGCGGGGTCGAAGTCGCTCACGCTTGTGTACAGGTCAACGAGGCTATCTAGAGGCATCCCAACGGTTACTAAGAAGCTGGTTAGGGCGAAGCGCTCCATGTGACTGGCTCGCCTACCTGCGAGTAGTCCCTCCATGCAGTAGCGGATGCATGGCGGGAAGGCCTCGTTTATAACCTCAGATGGCAGATCCTCGCCGCCCAACCTCTGCCTATTCTCCTCAAATACCTTAGAGACACGGTCTAGACGTTGTTGGAGGGGTTCTGGTAAGGCAATCTTGGTAAGCTTTGAGACACGCTCCTTAATGAGTGTCTCTACCTCTCCCTGAATCAGCCGGGCAACCTCACGCTGAGTAAGTAGTACATAACCGCTCTTCACTATTCGATTGACGAGCTTCCATTTGTCCTCGTGGAAGGATGAGGATGATCGTAGGTAGTCGTAGAAGTAAAGGCGGAAGTCGTATAGGACACCATCGTATTGTTCGCCGGAGTCAATTAGATCCCATTCGAAGTCGTTCTTCGCTATCTGTGCGAGCTTTTCGCGATCCTCCTCTTGAAGGAGGAAGTAGACTCGGACGGCTTCGGCGAGGGCATAACGCCTATTGAGGAATTGCTCCCCCTTGACTGAGGCGAACATCACCGCGACGGGAAAGCTAAGTAACTCCGTCATGTAATCGTCGAGTCGGTCGTCGACAGCGCCGTCCTCGATCGCCTGGACAATTCGCTCAGCAGCCCTGTCCAGGACCTTGGCGTATAATGGGTCGGCGAGGTCGTCAAGTTGGAGATTCAGAGCGTCCACTAGCTTCACAGCATCCCTGAGGAATGGGTACTTCGCCGCTTCCCTCTCCAGCATGTCCTTCAGCCCTCATGGGGTTCCAACTGAAAAAAGGCTTCCCCCCTCGGGGACTTATGACTTATTTAGACTTATTGATACGAGCTAGGAGCCAATATAAGAGGTTTCAATAGTTGAATTAGACCATCAGGTTCGGTTATCCACCAACGCGAGAAGGATCCCACACCTGCGAGGTACCCAATCATTAAAGTTGGTCCTATCGGAAATACTCGTCGAGAAAGAACCATTGGGTATAAGCCGAGAGCCTAGGCTTTTCACATTGAGTCTACTTCAAGTTCGTATCCGCAAAGTGCTTGAGGCGACGCAGCCCCTCGGGTGCCCATGTACGCCCATAGCTTATCCGGAAGTTGTTACCAGGATAGTTGAATACCATGCCTGGCCAAACCATGATGTGCTCCTGCTTGGCATACTCCTCGGTGAACTTCTCGACGTCCATCCCGATCAGCTCTGGGAAGCCAACAGTTGCACCTCGTGGATTGACCCAGCGGAAATGATCGGAGTAGTCCTCGAAGAACTCGTTAAAAAGTGGTAGGTTGTCGTCTATAATCTTATGGCTTCGGGCTAAGACCTTGTCTTTTGCTCGGAAGGCGATGGTTGCGAGTAGCTCGATGGGCGCTGGCTTACATGGTGTCGCAAGACCGTTCAAGTCCTTGAGCTTCTGGAGTAGCCTTTGCTCCTTGATTGTTATCCAACCTATCCTTAGGCCGGAGAGGGCATAAGCTTTCGACATGACACCGAAGCTGACGGCGGTCTCATCGGCGTCAACTGCAGGGGTAGGCGGTGCTCAGGTTTTTTGTTCGAGGAGGTGGTAGACCTCGTCGCCAACAAATGTGACGCCCTTCTCATTGCAGAGGTCGATTAGGGCTTTGTAAGTTGACCTGTCTATAGTAGCGCCTGTGAGGTTGTGGGGGAAGTTAGTGACTAGGAACCGTGTATTGGGGCGGAACGCTTCGCGGACCTTATCCACATCGACGCGCCAGCCATCTGACTCCAAGGGGACTAACGACACCTCCGCTCCAGAAAGGCTCGCCAGTTGGTAAAGGGCCTCGTATGCAGGCCAGAGGACGACTATGTGGTCTCCCGGTTTGAGCATTGCCGTGAAGAAGACCCAGATCGCCTCATCTGCCCCAGCGAAGATTACGACCTGACTGGGATCTACGCCCTTATAGAGTTTAGATACTTCTGTTCGGAGCTTAATGCCACCGGGTGTTTCGGTGTATTTGAGAGTAAGGTTCTCCCAGTCGCTTCGGAGTTCGTCATCGGCGAGGGCGAGGACCTCACTCATCTTCAAAGGTTGGATGTCTGACTCGTGCATCGTCATGACGGTATATTTCCTACATTCTAGCATCTGCTCTTCGAGCCAGAGTCTATGTTCGAGACGTTCTCTACCCTTTCCTCCAGTTGGCTTGATTTCGCTCATGCTGTTACCTCAGGTGATATTATTTGTTGGATGCTTCAAATTAGTAAATCTTTAACAAAAAAACACTTGCTACATCCATGAAAATGCTTAGTAAATCAATATTTTAAAATGATACTTTTTTACTTATTCACCCAATATTGAGCTACTTTCTCGGCTGTTGCGTACCAGACTGAAGGAAAACGTTCAATATAGTTGAGGAGCCTATCGAGAAGCATCAGGCCCCCTGGTTTACCAATAATCTGGGGATGGAACATCGTCGTGTAACAGAGACCATAGTGGTAATACCCATCGAAGGCGTTCGTCCAAATCTGGTAGCCGGTCTCAGGGCTCTGAATGCGTGTATTATAGCTTGTGCCAGGATAATCTGCGAATAGATGGAAATCATCCATGTCGAAGTAGCTGGGGACTATCGTTAGACCGTTACCCAACTTGTATGGCAGATCGCTGCCCCTCATGCTGGAGTCGTAGAGGAACCCATTCTCAGCGAGAATGTCATGTGTGTTGGGACCGACCTCTCCCCCAGCGACTCGGTTGCCAACGGGTATGAAGCCGGACGCCTCCTTTATTGCGTTGCGGGTATCGAGTATCCGCCTCGCCTCTTCTGCTTTGGAGAGTTTCACCGTATCTTCGTGAACCCAGCCGTGACAAGCCAGCTCATGTCCACGTCTCCTAATCTCCCTGAATACATCCGGGTGGTTAACAGCATTAATCCCCGGTACGAAGAAGGTCGCTTTGACCTTATGCTTGTCGAGGAGATCGAGTAGACGCGGATAAACAGGGGCGTTCCATTCATACTGCCCAAGACTCTTCATCCTCGGCATATCCACAACTTCCGGCCGGTTCCCCATGAAGACGTACTCAGCATCGCAGTCGAACGTCAGGCAGACGGCACACAAGTTACCGTCCGGCCAAACACTATTCATCAAATTACACCTAGTATTAACACCACTCATCCAGAGATAATCATTATACCCTAAACCCGACTGATATTGCACTTAACCCACTCGCGCTTGTATTAGGAACGGGCCTCGACTATCTTCTCAGAGGTTATCCTGAATGGGTCGCTAAAGAGGGCCCACCCTTGGGGGGTCGAGGGCACTCGACCTATTTGAGTTGCTCAACCTAGTCCACCTAGTGCAGTTAGGCCACCGGGTCCAATACCTAGTTGTGCACATAGGATTATCGACCAGCTAGCCCAGCCAACTAACTAACCAACCAACTCCCCTACATGGACCTATTGAGGGACCAGGTGGACAGTTAACAACCTCAGTTGGGCAGCTTTACAGGGAAGTCTGGATGAGGAGGTCGAGAGTTTCAAGGGCAAGGGACTAGTACTTCAAGATTATCCAACTAGCGAACTCGAAAACCTTTTGGAAGGAGTGCGATGACCCCTGAGATACTTTTAGCCAAGGAGGTTAGCATCCGGCAGGGTCTCAGATGAACTTCAATATCATGGAGAATGAGACCTAATCGTGCGTGCCTGAGAACCTCTGAAGAGTCCGACGTAAGAGGGAAATCATCAAAATCGTGGTTGAGTAGGCTTCTGCATGCATACGGAGATAAAAGTAAAAAATGTAAGTAGCTGGACTAGTTGACGACGATGTTTTCGAGGCTGAAGTAGCGCTTCGCTAAGAAACGGATCTTCTTGATATTTTCACCATTCTTTCCAATGGCTATCCCCTTATCGTGGGGATCGACCGTCACCATCGCGATCTTGTGCCCATCCATCCTGTCCACGAGACGGATATCTTTTACTTTCGCTGGCTTCAAAGCGTTCCTGAGAAACTTATCGGGGTCATCCATGTACTCAAAGATCTCGACCTGCTTATTTGTCATGGCTCGGAAACGCTTAATCTTCTCCCCACCCTTTCCAACTGCTAGGCCGACCTCTCCCTTCTTGACGGTGAAGATGAGACTATCCTCCTCAATAATGCAGTCCACCACCGTTGCCCCAGTCATGTTCTGGAGCAACTGAATGAACTTCATCTCATTCTCCGTTATCTTAACGTTGCTCAGCATCTTACTTCTTCACCAAATCGAGGATCTTGGAGTCACCTGGATCGTTGATGACCATCGCAGAGACCGGGAACGGCTTACCACAAAGTGTTCCCAGGTCAACGCTATCCTTGGGGTGCTCCATCACGGGGATCTCGGAGAGTTTCCCGTAGTTGTCAATCGTCTCCCTCGCCTCGCGGGGGCAGTTACTGCTGACTATCGCCAGCTTCGCTCTTCCTCTGCGCAGCTCCCGCACAGCGGCCTTAGATCCAAGTTGGACCTTGCCGGTGGAGAGTGCGAGTCTCAGCTCCTGATCTACGCTACTCATCGCGTTTTCCACCCATTGTCATGAACAGCTCGACGCTCCCGGTTCCGAGGGGCATAGACTGTCCGACGATGATGTTCTCAATGACGCCTTTAAGCGGATCGGTTTCTCCCCTCAGCGCAGCTGAGACAAGGTGCTGAATCGTCAGCTCGAAGGCGGCTCTAGCGAGGACGCTGCTCTTCTCACCGCTAATTCCATGACGCCCGATCTGTTGGACCTCACCCATCTTCGTCATTATATCAGCCACAAGCATTACGTGCCTGACGTCCACGTCCAAGCCCTGCTCCTCGAGGACGCTGTGGGCCTCTTTGATGAGGGCGTTGCGAGCAGCCTCGATGCCGAATATCTCCGCGATCTCATGGATGTTATTAGTGGTGGTTCTCATCGCGTCGACGCCGTCAATCTTTATAACCTCCTCGAGGTTACTCCCATCAGTCCTGATTATCCACTCGCCCTCCTCTTGGAGGGTTAGGACACGTTTAATCTCGGGTATACCCCTTATTTTTGCTTGTCCTACTGTCTGTGTCAGGATCTCCGGGTTGCTCGACTTTTCTTCATCTAAGCTAACTGTGTATATGTGGTCCGACTCCTTCTCATACTTCGTGGGGAAAGCACCCTCGATCTCCTTCTCGGTGATGCTGAGTGACTCCATTCGAGAGGGGTCCATCTCTATTTTTACAACGTTAGCATTGAAATCCACATTTACAGAGCTCACCACATCGTCTAAGGTCGTGTATGTGAGTTTCTGGGCGACCTCACGAGCGAGCTTTTCACTCTTCTTATGTTTCGTGTCCAGATGGATCTCCATAACTGGTGTTGAGGGGGTCCTCCTCGCATCCACTATCTCGATGAGGCGTGGCAGACCGAGGGTTACGTTCTGCTCAGCGACACCCGCGTAGTGGAAGGTACGGAGAGTCATCTGCGTACCTGGCTCGCCGATACTCTGAGCAGCAAGGATCCCAACTGCCTCGCCTGGCTCGACGAGGCTGAAGTCGAAGTTCTTTAATGCAGTCTCGACTAGATGGTCGACACCTACTTTCGTTAGACCTGAAGCTTTGAGTTGGGTCTTAAGTTCATTAATTAGACTAGGTGGCAGTACTGTTAGCTGATCGACCTTCTTCTGGATGTAGTCCTCGGTCGCAGCTGCGCCCTTCTTCTCACTGATCTTTGCACGATCAATGAGCTGTACAACGTTGACCGCTTTGCCGTGGTCACTCTTGCTAGGATCTATACCGTCTTCTCCGTATTGGAATTGTATGATATCGCCGATGCTGTTGCGCACGGTCCCGTCGTACTCGACGCGCAGGTGCTCCAAAGCATTAATGAGACGACGTTGCATGTAGCCACTTTGTTGCGTGCGTACCGCTGTGTCAACCAAGCCTTCGCGTCCACCCATGCTGTGGAAGAAGTATTCCAATGGTGTGAGGCCGTCACGATAGCAGTTGTAGACGAAACCCCTAGCCTGGGGAGTGGGATCGCCATCCTTGAAGTGAGGAAGAGTACGGTTCTCATAGCCCCTCATGATACGCTTTCCACGGATAGACTGTTGTCCTACGCTACCCATCATTTGACCGATGTTAAGGCTGCTCCCGCGTGCACCAGTCCTGGTCATGATGATTCCTGAGTTGCCCAATCCGAGTCCCTGCTCAACGGTCTCACCGGCCTTGTCACGCGCCTGAGCGAGCTCGTTCATGACCTTTATCTCGAAGGTTTCCTGCATTGTCTGGCCTGGGAGGCGTTCTAATCGACCCGTGTCGGCCTGCTCTATGAGGTTCTCGACGCTCTTTTCCATTTTTCTCATGACTGAGTTGATGGTGTTGCGCTCCTTGTCAGCGATATTGAGCTCGTCTATACTGTAGCTGAAGCCGCGTATTGTTAGGAAACCATTGATGAGGCGTGTGATGCCATTGAGGAAGTCGTGGCCTATGTCTGTGCCGTAGTCCTTGATGATCCTATGGAATATCGTCTCGGCCCTCTCTGCCCCGATGCTGTTCTTATCAATGACCCCACTTAGCAACTCTCCTCCCTGGATCATTACATAGGAGTCGTACTGGCAGGCCTCTTTGTCGCATGTAGGACAGTGACGGCAGACATTAGCCCGGCTTACGAAGTTAAAGTCCTTCGGGAGGAATAGACTGAAGATCTGCTTGCCAG
Source organism: Bathyarchaeia archaeon (assembly GCA_050014495.1). GTDB lineage: Archaea > Thermoproteota > Bathyarchaeia > TCS64 > TCS64 > UBA8941. The sequence goes on from JBEKDF010000001.1 coordinate 133,506, forward strand.
TCCACTGCTTAATAGGCTTCTCGACTACTGGGGTGGGGATCTCGCCGCGATAGTTGGCGTTGGCGAGGAGCTTTCCGACCTCTTTCGCGCTTAGGAGCGTCTCCTTTCTCGTGAGGAGATAGGCTCCACTGATGAAGTCCTTAGTGGCCCCAATAATGGGTGCACCATAGCGAGGGCTGAGTATTTGGTCCTGCACCTGCATGAGTAGTCGGGCCTCTGTCTGGGCCTCTTTGCTCTGCGGGATGTGTAGGTTCATCTCGTCCCCGTCGAAGTCGGCATTATAGGGTGGACAGACAGCGAGGTGCATCCTGAAGGTCTTGTAGGGTAGCACCCTTACTCTGTGAGCCATGATGCTCATTCTGTGCAATGATGGCTGCCTGTTGAAGAGCGCGATGTCGCCATCTTTGAGGTGTCGTTCCACAATGAAGCCTGGTTCGAGTGTGTCGGCAATACCGCTCCTGTCCTGCACGAACTCGAGCCTTATTCTCTTCTGGTCGGGGCGGATAACGTAGAGGGCTCCGGGGTGCTTGTATGGTCCGTTGAGGACGAGTCTCTTCATCTCGTCGAGGTTTCTACCTGTGACCACATCTGGGACTGTAAGTCGTACGGCTATTGCCACGGGGACACCAACTTCGTTGATGTCGATGTTCGGGTCGGGACTGATGACAGTGCGTGCCGAGTAGTCTACACGCTTCCCGCTTAAATTACCCCTGAACCTTCCCTCCTTCCCCTTGAGGCGCTGGGCGAGGCTCTTCAGGGTCCTGCCGCTCCTGTGGCGAGCGGGCGGGATACCGCTGACCTCGTTGTTAAAGTATGTTGTGACGTGATATTGAAGAAGCTCACTAAGGTCCTCGATGATTAGAGTGGGTGCACCAGCGTCGATGTTTTCGCGTAGACGCTGGTTGATCCTGATTATATCAACGAGCTTATGTGTGAGGTCGTCCTCAGCGCGTATGCCGCTCTCGAGGATGATACTTGGCCTAACATCAACTGGTGGGACGGGTAGGACCTGAAGGACCATCCACTCTGGTCGGGCGACTTCTGGCTCGAAGTCTACAAGGCGGAGGTCATCGTCGGGGATCCTCTCGAACCATTCTCTGATCATGTTAGCTGTGAGTCTACTAGCGGCCTCCTCGCCCTCAACGGCGATGGCCTCCCCAGCTTCCTCAGGTCCCTCACCCTCCTCGCTCGCCGACTCTGACTCGAAGAAAGTGGTTGGTTTCGCAAACCTGACATTTGTCTGTGGCATGCCACAATGTGGACATTCCTTGCCACGCTTGTACTTCTTAGCTACTTTGAGTATATCATTAATAGTGTCGTCAGTGACCTTACCAAAGAGTTTGAGGTCTTCCTCCCTCTTCTGTTTAAAGAAGTCGATGCTTTCATTCCCCTCGTTTGGGAGGAGTATGCGGCCACAGCCGCGACATGTGGCTGTGAGGAGTCGATAGATTTGCTTTGCGAACTCGACGTGTATAACTGGTACCGCGAGTTCTATGTGACCGAAGTGGCCGGGGCAGTTGAGTGCGATGTTCCCACATGTTTGACACCTTTGGCGGGGCTCGAGAGTGCCGAGGCGGTGGTCCATAAGACCTCCAGCGATGGGTGCACCATCCTCGTCGTAGGTGTCACTTGTTTGGATCTCAACGGCACTGAGCTTCCTGACCTCGTCGGGTGGGAGAATACCGAATTTTATGCTGTCGATGATTTTGCTCATTTTACTCAAACTCCTTTGTTAGCTGGAGGCTGGGGGAGAGGCATAGGCTTTGCATCTCCTGTAGCAGTAGCTTGAAAGCGTAGCTTATTGTAACGGGTTCTATCTCACCCTTTCCCTCGCATATGGGGCAGACGTATTTACGTTGCCGTATGTCGTAGTATGCTTGCTTTCCGCATTTTTCGCAGACATAGATGCTGTACGCATCTGATTCCTCGAGGAGTCTGTCTTTAAGGAGCATAGCAGCACCGTGGCCTACTAAGCAGTCACGCTCCATCTCGCCAAACCTTAGACCTCCGCCCCTGGCGCGGCCCTCGGTCGGCTGGCGTGTAAGCATCTGCACCTGCCCGCGGGCACGTGCGTGGATCTTGTCTACGACCATGTGATGGAGCTTCTGATAATAGACGACACCAACGAAGACGTCGGCTTCGAACATCCGTCCGCTCTGGCCATCGTACATTATCTCCTTCCCACCTGGATGGAACCCCATCTTGGTTAGAGACTCTGCTAGGCTCTTGGCGTCCTCGTTGTCGAATGGTGTGCCGTCAACGGGTTCTCCCCTGAGGCTACCGGTCTTGCCTGCAAGGCTCTCCATAAACTGGCCAACGGTCATGCGACTTGGGAAGGCGTGTGGATTAATGATTATATCAGGGATGATGCCGTGGACGCTGAATGGCATGTCCTCTGGGTTGACAAGCATGCCGATGACCCCCTTCTGGCCATGGCGGCTAACGAACTTGTCGCCTAGCTCAGGAACGCGGTTGCTGCGTACCTTCACCTTTACGAGCTGGCTGCCCTCGATGTCCTTGGTGATGAAGATTCCGTCGACGGTGCCCTCCTCTGTTGGTCGGACGCCGATACTCGTATCTCGGATTTGTGGGCCCCTGACCTCAAGGCCGCCATACTCTTCCATGAACCTTGGTGGGCTTGTTCTACCGATGAGTATGTCTCCGCCCTTGACCTCAGCCTCGTCGGCGATTAGACCGTCGTGCTCGAGCTGGCGGTAAGACTCAGCTCCGTGGTAACCGCGAATACCTTCCTCTGGGATTGTGAGTTTATCCTTGGCACCTCCGAGATATTGCTTACACTCGGCTTTGTAAATACGGTAGAAGCTACTGTGGCCAAGACCGCGCTCCACTGCGGCTCTGTTGAAGATGATGGCATCCTCCATGTTATAGCCACTGCTACTAAGGACTGCGACGATGTAGTTCTGGCCACTTGGGCGCTTGTCGAAGCCTATGATCTCCATAGGCTTTGTGCCTACAGCGGGTTTCTGTGGGTAGTGAAGGAGGTGGCCGCGTGTATCTGTGCGATCGCGGTAGTTGAGGACGTAGAGGCCGGGTGCTTGCTTGGCCATCGCAGCCTGGTATGTATTGCGTGGAGACTGGTTGTGTTCAGGGTAGGGAATGATGCTCGCGACTACGCCGAGGATTGCGAATGGGCAGATCTCCAAGTGTGTGTGTTCTATTGAGATGTTGTTGGGGTCTATTGCGACGTAGGCATTCTCTTCCTCCTCAGCATCGAGGTACTCGATTATGCCCTCGCGGACTAGGTCTCCCCATTGCCACTTACCCTCGCGAAGCTGTCGAGCGTGGCGCTGCTTGAGTAGGCTCTTTCCTTCGCTGACTACGATGAGAGGGCGTCTTATGCGTCCCTCATCACAGTTGACGTATATTTCATTGTAAGTTGAGTAGTAGCAGGCATTAATCTCCCCACTGATTTCACTGCGACGTCTCATCTCGCGGAGCTTTTGCACAAGTTCCTCAGGGGTTGTTGTGTAACCTAGAAGGTAGCCCTCGACGAATATCTTCGCGCCCTCATGACGGAGGGTCTCGTCTGCGTCCTTAGCTTTGACGACCCCCATGAACTCGAGTGTGCGCTTCATCTTTTCGGCGTCTGTGCCGGTGCTAATGCTGGCCATTAGACTAAGGTTTTTGACGAGGCCACAGTTGGCTCCTTCGGGGGTCTCATTCGGGCAGAGCCTACCCCAGTGGGTGCTGTGTAGGTCCCTAGCCTCGAAGTTTGGTTGACTTCTGCTTAGGGGACTCTGCAGCCTGCGGAGATGGCTGAGGGTACTGATGGTGTTTGTGCGGTCTAGAAGCTGGGTCATTCCGACACGTCCCCTGCGCCAATTGCCAGTGGCAAGGGCATGCTGTATTCTGCTGGTGATTATCCCTGGCCTGACGGCAGCGCTTATGAGGACTCCCTTGCGGCGGGTGCTCATCCTCCGGAATTGGTAACGCATATCTCGGTAAAGGCTCCAGAAAGCGCTGCGGAAGAGCTCAGCAAGTAGGGGGCCGGCTAGCTTGATGCGTTTGTTCTTGAGGTGGTCCTTGTCGTCCTCTTTCCTTTCTTGGAGTTTTAGCTCAATAATCCTAGCGCACATCTCGCCGAGAAAAATGGCCTTATCCTTGCGCTGATCGGCACCACGGCCTATGTGTGGGAGGAGGTTACGGTCGAGTATGGCCTCGGCACGCTTCATGCGGAACTCCTTGACCTGTCCGAAGGCTACGCGGTTTCCGATGTATAGAACAGCATCTTCACGACTATGAATATTGGCTGCCTCGCGGAAGCTCGGCTCGAGCTCGCCAAGTATTTTAGCATCGAGGCTAACCATGTCGGCGACCTGTTTATCAGTCTCGACTCCAAGTGCCCTCATGAGGGCGACGTAGGGTACTGGAACGGGTACACCAGGTATTGTTACACTCATCTCACCCTTTGCTTTAAGGTTAGCCTCAATCCTTGCGCGGAAGCCTACGGTGGTTGAGAAGACTTTACCACGGTAGACTGGGTTGCTTCCGCGGTCGTCTATTTCAACGAGGACTCGGTTGGGGGCTAGGTCCTCAAGACTGACGATGACGCGCTCACTACCGTTGATTATGAAGTAGCCTCCGACCTCCTCCGGGTCTTCCCCCAGAGCCATGAGCTCGTCGGGGGTGTGGCGGCTAAGGAGGCAGAGCTTGGATTTGACCATTATTGGGAGGTCGCCTATGTTGACCTTCTCGTAAGTCTCCTTTCCTTCATCCTCGAGCATTATTTCTAGATAGAGTGGGGCGGCGTAGGTGAGGTTGCGTATTCGTGCCTCGCGGGGATAGACGGGGCGTTGAGTGCCGTCAACCTCGGTTATTACGGGGTCTCCAACCTCTATGGAGCCGAACTTTATCTCGTACGTGTGGTTCGGCACCTCTATTGTGATACCACCTATCTCATCTATGATCTGCTGCAGCGTGTGCTCGACGAACTCGTTGTAGCTGTCGAGGTGCTGCTTCACGAGACCTTCATCGACGAAGAAGGTCTTCATGAGGTCCCAGTTATTTTCCTCTGTGAGAAGCATTACATCAATCCTCAAATGGGGGTGTTAGGCTGCAGAGCTTATGGCTCCCTAAATTTGTTTGATAATTAATCGAATGGAATCCCTCGTATCTCTCGGTGTTCATCTCTTAGAAGCCACTACCCTGCAGAGGCTACTATGCCTGCTGAGCACTCACTAATAAATGTTTTTGAATGTTGATTTGGGGTTTTTAGGGCTTATATGAGGGTTAGTACAGCATGAGTTGTTATACCAAATGTTTAATAGGGGAACTCGGTTATTCGATTAGAGCCCGACGGGGAAAATAGGAGATCAGTGGTTTGGCTGAAATGATTGAGCGGGTCCTGGAGAGAAGCATCGGTAAAACTGTCCTAATTAAGGTGAGGGGCGGTAAGACGCTACGAGGGACCCTTGAGGGCTTCGACCAGCACGTCAATCTTGTGCTCAAGGACGCCGAGAACGTTAGCGATCCGATGAAGTCCGAGATGATCGGAACAATAGTGCTGCGCGGCGATAACGTGATAATGATCTCTCCGCCTCCCGAGGGTTAGGTGTAATTTATGCCTTCTAAGCATGCTATTCATACGGGTAAGCGGACACATATGAGGTGTAGGCGCTGCGGGCGTAGGGCTTATCATATGCGCCTCGGAGTCTGCGCGGCCTGTGGCTTCGGTAAGACGCCGACACTTAGGCACTACAACTGGATGAGAAAAGATCTTCAGAGGACGCATAGACTCATCTAGTTGTTTTCTTCGATCACATCTAGTTTGAGTTCTCGTCTCTCCCTCTCATAAGGGGGAGAACAATAACATTTCAGATATGTATTAGAAAGGTTCGACTCAGTGTTCGGTTCTTTCGTAGTGATATGTTTTTTAGGTTTGGAGTATGGGTTGTTGTTGGGCGGGGGTACCCGAGACTGGCCAAAGGGGCGGGACTTAAGATCAGGCAGTCTCTGGTGAGAGATCCCGTAGCTCAGGCTTTCGTGGGTTCAAGTCCCACCCCCCGCACCAACCTTCGAAACCCTCAAACTAAACTTGATTTGCAAGTAGTTGGTTACAGAATTTATATATCAATTGTTAAATCAGGTGGAACACCAAAAACCTCATCCAACATCATCTTAAAATATGCTTTCGATTTTATATCCAAAAGGAATAGTTTTTTACTATATGCTTTGTCAGTGAATTCTTTTTCACATATTTTCTTATGAGATCCTTCTATGTCGTTAAAATCATATCCAAGATAATGGATTAAATATTTGTCTCGACTAGTTGAATATCTTATAGCCTTAATTGATTCATATTGCTGTTCTCTAAATTGTAGAACAGGATACAAGTCCATAATAAAAGGTATCATTTGATCATAAGCTGATTTTATATAATCATAATCGTTAGGATTTATCTGACGATATTTCGAATAAATATTGCCTAGTTTCTCCATCATGCGCTCTGACTTTAAATTATATTTATCTACATATTCCTCCTCATATTTATTAATAATTAGATTTCTTCTTAAAGCTGAGTTTATGAATGACGAAGGACCTAATCTAATAATTCTATTATTACCAAATTTTCTAGCAACGTTAGCCTTTTCAACCTTGCTCCGGGCCTCATCATTATAGGGAACACCTGCAAGATTGAACGCCTCTTTTTGACTTCCAAACAATTCATAAAATACCCTGGGATTTACTTTACATTTTAATTGAATTTCCTTCATGCTCGGAGTTTTCCCAAACTCACCATAATAATTTTTAATAAACTGAATTATTTTTTTCCTTTCCTCATCAGCACTCATGCTCAGTCAAACAGACATCAGTTACTGGCCTCGATTAATCTTTCCATTTCCAGCCATTTCTGGAGAAAGTGAGGTCATTTCACCTTCATTCCAACCTCATTTACACCCATTTCACCCATTTCGGATATCTACAAGGCATGATATACTAAGATTATTGAAGTTTATTTGTGAGGGTTGTCTTAGAAGAGCAGAAGCTTGGCATATTCACTGCATAGTTTTTTGGGTGCAGAGTCATTATCCGCTGTAATGATAGCAGACGAGAACTTCCACAGGATCGAGGCTATACTCGCCGCTGAGGGAAATCGGGGGGGGCTGAAGTGGGCCATGGGGGTCGCCCCCTTCGATGTCGTATTCAATATACTTCTTCCAATACAGAAGAGTAGGCTCGGGGAGATTACTTGCAGCTCCTTGGAGCACATGATGAGGGAGGGTTCGGTCATAAGCTTAGCATATGCCTATCCTCCCTATGCAATAGAGGCGATTGCTCAGGGGAAGGAGAAAGCATGGGACATGAATAAGTGGAACATTTACGCACGCGCCTATACGAGGCTCAACAAGGCCCTCAACGAGACGTCAGCTCTAATAGCTAAGGAGTTGGGGGGCGTCGCCATACCAGCCACAGTTGGAGGCTTCTCCTCTCAGGTCAGCCACGTCGAGGAGTACTACGCCCAGAGCGTAAGCCACCGTGTCGCAGCGGAGCTTAGCGGAGTCGGCTGGAGGGGAAAGAATGAGCTCATAGTCAATCCCCAATTCGGTTGCGCTATCAGGTTAGCATCCGTTCTCACAACTGTCCCCATAATGAGAACACCCCCTTGCAAGCAAGGCTGTGGAGAGTGCCACGCTTGCCTAGAGGAGTGCAGGTTCCTCAAATACAAGGGCAAGCTCGACAACTATAGAGAGCAATGCCGCAGATACCTCGTCTACCTTAATCTTGAGGACGAGGTCTGCGGTAAGTGCATAAAGGCGTGCATAAAGGAAAGCCTCTATGCCAGTCAATTCAACCTCTAAACTTTTATAGATCAGGAATGTCGGATTCATAATCGATTTTCCTAAAAAGTACCCGGACAGTTTGAATCAGGTTCCCTGTTTGAAGTGGAGCGTGCATGAGGATGAAATGTTCTAGTTCCCAGGAACAAGAACCACCTCAAGCAGTCGATAATCAATTTTGACCCAGACTCATTTTACCTCTTGGAGAGTAAGCCAAATCAAAAGGTCACGATGCGGTCGGCTTCCTTCACCCAATTTGCTAGTATCATCATTGTGCCCCTCTGGACGCCTTCGGCAAGATCCTCATCCCTTAACCCGCGAGACTTGAGACAGGTACCGCAGGTCTTCACCTCGACCCCTTTCGCGATGAGGTCTGTGAGCATCTTCTCTAGGTTGTAATACCCCTCAGGCGTGCTCTGCCCCCTCTTTGCGGCTCCCACACTGTCACCCATAAGGAAGACCCTGACCTGCATACCTATCTCCGTGACGATGGAGGCGTTGGCTAGGCGGAGAGCGTTCCAAGTCTTCTCGCTCCCATAGGGGGCATCGTTTGCGATTATGAGCAGTTTGACCATACCTGAAAAAGGGGATGAAGCCCCCTAAAACTGTGACGAGAACTACTTTCTCCCCACGAAGAGTGTGATCATCTCGTCGTTTCTAATTGGCTCGTTCCCGTGCTCCACCTTCCACTTTCTCAGATCAGCCACCCCCCTCTCAAGCCCAGCCTGTGAGATGGGCTGGAACATGCTCCACAGCTTCTTCTCAGCGATCTCTATTAACTCGTCGGCTGACTGGTACCTCTCCATGTCGTATGGGTAAATCTCGGTGAGTCGGAAGCCAGCATTCCTGAAATAGGTCTTAAAGGCCTCGTCGCTGGGATAAACATCGAGCTGGCTCTGCTTAATCTCAGGGAATAGCTTGAGGACGACCTTCTGGTTCAGTTGAGCATGACCGATTGTGTGGGCGATCTTCGCCCCGCCACGCTTTAAGATGCGGTAGCACTCATTCGCCGCCTCCTGCTTGTCGATGATGTGGTGCCAGACCTGAGCAGCGTAAACGAGGTCAAAGACGTCGCAGCGGAAGGGCATGTTCTCGGCTACGGATTGGACCACAGGGAAGTCAGGGGTTTTCTCCTTAGCTTGCTTAAGCATTCCGATGGAGGGGTCGAAGCCGACAGCGGTGGCATGAGTCCGTGCTTGGATGCCAAGCCCATAGTTGCCTGTTCCACAACCCATGTCGACGACGAGGGAGCTCGAGTCGAGGTGCGCCAACAGTTCCGCCTCTCCCGCCCAGAACCAGATGTCCTCACTGACCCGACCTTTGTCATACTCAGTACTCACCTTGTTGAAGTGGGGATTGCTAACGGCCATACCTCTTAGAGGATAGATCAAAGGATAAATTATGGGGTCGATTTATTGGAATTCAGGAAGGGTATACTCATATATAAAAAGCGCCATTTCGAGAGCTCAACATCGAGCCAAGCCCATCCAAACCTTAATATTTTAATCTAGTAGTTTGCTGTTGTCAAGCCGCCGTAGCTCAGTCCGGTGGAGCGTCTGGCTGTTAACCAGTTGGTCAACGGTTCAAGTCCGTTCGGCGGCGCCACATCAACGAAATAGAATAGTTTATAGCCGTAGTTCTCCGCTTCATCTAACTAAGTTTCAAAAAAACAATATAGGAGTATGCGAGCTTAGGATGGACCTTATTCTTCTTTCACTGTCTGTCGGCGCCATCGCGATGGCGTTCGTCGCGTACCTCTCATGGTCCATAATTCGTGAGCCCGCGGGTACACCTGAGATGATGAGGATTGCTGCTTCGATAGAGGATGGCGCTAAAGTCTACCTTCGCAGGCAGAACACAACGATCGCCGCCGTAACGGCGCTTGTCACCATCCCAATAGCGCTCTACTACCATGACCTCAGGGTCATTGGAGCCTTCGTTGCTGGGTCCGCCCTCAGCCTCCTCAGCGCCTACATAGGAATGATGGTAGCCGTAAAAGCAAACGTGCGGACGACGAACGCGGCGAAAACGTCAACGGCGAAGAGCTTCCTCATTGCCTTCAGGGGCGGTGGAGTAATGGGCCTCCTAGTCACAGGCCTCAGCCTCATCGGGGTCAGCATCCTCCTCATGATATTCAAGGACCCAAACCTAATAGTCACCTACGGCTTCGGCTCCAGCCTCACCGCCCTCTTCGCCCAATTAGGTGGCGGCATCTTCACGAAAGCGGCCGACATAGGTGCTGACCTCGTCGGAAAGGTGGAGCACAGGATACCTGAGGACGACCCACGCAACCCCGCAGTGATCGCTGATCAGGTGGGCGACAACGTAGGTGACTGTGCGGGTAGGGGGAGCGACCTCTTCCAGACTCTGAGCGATGACTACATAACGGCGATGCTCCTCGCTTCCATCGTCCTGGGCTTCACAGGCATGAATGGCCTTGTATACCCCCTGATGTTGGGGGCAACTGGAATAATCGCAACGATAGTCGGGATCTTTCTCACGCGCCAATGGAGGGGTATCAGACCCATCAGCGCATTCAACGTCGGTCTCATTTCCTCCGCAGTTATTTGCATAATAGGCGCTTATTTTGCCACGATAAGTCTCTTGGGGGACATCAGAATATTCTACGCCGTTGTCGGAGGCCTCCTGGCAAGCCTAGCGACAGGGCTCGTTGTCCAGTACTATATCGGAATTAATAGCGGTCCAATCAAAAAGGTGGCGGCCTCATGCGAATACGGCTCCGCTATAAACATAATCACGGGTCTAGGCTACGCTCTCCAAAGCCCCTTCGTACCCTTCATTTGCGTCGTCGCCGTTATTTACTTCGCCTTTAGTATTACGGGCTCCATCTTCGGCGTCGTTGGCGTCAACCTCGGCACCGACCTCGCGATAGGGATCATCATGTCAAGCGACACATTCGGCCCAATCAGCGACAACGCGCAGGGCATAGCAGAAATGTCTGGTATGGTCGAGAACGCCGACTCTTTAGTCGAACTAGACTCCATGGGGAACACTACGAAGGCCTTCACAAAGGCCTTTGCAACCCTTAGTGGCACGGTCTCGACAGTCGTCATCTTCGCAACTTACAGTAACTTGGCGGGGCTCACGAACGCTACAATTGGCCTACTCAGCCCAGTCTTCATAGTAGGCCTTCTCCTCGGTGGCGTCGTCCCATTCCTCTTCTCCTCCCTAATCATAGGTGCCACCGCTGAGTCAGCCTATAAGATGGTCGAGGAGGTACGCAGACAGTTCAATGAGAGACCGGGGATATTGGAGGAGAAGGAGCTACCCGACTACAAGAGGTGCGTCGATATAGCAACGCGGGATGCTCTTCTTAAGATGATTGCGCCCGGGCTACTCGCAGTGCTTGCCCCAATAGCTGTGGGCCTCATTCTCGGGAAATATGCTCTCGCGGCGATGCTCCTCGGTAGCCTTGTCACTTCAGCACTACTCAGCCCAACTTTTACATTCGGAGGAGGCATCTGGGACAACGCGAAGAAGCGCATTGAGAGGGATTTCTGGATGAAAGGGACCCCCGTACACGCTGCGGCTGTCACAGGTGACACAGTCGGTGACCCACTAAAAGATGTGGCAGGGCCTAGTCTCAACATCTACATGAAGCTGACGAATATGACGGCGCTACTCTTGGTGCCGCTCTTGTTGCTACTTTAGGCCACGGAAATGCTCCCACCCGCCCTTACCGATGGACTTCTCGACTCCATCCTCGACGTAGATAATCCTCTTCTCATTGGTCACAACACCGAGCTCGAGGAGGTCCACGCCTTGAGAGCGCAGAGCCTTCTTAGCCTCGTTAACCATTTCAGGCTTGACTGTGAAGATAAGCTCATACTCCTCCCCACCGTATAGGGCAAGGTCTGCTCTGTCGAGCTCATAAAGCTCCGCGAACTCCTCAGCATCTCTCGTGAGAGGGAGGTTAGTGAGCCTAAAGCCATTACCACTGCTCTTCTGGAGGTCGTGGAGGCTAACAGCGAGGCCATCACTTGAATCCATACTGCTTGTGGCAGTGCCCGAGGCGGCGAGGGCTATCCCCGCAGCGACCCTAGCACGAGGCATGTAGACCGACTCCACGAGCCTGATGCGTAGTCCCTCGGGGGCCTCCATATCTTCGAGGAGTATCTTAAAAGCAGCGGTAGTGCTGCCAAAGCCACCCGTAGTAGCAAGCACATCGCCCGGCTTTGAGGTGCTCCTCAATATGAGACGTTTCTCCTCGGCGAGTCCGTAGGCCATTCCGGAGATTATGATGTCGCACGCTTCGTTGGTGTCGCCGCCCACCATATAGCCACCGTACTCTCGGGCGCCCGCTTCGAAGCCCCTGGCGATGTCCTCCACCCAGTCGACCGGCGTCGTGCTGGGCGCGCCGAGGGCGGCGAGGAATATGAGTGGCTGCACGCCCTTCGAGCCGAGGTCGCTGAAGTTCATTACAACTGCCTTGCGCCCCGCCTGGAAAGGTGTCATTCCTCGGGGTATGTCGGTCTTCCAGACGAGCATATCTGTTTTCAATATCACAGCGCGCCCGTCACCGAGGCTTATGGCGTTGACATCGTCCCAATTCGGCACGGGCATTCCCGGCATGAGAGTCAGGTGCCTCATTATGCGGTTGATTAGTTCCCGCTCTCCGATCTCTGCTATGGTGGGCAAGGGCATCGTTCTCGTCTAGGAGCGTCCTCGTTATAACGATTGGGGGTTAATAAACGTCTTATACATAATTTGAATGGTTTAAAAATTATACTTCAGGCTTCTTTTCGGGTTCTTTTTTAGGTTCTTCAACCGTTTTCTTTCGAGATTTGGTGCGTGATTTGATTGCACTAACTGTAGCGTTGTCTGCTCCAGTAATTTCTGATATCTCTTTGGGCTTCAAACCAACTTCTGAAAGTATTTCTATTTTTTGAGTTAGAGTTTTATCAGCTAGAATAGTTGCAGCATTAATCTTAATCAAGATGTCGATTTTTTCAATTAAAACGTCTATTTTTTCCATTAGTGGGGTTTCGCCTCTATTTATGTTCAGCTTCTTTGGGCGCTCCAGATGCTTCAACTAGAGGTGTTGAGGGTGGAGTTACCTGTCCGGTAGTACTCTTTTTTGGTTTTTTAGGTTCCTTTGCATATTCGATTTTTCGCAGGTTCTTGTAGAATTTTCCTTTTGGTTTCTCAATTTCATAAATTATACCAATATCAGCCCAATTTGACGTAACTCTTGAAAATTGTCCTTGGTCGATTTTGCATTCACTTGCAATTGTCGATTGAGTGTGGTTTCCATCACATAGGTTGTAAGCCTTAACGTAGCTATCTGGTTCCGGCTTATGATCTGTGATTATTTTACCAAGAGGTTCGTCTGTTGGGAATGCTATACGTCCAAGAAGCGTGTTTGTTGCTTCAACATAATTTTGATAATATTCGACGGCTGATTTTAATTCGTCTATTTTAGCTATAAGTTTGGCATTAGGATCTTTTGCAGGACTCAATTTAATGGCTCACCATCCCATATCATACATTTAGCCTCATCTTTACTTATTTCGCCACTTAACACAGATTTAACTGTTTCAAAAAGAAACTTTGTTGTCACTAATCTTGAATTATCCAGTTGCAAGAATTTTCGTGCATGATCTGTAATTGGTTTATCTCTAGTTATAGGGTCTTTTTCCCTAAAATGATTTACAAAAAAGAATCCTTGTAACTTATCTGGCTCTCGTTCATCTTTTGCTACTTCTGCTTTCATCCATCCATCTAATTGAAGTGCTTTAACCTTGTCTCCTTGTTTTGTCGTACCTTCGACCTCGACTAGAGCTTTCACTCCATTATACTCAAAAGTAACGTCAGCGTAATCTCTATTTTTAATGTGATGTTCAACGTTTTCAAACTCTAACCAAACTAGTGTAAATGCAATTGCAGCTTCTAATGGAATATCAGCAAGGTATAACAAACGTTCAAACATATCATATTGTAATACTTTTTCTTGTAGAGTTTTAATCTCGGTATCAACTGCTGTTCTTTCAGCGAATGAATAACTACTGATCCAATCTGGCTTAGGTTGAGTCATGATAATTGACTGTAACATTAATTTTGGCAAGTAGATTTCAGGAACACCGGTCTTTCCTTCGCCACCAAACACAATGTTAAGCTCTTTTGTATCAACAAGACGAGTGAGTGCCTCATTTAACTTAGGAGTTGTAATTCCAGTTTCTTCGACAAGAACTGTCTTAGAGGGAAGTTTGTGTTTTTGAAAAATATAGTCACTAATGAAATCAAGTATTATTTGAGAATTTTCAGCAATTTCTCTCTCAGACTCGGACAATTAATTCTAGCAAAACTGTAACCTGTTCAATTAAATAAAATGCTCGTTTGCGCAAGTACAAGTCAAAGAAAACATAAGTTTTCTAGAAACCTAGAAAACAAATACTAACATATGATTGATCAAACAAAATTCGAATTCATAAAAAAGAAGTATGGGCATCATGCAAGTTGGGCAATTTGGGCTGATGTGGGAGAAAAACCAAAAGATAATGTTGGCGATCTAAGCGTTTTTGACATAAAATACAATCCAGGACTTTTACAGCAATTGAATCCCGATATAATTCTTGTTGGGCTAAATGTATCGCGTGGAATGATGGAAGTTCCACTAGCAAATTTTCACGATGCAAGATCTGTATCACAGGATTTCAAGATAAGATACGCATTGAGCGGTTCGCCCTTGTGGGGAGCATATATAACAGACATCATCAAGGATTTTGATCAAAAAGCATCTGGAAAAGTGATGAGTTATTTAAGAATGAATAAAACGTTTGAAAAAGAGAATGTAAGATTGTTTCGTGAGGAAATAAATGATTTAGGAAGTCATAATCCTATTATTATCGCTTTTGGAAAAGATGTTCACACGATTCTGACCAGAAACTTCACGAATGAATATAAGATTTTCAAAATACCTCATTACAGCAATTTCTGCAGCAAGGAAAAATATAGAGAAGAGGTGAGTTGCATTTTGCAGTATGGAAAATAAATCGCGTGCTTACTCTTTTTTAAAAAGAATCTGTTTGGTTGAATGTTTAACAGACCACTAGAAAGCCCATTTTTTAAATTCAAAAATTTAAAACAAATAAGATGCCATTTCCCGTATATTAATCCTCCATAGTCTTATCCCCCAAACCCAAACCCAAACTAATATGATACTAGACAACATAAAACACATACCATTATTTTCCGCACATATGGGAATATATAAGCGAATATGTCGACTTTATTACCCTAAAATACGGACATAATCTTATTAACTAGTTAACATAATCAGAAAACGTGAGAAAGGGTTTGGGTGAAATGGAGTCAGTTAACGTCGAATTAATTGAGACTAAACTAGTTGAGTTGGAAAATCAGGTTGAAGAACTTAGAAGAATTATTGTGTTATCAAGGCTGAAGTGTCTTTCACTAAAATCTGATAAAAAAGAATCATGCAAAGATAAGTGATGAGAGATCTTATTTTTGGGGATAAGGCTATGGCTCCAAACCCAAACAGTTTTGACTGCAGCGCGAGCATAGGATTATCTTGGTATTTTCTCATTAAGCCTATGCGAGCTAAAATATAAGTTTCAATGCTTTACAAATGAGGGGGAAGCCGGATTGAGCTTACCAGCGCTAAACGAATTCTATAGTAAGTTTAAGGACGATCCAGAGGCTGCCCAAAAGGAGGCTTTCAAGATAGGTGAAGCTATGGGTCGTGCGTTCATAAAGGAGCACAATATCAAAGGCGATGACATACAAACCATGGCAGAGGTCCTCAACGCTATCGGACAGCAGACCTCGACCTCGGCAACGGTTCAAGGCAATAGGGCGATCGTCTCCAACAGGGGCTTCTGCCCCATAATGGCTTCCTCCATATCACTCAATTTACCATGGAAATGGCTCTGCAATAATTTTGGTTGGCCATTAATACGAGGAGTGGCTCACGCGGTTAATCCCAAAGCCAAAGTTAACGTAGGTTCCTGGCGCGCTGACGGCGATCAACTCTGCGAGCACATTTACGAGATAGAGTAGATCAATCACTTACAAGCGGGATGGCGAAATGACCTCTACAGAGAGAAACTCCAATCGGGCTACAAGTCTAATAAACATCACAGCCTTCTATGTTGATGGAAAAAACGAGGATTCCTCCCAGTTAGGGCACAGAATCCTAGATTCAATGGCAAGTCGTTATGGCCTGAAGCCTCCACAGCAAGATGATTTCACTCTTACGTTTACCTTCGATGGTTTTCAGTATAATATAAAACTTATTAAAAGGGGGGCCTGCGATGTCTTCCTAATAGATGTGAGCCACTCAACTAGAGAGCCATCAAGGAGATGGAATGAGGATATCTCAGCCTATCAAGATCGTATTCAACCCCTTTTGAAGTCGTTACCGGATAACCCAACCGCAGCCTTCTCCGTCTACTCGGTCTACACAGGCAGCCGAGATGAGGCGTTGACCACCTTCAACGAGTACTCAGCTAATCAAGCCCAGCTTCATACAGGTTTAGGGGTCATCCGAGGGTGCCTTCTAGCAATGTTTGGCGATAGCCAACAAGGGGAAGGAAATCAGGTCGTCGAACGTAACCTTCTCCTCTCACCCTTTAATTCTGTAGATGCCGAGGCCGTTAGCTCAAGGCTATTAGAGGATATCAGCTCCCTCGCCTCCATAGAGGGAGAAATTAACAGGCTTTACCGGATGCGTCAGCCCTTCTTTAAATTGATTGGTTCAGTGGAGGAAGACACTCAAAAGGCGATCGATGAGATATTCGGCAACAGCCTACTTAACCCGAATAAACTCGAAGATATGGAGGAGTCGTTGAAGGTAATAACAGGCAGATTTTCGACATTGTCTACGATGGCTGGAGCCGTGAGACGCGACAACATCTTAGTGGAATCTAAGCTAGACGAAGTTGAAGACCTCTTTCAGCGTTGGAACGAGTCCGAGGTAGAGGGGTATCCAACCATCTTCTCGATGGAGATGATACACTACAAGACTCTGAGCAAACCCTTCAAGGATTTTAAAGATAGAATTGAATCTTTGAAGGTGGAGTTGGGGACCGTCTTGGATACCGTTAGAACCCGCCTCAGCATGAATCAGCAAAAACTTGGCGTCGAGGAACAGAAATCCTCGAAGGATCTATTAACCAAATTGGTGAACCTCCAAGAGGCTCTAAACAAGCTTGAAATCCTCATCGTGGCCTTCTACATAACGGAGATGGGAGGCCTGTTCTTCGAGGTGATCGCACACGATGTTGCGCCGCTTCTGACAGTAGCCTTCATACCCTTTGCTGCGCTAACATCCTTCGGTCTTATTCATTTAATGCACAAGCAAAGAAAAGAGTAGCGTGCATATGCGCGCGCAACAGGTGCAAGAACCTAAGCAGGTGACGTGAAGACTGATTCGTAGTAGAAGCCAGTGTTCGTGGTCACTCTGATGACGTAAGAGGTACTGTGTGCCCAAGTGAAGCCTGTCGGAGCTATGGGGCCAATCGTCATGTGGGCTCCTGTACCGATCGCATTAGTGACTGTTAATACATAAGCCTGAGATCCAGATGAGTTTACCCTAATGGAGACCGATTCTAGGGTCGCGTCGACGCTTCCCGTATTCCTAACATCTACGCCTGTAAGTTGACTGAAAGTTGAACCCCAGGTGACTGAGTCGATCCTTACCTGGGTCTGCGCCTGTGCTGATTGATCATTGTTTGAGATATAGCATCTATTGATGACGATGTCCTGAATGGGCCAGTTATCGTATGGGATCGTCTGATTGTAGACTGGGAGGTAGATGTTTCTCGTGCCAGTCTGCACCTTGCTGATCTGGTTTACCACATCCATGCCAGATATCACCTTCCCAAACACAGCGTACCCCGGGTTTGACGCAGAGTAGTCGAGGTTTTTGCTGTCGACTAAGTTGATGTAGAACTGACTCGTAGCGCTGTTAGAGTCACTGGATCGTGCCATCGCTATGGTTCCGGCGAGGTTACTAAGGCTGTTGTTTGACTCAAGTTTAATCGGAGCATTAGTAGCCTTCTCCGTTCCGTTCACTGAGAAACCTCCACCCTGGATTACGAAGCCCAGCATCACCCTGTGGAATACTGTGCCGTCGTAGAAGCCAGCTTTTACATAACTCAAGAAATTCGTTACCGTGATTGGTGCCTTATCGTCATAAAGTTGGATCACAATATTGCCCATGCTAGTCTCTAGCGTCACTATGGTTCCATTTGTAACAGTATTCGTAGGTCCGATTTTATTATTTGAACTAAGTTCATTTTTGAGGGCAGCGTTTTCCTGAATTAAACTCTTTAACTGATTTTATGTGGCGTTGTTGGTATTTGTTAAAACCGTTATTCTGTTATCTAGATTCTTAATCTCAGCTGTGTAATTATCCAAGGTACGTTGGTACTCTAATCGTGTCTGTAGCTGTGAGTAATTGAAACCTATAAACGAGCCAGCTCCAAGGGAAATAATAATCATTATTAATGAAGTCACTAGAGTTTTCCCTGATATGGTGAATGGCATGGAACTCTAACTCGTCTAACTGTTTATATAATATATAGTTTCTAAAAACAGTATTAAAGAATCTTCTGATTTTTTAAGTGTGCACTGCGAAACATATTGTAGATATGATATACATGATACGGTGATGAAGAGAGTATAAGAGAGTAGATAAGAGATGAGAAAAAGGAAAGTGAAAGTTAGTTCGTGAATAGATGGGTTTTGGGGAATAAGGCTATGGCCCCAAACCCCAAAATTATTGAGCTAAAAATCTAAAATAAACTGAACTCGTTCTTCTTTTTTGTTATGCGTTTTTTCTTCTTAACTGTCTTAGCTTCCTTTTTCGCCAAAAGAGAGCTTATCTCCTTTTCAGTTATTTTTGAGCTTAAAGCATTCACATATTGCGATCTGGTTGGCGGGATAGTTTTACTAAAAAGCAAACCTTCCTCGGTCTTTCCTTTTAATGTGATATGCTTCTCCCTAGCTAATTTTTTCAACTGGGTTAATGTCAGATCCTTTAAGTTAGTTTTAACAGGATTAGATTCTTCAACTTTCCTTCCCTGCTTTTTTTGAAAGGTAGTCCACGAATCGGTTCCTTGTAATTTATTGCAAGCATAACAAAGAACTACGCTATTTTTCACACTTGTTGATCCGCCTTTTGACCAAGCGGTTTTATGCCCTATCTGCATTTCATGAAACTCTAATGATTTTCCACAGTTCTCACATTTTTTCTTAGCTCTTATCCAAAGAATTTGACGATCTCGAATACCAAGCGTTCTTTTTGTTGCTTTATCGTCTCCCCACAAAGACATTTCAAAACCTTCTAAACTTTACCACTCAACCCTTGTTCTCCGCTTGGGTTTCCTTCGTGCATTGAAGCTGACAGTGCCTTCTTTAGTGTCAAAATTCACAGGTCGCTTGGTCTTGGTCTTTTTCTTCTGAGCTAAGAATGATGGCATAGGTTAAAATTTTCGTTAAACCTTAAATGGTTTTTGATATGCTCGCGCGCGCATTCGGATATTAATAAACGTCTTATACACCCATCTATGAACCTAATAGAATTGCTTGGTGAATGGCTTGATGCGTAAACCCCTCGAGGATGTAAGAGTCGTCGACATGACTCATGTCTGGTTCGGCCCCTGGTGCACCATGATGTTGGCTGATTTGGGAGCAGAGGTAATAAGAGTGGAGCCCCCTTGGGGGGCAATAGACAGGATAAGTGAAGGCATGCTCTATGGTGGGGCCCCCTACACGTTCCACCACCTTAACCAGAACAAAAAGGACCTAACTCTCAACCTGAAGAGCCCCGAGGGGATGCGTCTCATTAAAGAGCTCATAAAGAAGAGTGATGTAGTCGTCCAGAACATGAGCGTAGGCACCATGGAGAAGCTAGGCCTCGGCTACGAGGAGTTGAAGAAACTCAACCCCGGCATCATATACGCGGCCCTCAGCGGCTTCGGCCAGTACGGTCCCTACAAGAACAGGAATTGCTACGCCGTGTTCGCTGAGGCAATGAGTGGACACACCAGGATGACGGGGGACCTAGTCGACCCGCAAGGTCCGCCGCTCGAGATGGCGATGGCCCTTGGTGACATGTTGCCCGGTAGCCTCGCTGCAATGTCAATCCTGGCAGCTCTCCGCTACCGCGATAAGACCGGACTTGGCCAAATGATAGATGTAGCACAGCTCGACTGCATGGTCGCTGTAAACCCGGGGATAACTGGCTACTTCTTTAGTGGCATGCCCATGTGGGAGTTAAGGAAGAAGTATCCCACTGGAGGCATCGGCGGTAAATTCAAGGCTATGGATGGTGGCTGGGTCCAAGTGGGAGCATTCAGCCCCTCCGCTCTGGAGAATCTGAAGAAGTTCCTTAACTTAGAGGACCCTACGAAGGAAGACTGTGAGAAGTATGTCGCTTCCAAAAACAGGGACGAGGCAGTGCAGGAGTTAGTTGACGCTGATCTCGCCGCTGCCCCTATCTACCAGCTCGACGAGACAGCCAAGGATCCACAACTCGCTGCACGGGGTATGTTCATAGAACTCGATCACCCACTCGCGGGGAAGGTTAGGACTGCTAACAATCCGATAAAGTTTAGCCTCACCCCGGTGGAGAGGAAAACGGCAGCTCCCATTCTTGGCCAGCATAGCAAGGAGATCCTGAGTAAGATACTCGGTCTCAGCGACACTCAGATCGAGGAACTCATCAATAATGGCGTCGTCGCCCCAAGTTAGATTCACCGATTTTCTTAAAAACAGGCACTTCACCCGTATGGTGGAGTGGCCCGGTAGCTCAGCGGTCAGAGCGGCAGCCTCGTAAGTTGTAGGTCGCGGGTCCGAATCCCGCTCGGGCCTCCACCCGTTCTCGAAACCCATTAAATATAGCCCATGAAACATTAAAGAGAAGCTCATGGGCGTAGATTTCGGCATCGAACCGGTCTGGCAGTTCATAGCCAGGGCATCCGCTGCCAGGGATAAGGGAGACTATCAGGAAGCCGAGTTCTATGCGAGAAAAGCTGTCTTCGCCGACCAGAGCGTCGGCGCCACCTACATTCTACTCTGCGAGATATTAGAGAAGGTGGGGAAAAAAGATGAGGTGGAGAAGTGCCTTAGGACCGGACTCGCCTCCTGCCCGGGAGACGTCGCGCTCACAAGCATGACCACACAGTACCTGATCAGGAATGGGCGCCTCGACGATGCTGAGGCGTTCCTTAGGAGGGCCATTATAGTCGATCCGGATATTGCGGGATACCGCCTCTTGCTCGCAGTAATACTTCATCAGAAGGGGGACCTTGAACACGCCGAGGAGAGTGCCCGCAGGGCACTATTCCTCGACGACACGAATAGTGACATCTACTCGATGTACGGGGTGATCCTCTGGAAGAAGGGGCGACACGATGAGGCCATGAGGTATGTCGCCAGGGCACTTGAGATTAAACCTGAAGATGCCAACGCCCAGCTCAACTATGCTATAATCCTAGAGGGTTCGGGTAAATTCAAAGAGGCTGAGGAGCATTATAAGAAGGCACTGGAGATACGCCCGGAGTGGCCCGAGGTCAAAGCCAGGTACAACAAACTCATATATCGCCTCAATGACCCAACTGAAACACTCAAGAAAGCGAACTCATCAAAACAATCGAACCCAGAGGAAGCGGAAGTACTATTCAAGAAGGCATTGGAGATGCGAGAGGACTCTCCTGAGGCCCATAACGACTACGGCATCTTCCTTTGGGAGAGGAAGAGAATAGCAGAAGCCGAGGAGCACCTACGAAAGGCTGCGGATTTGAAACCGGGTTGGGTCACACCGCAATACAACACTGCCTTAAACCTTGCTAACCAAGGCAGGTATGTGGAGTCAGAGAACTACTTTAAGAGGACATTAGGACTATACCCTTCATTCCCCGATGGCCACTTCTGGTACGCCAATGTCCTCTTCAAACTTCATCGACTCTCTGATGCGGAGGAACACTATAAAAAGGCAATCGAGCTGAAAAAGGACCACAAGAAAGCACACGAGAACTACGCTCAGCTTCTCAAGACGCTAGGCCGTATACCTGAAGCCGAGGAGCAAAGCAAACTGGCAAGCTAAATTAAAATTCAAGCTCAAAATTGACGCAAATGGGATCTCGCGCAACTAGGCTTTGGCTTGTTCCTTCTAGTTATTCCGATCTGCTGATGAGAGTTAAAACATGAGAAGAAGTATGAATTTTTTTATCCCGCGCGCTAACGAATTAGACCTTAGACAGAGCCTGTTGGAGGTCCTCGATAATATCGTCTACGTCCTCGATTCCGACACTCAATCGGACGAGGCCATCAGTTATACCTGCCTTAAGGCGGTCATCCTTAGGAACGATGGCGTGCGTCATCGTGGCAGGGTGGCTGATAAGAGTCTCCACAGCACCGAGGCTAACGGCAAGGCTACAGAGCTCGACATTGTTCATTAATCTACGACCGGCCTCCACACCACCCTTGAGCTCGAAGCTCATCATACAACCGAAGCCCTCCATCTGCCTCTTCGCGAGATCGTACTGGGGATGACTCCTCAAGCCAGGATATTTTACCCATTCAATCTTGGGGTGATCCTCAAGCAACTTAGCGATCTTTTCTGCACTCTCAGTCTGGCGCTGCATTCTGACATGCAGTGTTTTTATCCCGCGTAGGGTAAGCCACGCCTCGAAAGGCCCAAGGTTCGCCCCCATATTCTTGTATAAAGGGTCCATCCCCTTCAGAAACGCCTTCGTCCCTACAATAGCTCCGCCTAGGACGTCACTGTGACCACTCAGACTCTTTGTGAGGCTGTGGACGACGACGTCTATGCCATGCTCGATAGGGCGCTGGAGATATGGAGACATGAAGGTGTTGTCAACCATTGTTATAATACCGTGCGCTTGGCCTAACTTTGAGACAGCCTTCATGTCAGTAAGCTTCATCATGGGGTTTGATGGCGTCTCGATATAGATGAGCTTCGTGTTTGGCCTGATCCCATTCTCAATGGAGAATAAGTCACTTGTGTCAACGAGGCTGCACTCAATTCCGTATCCTTGGAGTATGTCTGTGAAGACCTTATGAGTACCGCCGTAGAGGGCGTCTCCTGCTAGGATATGATCTCCTTTCTTAGCTATGGCCATCACTGCATTTGATATAGCAGCCATGCCAGAGGCGGTGGCCCTCGCGTCCTCTCCGCCCTCAAGTGCGGCTATGCTCTCCTCAAGAGCTCTCACGGTCGGATTACCGAGCCTGCTGTAGATGTAACCAGTTTCCTTTCCTTCGAATCTAGCTGCGCCCTGCTCTGCGTTCTGGAAGACGAAGGTCGAGGAGGCATATATTGGGACTGACACCGCACCCGTCGCGGGATCCGGATGTTGACCAGCGTGAACCGCTTTTGTAGCGAACTTCGCATTGCCCATGCTATCACTGACCATACTGCGGTAATAACATCATTATCCCCGAGATAATGCCTTCTAAAATCCAAAACGAGATCCTCTTCTATAAACAATCACGTGGATTCACATCGGATTATCATTGAAGGTTTTAATAGTTCGGGGGAGGCGCGCGTTATATCGAGCACCTTCCAATTAAGAAAGTATGGACTTCACTGATCAACGGGATAAAAAAAGTCTAAAAAATGAGTACATTAATGGCTCTTTATCTCATAGCTGAAACGTGGCAAACCCCGCATTGTATTCGCAACATAGCAACGTTTCATCTCAGCAAGAAGTCCTTCAAGCTGCCTCGCATCAAGCTTCGCACCTACCTTCACGGTTATATTAAAGCCCGATGCTCTGCTGGGTTCCTTCTCATTCATGTCATCAACATCGATCTGTAAGCTCGTAGCCTCTATCTTCTGCCTTTTCAAGTACCAGGCGGCATGGAATGCGCTGCAGAGCCCGAGGCTAGCCACCATGAGCTTCCCCGGAGACATACCAATAGGTGGAGTCTGTTCGTCGAGCCTCCCACTAATTACCTCATAGCCATCTGACTCGGCCCTGAATTGGTTACCCTCAAGTTGTGTGATCTTCACGGTCATGAGTATCTCGAATCATGAGATGCGCTTGAATAAGTATCTTGTCGACTGAGACGGGGGTGAAACTTTTATGTGGGATTCGAACGCTTTCAGATGGTGTGCCCTGGTAGCTCAGCCTGGCTAGAGCGGCAGCCTTGTAAGCTGTAGGTCACGGGTCCAAATCCCGTCTAGGGCTCCATACTCCTAAGTTAGTGTCATCTGCCTGCTTTTGGGCTGACGTTTCCCAGAGGGCAGCCTCGTTGATCTTGTGATCGGTGCTGGCTTTGATTCGCCTCTTATCCTGGGTTTTGCTTCTTCTGGCTTCTCGACTTTTACGGTAACTTTCTCCTTTCTCGTCTTCGGCTTCTCGACCTTAGTCGTTTTCCCAGCCTTGACAGGTTTTACCGCCTTAGCGGCACGCTTTCTTCGGGTTTTACCGACTTCATTGAGTTTCTCTGACTTCCTCCTCCGCTCCTTCTTCTCCGCTTTCTCATCTCTCGCCGCCACCTTCAGGGGGTTGATGAGCTCGGCCTTCTCCGGGTGGTTCATTGCGATATGCTTTTTGAGGCCTGACTCGCTGTTCATGATTTTGCCGCAGATTGGGCAAGGGATGCTAACGGCGACGAATTCGACATCCTTGCCTAGGTACTCGCGGCGGAACTTAGAGGAGAGACGCTCCGCCTCCTCGTAGCTGACCCTTCCATCTGTCTTTATGGCTATCCCAATCGTGATGTTGAAGGAGTCGTGCCTTTCGCTGTCCCTGGCTACTCCAATCTCCTTAACTGGGCCCTTCAGCTTGAGGTCGTCTGCCACCCTGTTCCCTTCAGAATACTTGCTCTGTGTACCTGAATCGTCTAAGTGCTTAAAAGCGTGTTCTTTCTTTTAGGACAGTCTCATCTATTAAAAATTCCTCGAGACAATCACAATTGATGGAAATGATTGTTAAAATAGGTTATATCATTTATTTCTTGTACATACCGTACTTCCAGATGGCTCTGCCAACAGCATTGTAGTTGGCAATGGGCATGTCTGAGAAAACTGTGCAGCCTGGGCTGAGCATGAATCCTCCACCCTCTGCGCAGTCTTCAATGGCCTTCTTAGCAGCATTCTCGACCTGTTTCGGAGTCCCCTTTCTGAGGACTTCCTCATGGTCAAGTCCCCCGCAGATCGCGAACTTGTTTCCATAGATCTCCTTAGCCCGGCTAGTGGGGGTCCATGTGTGGCTGGCCCAATTAATTGCTGTGACTGGGTACTTTTTGAACCAGCCTGCTTCCATCAGTTTCTCGGGGTTGCCCTCTGGTGTGCTACAAATGTGCATGAATTTGATAGGACATTTTACTGCGTCGAGGACCTTCTTATCGTAGCCAAGGGCGAACTCCTCGAGTTGCTTCTGGTCGAGATCCTTCCAGATACGGCCTCCTCCGCCTATCCCGAAGAAGATGCCGGCAGCACCAGCGTCAACGCAAGCCTTAGCGAATTCTTTAGTGGTTTCAGTTATGGTCTCTAAGCCTTGCCTGAGTGTGTCAGGGTTCTGTTTCATGTCCTTGAGTACCTGCTCAGGGGTAGAGACGCCATTCATCGCTTGGATAATAGGACTGGGTATAGTGTAGATGAAGGGTACCCTGCGAAGGTCGCGAGCCAGAATCTCGTTGCATCTCACGTACTCACGAAGCTCCTTCTTAGGATCGAGAACCCAAAGTTTCTCCCAGTCCTTCGTCTTCGTGACTGTAACCTCCTTCGTGGATGCATCCTCCTCGTTATTGACGAATTCGAACTTGCTCCCCCACTGAATCGCCATGAAGCGATAGTAAGGAGTGACCTTCAGCATGTCCATGCTGTAGTCGAGCTCGCGTAGCAGGGCGATATGCGCTTTGGCGGACTCCTCGCCATCGCGTGTACACTTCTCCCAACTGTAGCCATTGAGCCACTTGCAGGCGGGGAAATGGCCCCAGAGCGCCCATGGGACGCGGTCGGGGATCTTGCGTTGCATTACTGCAAATACACGATCAAATCTCTCGGACTCCATCTCGGATCGTATGGGATAGGTTGCATGAATCATAAAAAGGCGTCCCCGGCTTGATAACCTCTATAAATAACCTAAACATTGGCTTCATTATTATGTGGCATTTAAAATGAAGTACAGAAGGTTCGGCAAGTTGGACTGGAAGCCCTCGGCTCTGGGCTTTGGCGCAATGAGGCTTCCTATACTTGATGGCGATGCGGGCAAGATTAACGAGCCCCTTGCCATCGAGATGATTAGGTACGCAATAAACAATGGCGTAAACTACATGGACTCCGCTTATCCCTACCATAAAGAGCAGAGCGAGATAATCGTTGGCAAAGCGCTGAGGGATGGTTATAGAGAAAGAGTCAAGCTAGCTACGAAGATGCCCTGCTGGCTCGTAAACACGGCAGACGACTTCGACAAGTACTTTAACGAGCAGCTGAGGAAGTTGCAAACGAATAAGGTCGATTTTTACCTCCTCCACGGCCTGGGTAAGAAGAGTTGGCCAAAAGTGCAGGACCTCGGTGTTCTCAAGTGGGCTGAAAAGAAGCTTGACGAAGGCAAGATTGGTTACTTAGGGTTCAGCTTCCACGATGAGCTTCCCTCCTTCAAGGAGATAGTAGACGCCCACGAATGGACCTTCTGCCAAATTCAGTACAATTATATGGATACTAATTATCAAGCGGGTATGGAGGGATTGCACTACGCCGCGAAGAATGGGCTCGCTGTCGTCGTCATGGAGCCCATCGCTGGTGGACGCCTCGCTATTGATCCTCCGGATGGCATAAAGAAGCTCTGGAGGGAGGGCCATCATCGGTGGAAACCCGCGGAGTGGGCGCTTCAATGGGTCTGGAACCAGCCGGAGGTCAGCCTACTCCTGAGCGGCATGAGTGCCATGCAGCATGTCGAGGAGAACGTTAAGGCAGCGGACAGAAGTGGCGTCGGCAAGCTTACGAGAGACGATATACGCCTCATCGACAGAGTGGCTAAGAAGTACAAGGAAATGGGTTTCGTAGGATGCACTGGTTGCAGGTACTGCACACCGTGCCCTAGCGGTGTAGCAATTCCCGATATATTTGCCATATTCAATGAGTTCTACATGAAGGATAGGGACCCTGCGGTGAAGGCAAAATATAGGGAGCAGCTTAAGCAGGATCAGTGGGCGAAGAACTGTACCCGTTGTGGATGTTGCGAAGATTTGTGCCCCCAACACCTGCCCATAAGGGAACTGCTCCGCGGCGCGGGAGAGACCTTAGAAATGAACATGTAGCCATCTCAAATGCAATAGATCGATGAATTTAATTCAAATCGACCTCACATTTTTCAGCGCACGGTCATTTAGTGGAATTAGGGTACAGTTCAATGGGTCGGGTAAAAATTTTACCCGGGTCTCGCTTGAGAAGGCTTATTAGCTTAAGACACTCCGTCGGTTCTGTTTAGTCCGAGGAGATGCCCAGCACGGGGACCAATAGACTGAGAGATGTAATCAAGGGCAATGTCCTCGTCCTCACCGTAAGCAGCATCCTATGGAACTTCTCGGACACCATCACATACGCGTACCTAAGTCTCTACATACTATCTCTAGGTGGAGACTACGTCACAATTGGCGTAGTAAACTCTATTGCGAGTATATCCGCAATCGTCCTCTATCCAGTCGGAGGCTATATCGCGGATAAGGCAGGAAGGGCTAAACTAATTGGATTATCAACATTACTATACACCTCGAGCTACGCTCTTTTCGCGATTGCAAATACTTGGCAAGTAGTAGCAATTGCGATGATCTACCAGCAAGTAATCCTCTTCTATATGCCGGCGATAAACGCCCTAATGGCGGACTCTATCCCAGTAGGTTCAAGGGGTAGGATGTATGCCATCACCGTGGGTTTCCCCGAGGCAGTAAGAGTCATCATACCTTACCTCGGTGGATATTTGATCGCCCTCCTCACACTCCAGCCAGCTATGCGTGTTGGCTACACCATAGGATTCTGTCTTGGTTGGCTTGTCACATTCATCAGGCTTCGCTACCTGAAGGAGACGATCAATACGACTGAGCCGATTGGTAAGGATCTCAAAAAGATATTCAAGGAGTCATACAAAGGGGCATTCTCCTCAATCCGTTGGATGTTTAAAAATATCAGGGGATTCTTAGTGGTCGCGATCATTGTCGCTTTCTCTGGCAACTTCGTCATGCCATTCTGGATAGTCTTCGCCCAGCAAGTCAAAGGGTTGACTCCCTACGAATGGGGCATCATCCTTCTTCTCTCGGGCGTGACACGAGCGACAAGCAGCCTCCTAATCGGCGGTCTCATCGATAGGATTGGTGCGAAGAGATGCATGCTCATAGGCTTCGCCCTCACGATACCAAGCCTCATTCTCTTTGTCAACGCCAACGGCTTCTGGCAGATGACACCCATATACCTCGTACTGGTTCTCGGCAGCACGTTCTCCTGGATAGCCTCCTCTGTGCTCCTAGCTAACATAATCCCCAAACAGCTTAGGGGGAGGATCATGTCGGGCATAGGGCAAGGCCTCGGCCTCGGAGTCTCGGGTGGCGGCTACGCGAGCGGTTTTCTGCTATTCATCCCTCTCAGTCTAGGCGCATTCATTGCTGGATACATTTTTGCGTACAACAGTGCACTGCCATGGTTCCTGCTTTCTGGATTCCTCGCTGTGGCTATGGCGATAACATTTCTATTCGTAAAAGAGCCCCCGAAAGCTGAGGAGTAAGTCTCAAAACTATTATGTGCTGAGCAGGAACCGACCCGGGATGCTTTTTAAGTCTGGCACATCGATTCTATCAGAACACAGGGGTTAGCTTTGGACTTCGATATTGAACGATACACTCCGATGCCCGTCGCCTACGAGCTCAGGTATATGATGCTGAAGAAGCTACGCGATGGCGAGGACCCACTACCCGATATAGAGGGTAGGGAGGAGACGAAGGCGGACGTTATAAGATCGGTTCTCAGCGGCAGTTACCCTTACCTCGTTAGTAGGGAGGGAACAGGGAAGACTCGTCTTGCGGAGAGTCTCGCTAAGCTCCTCCCACCAGTCCCCAAAATAAAGGGCTGTCCCTACAACTGCGACCCCAAGTGGCCCGAGGAGTGGAAGTGTCCAAGTTGCCAGGGTAAAGAGGAGCCGGAGATTGAGATCATTTCGGGCATCCAGCGCTATAGCAGGATTCAGGGAAACGAGTACACTAACGAGGCGAAGATTCTTGGCGTCAAGGATATCCAAGCCATAGTTCAGGGTGAGAGCCCAACGGACCCACGCGCATTCATAGGCACAGGTGTCCTCCGCGGTAACAGAGGAGTCGTCTGCGTCGACGAGCTCCCTGCTATACCCACAAAGGTGCAGGTACTCTTTCATCCAATGCTACAAGAAGGCAAGGTTGTCCTCGAGGAGTACAACTGGGTACGACCCATCGACATATTCTTTGTCGCCACCGGCAACCCCACAGGATTCAGCCACGTCAATAGAGTCCCAGAACCCCTACTTGACCGACTTGAGCTCATCCCTATGACTCTCCCCGACGAGAATATTGAGCGCGAAATCATGCTAAAAGAGAGCTTCAAAATCCGAGACGAGTTCTTCCTCGATAAGACAAAGATGACAACTGAGGAACCCAT
The DNA here is from genome assembly GCA_050014495.1 of Bathyarchaeia archaeon. Classification (GTDB taxonomy): domain Archaea; phylum Thermoproteota; class Bathyarchaeia; order TCS64; family TCS64; genus UBA8941. Next base: position 162,945 of record JBEKDF010000001.1, read on the forward strand.
ATACGTGAAGCCTGAAGAACTAAAACGAAGGGCATCAGTACCCTGGTGGATAGTCGATGCTGTCGAGAAAACCGTCCGCTATTCACGCGACTGCCCTAATATCGATCGTGGGAGCAGTATACGAGGCTCAATAAAGAGCCTTGACCACACTTTAAGCTCCACTGAGCGGGTGGGGAAGAGCGTCGCGGGCCTCAGAGAAGCATCCGATGGGTTAAAACTCGCCCTCAGAGGTAGGATCAGGCTCCGTGCGGACCTCGTAGGTTTCGACGATAGCCCCGCCTCCTTTATGGTAAAAAACGACGAGGTTGTCGAGGACATCCTCTGGTATGCAGCACGGGATGTCGGTATCAGTATACTCAAGGGAGTTGAAATAGACCCACGCCAACTCGCTGGCGAGATCAACGCCATACTATCTAGCGATGATATAATTGAGGACCTCCAGGATCATCCAGCTACTTACCGTGTCGTCCGATTCATGGAGGAGAACCAACCATGGGAGAGCCCGAGTCTCTTTAGCGGCCTCGGCGACCTCATCAGGGACAGACCCGAGGCCTTAGATGTCGACACACTCAGTGAGTATAGGGGAAGCGCCCTTGAGCTCCTTGCCCACGCCCTAACCGCTGGTAAAATCGTAGAGGCAAAGATTGATAACGCCTACGCCCCAAAGCGGATGGTGTAGCAGTGAATACACCCAACCCCTGCAGCGATATTAAGGATAACACTCTAGACCTCCTACGTGACGCTGTAAAAATGCAGATGGGGAAGGGCCTTGACCAGGACTCTGAGATGATGGAGAAGGTCAGGAAGAAGGCCGAGGATCGCCTAGAGACCAACCAGAAGAAGAGGGAGAAGCTTGAGAACCAGCTTGAGCAGATCAAAGCCAAAATGATGATGAAAGCCGTTGAGAAGCTCCTCGATGGAGTGACGGATGAGGAGGCCCTTCAAGAGCTAGAGTTCACAGAAGAGATGGAGACGCTAAAAGAGCAGATTGAGCAGCTTGACCTGGAGCCTCACGCTGTGAGTCAGGAGGACTTTGATGAAGCGCTTCGCGATCTCGAGAAAAAGGGTCTACTTGACGGCAGGGGAAGAGGCGTCGTACTCACGAGCAAGGGTGCCCAATTATTGGGTAGAGGTTTTCTTAGTTTAATACTAATGAACCTCGCCCGGAAAGGTTTAGGCGCTCACAGGGTCGAGGACATAGGTCACGGCCCATGGCTCGCTGCGACCTACCGTCCCTATGAGCCCGGAGACCCATACGATAGGATAAACATCGAACGCACACTCATGGCCGCCATCGAAAGAGGTGGCGGATTCCGCGAGATGAAGACGAGCGATTTTCGTATCCACGATAGTCGCCACGCCACCGAGGTCCACTTCGGCGTTCTCGTCGACCAGAGCGCTTCGATGAAGAAGAAGGGAAAAATGGAGGCCGCTGTAGAGACGGCTCTAGCCCTCAGCGAGCTTATGCGCCTCGAATTTCCTGAGGACAAGCTACGCGTCTACGCTTTCAGCGAGGAGACAAAAATTGTGGAGCCATACCAACTCTCCGGCGTCACCGTCCCTCAGCAGTTCACCGACATTCGGAGACCCCTACGCGTCTTCCGCCAAGCCGTTGCTATGGAACCCGGCAACAAGCAGGCACATCTCATCACCGACTCCGCTCCCAACTTTCTTGATGGAGAGTTCGTGGGATTCAAGAAGGCAATGGAGGCAGTGATTGAGGAGGTCCGCTTATACCGACTTCACGACATTCTCCTCAACGTCGTCATGCTTGACGATGACCCTGAGCTCAGAGAGTTGGCTAAGCGAATAGCGCAAGTAAATAATGGGAGGGTCTTCTTTACTGACCCCAAGAACCTCGGCGAGACTCTCGTGGAAGATTATCTCTGGTCGAAAAAGGAAATTCTTAGCCTCTGAAGGGGTTGATGAGGTTAGATAAAAAAATATGTGGTGGGAAGTATATTAAGAAGCTTAGGATTTATCAATTAGTCTGGACACCACCTCCCCCACATTTTGGCCATTGCATCTCTCCTTAAATGGGTTTATGGAGCCTTGATCCGTCTTAATGTAGTTACTCGCCTCTATTTCCTGAACCTGGCCTCGACAAGCTCCGAGATATCGATGTTCTCTCCCACTGAATAAAGCCACAGTGAGATCGAGGTGGGGCCAACGTGCTTGAAGCGGGTGTTAACCCTTCTGATTACTCCTTGGTAGTTGTTCGACTTATCGAGACCATCGAGCCAGGACGCGACACTCCCACTATCACTAACTATTCTCTCAAACTCACGGGCGTTGTGGATGGTCGCGAGTATCTTATTGCGGTTCCTGATTATCTTGGCATCTCCCAAGAGTCGGGTGATATCAGTTGCTCTATAGCCTGCTACCCGTTGGATCTCAAAGTTCTCGAACGCATTCTTGAAGGCAGGCCACTTCCCCGCGATAGTAGCCCAGTTCAAGCCGGATTGGAAGACGCAACGGCTAAGGTTCTCGAAATAGGCTGAGTCTGTAGGAGGCCTCCGCCCTCTATACATCCAACTCGTATAGACTGAATCGTCTCCCATGACTGATTTATTTAGTTTAGCGCTTTTGAGGTTACGGCTTCATATATGCCCTATTGATAATTACGTCCTTCACGGGCCAATTATCGTAGGGAATGGTCTGATTATAGGCGGGGAGGAAGATGCTCCTTGTAGCTGTCTGCGTCTTAGCAATCTGGTTGACAACATCCATACCTGAGATCACCTTTCCGAACACGGCATAGCCTGCGTTGTTCGTTGAATAGTCAAGGTTTGCATTATCAACGAGGTTTATGTAGAACTGACTTGTAGCACTGTCCGATGCGCTCGTTCGTGCCATAGCAATTGTCCCAGCTAAATTTTTCAAGCCATTGTTAGACTCAAGTTTAATCGGAGCATTAGTAGCCTTCTCCGTTCCGTTCACTGAGAAACCTCCACCCTGGATTACGAAGCCCGGCATCACCCTGTGGAATACTGTGCCGTCATAGAAACCCGCCTTTACATATGTGACAAAGTTGTTGACGGTTATAGGGGCATGCTGACGGTCAAGTTGGATCTCAATTGTACCCATAGAGGTTTCGAATACAACTATCTCCGTGGGTTGTCCAATGAATTGGGATAATACCACGAGACCTGAGGCTGTCAAAACCACGATTACAGCGATGGATATTATCGCCTTTCGGCTGAACTTCATAGTTCAGGAGAAATGCTGCTAACCTCTAAAAGGTTTGTTACCAGAAGTGGCTAAGTTAGAATACTGAGGAGGTCCGCCTTCGTCACTATTCCGACGATGCTGCCCTTCCTCTGAACAAGGACTGCTGAGTAGAACTTAAGGAGGTTTGTGAGGAGAGATATAGGGGCGTCCTCACCCACCTGTGGGAAGGGTTCGTCCATAATCTCGGATACTACTTTGGCCTGACTCTCGTTCTTCTTAGCAGCAAGCATATGGTCAAGGAGGGTACCCTCATTTATACTCCCGACAGGACGCTCCCCATCCATGACAGGGAGTTGACTAAAGCCGTTTCTCCTCATTATGTCGATTGCGTCCGATATATGTGTGGTCTTCTGTATCCCGACGACGGAACGGTTCATTATCTGACCCGCGGAAACCTGTTTCTCCTGCTCGAGCCTGTCAAGCGCCTCAAAGAGTGCCTTAACCTTGGAATAGCTCGGCTCGATGTTCCCGGCCTCAAGCTTCGCTATATAGCTCTGACTCACACCAGCGAGTTCAGCGAGCTGGCTCTGGGTGAGCCCAAGCTTCCGTCTCCTCTTGGGGATTATCTCAAGCGCGGGTAGCATAGGGGGATACGGGAGCGGAGTATAGATATATTCTTTTCTGAATACTGAACGAGGTCGTTTATGCAAAGGAATAATTTCAGGGAACAAGGAAAATATTCACTTAAAGGCGCGGATCTTGCCAGGGAAGAAATGTTAGTCCTTTTTCTGGTCCTCGACCTTCTCTAGAGCCCCTGCTATAATCAACGGGAAGATACTTGTAACCTCCCCGAATATCGTGGAGGTCATATTCATTCGCTTCCCCTTAAGCTTCCCCCAACTGATTGATTCCTTTAGTGGGGCACCGCTAAGGCTGCCGTCCTCAACTCGAGCCGAACCAATCTGTATCGCGGAGTCGAGCCCCTCCCTCAAGGTGTGAAGGTACTGAGTATGATGCTTTGGAGTCCCTCCACCGAGTATGATTGCTCCTGACTTCTTAGCGTCATATACCATGTCCGTGAACCTATCGAAGTCCCTGAGGGGATTGATGACGAGTTTCTTCTGTTTCGAATACATATAAAGAGGAATCCCGAGCATGCAGTCGAGGAAGCCGGGACTGAAAATTGGAGCATCCCTTTTCGCTGCATTATAGAGAATCGAGTCTTTATCTGTGAGCCTTAAACCGATCTCCTTGAGTAGCCCATTTATTGAAATACCATCCCGTATCTCTTCTGGAATATCATCTAGGATCTTGTAGATGTACTTCTCCAATTCCTCGAAGACCTTTCCCTCAAAGTAGATGTCGTATGCGCGGTTGATTCCCTTCTCGTAGAGCTCCTCATCGTCTGCGTCAACTTTACCTATATAATGGTGGGCTCCCATCGCCTCGATGAGGTCGCCAACCATATTCGCGCCATTTGTCACGACTGCATCGATATAGCCATCCTTAATGAGGTCGGAGAAGACGACCCTAAGCCCACCGTGACAGAGAGGGCCGGAGAGCGTGATGAAGGTTGTGTACTCTGGGTCGGAGAACATCTCAGCCACAATGTCGACGGCTTTTCCTACCCTGCCCGCCTGCATAACACCGGTTTTACGCATCTCGTCAGCTAGCTCGCCAACGGTCATCCCGGCTCTGAGGCGCATCTGGTGGACGCGCTTCAATCGGGCGCTCAACTCTTGACGCGGTTGATCTTATACCGACCCATGATAATCCAGTACTCGACCTCTTTGCCTGCTGCGATTTTACCGGCTATCTCATCATCGGTGGGCATCGAAATCTCTATGGTCTCGTAGGTTTCAAGATCCATGAGCTGTACACCCTGACCCGGGGTGATGGAGACAATCTGGCCGCTCCGCTTGTCGACGATGGGGATCTGACAGCCAGCGTCCGCCTGGGCGAGGTAAGTCTTCTTCTTCCCATCGAAGAGACTTATGCCACTTGCACGTATCTTGGCACTACCATGCTTGCCGGGTTTGCTCTTCTCAATATCTACAATCTGGCAAGGCTCGTTGTCTATGAGGGCATAGCTTCCGACCTTGAGATCGCCAGCCCTCGAGTTCTTGTAGGACATGAGTACACCTGTTGGTTCAGTTTCAAGCACCCAAACAGTATTAAAGATTGTGCAGAAACAAAGGAGTTCATAATCCCGCGCGATAAAGAAGTTGCATTTTTCCGGGGGTATCGATTTTTGCTTTGGATAGAGGAGGAATTATAGGACTGGCTTCGGTTGATTCGTCAGCTGGTACGCTTGATAATATGGTAACCAAACTGGGTTTTTATTGGTTCAGAAACCTGACCAGGCTTGAGTGCAAATGCAGCCTGTTCGAACTCCTTAACCATCTGCCCTCTCCCGAACTGACCTAAATCACCGCCTCGCTTACCTGAGGGACATATACTATACTTCTTCGCGAGCAGACTAAAACTTGCACCTGCTTTAAGCTCCTCAACCACTTTTAGGGCTTGAGACTGTTTTTCCAATAGTATGTGGGACGCCCTAATCTTTGTGGACATTGCTATCTCCTAATGACCGAATTCTGCTTTTTATAAAGGGTTGGGTTTTTAGTACTTGACTTTATAGACGAGCACCCAGCCTAACGGGGACCTGTAGACTCTTGTAAAGTGGGACTGGTCAGCTATACCATACATGAGCCCGGCTATCGTCGTGTTAGTATATTTTGTCGTGTACTGGTACTTGCTTGTCTGCGAGTTATAGGAATAATAGTCTGTTACATTGAGGCCGGCTATGTTTGCCATCTGGGGCCACTTGGCGTTGTCGCCGAAGGGCCACTCCTGAGTCGAATTGTTTGGGTTGAAAGTGATGAAGACGACGACATAGTCCACATTGAACTTTTTCATAAGGGGAAGGGAAACATTCTGTGGCCTCATCATCATGTTTGCGATATTGACGATCTGAGTCCTGTTCAGAGTAGAGCCATCTGCGAGGGTGGTTCGGTTAGCCATCGTCTCTATCCAGTAACCGTAATCCCACCAAGAGCATATGACCGAGCCGGGTGTTGTGTTTGCATTTATCCAGTTGAGGGTTTTTATCCAGTCGTTCGCGTAGGCACCGTTGAATAGGACGGGTACACTACTCTGAACCAGTGGACCCGGACTCGCAGCTGTTGAGGTGGCGTTGAGGGCGTGTGGTATTAGTGAACCAAAAAGTATGACTATGAAGATGAGGCCGAGCCCCTTGCTAACAGCTACCACCTGTGCTTTTCTCCTCCTACTTTTTGCATCATCCTGTTGAGCGAACACAGAGCGGAAGGGCTCGATAAGTTCCACTAATGCATAGCCCGCGAGAAGAGATGCGGGGAACGCAAGTATCAGCGTGAGCCTCACAACGGTTCCGGCGAAATATACAGCTGTGAGGAAAAAGATGAGCACGTAGTATTTACTATCCCCACCTTCCTTCAGTATGAAGTATGCGCCGAGGACAGCTAGTACTATAGTGATTCCAAAATCAGAGAAGAAAACTGACCAGCTCGAGACCTTATTCTCTCCAACTGATGAGTATAGGGCACCAGCGTCCTCAAAGGGGTTGATGACCTTGAGGAACTTGCCAGTAATGGGGTTGCCGATGCCAATATAGGGAAGTATTATGAATGCAGCGAGGGCCAAGGCGACGAGACCAAGTGTCGCGATGCGAGCCTTTGACTCAGGCATCCTCGTCTTTATGACCTCGTAAACAATGAGAAGACCGATGGCACCTAGGGCGGCGATGTTCTCTATGTTTAGGATGTAACTGACACCTAATCGAGGAACCACTAGGGCGATGAGGAACCCCACGATAGTTGTTATGCTATAGGAGATGATGTGACGTTGCTCGATCTTCCCCATCACGAGCATAACGATGATGTAGAGAAGCAGGAGGCTTGAAATGTATCGAGCTGCTCCCCAAGAAGCGAAGGCATATCCCATAGCTATTCCACCTGCGATAGCGTACACCACTCGCTTCGGCAGTGAATTGCTAGTCTGTATGCTTCTTAGGAAGAAGAAGGGAGTTGCAACTATCCCGAAGATACCGATGTTCTCTGTGTCAAAGAAGCCAGCGACGGTCCTACCAATATAGCTGGGACTGATCGCCATAAGAAGAGATGTGAAGATTCCTGTGGCCTTTCCTCCAAAGTCTTTGCCGAAGAAGTAGGCAATGACGCAGACTACAGCGGCCATGAAGACTGGAAAGTACATCGCCACGTCAAGTAGAGCGATCTTGATCTGGATCGCGTTGAGTAGTTGATAGATAAAAACGGCTGAGAATGGGTTGCCTGGGTAACTGCTTACAGCTATGTCACGACCCATAGGATACCAACTCAGTGTATCATGCCACGTGAAATATGCACCATAGCCATTCTTCGCTATGTATTCAGATATTCTATAGAAGAAGAAGGGATCATACTCATTGAGGTAGTCTCCCCATCTTAGTAGTAATACCCTGAGAATTATGGCTACGATGATGATGAGACCGAGGGCGGTGATCTCTATTGCTGATGCCCTGCTTAGCCTTATGCTGTTTAGGAAACCACCGCTCGTTTCCGCTGTCTGCTTATCGGCGGTTTTCCCTTTCTCAGCCATGAGTTTTCAACCATTAGGGTATTCCGCTTTTATTTAAGTAGCTATTGCTGAACTAGTTCCCCCAGTAAAGACGTGTTGCGAACTTGTGAGGGAGCCCTAAAGCATCTATGGCTTCCGCTGTCACGTCTATGTTGTATTCAACACGCCTGTGCTCAACTCTTAGGGGTTCAGTTTCTAGGAGGATGTAACTCGCCCTAGGATCACCGTCACGAGGCTGGCCAACAGAGCCTGGGTTGAGCATGAGATGGCTATCATTCTCGATCATATAGGGGACATGAGTATGGCCGAGGATGAGTATATCTGAACCAGTAAGGCTTAGGAGGTTTTCGGCCTGAGTTTTAGCGGAATCTGGATATATGTAACTTGTCAGAGGCTCTGTAGGGCTCCCATGGTAGACGGAAATCTTGTATCCATCGAGCTCAAGCTTAAGTTCTATTGGGAGCCTTCCAAGCCACCTCAAGCTAGCCAACGTTAACTTCGATCTGTTGATCTTTATTGCATCCTGAGCGTCATCATTGAACCAATCCGTTTCGATTGTGGCGACAGCGTTATCATGGTTCCCCAGAACGCATCTAAAGCCCTTGAAGTAGAGGCGGTCTATGCACTCTTCCGGGTTGGGACCGTAGCCAACTATGTCACCTGCAGAGATAGCGGCGTCCCAATGTCCCGCATCCTCGAGGACAGCTTCGAGGGCCACTAAGTTACTGTGGATGTCAGAGACGACGAGGATCTTCATCAGTTGTCGACGTTTATTCAGTTTCGTGTTGGATAGGCTTAACTCATGCTACGGCTACTTCGGAGTAATGAGTCTAGCTTTCCGCGTCGAGAGTATAGAAATTGAGGGAAAGACCCTGCGATGCGGTGTGCTCGAGCTCGAGAACGCCGTCCTGGCGCTGTTCTGGGAGGGGGATGAGCCGAAATTGGGTTCAACCACGATGACCATCCCTGGCATGGCATCCTCCCCATTACTTGGAGATAGAGATCAACTCCTCGGCAGGGTACTGGGGACACACCTCGCCGCCAAGTTTGGGAAGATGGCTCTAGTTTCCACACACGTCTCACGGGGATACAGTGAGGAAATAGGAAAAACGCTTCTCGAGCTAGCTAGGCGCTTTACGGAGGAGAAAAGTTGAGCGACCTCAGAACATTCCTGAATCAACTTGAGGATAGGGAAGACCTAGTTAGGATCAAGGAGCCCCTCAGTCCTAATCTTGAGGTGGCCGCAGCGTTGCAGAGGTTCGACACTGGGAAAGCGCTGCTATTCGAGAAGGTTGAGGGCTTCGACACGAAGATTGTCGGAGGCGTCTGCGGGACACGTGAACGCATACTTTTTGGACTAGGGATCAATGCGAAGGAACTCTATCCCCGCCTTCAACAGGCGATTAAGAACCCAACTCGATGCGATGTGGTGGAGAAGGGCACAATCAGTGATGTTGTCGAAAAGGGCGACCTGACCAAATTACCAATACTCACCCACTTCAACGGCGACCCAGGGCCATTCATTACCTCAGGGATACTCTACGCGAAGAGCCATGACGGAAATGTTGAGAATGTCAGCTTCCATAGACTCATGGCTCTGGACCCCCAGCGAATGACGATCAGGATAGTCCCGAGACACCTCCATAGGTTGACGCAGCTCGCCAGACAAGCGGGGAAGAAGACTCTGGACTGTTGCATTAGCGTTGGGCTCCACCCGGCTGTGATGCTCGCTGCAAGTCTCCCTACCAGCTGGGGGACGTGTGAGTATGACGTAGCTAATAACCTGCTTGAGGGTCAGCTTAGTTTGATTAGGTGTCCGCATGTCGACGCTTTGGCTCCTGCCGACGCGGAGCTTGTTCTGGAGTGCCGAATCAGGCTCGATGAAGAGGTGGATGAGGGTCCGTTTGTGGATCTCTCTGGGACCTTTGACGTGAGGCGTAAGCAACCTGTAGTGGAGCTGGTTGGGGTCATGCATAGGAAGGACTACTTATATCAAGCACTCTTACCGAGCGGAAGCGAGCATATGCTTCTCATGGGGATTGGGCCAGAAGTCCGTATCTGGGAGTACTGTATGAACATAGTGCCCACTGTGAGGGGAGTTAATATGACCCTCGGTGGTAACGGTTGGCTTCACTGCGTCGTCGCCTTCGATAAGGTAAGGGAGGGGGATCCGAAGAACGTCCTAATGGCCATGTTCGCTGCTCACCCCAGCCTAAAGCATGCTGTGGTTGTTGACGGAGACATTGACCCAATGAATATGAGGGATGTTGAGTGGGCGATTGCAACTCGGTTCAGAGGCGATGAAGACCTACTCATAGTTCCCGGTGTCAGGGTAAGCAGCCTGGACCCAACCGCTGATCAGCAGACTGAGCTAGGGTGTAAGGTTGGGGTAGACGCAACGAGGCCTCTCGGCAAACCGAAGGAGAAGTTCATGAAGGCTGAGATAACAGTCCCTAATCGCGTCAGGAAGATACTTGACAGGTACTCGGGGTAAACAATATCTCTTATTATTTAGATATTTTCCCAAGAGGGTTTTTAGCGTTGCATCTTGCTGTTTTTGTGATATAGGTTGTATCTTACGAGGGAGGAGGAGCGTATGCTAGCCGGGGAGCAAGGACCTGGTATAGCGAAATCGCTTGAGCTGCTCATAGCTCTGGGTGAAGTCTTCGGTGCGCAGAAGCTGGTGCCGGTTGAGGGAGCCCACGTCTCAGGTGTAAGCTACAAGAACCTCGGCGAAGCGGGGCTGGAGTGGCTTGAGGACCAGGCGAAGCTCGGTTCCAAGGTAAAGGTCAGGGCGACACTCAACCCAGCTGGGATGGATTTAATCCGATGGAAGGAGATGAATATCCCGGAAAAATTTGCCGAAGGACAGCAACGCGTCATTCGAGCGTTTAAGATGCTGGGGATCGAGCCAACCTGCACTTGTACCCCATACCTCGTGGGACACGTGCCAAGGTTCGGTGCCCAGATCGCCTGGGCAGAGTCCTCCGCCATCTGCTACTCGAACTCCGTTCTCGGAGCGAGGACGAACAGGGAGTCCGGACCAACAACCATAGCTAGCGCCATCACGGGCCTCACCCCCCTATATGAATACAGACTAGACGAGAATAGGCTCCCAGGGAAGCTAGTGGAGGTCGATGCGAAGCTCGAGGACCCTGTAGACTACAGCGCCCTCGGTTACGTCACAGGGAAGCTGGTGGGGAACGCGGTTCCATACTTAAGAGGGCTAGGAAGACCAAGTCTCGAGTCTCTTAAGACCATGGGGGCCGCCCTAGCTACTAGCGGCGGTGTCGCTCTATGGCACGGAGAAGGCGTCACACCCGAGGCCGAGAAGGTCAAACAACATCTTCGAGAGGTGGAGAGTTTCACCATCGAAGAGAAGGAACTTAAAGAGGCGCGGGAAAAGTTCACTTACGAGGTAACTACCCCCGTGACCTGCATTGGTTGCCCTCATTGCAGCCTCTGTGAGGTTGGGGAGGTCGCGAATCTTTGCAATGGAAAAAAAGTAGGTGAAAAGCTCTGGGTCTTCACGAGTCGCGGCGTATACGCCGAAGCGGAGAGTATGGGCTACATAAGGCAGATTGAGGAAGCTGGAGGTAAGGTCTACTGCGACACTTGCATGGTTGTTGCTCCTCTCAAGGAGATGGGATGGAAGGAGGTAGCCCTAAACAGCTTCAAAGGTGCTCAATACAGCGCCAATATGGGTCTCAAGACAAAGGTGGGAACAGCGAGGGAGTTAGTGAGGGAGGCTTTGAAGTGATTCTAAAGGGGCGTAAGGTAGTGGGCGGTACTGCTGAGGGCGAAGCTCTGGTTAGTATTGATCCCGTCAGCTTTTATGGTGGTGTAGACCCCGACACTGGCATCATTACGGAGCAGGACCACATATGCTATGGCAGGAGCATTTCGGGGAAGGTCTTCGTATTTCCTACCGGGAAAGGCAGCACAGTCGGAAGCTACGTCATTTATAGGATGAAGAAGCAAGGCACAGCTCCTGCTGCAATAGTGAACATTGAGACCGAGGCCATCCTCGCCACAGGCTGCGTTATCTCGAGCATCCCCCTGGTAGATCATCTTGATACCGACCCCCTCGAGGCTCTGAAGACGGGGATGAAGCTCCGTGTAGTCGGTGATAAGGGATGGGTTACAACGATTTAGTACTAATTCTAGGGGCAACCGATTTATCGCCTGACGTCGATGTAGGTTCAAATGGATTTTAAGAGGCGGCTCACCGGGCTCCAGGCAAAGATGGAGGAGCAGGGACTGGATCTTGTGGTCTATGGAGGTAGCCCGGACCTCCAGTACCTGACGGGTGCTAACCTGGAGTGGCGTCGCGGGAGGGACCTTCTTCATCCCCAAGATAATGTCTTTGTACCCCGCCAGGGTGAGCCCATCCTCACCATCAACAACGAAAATCATGGCCAAACGCAGGGAACTTGGATAAAGGATGTCCGCTACGCCGAGACGGCACAACCCTATGGGGATCTCATTAAGAAGATTATCATGGACCTCGGCGTTAAAACAGGACGTATAGCTATAGGCGATTTCTGCTGGGGAAGCACAAGCCTAGAGATTGCAAAAGCCTGCGCTGGATCACGTTTCCGCGTCGGTGAGGGACTCCTCGACCAGATCAGGATGATAAAGGAACCCGAGGAGGTGGCTAAGCTGAAAAAATCTGCGGAGGTTACCGAGTCAGTGATGACACTCATCTACCCACGTATAGTGGAGGGACTCACACAGAAGAATCTACAAATAATGATGGAGATGATGGGCAGGGGACTCGGGGCAACAGACACGAGTTTCCCACCAACAGGAGGCTACCTCAAGACAGGAACCATACCATCTGACGACCCCTTCATCTATCCAAAGGAGGCCGGTCTCACGAAGGGGACGAGCATAGCTTTCGACTTCGGCCTCGTCGTCGATGGTTACTGCAGTGACTGGGGAAGGAGCCTCTATTACGGGCAGCCACGCTCCGACATACTTCAAGCGTATCAAGCACTTCAGCTAGCTGTCGTTCAGGCGGGGGACGTTGTGGGAAGCGAGATAACCCACCTATGCGACTTCTATCCTTATATTGAGAAGGCACTTGACAAGCAGGGATATGGCAACTTCCTAAGGAACAGGCTGAAGACGGGCATAATCGGCCACCAGATAGGCGTCGAGGTCCATGAGGACCCCTGGCTCAAACCGGATGCGACTCAATTACTAGTAGAGGGTATGGTCTTCTGTCTAGAGCCGAAGCTGTGGAGCAAAGGAGAGTACTACCTCAGAGTCGAGGACATGATCCTGATTAGTAACGGGAAAGCGGAGTTTCTTACAACATCAAGCAGAGACCATTTCCAGGTCTAGGAAGGATTTTATCGCCACTCGCCATTTTTCCATCGATGGCTCCGACTGGGTGGTTCATAGTCTTCGAGGGCGTTGACGGAAGTGGCAAGAGCACACAGATCGACCTCTTGAGTATGAAGCTAAGGGACCAGGGTATCGATCATATACTTGAGAGGGAGCCTAGCGACGGTAGCATAGGACGTTTCATACGTCACTATGCGGAGGCGGGAGATAGGTACCTTAGCCCTGAGGCAGAGGCTCTTCTCTTCACCGCGGATAGGTTCGAGCACAGCAAACGCATCTCTCAGATATTGGACCAAGGCACCACTGTGATCTGTGACAGGTATTACCACTCAACTCTTGCATATCAGGGAGCGGCGGGCGTAGAGGTGGCTTGGCTCCGTGACCTGCAGAAGTTCGCTCTGAAACCGGACCTCATATTGCTACTAGATGTTGACCCTGATAAGAGTCTCATGAGAGTTTCTGGGAGGACCCTTACTGTGTTCGAGAACAGAAGCTACTTGAAGAGGGTTAGGGACCTTTACTTAGGGTTCGCCGAGGAGGGGGAGATGAGACTCGTCGACACGAGTCGTCCCGTTGATGAAGTTGAGGCAGAGGTACAGAGGCTCATCGCGGCCCTTATGGGATTGAAGCTTTAGGGTTTCTTCGATTTTAACCTGGCTAGGGTGTCGAGTAGGGCTGTAATCGTCTCAGTCAACTCCTTTATCTCGGATAGTTCCGATGCGTTATCGAGTCGCTGCTGGAGGAGATTGAGCTTATTCTGGAGGGTCTTCTCGAGGCTTGCCTCCTGTTTGACACTCTCCGGGCTCTCACCCTCTTTCAATAATTTCACCTCGCGTTTTTCCCGTGGACAGAATAGTTCACCTGTTTTGAGTTGGAATAATGGAGCCCCGCATTCGGGGCAGTTTGTGCTAAGCATCTTCGCGCCTTGGCGGAGCATCTCCGCCATCTCCTTCATACCCTGTTCCGTCAACTTATTTTAGCCTCAGCAAATTGCCGTTTAGGATTATGGAGTATTTCATTAGGGTTATCTTGACTTTCCCCGCTGAGTCACTCCGAGTGCGATTATAAGTGTTATGAGGGAAGGAATAATGCTTATCATTCCGTCATGCGAATCAAGATGAGGAATTATTGCTTGAAAGTCGTCGAGAACGCTCTCGAACTCATCGGCGACACACCGATGATCAAGCTCAGCTTCCCTGAGGAAGACACTGTCATCTACGCCAAGGTAGAGTATCTTAATCCGAGCGGCAGTGTGAAGGACAGAATCGCTCGTTACCTCATTACGGAGGCGGAGAAGAGGGGGGAATTGAAGCCCGGTTATACCATCGTCGAGGCGACGAGTGGTAATACAGGCATTGCTTTCAGTTGCGCCGCTGCAGCGAAGGGTTATAAAATGATTGTAGTTATGCCTGAGACTGCGAGCGTGGAGCGCCGCACAATCATGAAGCACTACAACGCTGAAGTCATTCTCACACCGGCTAAGGATTTTATTGCAGGTGCTGTGAAAAAGGCGGCCGAGATCGCTAAGAGGCCAAAACACTGGGCCCCATGCCAGTTTGATAATAACGACAACGTCCGAGCACATGAAATGACGACGGCCCAGGAGATATTAGGGCAGGTACCTGAGGGAAAGGTCGACGCTTTCGTCGCTGGTATCGGCACAGGTGGCACTCTGATGGGTGTCTCTAACGTTCTCAGGAGGAAGAATCCTGGCCTCAAGGTTTACGCTGTCGACCCAATAGGTAAAAATGTCGAGGGGGACGTCGAGCCCCTAAAGTGCGCGGAGCACAAGGTCGAAGGCATCGGTGATGGCTTCATTCCATCAATCACCGATGTAAAGATCATCGATGAGGTCATACAGGTTACTGATAGAAACGCTATCGCTACAGCGCAGATGCTCGCCCGTAAGAAGGGCCTCTTCGTCGGTAACTCCAGCGGCGCATATGTCTGGTGTGCCCTTCAAGCAGCGAAAAAATTGGGCAAAGGGAAGGTCGTGGTTACGCTCCTCCCTGATAGCGCCGACAGATATTACAGTACAGACCTCTTTAAGGAGTGACCACGAGTCTTGGGGAGTAGTGGACATCGTGGATTCGTGATCACACATGAGAATTACTCCTTCGAGATCATCTTGGAGGAGTTAGATAATCTACATATCCACGAAGAGATTATCCCCGAGAAGATGGAGGAACTTGTCGAAAAGATACCACATGACGGCGTATGGATTCACCCTATTATTGTTGACAGAAAAAGCCTCGTTGTTCTTGATGGTATGCATAGGGTCGCTGCTGCAAAGCAAATCGGTTACCATTACATCCCCGTCTGCTTGGTCGATTACAACAACCCAGGAGTCCACATCGGTTGCTGGTATAGAATGTTCAAGAATCTAAGCGCGATAAAGGAGGCCTCAGTAGTGCTACGGGAGGCAGATCTTAATCCGGAGGAGAAAACATACAGCGAGGCTAAGAGCCTCGTCGAGGAGCGCGAAGCTGTCACAGCTATATTTTCGAATTCTTGGAGCCTCGTAGGCCTCGGCTCAGCACGGGACATCAATGAAAGGTATGAAATCATCAAAAGGATCGAGCACCGAATACAGGCGAGGGGTCACCATATGGGATATAGCACCGACAGCGACGCTTCAGCACGCATCTCCTCTGGAGAGTACTCAGCAGGTCTTATGACCCCAACTGTCACCAAGAGGGAGGTTGTTGTGACAGCTCTCAAGGGTATAGTATTCAGCCAAAAAACCACGCGCCACATTATTCCAGCTAGGCCAATGTTTGTTGCCGTACCGACCGAATGGCTAAAAGGTGATCTAACTCCCGAGGAGGCGAATCATCGCCTTCGGAAGCACCTCAACTCGAAGAGGGTAGAGAATCTCCCCCCGGGTCAAATTCTCGATAGGAGATACGACGAGGAGCTATACATCTTCAAGTAGATGGTACCTACTTATCGAACTTTTCTAAAGCGCGCGCGCATGCGAAGATGATTTAGATATAAAGGTAGCTTGATAAAAGGTAATTGGATAACCATTAGGATATGCAGATTATGTCTAGACTGGAGAATTTAGGAAAAAATCACTCTATATCTTCATCTTATTGAGCTTGCCCTCAATGACCTCCATACCCAAGTACTTCTGGAGTGCCTTAGGCACCTTAATAGTACCATCAGCTTGCTGGTACTGCTCCAATATCATGATCATTGTCCTGGAGGTCGCAAGAGCAGTGTTATTGAGGGTATGAACGAAGCCCATAGGAGCCTGCCCTTCCTTCATCCTATATCGGACATTCAACCTCCTAGCCTGGTAGTCGGTGCAATTTGAGTTGCTCCCCACTTCCCTGTACTCCCCATCAGCCATCCACGCCTCGGTGTCGTATTTCTTCGCAGCGATGCTGCCAATATCGCCTGTGCAGACGTTCACGACCCTGTAGTGGATGCCGAGGCCCTCGTAGAGTGCTTCGCTATTCCTCTGCAGCTCCTCATGGAGAACCCAGCTCTGCTCAGGAAGGCAGAAGATGAACTGCTCGATTTTGTTGAACTGATGGACGCGGAAGATGCCCTTAGTGTACTTGCCGTGACTCCCTATCTCCCTACGGAAACAGGGTGAGACGCCGCACATCTTGATGGGTAGTTGATCCGCGGTTAGGGTCTCATCCTTAAGCATAGCACCCATCGGGTGCTCGGATGTAGCGATTAGGTATAGTGGGTCTTTGATGTTCTCTGAGTCGTCGATCCGATACATCACATTTTCGAAGTCGTTGAGGTCGGTTACCCCCTCATAGAAGCTTCTCCTGATCATGTATGGTGGCTCTATGAGGCTATACCCTCTGCTGAGGAGGAGGTCCATTGCATACCTCATCACAGAGTAGTCGAGGAGAGCCAGTTCATTGCGCAAGTAATAGAATCCGGTTCCAGTGACTTTGGCAGCCCTCTCGAAGTCGGCTATTCCTAGGGACTGGGAGAGGTCGGCGTGACTACTTGGCAAGAAATCGAATTTCGGCGGCTCCCCCCAGACCTTTACAACAACATTATCTTTGTCATCCTTCCCGTAGGGCACCGACTCGTGGAGGAGGTTGGGCAGCCTCATGAGGCCATTCTTAACGAAAACCTGCCTCTCTTCTAGCTCGGACTCGATTACTTTGATCTCCTCGGGGATTCTACTAGCCTCGAGTTTCAGAGAAGAGGCATCCTTCTTGGCCTTCATAACCTGGGCTATCTCCTGGCTGACCTCATTCCGCCTCTTGCGGAGTTGGTTCACCTTAGTTGTCAACTCGCGCCACCGCTTATCTGCGGTGATAACCTGGTCGAGGAGCTCCAACTTCTCTGGCTGCTGCCTCCTCTCTAGGTTAGCGCGCACCATCTCAGGATTCTCCCTGATCAGCTTAATATCAAGCAACTACAGTCACGCAAACAAACAGAAGCCACTTGGTGAATTTAGAAGTTAGGATCCGGGCATGGTTTATTATCCACTGATCCCGATGAATCACCGGTGACTGTTGTGAAGTTCATAGCATTTCTGGAGTGCGCGTCCGAGGATCTGGACGACTTCATTGAGATATGGAAGAGGAGAACTCACGCTAAGCATACTGTGAAAACACTTTTCCCACCCCACACGATGGCGAATACACCAAAAGGCTATTCGGGTTTCACAATCTTTGAAACGGATAACTCAGACGACATTATGCACTACGTTACTGAATATGGGCAGGTTGCAAGCGTGCAGGTCTACCCGATTTGGGAGTCCCAGAAGGGGGCAGAACTATATCAAAAAATTAAGTTACCGATGAAGAAGAGTGCTGAATAGCCTTAAACTCTCAGTTTCACCTGGGTCTCCCCTATGTTGTGGTACGTAACCCATTTTAACACTGATGGGATCGAATCTCACGGTGAATCGATTGGAGTCAGCCTCAAGCTACCAGATGGGAGCATTCGAAGCACTCGAGTGGGCATGGCACCTCCTTAGAACGCAAAAAGAGCACTGCGGATCAGTGGATGACGCCTTCAGCACGGTCCAGAGGCTCCTCGCTGAAGTGGGCAAAGGTAGTGAAATCGACTTCCGCGAAGAGATAAGTCGCCTCAATTAGACGCCTTTTAAATAATCATTAATTACTATGTCCTAATAATCTAGACCTGGCTCAGAAAGTCTCTCCTGAAGTGTTTAAGGACGCTTAAGTCGCTGACGGTACAGGAAAACAGCCCGTCAAGGATGCTACCATCCTTATCAAAGATTCCACAATCGAGAAGGTTGAAAAGAGGTGGTTGCCCTATTCACGCGAGCAAGAGGACGATATGTCTCGTCATAAAATCGGGAAACGTCGATGTCAACAGGGGCATATAGCAAATGGAAATTAGGCGATTAAGCCTCCTCGAGGGAGCACGAAGGGCTACTGGCACCACTATTATAATTGATGTGTTTCGGGCATTCACAACTGCTGCCTTTGTCATGGCGAATGGCGCTGTTACAATAATACCAGTCAGCACAGTCGAGGAAGCGTTTGAGCTACGCCGAAACAACCCTGGGTGGATCGTCATGGGAGAGATCCATGGTCATAAGGTCTCTGGCTTTGAATACGGCAATAGCCCCGACGAGGTGAGCCGAGTCGACTTCACTGGTAAGACCATCATCCAACGCACGAGCAGTGGAGTTCAAGGAATAATCAACGCTTCCCATGCTGACGATGTGCTGCTCGGAAGCTTCGTCACTGCTGAAGCTACAGTCAAATACATAAAGAGTAGAAATCCAACTGTCGTCTCACTTGTAGCAATGGGATGGGAGGGAAATTATGAAGCCATCGAGGATGAGCTCTGTGCTGGATACCTTGAAAACAGGCTCAGAGGAGGTCATCCAGATTTTACGGATATTATGAAAAGGATCAGGGCCGATCCGCAAGGTGCCAAGTTCTTCGACACCAAACAAACCATCTTCAGAGAGGGAGATTTTCACTCAGCGATGAGCCTAGACCAGTTCGACTTCGCTCTCAGGGTCGCCAGGGACGTTCCTATGCACATTGAGAAAATCTGATCGCTAACTTTTACTAATACTCCTACCAACCTCTACTCGAAATCTTATGATGGTCTCCGATATTATGACGAAGGAACCCGTCACCATCTCCCCCGCGACTAGGGCTGATGATGTCGCAAATATAATGTATAAGAAGGAAATTAGCAGCGTTATCCTCGTCACCAACGGGAAACCCGTGGGAATATTAACGGAGCGTGACCTGGTTCACAGAGTCCTAGCCCAGGGGAAGGATCCTAAGAAACTTATGGCAGCGGACATCTGCACCAATCCGGTCATCGCAGTCTCCGTCCACTGCCAAGTAGAAACAGCAATTGACACAATGAATGAACATAAGATCAGACGCCTAGTAGTAATCGATGACATGAATCACGTTGCCGGCATCGTGACCACTGACGACATCGGCTTCATCTTGAAAAGCATGAGCGAGGATCTCGCCATGAAGTACCTAAACCTCACAAAGAGGAAGTAATTCTCAAAGCGTGGATCTTTTCTCCATTCAAGTTTTAAGCTGACCGACCACTTGTCTCTGTAAGGGGGTCCGGTGTATGAAGATCGACCCTTTCAGGCTGGAGCGGTGGCTACTCGAAAAGGCTGATATCGACCTCGGTGGGGGCGGGGTGGCGAAGCTCCAGCTAAGGGATGTTATGCCCCAGATGTCGGGGGAAACCATGTTGAAGTATGGTCGTACATGTGGTTCCGACGCCCTCAGGAGCCATGTTGCAGAATGGTATGGGGTCGAGATTGAGAACGTTCTCATCACCTCCGGAACGAGCGAGGCGAATCTGATAGTCAATCTCGCTCTTCTCGACCAGGGGGACGAGTACTTCACCGAGGTACCCCAGTATGAACAGACCACCGGTTTCGCCAGGATGCTTGGGGCGAAAGTGAAGCCCTTTCATCTCATCGAGGAGAAGGGATGGGCGCCAGATCTAGAGGAACTAAAGGAGAGAATTAACCGTCGAACTAAACTACTCTTTTTAGACAACCCGAACAACCCAACCGGGGCGGTTATGACCCAAGAAGAGATGCAGGCCCTATGCGAGATAGCCGAAAGGGTGGGCGCCTATGTACACTGCGACAACGCACTCCGAGGATCCGAGATAGATGGGAAACCCGCCGCGACACCGGAGTTCTACGAGAGAGGAGTAGTCACGGGGAGCATCAGCAAGCTAGGCGCTACGAGCCCCCGCATAGGGTGGATAGTAGCCAACAATGAGATTATTGATCGCTGCTGGACGATGAAAGACTACACAACTCTCAGTCACTGCGGCATAGGAGAGCAGATCGCCGAGAAACTTGTGTCGAACCGCGCGAGATATCTGAAGAGGAACCAGTCGATTAAAGAGGCTAACACCAAGACGTGGGCGACTTGGAAGGAATCTAACTCCGACCTCGTCACATGCGTGGAGCCAAAAGGGGGATTCACAGTCTTTCCCCGTTACAAGAACCGCCTCGGTTCAACAAAGTTCACGGAGAGGCTCCTCAAGGAAGAAGGCGTCATGGTGAGCCCCGGAGACCAGTTTGGCGTAGAAAGGCACTTGAGGATCAACATAGGGACGAAGGGAGATACCTTAAGCAACGGTCTCGAACGCATCGGGAGATTCATGCATAGAATATTGAAATAGCCTCGTATACACCATAAAGGGTGCCGATTCAAAATATTATCTGTGATGAGGTCTATATCCTCGGTGATCCAGTAATTCACCAGATCCAGATGAAGATCGGCATACTAGGTGGTACTGGCAACATGGGTGGTGGCTTAGCACTCCGTCTCTCCCTAAAGCATGACATTATAGTAGGCTCAAGGAGCATCGAAAAGGCAACCCAGACAGCCAAGGAGCTGGATGCGAAGGCTGTTAACTTCTACAAATCCGCTATGAAGGGGAGTATATCTGGGACCATCAATGAGGAGGCCATCGAGGGGATGGATATTATTGTCGAGACGCTTCCAGCATCGGTTGCTATCACTACTCTCGCCACTCTCAAGGATAAATTCACCCCCAGGCAGATAGTCGTCTCCTGCGTCGTCCCAATGAAGAGGCATGGTAAGCTCTACATGTGGTCCCCCGTCATCGCTGGCGGTTGCGACCAATCGCGATCGGCAGCGGAGCTGATCCAGGAAGCTGTAGCACCCGTAAAGGTGGTCTCCGCTTTTCAGACAGTACCAGCGCAGTATCTGAACGACATAAACGGTATTCTGGACCTTGATGTCTTCGTGGCGGGGGATGACGAAGCCGCGGTGGAAACAGTGATGTGGCTCGCAAGGGATATCCCCGGCCTGAGACCGCTGAGGGTCGGTCCTTTGGAGAACTCTAAATGGGTTGAGTCACTAACACCACTCTTACTAAATGCTGCTATCCTTAATGGGCTACACGATCCATCCATTCGAATCGTGCCCTGGGTCCCAAGCGAATTTGAGACTTAAATGCTTTAAAAACAATGCTAAGAGGCAAGGAAATAAATTGGCGCCGGGAGAGGGATTCGAACCCTCGAGTCCGTACGGACACCAGCTTTCCAGGCTGGCTCCCTACCGAGCTAGGAGACCCCGGCTCCACCAAATACCCAAGGGGTCACCAATTTAAACTCTATCGGCAAGACCGGAGACGTTTTTAGGGGCGACTGTGGAGGCTTCTACGCAATGGAAGCTCTCAATGTCAACTGGGTGGAGCGCAGCGAGAAGACCCTAGAGGAGCTTAAAAAGCTCAAGGAGAAGAAGGAGCAGGACCGTCTCGACAGAGTCCGCGCAATGCGCTTCGCCTTCATGGCCCTCGGTCAGAGTCTTGCCGGTTGGATGCAGTGGGTAAATAGCCCCGAAGTTATGAGCAACTTCACCAAGGAAGAACTGGAAGAAATGAGTCAGACTGTTATTGGTATGGTTGAGAAGTTTATGGAGTATGACATCGATATAACGAATGAGGGCATGCAGAAGGGCGTCGCAAAACAACGCGAGCAAGAGGATCAGGGAAACCACTTTGTAATCTAGCCGAGCCTCTGCCCGGCACCCTGCCCACCACTCCCCTGGAAAACCTCCTCAACAGAGCAAATAACAGCCGCCTTCCCGGGGAACTGGCGTGTTCCGCTAGTCGCCATCTTCCTGATCTGCTCGTACCTAGGGCCAGACGTCTCCCAGTGGACGCGACATTTTATCTGGTAGCTTTTCCCATCAGCCCAACCATTGAATGCGACGACGGGATTCTCTTCTAAGTTCGCCTTAGTCTTATTCAAATAATTGTCAGAGACAACGAGTGTCTCGTCATCGGTCCAATACCACATGCCGACGAGTATTACGTTTGGACGTCCCGTCTTATCCGCAGTAGCCATAGGGATAACCCGCTGTTTTTCGAAGACCGCCATTATCTCGGGCGAAACCTTTGCCATATTGATTCGAGGGTAATAGATCCTCTGCATTGATAAAAGTTGAGAATAAGTCGCGTACGCTAATTGAGGACTGCTTCCACTTAATCTTAGGTAAAAACGAAATCAGATTGTAGGTTGTGGCATGAATAACTAGCTATAGTAAGAAAAAGGCATAATGATTTTTTAGATTGGAGCCATTTGGCTCCGGTTAAAAAGGCTGTTTTTACTCTTCGTCTCCGCCGGGGGGCATCCCGCCCTTTCCGCCGGGGCCGCCTGGACCACCGCCGCTCTTCGCAGCGACGACGTCGTCGATCCTCAGGATCATGCTTGCAACCTCGATGCTACTCTTTATCGCCTGCTGCTTCACGACCATGGGTTCGATGACGCCTTCCTTGAGCATATCGATGACGCCGCCTTCGAAGACGTTGACTCCCATCTTGAGGCCGTTCTTCTTCTCGTGGGCAGCCTTCATCGCGACCATTGTGTCGAGGAGGTCGAGGCCCGCGTTCTCTGCGAGGGTCCTCGGGATTACCTCGAGTGCGTCGGAGAATGCCTCAATGGCGAGTTGCTCCCGCCCACCTACCTGACGAGCGTAGGCGCGAACCTCTTTCGAGAGCTCCATCTCGATGGCTCCGCCGCCGGGTACCATCTTAGGCACCTTGGCAACGTCGCTTACTACATAGAGCGCATCGTTTAGGCTCCTCTCCGCTTCGTCGATCATCCTTTCCAAGCCTGCGCGGACGAAGATGGCGACGCTCGCTGGGTTCTTGCATTCCTCTACGAAGATCATCTTGTCGTTACCGACTTTTCTCTCCTCGACGAGTCCGCAAGTCCCGAGGTCAGCCTTCTTCAGGTCCTTGAGGTTGTTGACGATCTTAGCGCCTGTCGCCTTTGCGAGCTTCTCCATGTCGCTCTCCTTGAGGCGGCGAGCCGCCATTATCCCCGCCTTTGCGAGGAAGTGCTGGGCGACGTCGTCGATGCCTTTTTGGCAGAGCAATACATTTGCGCCGGAGGCTGCGACCTGGTCGACCATCTTCTTCAGCATCTCGGTCTCCTGGTCTAGGAAGGCCTTGACGCCCTCGGGGGTCTTGATGCGGATCTCGGCGTCGATCTCGGTCTTCTCGATCTCAATCGCGACGTTGAGGAGGGCGATCTTTGCGTTCTTGAGCTTCTTTGGCATCCCGTCGTGGACGACTTCCTTGTCGACGATTATGCCCTTGACGAGCTCAGTTTCCTTGAGGCTCTTACCTTCCTTCTTCACGATCTGGACGTTGTCGACGTCGGCGATTACCTCGTTGCCGCGCTTCTCTATGATCTGCTTGATTGCGTCGACTACTACGCCGGCTAGGTGCTCTCTGTCACTGCTGACCGCCTTGCTTCTCATAGATGTACTGGCGAGCTTGATTAGTGTCTCCCTGTCATTCATGTCGACTGGCAGTGCGACCTGGGTCAGTACTTCGAGTGCTTTATCGGCAGCCTTTTGGTATCCGCTGATGACGATGCTTGGATGGATCTCCTGTTCTAGGAGCTCATCCGCTTTCTTCAGCAACTCGCCCGCGAAAATGACTGCAGTGGTTGTGCCGTCTCCAACCTCCTTGTCCTGGGTCTTTGCGACCTCGATTATCATCTTGGCTGCAGGATGCTGTACGTCGATCTCCTCGAGTACCTTGGCGCCGTCGCTTGTGATGGTGATGTCGCCGAGGCTGTCTACGAGCATTTTATCCATGCCGCGGGGGCCGAGTGTCGTCTTAAGGACCTCTGCTACTATCTGGCCCGCCATCATGTTGCTGCGGCGCGCGTCTCGGCCGCGGCTCCTCTTTGTATCCTCCTTGAGTACTATTACTGGCTGGTTTCCTTGGTATGTCATCGTATTTCACCTACATCATAGGGGGCATGCCGCCCATGCCACCCATTCCACCCATGCCGCCGCCCATGCCTCCTTCGGCTCCTGGTGGCGGACCCTTACTCTTCGTCGATGCGATCACGTCATCGATCTTGATGAGCATCGTCGCGACCTCTGTAGCGGACTTTATAGCCTGTGCCTTGACGACCATCGGCTCGAGGATCTCGAGCTTCTCCATGTCTACTATCTTGCTCTCTAGTGCCTCGACTCCTGCCCACTTCTCGCCTTTTGCGTGACGGCTCTGGAGCTCAGCCATGGCGTCGATGGGGTCCATTCCTGCGTTCTCTGCTAGTGTCGTCGGAAGTACCTCGATTGCGTCGGCGAATGCAGATATGGCGAGTCTTTCCCTGCCCTTGAGCTTCTCAGCGTAAGTGCGGAGTTTCCTCGCGATCTCGATGTCGACAGCGCCTCCACCTGCAACGATTTTGGGCTCCTCGACAACGTCCTTGACGACGCAGAGGGCATCGTGGATGCTCCTCTCGGCCTCGTCGACGATTCTCTCGGTGCCGCCGCGGATCAGTATGCTTACAGCCTTGGGGTTCTTGCAGCCCTCGACGAAGATTAGCTTGTCAGAGCCGATCTTCCTCTCCTCTACGGAGTCGGCGTAGCCGGCGTCCGTTGCTGAGAGTTCGTCGACGCTACTGACAACCTTAGCGCCCGTCGCCTTGGCGAGAGCCTCCATGTCACTCTTCTTGAGCCTGCGAGCGGCCATGATACCCTCACGGGCTAAGAAGTGTTGCACCATGTCATCGATCCCCTTCTGGCAGAATAGGACACTAATGTTAGCGCCCTTCACCTTCGCGACCATGTCCCGCAGCATCTTCTCCTCCTCATCTAGGTAGGCCTGCATCTCATCAGGGGACTCGATGCTTATCTTGCTGGTGAACTCGGTTTTCTCGATCTCCATAGCGGCGTCGAGTAAGCCGATCTTCGCCTTCTTGACGAGCTTCGGCATGTCGCTGTGGACGACCTCCTTGTCGATGACGAGCCCCTTGATGAGGGCGGTGTCCGTCATGGAGCCGCCGGGTTTCTTCTCCACCTTGACCATGTCGAGGTCGACTTTCCATTTACCGTTCGCCTCCTCAGCAACCTGGAGGATAGCGTCAACCGCTACCTCGGAGAGGTAACCACTGTGACTGCCAACGAGCTTAGTCGACATCGTTGTCTTCGCGACGCGCTTCAATGTATCCTTATCCCTCGGCTTAACAGTGATGGCGATGTCGCTTAGTATCCTCAGAGCCTCCTCCTGGGCAACTCTGTAGCCGTCGATAATTACAGTTGGGTGGACCTTCTTCTCCATAAGGTCCGACGCTTTACCGAGCAGCTCGCCGGCGAGGACAACGACAGTCGTAGTACCGTCACCGACCTCGGTGTCCTGGGTTTTACTGACCTCCACCATCATCTTAGCCGCGGGATGCTGGATATCCATCTCCTTAAGCATCGTCGCGCCGTCGTTGGTGATTGTTACATCGCCGAAGCTGTCGACGAGCATCTTATCCATTCCCTTTGGGCCAAGGCTTGTCTTAACGGCCTCGGCTACGATCCTCGCGGCCATGATGTTGTTGCCGCGAGCGTCATTACCCGTGTTCCTCTCAGTTCCTTCCTTGAGGATGTAGATGGGCTGATTACTATTTTGTGCACTCATTCAATCATCTCTTTAATATAAATGGCTACACCGGTAATTCGACCATCCTTTGAGATGGAGCTTATTGTTGATTCGATATACGCCAACGGTGTACCACTTCTGGTTGTAAACCAACAGTGTATATCGGCTATAATAAAAAAACCTTTTGGTAGTTTAGAATATGTCACGTGTTCAGACTTATAAAATTCTCGTTTCTTGAGGCGAGGCCTTCCTTTACGAGATCTGACACTATATCCCGCACATCGGCTTCGTTTAACTGGAGGGTTTTGCTGAGGTCTTCTATGCTCGTGGGGCCGATATCAACGAGATGCTGTATTATTTGCTTCTTTTTTCGGTCGAGTTCTTCTAAGGCTCCTTGTGTGGCTCCAAGTGCTAAGTTGCGTATGTAGAGTAGTCTGGCCCGTCTCTTCTCGAGGCTCTCGAGCTCCTCGTCTATTATCTCGATTATTTGGCGGAGCGGTGGCACATCATCGACATTGAGCTCTTCATCGTCTATGTCCTTCACCTGATCCTCAAGTCTCTCCATGTAGTTATCCTCCTGGATCCACTGGTGGGGGTTGTTGAAGCTGATTAGTCTCTCGTTGTAGAGGCTTGGGCTGAAGTCTATTTGGAGGCTGTAGAACTTGTTTAGGTGGAAGACGTTCTTGTCAGCTCCAAAGGTGCTCTTCTGTCGAACCACGTCAACGAGCTCTGCGTCTTGGATTACCTTTAGGTGTTTTGCGGCTAGTTGTTGGTTGATATTGAGTTCGTTGCTCAATCGGAGGGTGTAGTCGGGTCCTTCGCTTAGCTTCTTTATTATGTGTCGTCGAACCGGGTTCCCAAGTACACCTACTACCTTCTCGAAGTTCTTCCTCTGGGCCCGTTTCTTATTCGACACTGGATGTAAACCGAAAGTTGTAAACTAGTCAGGGGCACTTAAATATTGCGTCAGTGCTTCGAAAACATTTTTTTTTCACATCATATATGAGGCAAAATGTTTCGTATTTACTGTTGGCATAATACTGTATGCGCGCGCAAAAATGACAAGCACACGAATTGGCATCTTTCATTGAATGGAATCTTACAGAGGTTGAGCATATATTCACTTATATGTGGATATTTGAAGACGAAATAGAGAGTGAGCTCTAAACTCTTTAGCCGAATATCGACTTCCAACGGTAGGTCATGCACCCACAATCTTCAGAGTCTGGATCAGTCTCCGCAACTGTATCAAGGAGAGCCTTACCGGTTGGCCTCGCCCACATTGCCTGGAAGTCGCTGAAGGCCATCTTCCCCTCCCAGGTTGTGTTGACGCAGCCCTCACCATAGTTGGAGACAACCTCAACACAAGCGTAGCAGGCCCCGATCTCGCGAGCGAAATAGATTTCTGGCACTAAATTCATTGTAACTACGTCTATCCCCGCATTTGTATATCTAATTCTCACTTCATCGGGGGATTCAAGATGGGGTCCCTCAGCGACACCGACGACCCCCCTCTGAAAGACTCGTGGGAACCCTGCTTTTTTCACATTCATGTAGAGGCTCCGACTCAGTTCAGGGCAGAAGGCCTGGTGGAGACGGTAGCTCGTCCTCTCTACTTCGACGCCTTTCGCCTCGAGGCTCCTAAAGAAAGCTTGGCACCGCTTCGTTGTATAATCCACAAAGCCATTTGGGATGACCGCATCGGCTGGATCGAGAAGCCTGCTTGATGATCCGCATAGTGCGGTCCCGAGGATCTTCCTAGCACCCGCCATCCAGAGCACGTAGAAGACGCGTTCACCAGCGCTGTTTGGTTCGGTGTTTCTGATGGAATTGGTTATGCCGTGGAATTGGACGCTTAGAAACTCGTGCTCGTTGATCTTTGCGTGTGTGAAGGGGGCTGATGGTCCGAAGGGCGTATCATAGACAACGTCTTTCGAGATGACCTGAACGCCCTTAAAGTCCTCAGGGAACTTGGAGTTCATGTTAGCTGAACCTCCGATGATGGCTATGCTGGCTTTAGGAATCTCGCTCATGAATCCTAATTCAGTAAGAGTGTGATTAAAGAGTTGCCCGCGCGTAGGAAACACAATTTATTATTATTCCCATAGGAATATAATCCGGAATGGTTAAAAGGGAGACTCTTTAGCACCTAATCTTCCTAAAATCCTCAAACTTACCAATTTTTGGCTATCGTTAATACTAGTAAATGCTTCGAGGACATGTTATTATCAGTCCTTGATAGTAATTATAGGGACAAGTATTATATATTAGGTGCGATGTGATGCCATATTCTATGGGTCGCGGAACCCAATTCCGATTGTAATCGGAATATTCCGCAGAGAAATCGAGTAGGAAAAAGGGAAAAACAATGATAGTCAAGACTGAGCAGTCACCAAACGACGTGTGCCCGGAATGCGGGTCAAAGAACGTCATAATCGATAACGATACAGGTGAGAAGATCTGCGGAGGGTGCGGCCTCGTAATGGCGGACAACATGATGAGCGATGGCCCCGAATGGAGGGCTTTTAGCCAGGACGAGAGGGAGAGCCGTAGCCGAGTTGGTATGCCCCTAAGCTTCAGCGTACACGATAAGGGACTCAGCACGATGATCGGCCAAGTTGGCAAGGACGCCTTCGGCCGTACAATACCCAGTAAGACCATGTTCCAGATGCTCCGCCTCAAAAAATGGCACATCAGGAGCAGCTACCAGAGCAGTGTAGACAGAAACCTAAGCCACGCAATGACCGAGCTCAGTAGACTCTGCGACAAGCTCCACATCCCCAAGCAGGTCAAGGAACGCGCCGCTGTAATCTACAGGAAGGCATTAGAGAAGGGCCTCGTCAGGGGCCGCAGCATATCAGCTATAGCAGCCGCTAGCCTCTACGCTGCATGCCGCGCCACAGGCACCCCTAGAACACTCAGAGAGCTCGCACGCGTCTCAACAATCGACAAGAAAGACCTCGCACGCTGCTACAGGCTTCTGCTCCGTGAATTGACCATCCAGATGCCTATACCGAAGGCCCAGTACAGGGTCCCAAAGATCGCTGCTAAGGTTAACATCGGAGAGAGGACACAGCAGACCGCCGTCGACCTCCTCGAAAAGGCGGAGAAGAAGCGCACCACCGCTGGCAAAGACCCCATGGGCCTCGCCGCCGCTGCTCTCTACATCGCGTGCGTTATGAATGAGGAGAAGCGGACTCAGAAGATGATCGCTGACGCCGCCGGCGTCACCGAAGTCACAATCAGGAACCGCTATAAGGGACTTAAGGAAGCCCTTAAGCTCGACATCTAATCTGCATCCCTTTACTCACGAAGAGACCAGCCCCAGTTAAACTGGGTTGGACTCCAAATTCATCATTTTAACAGTTTTCAACTCCTAATTGAGGCGGACAGTAGTATACCCAGCACGCGAAAGATAGTCAGTCTCAACGCTCGACGCTAGTAGCTTAGTACAACAAGCTCCTAGGGGCTAAGATGACCTCTCCACGAAAGATCAGGCTCATTGTGGATGGGCCCATCGGGCCGAGCGATGTCATCATGCCCCGAGCGCCTTTCGATCTACTCTCCGAGAACGCGTATGACTCTCAAGAGATACCGTGATTGGTTCACGCTGTATCCACCAATCCTTTTATTTCATGCACCGTGGTATCCGGTTAGGTGTTATCGGAGCAATGGGTGAACCGGTGACCTATCTTACTGAGGAATCATATCGTCCAGATTGGCTGAAGGATGGCGTTACCGAGGCGAGCCTGAAGGCAGTCCTCGGTGCAAAAGTTGAGATTCAGAGGCTCGGAAGGGAGCTTGCGAAGGCTGAGAGATTTTACCTCGTCGGCAGTGGGGGGAGCTACAGTGTCCAGTTCCCAGTCAGATACCTCGCGGAGAAGTACACGGACATACCGCTACTCCAGTACAGTGGATGGGAATTCCTGGAACGCATACCCTGGGCAGCGAATGAGGGCTCCGCCTGCGTCTTCATCTCACAGAGTGGGAAAACGAAGGAGGTTGTGAGGGCGCAGGAGTGGGCAAAGAAAAACGGTGCCTTTACGATGGGGTTGAGCCAAAAACAGGACTCGGTCATAAACAAAGCTGGGGATATAGGCTTCGGAACGGGTGCCCGCGGTGTAACTATGGGGAAGCTAACGACTCTTTACCTACTCTTCGGGACAGTGTTGAAAGAGAAGGGCTTCGAGGTTGGTGGCAGAATGATCAAAGCCGCGGAGTCGCTGCCAACGGTGCTGCTGCCAATGATACCGAAGGCGATGGAGTTCGCTAAGAAGACAGCGCTCAAGTTCAAGGACGATGGGGAGATGTACGTCCTCGGGGGTGGCATAAACTGGGGCCTCGCCTACCAGTATGCCATTTGCACACTCCAGGAGATGTGCTGGATCCACGCGACACCCATCAACTACTCCGAGTTCCGCCATGGGCCGGTGGAGATGTTCACGCCTGGGGTGCCTGCCATCTTCCTGCGGAGCCGGGGGAATGAGGGAGAACTGGAGAAGGCGGTTGTAAACTGGTGCACAAAGAACGGTGTAAAGGGCATAGTTCTCGACAGCCAGGGAGGCGAAGTTGACAACCTACTCACTCCTTTTACTTTGTTCGTGGAGCTCGAGTGGCTGAGCTACTATCTGAGCCTCGCGAAGAACAGAGATATGGCACAATGGCGCTACTACGACAAGGTCGAATGGTAGTCGAAAAAATAGATATAATTCGTATCGCTCGCGAACATACGTTTTCCCTAAGAGTCTTAACAAATACGTCGCCTACGCATAGTCTCATACCCCACACACCAGCTGGTAAAGCTGACTTCCCCACCCCTTGCGACGTCTTTAAGAACATCGACGCTACCCAGAGGACGCGTGGTTTTCCACTTCTGCACGCGCCTAAATTCAGAAGTGAGGACGCTAAGGTTACGTGATTGGGTTAAAAATATGATATCTAAGTAGCGATAGTATTCGCATGATGAGCCACCCTTGGGATCTTCATGTTTTAGACTCTTCTGCTACTCTCCCTCACGGCAAGCATAAGCAAGAAGGAGACTATCGCGGAGAAAGTTAGGAACCACCAGGCATCGGTGTAGGCGCCCGTCGAGTCGACTATGAAGCCAAAGATAGGCGGACCAAAGATGTTGCCCAATAGGTTGATGGTCACAGAGTATCCCACCGCTAAGCCGGTTACATCTGCGCTGGCGAACTCCGAGACTAGGACGAAGTTGAGGCCAGCCCAACCAATCGCCCCAAACCCGAAGACCGTGAAGACGATGGCTAAAACCGAGTAGGGGGTGCTGGGCGTGATAACCTGCATAAGAGTCGAAGTAAGCGCTACGGTGGCTGCGACGAGTAAGAGTGGTTTCCTCCTGCTTCCCCCGAAAACTCGATCGCTTATAGCCCCGAAGAATGGTTTGCCAATGGCACCCCCACCATTTGCTAATGCAAGGAAGCCAGCGGCCACGGCTACAGTCATACCAGCCGACGCTTTGAGGAAGACGACTAAGTAGGCTATAAGCGAGAATTCAACTGTACAAAGACCGAGGGCGGAGAGGCTGACGAAGAGAATGTTCCGATCCAGCATCACAGATTTGAGCTTATCCCATGAAGCGCTGCTTCCTCTCTCCGACTCTATCGGAGTCGAAGCTGAGGCCTTCTCCCTGTATAATAGGTAGGAGACAAACGCGAATCCGATGCTAATTACCCCGGTTGCGATGAATGCGGCTCTCCACCCTAGTGAGAGTGCTAATGCGGGAAGAGTTGAGGCTGTGAGAATGCCCGCGAGGTTCATGGCAGTTTGGTTGATCCCGATAGCTGTGCCCCGTTCTTTTACTTGGAACCATTGAACAATTGCCTTCATCGCGGTTGTGGGAAAGCAACCGCATCCGAGGCCTATCAGGAAGAGGATGACTAGAACAGATGCTAGACTTTGGGCGACTAACATAAAGAGTGCGAACACTCCCGCTGAGAATGTTCCGATGAAGAGCATTTTCCTAACTCCTATCCTATCAGCTAGCCAACCCGCGGGTGTCTGAGCGACCGTGTAGCCGATGGCTGATGCTGAGGTGAGGAGTCCAACCTCAGTGAGTGAAAGCTTGAGGTCTCCCGCTATGAATGGGGTGAGTGGTGACGCAGTCATCCTCACCATATAGACAGCTGTGTAGCTGAGCCAGGCTATCATCAATACTACCCATCGGTAGCTGCCGCTGCTAGAATCGTCTCCAGTCATTCCTCAGAAGTCTGCTGTTGTTGAATAAAAATGTCACATATACGCTTCAATGCACACTTTTCCATCTAAAACGCGCGCTGCCTTTTTATCACATTTACTGAAAAGGATAGTGGTTTATGGTACCCAACCAAAACCGGATGTAATGACCCAATTACCCGACTGCATAGTATAATGGTAAATCATCCCACTATCGCCGATGATATTTGCATCATTGGTTCCGACTCTGTAATTCCAAATGAGAGTCAACGTCACATCGGCTTTGTTCGAGTCAGTCTCAACTATCTTATCGAAGAACATGTAATTAACGTGCTTAACCCTACTCAGCGCATCTATCTCCCCCTGAGTCAAAACCCGTATGTTCACCCCTTGGACACTACTTGGGACCTCAACCCCTCCGAGATTCGGCGTCGATAATAGAATGAGGCTACCCTCCGGGAGGTTGACGCCTTTGCTGACGCCTATAAACAGCTCGTTAACGTGGTCGCTTAGGGCTAACTCAACTAAAGCCTGCCTGTCAGCTAACTCCAACGGTCTCCTCACTGTGAACTCCACGTAGAACATCTGCTTCTGGCCATCATACTCGATTTCCTTCGAGACCCTGTAAACCCCTGAGTCTAGACTCGTAATGTTCACACTCTGACTCCACTCAGACCCCACAAAAGTACTAATCGCCACCATCGCCCATATGGGGTGATCTTCGACAGGAGTCCACGAGCCATTCACCATCTTCTCGATATAATAGATTGGACCGTACTCGATGTTCCACGGACCCGGGTTGAATATCTTGAGTGTTATCGAGTCTTCATCCGTCACGTTGTATAGTTGAACCCTGAGCATTGGCTTGGGCTCGTACAAGTTGTTAGTAGAATCAATCATGGTGTAATCAGACTTGATCCCGACGATAGGGGCTCCGTTATTATATCCGAGTCCGACACCGTGTACCAGCCATTTTGGTACGCTGAGGGTCACGTTGAGCACGGTTGGTTCGTTGACTCTAAGAGTAATGTTGCCGTTTGGTTCACAGTAGGCGTTGAAGTTACTCCACTCATCGGGGGTGCCCGCTACCTTGGAGCTGATGGTGACGTTTGTCTCAGTAGCATTCATCCAGTCGTAGCTTACGAACCAGAGCTCCACCTGCACTTTGAGGGTGCCATTGGCGGGGATCGCTAGTATTGGGCCCGTGGGTTTTGTGATGAGTCGGGCTAGTATGTAGCCCTTAATCCCATCGCTGAGCGCTGTGGTCCTGTTTGTGATCTCGCTCCCATCTGATGTGCCTACACCGATCATCTTTCCCTCGGTTACGGGCTCAGGTTTGGGGTGGTATGATGGAATACTTATGACGATTGTCGCCGATAGAAGTACTACAATTATAATTAGGATGTGTCCAATTTTCATTAGCCCTTTCCCACCATTATTATTGTTAATCTATTACTGAATATGCATATGTGCATATGCTTGATGAGACTTCACTTTGTTTTCACTTAACTTTATGTATACAAATTATATTTATCGTATACAGAATAGTTATAAAGTATATAGTTTTAGGATTTTTGTTCAAAGCGAAACCGAATAAGGTGTTCAAACCAGCAATGATACATATTTTAAACGATTATTCAGGATCAATAAGGTCTAATGGTAGTCGCGTGCGGGATCTCTTGAGGATCCAAAACTCACTCAGTTATCAATTTGGGGGTGATGAGATGGCTGTTAGATGGACGGAAAAGAAGGCCTGGAAGTGGTACACAGCACAGCCCTGGATTGTGGGATGCAACTTTATACCGAGCACAGCCGGGAATCAGCTAGAGATGTGGCAGAGGGAGTCCTATGACGCCGAGACTATCAGTCGAGAACTCGGCTGGGCGAGGGACCTACACTTCAATACAGTGCGTGTCTACCTCCACGACCTCGTTTGGCATGCGGACCCAGAAGGATTCAAGGAGAGGATTAATCTCTTCCTCGACTCGGCCGCTCACAACAGGATCCGCCCTATATTCGTGTTCTTCGATGACTGCTGGAACCAAGAGCCCAGCCTCGGAAAGCAACCCGATCCCAGGGCCGGCGTCCACAACTCGATCTGGTTGCAAAGCCCCGGGTCCAAGGTCGTAAGGAACCCCTCAGGCTGGGGGCGAATCTCCGAATACGTGGGGGACATTGTTGGTCACTTCAGATCCGATGAACGTATCCTGCTCTGGGATCTCTACAACGAACCTGGCAACAATAAACTAGGGGAGGCCTCCTTGGGCCTACTTAAGGAGGTTTTCACGTGGGCTCGGGATGCGAGGCCGACCCAACCACTATCCGTCGGTGTCTGGTTTAACAATCAGGTCTTGAACGAGTTCCAACTGGGGGCATCAGACATCGTCACTTTCCACAACTATAACGATGCTGAGCATCTCGTGGAGCAAATTCGTGCACTCGGGGGGTACAGAAGACCCCTCATTTGCACAGAATATATGGCCAGGTCTCGAGACAGCCAATTCAAGACCCACCTCCCCATCTTCAAGAGGATGAGAGTAGGCTGCCTTAGTTGGGGTCTCGTTAGCGGACGCACACAGACGATATACCCGTGGGGGTCCAAGGAAGGCTCTCACAAGCCCAGTAAGTGGTTCCATGACATACTCAAGAGGGATGGTACCCCCTTCGACGTGGAGGAAGTATCTTTCATTAAGAGGATCGTTACTGAGGATCAAAATATTGCGTGAGACCAAGATACTATTTATCGTAGACTAGGCGTGGCTCACGAAGTCCATCCTGCCGCCGTCGGCGACTATCACCTGGCCAGAAATGAAGCTCGACTCCTCGGAGGCGAGAAATAGGGTGACGTTCGCGATGTCCTGAGTGTCGCCTATGCGCCTCATAGCAGCGAGGCCCGCTTTTCTCACATTGATATCCTCAGCATTTGAGCCGCTTTTGGCATTAGTCATGTCGGTCTTTATCCATCCAGGGGCGATGCAATTGACGTTTATCCCGTAGGGGCCGAGTTCCTGTGAAGCGACGGATGTTAGGGCTATGACGCCGGCTTTTGAACAGCCGTAGGCACCTTCACCGGTCGGGGCGCAGCCGAGGCCGGAGATGGAGGAGATGTTGATAATCTTGCCATTTCTTTTTGGTATCATGAGTTTCGCCGCCTCCTGAATGCAGTTGAATGGTCCCTTCAAGTTGATGGCCATGACCTGGTCCCACCCATCCTCGGTGGTCTCCATGAGGCTTGTCGGGATAAGAATTCCAGCATTGTTCACGAGTATGTCGATGCCTCCGAAGGATCGGGTGATCTCAACGATCATTTTCTTTACTTGGTCCTGATTTGAGACATCAGCCTTGATAGTTATCGCCCTGCTGCCCATCGACTTGATTTCCGAAGCGACTTTCTCCGCTTCCTTTGCCCCTTTGACGTAGTTCACGGCGACGCTCGCGCCCTCGCGCGCTAGAGTTA
Organism: Bathyarchaeia archaeon; assembly: GCA_050014495.1. Classification (GTDB taxonomy): domain Archaea; phylum Thermoproteota; class Bathyarchaeia; order TCS64; family TCS64; genus UBA8941. The sequence goes on from JBEKDF010000001.1 coordinate 198,619, forward strand.
GGGCGATTGCCCTCCCTATGCCCCTCGATGCACCGGTTACGAGTGCTACTTTGCCTTCAAGTTTCATGGGAATCCAAAAAATGTTAGCCGTTTCAACATTTTAGACTTGGGGTTGGTTTCCACCCCAACCACCTAGGCGTTTGCACGTCTCTGTGGCGACACGATGCCCCTCCTTAATTGCCTCTGGGATCGAGGTATTCTTCAGCGTTGATGTGAGAAATGCCGCGATGTAGCTGTCCCCGGCGCCGAGGGTGTCGACAACCTCAACTGGGTTAGCTTTCCCTTTGTGCACCTTCTCGCCGTCGTAAACTAGTGAGCCATGCTCCCCTAGGGTCATAATAACTAGGCCAGGTGTTCTCGCCTTCAACTCCTTCAACTTCTCCTCCGGATCAAGCCCCCTCGTGATGAGTTCTTTACCACTGAAGAAGCTGAAGTCGAGCCACGGCATCACCTCCAGTGCCTTATGCTCAAGCTGATTACTGAAGTCACAGCTCAGGAAGGGGTGCCCGCCACGCTTTATGCTTGGGATATGTTCCCTGCCGAATCCCCAGACGCTGTAGTGGACGAGGTCGTAGCCTCGCACACGTGGGAGAAGCTCGGTGGGAAAAACAGCGTCCTTTTGGACTCCTTCAATATAGTTAGCGAAGACCCGGTCTCCGCCCCGGATGAGGATGGTCGTCACGGCGGACTCTCCGGGCAGCCTGATCACACCCTCTGTGGATAGGCCCTCGCGCCTCATCTGGTCGAGCATGAAGTCGCCCGCCTCGTCGGTTCCCATGACACCGATGTAGTCGGCTTCGATGCCTGGGACCCTGTGGGCGTAGACCGCTACGTTAAGTGCGTTCCCACCGGGGAATCTGCGCTTCAGCTCCGAGTAGTTGTCTATGCAATTGTCCCCTATGGCAAGCAATTTCATTTCGAGTCCCTTAAACCTCTGCCCATTCCCATTTATCTGGATCGCTTTGGAGCTTAATGAGACCATACTCGGACGACGCAGCTGCAGGAGCTACGACCAGACCAAACACGTTTCCCAGGAGATGATGAGGGAGATCATCTACTATGGGACTTGGGTTCCCTCGGGGACGAACAGCTAGCCGTGGAGGTTCACTGTTCTCAATGGGGTGGCGAAGGCGGAGTTCATCAGCCTCCATAGGGCGGACCTTGAGTCGAAGAGGGCGGAGATGACTGAACAGGCACAGAACATCGCCTTTTGGAGCTGCACAAGCCTCGAGAAGTCGGATGTCGTCGTCCTCGTCTGGGACAAGGAGAAGTCGCTGACAAGTCCGCAGAGCATTGGTGCCTGCATACAGATGATGATGCTTAAGGCACACGGGTTGGGTGTGGGCTCCCTCTGGACGCTGCCGTGAGGTGGAGCAGGGATGAGATCATAAAGAAGTATGGCCACCCCGATTGGGAGCTGATCGCCGGGGTCGGCTTTGGATACCCATCTGAGAAGATGATTGGGAAGAAGGGGCCTTCAAGGCTCCCCATAGAAGAAGTCGCCGAGTTCCTCGGCTAAGGCTTCTGTGACTGGGCTTTAACAGTGTCCCTTATCTCCTTGGCCTCGTCGCCAACTATCTCGGCGTGCCAGAATCTCATTAGCTTACCCTGGTCGATGCCTGCTTTCTGATACTCGGATGCCTGAATCACCATCTCCAACTTGTCGCAGTCCCTGACGAGCTTCGCCTCTTGTGTTATTCCCTCCGAAAATTCATGCCAAGTAGATGAATATACAGCCTGAATATCAGGGGGCAGATTGCTGAGTAACCTACACATTGCAGCGTCTTCCCTTCGTCTGAAGCCAGCTTCATCTGATCCTTTCTGTGTCGGTGTGAGATCCCCGATCTCTACCTCAGCGAGGTCGTGGAGGATGGCCATCCTTACCGCGTTGAGTGTGTCAAGTTTCTTTGCATCAGAGAGAATCATCACAATTAGGGCGACACGGAAACTGTGGTCTGCCACCGACTCAGGGTCGTGGACGCCGGATTCTACCCAACCGGTCCGATGGAGTCTCTTCAGTCTCCCCGCTTCGGTTATGAAGTCAATGATCCCGTATGTGTCCATGGATTGGATGTTGCTAGAAGCTATTTGAGTGGTTTCCCGTAGACAAGCCACTTGTTCTCCTCCCAAGGTCGGCGCTCCGCAGTAGTGTTATCTCCGCTTCGCGTCCTGTTCTTCGAGACATCCTCGGTGTTACCATAGTTGATCTGATTCAGGTTTTTGAGTAGACTCATCATTCTTGAGGGATATGTCGGTCCATGCTCTCGAGCTTTTCACACGCGCCCGCCTCAAAGCCGGACAAAAGGTGAGGTGTAATCAACTCGGCCCTATTTTGTTGACCACATCCCAGATGGCGAGTCCCTCCCTCTCAGCGAATTTAAGGACGTTTTCTCCTATCCACGGCTTATCCCTGCATTCTAGCCTTATAGCCTCGAAAAGGACGGATGGGGTACATGGGGTCTTTAATTTCTGGTTCTCGATAAGTATTGCGAGGTTGTCGGCGAAGATAAGGGCGCGGTCTAGCTGGGTGACTGGTTTGACGCCGGATCGGTAGTCGTGTGCCCTTATAGCGTGGAGACTTGTCTCGGGCAACTTCTCTGCAAGTATCTCCGCGGCTAGATTACCGTGGCGCGGTGGGTCGTCTACTGTAGCGTCGTAATCGAGGTCGTGAAGGAGCCCGACGATCCCCCAGTCTTGGGGTATAGCGGAGAACTCAGTTGCTAGGACCTCCATTATCCGGGCTACTAGAATCGAGTGAAATAGCTTGCTGGAGCCCTCCAGTAGGCGGTGAGCTTCCCACTCAGTTATTCCCGCCATCGATTGTAGATGGACATTGAACCTTAAAAGATAGAGTAGTTAACGGGACTAACAATGAGATATATTTTATACTTAATCTGACAGTGCGTGCGATCAGGGTCTCCCCCATGGAAGAGGAGGAGGGACTGGACACCGAAGCTTGGTGAGTCATTATTCGAGTAAGTTCCATCCGTTTCTTTTCATAACTAATATCGCAGATAGACGAGGGAAACAAAGGACACTCTTTTCCGGTTTTACCCCATGAAACAAACATCCCAAAAAGGGAAGAAAAAGGAAAGGAGTCCTCAGAGTAATTAGAACCTAATAACATTTCAGTTGATGCCGAATAATACACAAACATGTGTATTTACGACATGTATACCATCCTGAGTAAGTAGTAAATAATCGTTCGTAGATTTGTGCAATTGGTTGATTTGAGCGGCACAGTCTATTTCATAGGCGTAGTCGAGAAGGTCGAGGGGGACTACTCCACTATACTAATCTACCCTCAGTACACTCTAGGGCTCGACGGCCTCGATGCCTACAAGCGGCTCTACATACTCTACTGGCTACATCAGGGGGATGACCCAGCGCGCAGGGCTACTCTCAAGGTAGTTCCTAGACGCCACGGAGCGACCGAAGAGCGAGGTGTCTTCTCCACTCACAGTCCCCACCGACCCAACCCAATAGGTCTAACCACCGTCGAGCTCCTAAACATCGAGAAAAACAAACTCCTCGTACACGGCCTCGATGCTTTCGAGGGCTCCCCAATCATCGATATAAAACCAGAGGAAGACAACTAGTCCCCTTAATACCATACACGACTCCGGGACAGAGACTAATCATTAAATATCATCCATCCCCCTCAAGAGGTGAGGCACAACCCGATGGTCAAGACCACGGTATCACTTATTAAAGCCGATATAGGAAGCGTCGCGGGACACTCAGTCGTCGCCCAACCACTCTTCACGATAGCGAAGAAGAAGCTCGCCGAGGCCCAGAAGCAGGGCCTCATAAACAGTTTCTACGTCTTCAATGCAGGAGACGACCTGGAGCTCCTGATGACGCACTTCAAGGGTGAGGACAATCCGGAGATACACAAGCTCGCGTGGGACACATTCCTCGCCTGCACCAAGAAGGCGAAGGATCTTAAGCTCTATGGAGCAGGACAGGACCTCCTACGTGACGCCTTCAGCGGAAACGTTAAGGGGATGGGCCCCGGCGTCGCTGAGATGGAGTTTGAGGAACGCGGCAGCGACCCCGTCGTCGTCTTCGCGGCCGATAAGACCGAGCCCAGCGCCTTCAACTACCTCCTCTATCGCGTATTCGCCGACCCAAGTAACACCGCCGGTCTCGTTATCGATCCTAAGATGACTGGTGGCTTCAAGTTTGAGGTCTTCGACGCATATGATGACAAGAGCGTCGTACTGGAGAGCCCCAAGGAACTCTACCAGCTCATCGCTCTCATCGGCGCCACGAGCCGATATATGGTGAGTAAGGTATGGCGCACAAGTGACAGCGAGATAGTCTCCACGAGCAGCACGACGAAGCTCAGCCTCATCGCCGGCACGTATGTAGGGAAAGATGATCCCGTCTGCCTCGTCAGGGGGCAGAGCGGCTTCCCCAGCGTCGGAGAGATCATCGCCCCCTTCCAGCACACCTACCTAGTCGCGGGTTGGATGCGTGGTAGTCACTGGGGGCCATTCATGCCAGTGGGGCTCAAGGACAGCAAGTGCACAGTCTTCGACGGTCCGCCGAGGATAGTCTGCCTTGGCGTGCAGATCAGCAACGGGAAGCTCGCCGCAGACGATGACGGCAACCCCCTTATAGTCGACTTCTTCGAGGACGTCGCCTTTGATGGCGCACGCCAGGAGGCCATCCAGATGAGCCAGTTCCTCCGTCGCATGGGTGAGTTCGAGCCCGCCAGACTGGGCCCCGAGGCCATGGAGTACACAACCCTCCCCCAGGTTCTCAAGGCCCTCGAACCACGCTTCAAGAAGAACAAATAATCGGACTCCGGTCACCTCTTACAGTCCTTTTTCTAACATACAGTGAAAGGAGACGCTTATTTGGAACTGTTTAAATGATTATAATTATCTAGTCAATTAAATCCTAATAATTCATATTCCGCCAATCCGCAGGGAATCTTGATCATTATGAAGACAAGCGCCAGGAACCTGATCGAGGGGAAGATAGTGAAGGTCGAAACAGACAAGATCATGGCTTTGGTGAAGGTGGAGACCAAACCCGCTGTAGTCACCTCCATAATAACCAAGGAGTCCGCCGACGACCTCAAACTAAAGGTCGGGGACCAGGTCAAGGTCATGATCAAGTCGACGTCCGTGATACTAGTGAAAGAGTAGAATTACTCCTTTGATTTTTCCAGCACAAAGATAGATGTCCTAACAGTCGAGAGTAACATAAGGTGGCAGTACGCTGAGGTGAGTGCAAGATACTATCCAAAGGGTTGAGTAATCGAGTCATAAAGCTCGGCGACCTTGAGTGCCGGGTACTGTACGATGGTTCCCGGACAATTGGGGCCATGACCAGCGGCTCAGCGAGAAAGTTCATCTTTGGTGACGCCCCGGATGATGAGCTTGACACCTGCCTTAGGCCCTACGGTGGAATCGACTCATTAACCCAGATCCCGTTCAACTACCTCTTGGTGAGGGGTAAAGACCACACTACGCTACTAGATACGGGCTGTGGCGACCAGTCAGAGAACGACAAGCATCCCGACGAACCCGCTGGGCTACTCATCGATAGTCTCCACAAAGCAGGACTGAGTGTAAAGGACGTTGATACAGTGATCATCTCGCATAGCCACTGGGACCACTTTGGCGGCGCAGTAGTTGATGGGGAGATCACCTTCCCGAATGCCTACTATGTGATGAGCGATAGAGAGGCTGAACATATCAAAATCAATACTAAGGGCTGGGCCCTCGATTACCTCCACCTTATAGGGGACAGATTGAGACTCGTCCCCGACACAACCGAAGTAAGCCCAGGCATAACAATGAAGACCTACCCCGGTCACACACCGGGCATAACTGTAACAGAGGTCACCTCGAACAGCGAGACCCTCCTCTACACCTCTGACCTAATCATACATCAGGCCCACATAGAGCACACTGACTGGATCCCCTCCTTCGAAACCGACCGTACAGCTGCAAAGGCGAGCAGAAGTAAATTGATTAATGAGGCGTGTGAGAGAAATCTACTGCTCTTCGTCCCTCACATTCCCAGAAGTTTCGGAAGAATCACGCGTGATCCTTCTAGGTACAGGTGGACGGATGAACCAATTTAAGGGATAAATTTTATCTTTTGTTTTAATGCACGCGCGAAGCCACCACCCATCTCCATCGAACAAGCATGCACGATTCCACGGCCCACAGGGTCAACTATGTACGGTGTATGCAATAGACATTGAGCACCGTCTCCAAATCAAGAGCACATTATTGAATGATCTCCCGGATGTCGACTGCATGCAACAAACATCCACGTTCCATCCCCGACCACGGCGCAGAATTTAATTAGTCTCATCCAAAGTCTAGTTAGATGAAGAAACAAACGGTCATTGATCCCCTCGATGACCCGAAAGCGGCGCTAAGGACCCTGTTCGTGCTATCTGGTCAAAGGGAGGGAATGAACGTGATGGCCATGTATATGGTCATGAGTGAGAGATTTGGGGTCGGTAGACCCGCCACTGACTCGTCGTGTGAGGCGTTGGTTGGCGCTGGTTTGGTTGAGGTGAATGAGGTTAGGAGGGATGGTCGTAGGTTCAAGGTGGTCAAGTTGACGGATAAGGGGTTGAGGGTCGCGGTGAAGTTTAGGGAGATCGTCGGCATCTTGCAGGGGGACAACGAGAGATCATAGATTGTTGGCAACCGTAATCGGATAAGTGGGGTGGGTCATTCACCTGCTCCGCATGTATGGGGATTGTTTGGGCTGAGGTGAAGCCAGAGACTAAGCCTGAGGTGCAAGCTAAGCTGACCAAGAAGCAGAAAGCCAAGATTTACAAGAAGCTCCTCAATGTGGAGGACCCGGATGCGGTCGATAGGAAAGCTGTCTCATCTCAGTTGGGTATTGATGCCAGAGTACTTGGAGGCATGCTTAATGTGATGAGGAACTTCCCGAGTGTCCACGACGAACTAGCAAGATGGGCTACACTGAAAACCAAATACCCACCTGGATGGCTCGAGCTAGTCCAGCTACTCCTGCCACTCCTGTCACTCCTGTCACTCCTGTCACTCAATCTACCCCTCAACCCGCTGGAACCCCCGCTATAGGGGGCGTTTCTAAGAAGACAGGTGAGAGTGGAGTGGGTGGGGTGAGTCAGCCTGCTCAAGGGAAGCCTACTGCACTTGACAATGCTAACAGAATGCTTGGGCCGGGTGGACAACACATAGAGTCCTCGGGAGCGACGCCCTCCAGCGCTGGACTCAGGAGAACGCCATCGAGGAGAGGGAGGGAACCTACTGGCAGAGGAGCATATGAGGAAAAACGCAGCAGGATGTGACCGACCAGCCCAATTTACAAGTTGACATCTTACAATTTTACGGATTTGCAAAAATCAACTTTATAACTCTACTAGTATGGTTTGACAATTTGACATCTCGATAGGATATGTATTCTAGAAATTAGACATGACTCTATCGGCGAAGAGGGGTATGTCCTCCATGTCTGTGAAGCTTAGGGTGATTAGCCCAATCCCCCTATCGACGTACTCCGCCATCTGCGACGAAACTCTCTCGGGTGTGCCGAAGCCGGGACCTAACCTCTGCTTAAATGCCTCGGGTGGTTGACCGCGCATCGCGGCTGTCCTAGTGAGCTTCTCTTCCGCGTCGGACTCATTCCTTCCGAGGAGGATGCTGAAGCCCGTCGCCTTCCTGATCGAGTCGTAGTCCCTGCCAACCTTGTCACAGTGGCCGCGGAGCGCGGAGATCTTCGACTCCAGGATCATCAAATCGCCGGTAAAGAAGTGGCTGATGTCCGCGAACCTCGCAGCGAGCTGGAGGGTGACCTTCTCCCCACCACCCCCGACCATTATAGGGATAGGCTTCTGCACCGGCTGTGGTTTATTAAGGACATTCTCTACATCGTACAGCTTCCCCTTGTAGGTGAAGTGCTCGTTCGAGAACATACCCTTGCAAATCTCGAGGGTCTCCCTTAAGCCACGGAACCTCTCGGCTGTTGGTGGGAAACCACCCATGAAGCCATTGAACTCGTCCACATGCCACCCTGCGCCGATGCCGAATATGAGCCGCCCACCCGAGATGATGTCGACACTTGTAGCCATCTTCGCCAGCACCGTGGGCCGCCTATAACCATAACAGCCGACGAGCGGCCCGAGCTTCACCCGCTTCGTCACCGCGGCGAGGCTCGAAAGTAACGTCCAACACTCAAGGGGGTGGTTACCCTCCCCCTTCGGGTTCCACATATTCATGAAGTGATCAGTCGTCGTGAACAAGTCGTAACCGTGCGCCTCTACATTGAGACACGCGTCCCGCATGTAACTCCAGTCCTTCCCCTCCGAGGGCAGGTGGACTCCAAACCAGACATCCTTCGCCATGCAAATCAAGGAATAATAGGAGCCCACTGAATTAGAACGTTACCAGTTATCTGAGCATAAGTGAACAATACGCGCCGATGTTTACACGTGACGATGTTCATCCATAAAGCGGCAATCGTCATCAGCTTCTTCCTATTGCGCCTACTAGACTTTGCGTGAATACACCTTTAAACGCGGCTCGAGTAACAAACCGTGACCTCGATGACCGAGTACCAGCAGTCCGTAGAATGGCTCTTCCAGGTCAGGAGATTCGGCCCAGAGAGGACACTCGAACCCATCATCCGCTTAACTTGGCTGCTCGGCGACCCCCAGAACCGGTTCAAATCCATCCACATTGCCGGTACCAACGGAAAGGGGAGCACCTCAGCGATGATAGCAAGCATCCTCAGAGCCGCAGGCTACCACGTCGGCCTATACACGAGCCCCCACCTAGAAAGGTTCACTGAGAGGATAGTCGTCGACGGAGAGGAGATACCCGAAGAGGATGTTGTGAGGCTCATCAAGCTCATCAAGCCCCTCGTAGAGAGGCTCGACGCTGAGCCACAGAGGGTACACCCCCTCTTCTTCGACATCGTAACCGCCATGGCCTTAAAGTACTTCGAGGAGTTGCACGTCGACTTCGCCGTCCTCGAGGTCGGGATGGGCGGCAGACTCGACGCCACAAACATTGTCAACCCCCTCGTCTCAGTCATCACCAACATAAGCCTAGAACACACCCAGGTCCTCGGCGACACAGTCCTGAAGATCGCATACGAGAAAGCAGGTATAATTAAGCCCTGCAGCATTCTCATCACAGCCACGCAGGACGACGCCGTCTACTCCCTTTTCGTAGAGAAGTGCAAGAGCCTCAACACAGAGATCCACAGAGTCGGGGGCGACATCACATTCCGCAGACTAGGGGCTGACCTCCACTCGCAGAGCTTCGAGGTCAACGGCTTAAAGGGGAGCTACACACTCCAGACTTCACTCCTCGGAGGCTATCAGCTCTACAATGCAGCAGTAGCCATCGGCGCTGTCGAAGCCCTAAGCCACAGTAATATTGAGGTATCTGAAACTGCCATTATGCGGGGCTTCGCCGAGGTCAGCTGGCCAGGCAGACTGGAGATCATGCAGGAGCATCCTCTCGTCGTCCTCGACTCGGCAAAGGATGCTGAGGCGACTCATGCTCTCGCCGAGGCCGTCGAGGAACTCCCACATTGCAAGCTCATAGCAGTCGTCAGCATAAGCAGCGACAAGAACATACCTGAGATGATCCGGCATATTTCCTCAGTCGCGGACGAGTTCCTCGTCACAAGCCACAGCGTCATGGGGCGCGCCGCTGAAAGGGACTTTATCGGAGGCGAAGTAGCCAAATATGGGTTACCCTGGGTGTCGATTGAGAAAGTGGAAGACGCCGTGAATGACGCCCTAGCTAGGGCGGAGGAGAGAGATATGATCCTCGTGACGGGCTCCGTCTTCGTTGTAGGTGAGGCGAGGAGAATCTGGAAGGGTACAGGTGGAGGTCTCTAAAAAAGAGACTTCACGATAGCAGACGCCTCCACGATTATGCTCTCCATCATCATTTACGAATTATAATAACCCCGTCTTAATCATCACAGATCTTCCGGGGAAGTGATGATTAATTATTAGATGAGTCCGATGAGCTGCCAATAAGGTACACCCACTAAGAGGACGATAGCCACTGAGACTAGACTCAGAATCACGCCGTAGGATATCATCTGCTGCTCCGTGAACCAGCCCTCCGTATGGAAGATTATATTGGGTATCGTGTTTACGGGGAGAATGACTGCGACCGGCGCTAATAAGGCGACGGGTAGGGCGAGTAAGATTGGGTTAGCTCCCTGATTATTTGCCAACCCGATGACGACGGGCATCATCACCGTCGCGTAGACGGTTGTGCTAGTGAAGATTAGGTGGAGCATCATAGCCACCAACACAATGGACCCGATGAATAACGCAGGGGACAGGCTACCCAGACCGACTGCCTGGAATATTCCTGTGGCCACCGGGTCCAGAGCCTTATACTTACCCACAACCCTCGCGAGAAACATTGTGGCCGCGAAGAGGGCTATGCTCCCCCATGGAACGGTTCCGCTGAACTTATTGATCTCCATCACCCCCGCCTGGGGTAGGAATAGGAGTAGACTCAGGGCTAGACTAATCAAACCCACGTTGAAGGGATTGAAACGCTCCGTTATCCACAGGATTAAGGCGATTATGAACATCACGGCGACGATCATCTCCTTCTTAGTGACGGGGCCTAGCTGGTCCCTGATCCCGCAGATCCTGTCATAGGTTTCCTTTGAGGCCTCTATCTCGGGCTTGAACATCAGGGTTATGAGGAGGTAGCTCACCGCCAAGAGGAGAATGGTGATGGGAAACGCCATTCTGAACCACTCCCCCCAGTCGAGGCGGAGAGGGGTGGAGACCGCGATGTACTCCGCAGAGATCGGGTTGGGAACTGTGGCTGTGAGGAAAGCCGTACTGCAGATGTTATTCGCAGTCATAGCCATAAGCATCACAGCAGCGCCGAATCGACTCCTACCCTTTTCAACGCCGAATGACTCCACGAGCCCGATGCAGATGGGTAGGATGATGAAGGCCTTCGCCGTCGTGCTAGGACTGAGAGGTGCGATGGCTAGACTAGCGACTGCTATCGCCAAGATCACGTTCCTGGGTTTGCAGCCCATCGAGGTCATGATCTTAAGAGCTATCCGCCTCCCAAGACCACTCTCCTCCATTGCCTTCGCGAGGATGAAACCACTCAGGATTATCCAGAGTCCACTAGCCCCATAGGTGTTGAAAAGGCTCGTGATGAAGTCACGGACGTTCAGGCTCGCCTCGAAGACTGCTATGAGGGCAATCACGAGGAGGCTCGACTCAAAGTGCCTATTCGGGTAGAAGCTCCAAAGCACCAAAGCGAGGAGGACCACACCTAGGATCTGATTCTCGATCCGACCGAGTGCAAGATAGGTGAATACTAAAATGGTTAGGACTGTGGCCGCGTACTTGAGCGCGTCCACTGACCTCATAATGTAACATCATGGCAGTGCGTGTATAATACTTATGAAAAAACTGCGATCGTTAACCCCAATTCGATATGCATGGACCTACGCTTCGAAGCGTTCTTATCACATGCCTAAGGTTACCAGATCAGTGGTTTCATGGCGAAGAACATCTGGATAGCCCGAGATTACGCCGCATGCAGCGGGTGCAAGCGGTGCGAGATCGCGTGCAGCATGAAGTTCGAGGGCTGGATATGGCCCGAGGCATCAAGGGTACGTGTATTCATGCCCTTCCCCGGGTTAGAGGTACCCCACCTGTGCGCACAGTGCGACGACTACCCCTGTGTGGCAAGCTGCCCGACGGTTGCCTTATCGACGGACCCAGTTACGAAGGCGGTCATAGTCGACAAGGAGAAGTGCACCAGCTGCGGCAACTGCATCAGGGCCTGCCCCGGCAACGTCCCCATTCTCCACCCCCTCGACAACAAGGCCACAATATGCAACCTATGCAACGGGGACCCCGAATGCGTCAAGGTCTGCGTAGAGGCTGGCTACAACGCGCTCACACTTGTGGATGAGGGCCCGAACCCGAACAGGAAGCTCTTCAGCCGCCACCCAGTCGAGGTGGCGAAGGAACTCGCCGTCTACTTCTTCGGCGAGAAGGGTGAGGAGGTAATCTAAGATGCCAAGAGGATACGCTGGAAAGTACCTAGACGTCGACCTCACAAAGGAGAAGATAAAGGAGACAAGCTTCGATGATAAGACCCTTCAGCAGTACTTCGGGGGACGCGGGCTGGCTGCGAAGATACTCTGGGACAGGGTAGGGAAGAGGTGGGAGACCCTCGACCCCTATGCCCCAGAAAGCCCACTCCTCATACTAACTGGCCCAATGACAGGCATCTACCCCGGCGGCAGAATATGTGTATCGGGGAAGAGCCCTGCAAGCATGGGCACAGTCGGCTCCACGGCGTCCACCGAGTTCGCACACGAGCTCCGATGCTCTGGATATGATGGCGTCATATTCACAGGTAAGTCGGAGAAGCCCGTCTACCTCCTAGTCACCAGCGACGGGGTGGAACTCAGATCCGCTGAACACATCTGGGGCATGGTGGGTGAGGAGACCATCAAGACCCTGAACAGGGAGGTCGGGGAAGAGTTGAAAAAGCGCAATCCTAACGTGGGCATCTGGCGTGAGCCCGGCATGATCTACATCGGCCCCGCAGGGGAGAACATGGTTCGCAACGCGGCGGTGATGACGAAGATATGCCACGCAGCCGGTTACGGTGGCTACGGCGCACTGATGGGCTCGAAGAAGCTCAAGGCAGTCGTCGCCAAGGGCAGGGGAAAAATGCCTGCTGCGGACGCCCCCGAGGCAGCCAAACTCCTCTGGAAGAGGGCGCACCAGATCCTAATCTCCAAAAGCGAAATGAGACGCTACGGCACAGGTTATGCAGGCTACACAACCGGTGCAGACACTAGTAGCGAGCCAATAAGGAACTGGCAGACGGAGTGGCACGACGAGAAGAGCTACGCCGGCCCACGCTTCGAGCAGTACTGGGTCAAGAAGAAATGGGCGGACTTCAACTGCACAACAAACTGCATGAAGGTCAGCTGCATAAAGAACGGTAAGTGGAAGGGGGACATCACAGACCTCCCCGACTACGAGCTACAGGCGTACTGTGGCACCAATCTCGGCATATTCGAGCCATCAGATAACATACACATGAGTGCACTCATCGACAACCTCGGCCACAGCGGCATCAACGGTCCCAACACCATGGGCTTCGCTGCTGAACTATACCAGAGGAAGATACTCACGAAGAAGGACATAGGATTCGAGCTAAACTGGGGAGACACCGACGCCTTCACGAGGCTCGCGTGGATGATTGCGAAGCGCGAGGGCATAGGCGATGTCCTCGCCGAAGGCTCCTACAGAGCCGCAATCAAGATCGCAGAGATGAAGGGAAAGAAGCCCGAGGAGCTGCTGAAGTACGTCGTCCACGTGAAGGGCATCGAGATCGGCGCCCACGGGACGCGTAGCGACCAGGATTACGTCCACGACGCCAGCTACGCAGGTAATGTTCAGGGGGGAGATCATACCTCAGACATCGGTGACGGCTATAGCGATATGAGCGGCGCCATCTTCGCCGACAGCGGCGTCTTCTGCGACTTCTGCCGGACCACCAGGGAGCTAGAGTTCGACTTCGCCAAGGCCATCACAGGCTTCCCAATAACCGTTGAGAGCTGGAGAAAGGAGACGGGTCCGAGGACTGTCACACTCCAGAGGGCGCTCCTAATGCTTGGCGGCCCGGATATGAAGTGGGAGCCGCTGAAGGACGACGACAACCCACCCCGCTTCTACGAACCCCTCCCCGAGGGCCCCTACAAGGGAAGGACGACCGACAAGAAGCTCGTCGACCAGAAACTCCAGGCCTACTTCGAGACCTTAGGCTGGGACGAGCGCGGCATCCCCAAGAGGGAGACGCTGAAGAGACTCGACCTCGCCGACGTTGAGCCCTACATGAAGAAGCTCAGGATCTAGCTCCCACCACTTATATCTCACACCCTCACACTTTTCTCGTGGATCTACTAAGCAGATTCAAGGGTAGCCTAATAGGACTCGCTGTCGGGGACGCCCTCGGGGTCCCCGTCGAGTTCGAGCCAAGAGGTAGCTTCCCCATATAACCGGTTTCCGTGGCGGTGGCCCATTCAACCTAAAGCCTGGTGACTGGACTGATGACACCTCCCTCGCCCTCTGCCTCGCCGAGAGCCTCATAGAAAAGATGGGTTTCGACCCTCGAGATCAGGCTGAAAAGTATGTGAAGTGGTGGAGAGAGGGGCATCTAAGCTGCACTGGGAACTGCTTCGATATAGGGAACACGACGAAGGCGAGCCTTCAGAGGTTCATCGACACCGGAAACCCATACTCCGGACCAACTGATCCCGAAACGGGAAGTAACGGATCACTCATGAGGTTAGCACCGGTGCCATTGTTCTACCACGACTCTCCACGAAGAGCCATTGAATACTCGGGACTCAGCTCCAAGACTACACACGGTGCAGATGAGGCCATAGACACCTGCAGATACCTAGGTGCACTAATCGTTGGCGCATTAAAGGGCAAGAGTAAGGAGACTCTTCTCTCACAAAGGTACGAACCCGAAAAGGAGATCTGGAGAGAAAAACCTCTAGTAGATAAGGTCGACGCGGTGGCGGGGGGTTCTTTCAAGTACTCTGAGCCACCCGTAATCATGGCACAGGGAACGGCGGTAAAGACCCTCGAAGCCGCCCTATGGGCTTTTTCGAAGGGGTCGTCCTTCGAGGAGGGGTCCCTTCTCGCTGTCAATCTGGGAGACGACTCCGATACTGTGGGCGCCGTCTATGGACAATTAGGGGGGGTATACTACGGGATCGAAAAAATTCCCACTGAATGGCTCATAGGACTTTCAAACATAGAAATAATCGAATCCATAGCTGAAAAGCTCTTCAACACCTCACAGACGCTAAAAACAGAGTAGTTTCGCTTTTACCCTTTTTTTTTGAATTTCTACAATTAGATGTGTTTTTTCATGCATATCGCACCATTTGACCCACTCAGAGAAGCCTTTTATCCCGATGATCGACTAAAATCCATAGTTACTTCTGGTGAGACGATGAGCAAACCAATCTGGATAGCCCGAGACTACGCTGCCTGCAGCGGGTGCAAACGGTGTGAGCTCGCATGCAGCATGAAGTTCGAGGGATGGATGTTTCCCGAAGCCTCCATGGTCCGAGTCTTCATGCCCTTCCCCGGGGTCGAGGTGCCACACCTCTGCGCACAATGTGCTGACTACCCCTGCGTAGCCTCCTGCGCCCCCAAAGCCCTCAGCGTGGACCCCGTCACAACCGCAGTGATCGTGGACAAGGAGAAGTGCATAAGCTGCGGAAGCTGCATAAGGGCCTGCCCGGGAAACGTACCATACCTACACCCAGAGACGAATAAGGCAGTCATCTGTAACCTCTGCAACGGTGACCCAGAGTGCGTCAAGGTCTGCGTAGAAGCAGGCTACAACGCACTAACAGTCGTACCCGAGGGACCGAACGTCAACAAGAAACTCTTCAGCAGGCCACCCATTGAGGTGGCGA
Organism: Bathyarchaeia archaeon; assembly: GCA_050014495.1. Taxonomy (GTDB): domain Archaea; phylum Thermoproteota; class Bathyarchaeia; order TCS64; family TCS64; genus UBA8941. The sequence goes on from JBEKDF010000001.1 coordinate 214,117, forward strand.
AGGACCTCGCGGTACTCTTCTTCGGCGAGAAGGGTGAGGAGGTAATCTAGGTGCCCGGCGGATACGCGGGCAAGTTCCTCGACGTCGACCTCTCCAAGAGGAAGATAAAGGACACAACGTTCGACGACGAGACCCTCGAGATGTTCTTCGGCGGGCGCGGCCTCGCATCGAAGATCCTCTGGGACCGCCTCGGGAAAAAGTGGGGGGACATAGATTCTCTGAGCCCAGAGAACCTCTTCTTGGCCCTGACCGGACCCATGACGGCCATATACCCCGGCGCTAGGATAATGTGCTCGGGTAAGAGCCCTCTCAGCAACGGCATCGTGGGATCAACCGCCTCAACCGAGTTCGCATCAGAGATTAAGATGGCGGGATACGACGGGGTAATCGTATCCGGAAAAGCTGACGAGCCCATCTACATCCAGATAACAAACGAGGGCGGAGAGATTAAGAACGCGAAGCACCTCTGGGGCACGATCGGCGAGGACACGATTAAGATCCTCAACAGGGAGGTCACCACGGATCTCACCAAGAGGAAACCGTCCATCGGACTCTGGAAGGAACCAGGCATAATCTACACCGGCCCAGCCGGTGAGAACCTAGTGCGCAACGCGGCGGTAATGACGAAAATCTGCCACGCATGTGGCTACGGCGGCTACGGCGCACTGATGGGATCGAAAAACCTCAAAGCCATCGTTGCCAAGGGCAGGGGAAGGCTACCTACTGTCAACGCCCCTGAAGCCGTCAAAATCATGTGGAAGAGGACTCACGAGATCCTAATCGGTCAGGGGAGGATGCGCCGCTGGGGCACAGGCTACGGCGGTTACGTAACCGGCGCAGAGACCAGCTCCGAGCCCGTGAAGAACTGGCAAGAGGAGTGGCACGACGATAAGAACATGGGCGGCCCAAAGTTCGAGAACAAGTTCTGGGTAAAGAAGAAATGGTCCGACTTCAACTGCACCACCAATTGCATGAAGGTCAGCTGCATAAAGTCCGGTAAATGGAAGGGAGACATCACGGACATGCCCGACTACGAGCTCGAGGCATACTGCGGGACGAACCTTGGTATATTCGACCCAGCTGACAACATCCACATTAGCACACTTATCGACAAACTGGGCCATAGTGGCATCAATGGCCCTAACACAATGGGTTTCGCTGCGGAGTTATACCAGAGGGGCATCCTAACTGAGAAGGACTTCGGCTTCAAACCCATCTGGGGCGACGCCGAATCAATGGATAAGCTCGCCTGGCTGATCGCGAAGAGGGAGAAAATTGGCGACGTCCTCGCGGAAGGTACATATCGTGCTGCGATAAAAATCGCCAAAATGAAGAAGATGAAGTCAGAGGAGCTACTCAAGTATGCAATACATGTGAAAGGAATCGAGATTGGTGCCCACGGAACGAGGAGCGACGCAGATTACACCCATGACATCTCCTACGCCGCCAGCGTTCAAGGTGGTGACCATACTTCCACGACCACCGACGGATACACCGATATGAGCGGCGCAGTCTTCACCGACTCAGCCGTCTTCTGCAACTTCTGCTACTTCGCAGTCCCCCAGGAACTTGTATTCGACTACGCAAAGGCAATCACAGGTTTTCCCATCTCACAGGAGAGCTGGAGGCGCGTCACAGGCCCAAGGATAGTCACGCTTCAGAAAGTATTGCTCCTCCTAGGAGGCCCAGACATAACCTGGGAACCGATCAAGGACGACGACAACCCACCACGCTTCTACGAACCCCTCCCAACAGGTCCATTCAAGGGAAAGATTACAGACAAACAGAAGGTCGATGATAAGCTTCAGACATACTTCGCGACGCTGGGATGGGACAACAAGGGCATCCCAACGAAAGAGACATTAAAGAAACTCGGTCTCAGCGACTGCGAAACGGTCATGAAGAAACTCAGAGAGTAAATCTCTATTCATAAGCTATGATGGAGGACGAAAAATGCCAGGTGGATATGCTGGGAAGTTCCTAGACGTCGATCTGACGAAGGATAAGATTCGGGACGTCGTCTTTAAAGATGATTTGCTGGAGATGTTCTTCGGCGGCCGTGGCTTAGCAGCGAAGATTCTTTGGGATAGAATAGGGAAAACATGGGAGAAAATCGACCCACTCGGCCCCAAGAACCTCTTAATCGCCCTCACGGGCCCTATGACGGGAATATACCCCGGCGGGCGTATATGTGTCTCGGGAAAGAGCCCCATGAGTAACGGAACCGTGGGATCAACAGCCTCCACCGAGTTTGCTCACGAACTCAGATGCGCCGGCTACGATGGCATCATAGTCTCTGGGAAGTCTGATGAACCCGTCTACATCCAGGTCACGAACGCGGGAGGTGCAATAAAACCCGCCGGACACTTGTGGGGAAAGGACGGGGAGCAGACACTCATAGCCCTAAACAAGGAGCTAGCTGCTGAATTTGCCAAGATAAAGCCTAGCGTCGGTCTCTGGCGTGAACCGGGGATGATCTACATAGGACCCGCCGGAGAGAACCTTGTACGCAACGCAGCCGTGATGACCAAGCTATGCCACGCGTGTGGCTATGGTGGATATGGCTCAGTCATGGGTAGCAAGAATATCAAAGCCATAGTCGCGAAGGGCCGCGGAAGGATGCCGACGCCAGATGCCCCAGAGACGGCGAAGTTGCTCTGGAAGAAGACTCATGAATGCCTCATAGCCCGAAAACAGTTTAGACGATGGGGGACCGGCTTCGGCGGCTTCGCATTCGGCAATGGCACAAGCAGCGAGCCAATCAAGAACTGGCAGGAGGAGTGGCACAACGAGAAAAGCATCGGTGGCCCCATGTTCGAGACCAGGTACTGGGTTAAGAAGAAGTGGACCGACTTCAACTGCACAACTAACTGCATGAAGGTCAGCTGCATAAAGTCGGGCCCATGGAAGGGGGACATAACCGACATGCCCGACTACGAACTAGAGTCTCATTGCGGGACGAACTTCGGCATCTTCAACCCCGAGGAAATAATCCACCTCAGCACCCTCTGCGACCTTCTCGGTCACAGCGGAATCAATGGCATGAGTGCCATGAGCTACGCGGCCGAGCTCTACCAGCGGGGTATTCTAACCGAGGAAGACATCGGCTTCAAACTCGAGTGGGGGAATGTTAAGGCATTCGACCGCCTGATGCGGATGGTTGCTAACCGCGAGGGCATCGGAGATGTGATAGCTGAAGGCACCTACAGAGCCGCTATCAAGATAGCAAAAATGAAGAGGATGAAGCCCGAGGAGCTCCTCAAATACGCCGTCGTAGTAAAGGGGATTGAGGTCGGCGCCCATGGCACCCGAAGCGACGCAGACTTCGCTCATGATATAGGCTACGCGGCAAGTGTCCAAGGCGGAGATCACTCGAGCCTCGTTTACGACGGATACACGGACATGTCGGGTAGTATCTTCGCCGACTCTGGTGTCTTCTGTAGCTTTGCATACAATGGGGTACCACAAGAGCTCGTATTCGATTTCGCCAAGGCAATCACCGGCTTCCCCATAGACATTGAAAGCTGGAGGCGCGTCACAGGTCCAAGGATAGTGACCCTGCAGAAGGTGTTGCTCCTCCTAGGAGGCCCAGACGTGACTTGGGAGCCGATCAAGGACGACGACAACCCACCACGCTTCTACGAACCCCTCCCAACAGGTCCTTTCAAGGGAAAAACAACCGACAAGGCCCGAATTGATAAGAAGATGCAGATCTACTTCCATACCCTCGGCTGGGACGAGCGCGGCATCCCCCTGAAAGAGACCCTTGTCAAGATGGGGCTCAATGACTGCGAACCAGCCATGGCGAAACTCAGACGCTAACCTTTTCCCATCAAACTTTATCTCCCCCTGCATCGTGATTGGTTACGATGAAAGTTACAGTCCGCGTCTTCGGCGACGTCTCACAGGTTATCGGTAGGAGACACGAGGTAGAACTGCAGGAGACCGCGACCATCACCACACTCGCAGCGAGGGTCGGTGAGAAGACGGGGCAGCGACAAGGTTACCTAGGCGACTTCCATGTGGGAGGGAAAGATCTCGCCATACTACTCAATGGAAAGAGCATAGACCTGCTCGATGGCACCCAGACGAAACTTAAGGATGGCGACGAGGTCGTAATCATGCAGCCGACAGCCGGCGGCTAAGGCCGGATTAGAACTTCGGCTTCTATCTCAACGGGTATCCCGAAAGGGAGTTCAGCTAGCCCGACAGCAGACCGGGCATGTATCCCAGCCTCCTTCCCCCAAACCTCGATTATCAGATCAGAGAACCCATTGATGACGGCGGGTTGGTTCCTGAAACCGGGCGCCGAGTTCACCATCCCGAATACCCTTAACCATTTTTCTACCCGATCGAGATCGGCAAGCTCTTGTTTCAAGCTCGCTATGATAGCTAGCCCGGTTTGTCTCGCTGATTTGTAAGCTTCATCCTGTGAGACCTCTGCCCCAACCTTTCCGAGTTTGGTCGTGAGTGAACCATCGGAGTTCGTTGGGCCATGTCCTGAGATGTAGGCTCGGTTCTCGTGTACTCTTACGAATGGGAAGGTCTGTCGAAAGGTTGCGGGAACTTTCGTAGGCTCTGGGAGAATTAAGCCAAGTTCATCTAGTCTTGCTTCAATCTTCATCTAGATTCAATAGTGAGTTTCATTACACGCGATTTAAAAGCACCTAACTCTCATGTTATCCCTGAACACTCCTCTTTTTTCCTTCACTATAAATCGATGTGTAGTTTGAAACATCTCGAAGGTGATATCCTTATCAGTCTTCACAATTCTCTGGTATCAGGTGAACAATCCTTGAAGGGATGGACAGGAAGCCTCCTCAGGGTAGACCTGACGAAGGGTAAGGCGGCTCATACCGATTACACTGAGGAATTCGCCACTAAGTTCATGGGTGGGCGAGGCTTCGCCATCAAGCTCCTCTGGGACGAGCTGAAGCCAAACACTGACCCTCTCAGCCCGGATAATCTTCTCATCTTTGCAGGGGGACCATACGCCGGCTACGCCGTCCCCAATAGCGGGAAGATGGTCGTCGCCGCTAAGAGCCCCCTGACAGGGGGCTACGGTGACGGAAACCTCGGGACCTTGGCGACCCCCAACATGAGGAAAGCTGGCATCGACGGTATTATCGTGACGGGTAAGGCGAGGAAACCGACCTATATCTGGATAAACGACAACGAGGTTGAGCTCAAGTCCGCGGATGACCTCTGGGGCCTCGACGCCTATGAGACTGAGAAGCGGCTCAAGAGAGAGCATGGCGCATCGACTGGGGCCCTCGTTATCGGCCAGAGTGGTGAGAACCTCTGCCGCTTTGCTACAGTGGTCTGCCAGCAGGGACGAGCAGGAGGCCGCCCAGGTATGGGGGCAGTCATGGGGAGTAAGAACCTCAAGGCGATACTAATCCACGGTACCAAACTCCCAGAGGCTGCAGACCAATCCACACTAGATAGGCTCGGGAAGGAGGGCTTCGCAAACATACTCAAGCGTAACAACTCCACACATTGGACTGCCCAGGGAACCATGTCAACTGTCGAGTGGTGCCAGACCGCAAGCACCCTACCGACACGCAACTTCAGCGAGGGAGTCTTCGACCACAGCAAGGAGATCGATGGAAACACAATGGAGGCGTCCACCATCAAGCAGCAAGGCTGCCCTAACTGCAACATGATCTGCGGAAATGTTATACTCGACACCAACGGCGAGGAATCGGAACTAGACTATGAAAACGTCGTCATGCTAGGCAGCAACATAGGGGTTGGAGACCTGAAGCAGGTCGGCCGCCTCAACAGAATGTGCGACATGATGGGCCTCGACACCATCAGTGCGGGCAGCGCCCTCGGCTTCGCGATGGAAGCCTCCCAAAAGAAACTCGTAAATGACCTCAAAATCGACTGGGGCGACTTCGAAGGCTCCCAGAAGCTGTTAGAGGATATGGCCTACATGCGTGGCCACGGCGCCCTCTTCGGCCTCGGAACCAAAGCCGCCGCCGAGAAGATCGGCCACGGAGCTATAGACTGGGCGATGCAGGTCAAAGGCCTAGAATGCAGCGCTTACGACTGCCACCTCTGCCCAGGGATGGCTCTCAGCTTCGGCACCAGTCCAATCGGAGCCCACCACAAGGATGCCTGGGTCATCAGCTGGGAGATAAGCACCGGCACTCGGGAAGAGTACAGCCCAGCCAAGGCGGATAAAGTCATCGAGTTCCAGAGGATCAGGGGCGGTATGTTTGAGTGTCTAGTCGCCTGCAGGTTCCCATGGATTGAACTCGGCTTCGAAACCGACTGGTACCCGAAGTACTTCGAGGCCTCTACCGGCCTCAAGTGGAACCTCGACGACATGTGGGCCCTAGGCGACCGCGTCTACGCACTCATTCGGGCATTCTGGGTCCGCGAATTCCAGGGTAAGTGGGACAGGGGGATGGACTACCCACCTGAGCGCTGGTTCAAAGATCCTCTCACACAGGGACCTCTAATCGGGAAGAAACTCGATAAGGCAAAGTACGACACCCTGCTCAGCTACTATTATGAGAAGAGGGGATGGGACGAAAGAGGTATCCCGACGAAAGCCACCCTGGTAAAGCTCGGACTCGAGAAAGAAGCTGAAGAACTAAACAAGGTGGTAATCCTCAAGTAAATCCTACATTAACCACTAACTGAAAACAGGTATAGATGATGAGGATTAAGCGTGATGCTCGATTATGAGTTTGTGAAAAATGCACACGCCCCCCCTTAAAAAAAAGTTATTTCCTTGAGGTGATCGTGTACTTCACGCCCAAAGGCTTCAGCACGTCATCGATTTTCTGGATAAGAGAGTTCAACTCAGCGAGGGTTGGCTCCCTGAACCATTCAAAGAAGAAATCGTAGTCACCCAGACGTTGCCCGGACTTGCTCACTAAATTCTCACACCGCTCAGGTGAAATATCATTCTTCAGGGGTGTAAAATACTCCATGGCCTCGGATGAACCAGCTGTAGCTGACATCCCGGTACCTTGTTCGTTGTCTAGAGATAGGTAGGTCGCGATTAGAGGGTTCATTATGCAGACTTCCTTGAAGTCGATGGCCATCCTCTCTAGCGTCTTGATTGCTTCGTAGACAGGCGGTCCATAGATCTTTATGTAGCTTCTCAAGCTCTCCACTCGATCTGAACTTGGAAGCACATGTTATAAAGCCTAACTTTAGAGTCGCGTAACGTACTCGAAGAAGGAGTAGAGTTAAATGGCGGAATCTGAATAAAAGTGGGAACCGAGAATTGGTAATTATATAAATCTACGAAAACCGAGGAAAGACCCTATCGATTCAAGTAGAGTGATGATTATTATAGTCGATGGTGTGCTCGTTTGGAACCGCTAGATTTTTTCCAACCTATCTTTATCTGCTTTATATTGGGAGTTCTCGGGATTAGCTCGACTCTGAAGTTTACAAGTCTCTCAAGTTGTCCATCGAACTCTCCGATGAAGTTTGGCAGAGTTAGAACTGAGACGGAGGGGACCCGTCGATAGATCTCCATAGGGGTCGCTGATAGCGTCAGTACCATGGGGACAAGGATGGCTCTTGTCCAGCTATCTATTCCTATTCGGCTAGTTAGTGTATCAACGAAACGTGAGAGGACCTCGGTCTTCTCGAGGTGTGTCTCGATTATACCCCGGGTCGTCTGGTTGCCCATCCCCCTCCCCCAATGTTTGCATTCTGCGCACACGATGTAAGGGGTCCTCACAGCGAGGAGGTCTATTTCCCACCTCCTGCCCTCAGCTGTGAATCTGAATCGCCGAAGGACTCGGAAGAGGTTCTCCTCGAGAACCTTCGCAGATATCTCCTCGAACTCCAACCAGCCGAGGTTTCTGCTGATTGACTCAAAATCTGCACCAACCTCTACGGCCCTCATGGCGAGTTTAAGACGCTGGTTGAGGCTCAGACTAATGTGACCATCTTCAACTGTAATTAGCTCCGCCTCACATAGCCGGCTGAGCACACCATTTAACGCCTCTGTTGTGATCCTCATCGACCCCCGAAGCTTATCAACGTCGACTGATTCTTCGTTAGTCAACGCAAGTAGTCGAGTGAGCACCAATCGGAGAGGGGCGGCATCCATCTTCCTCAAAACGGGATGCGCAGGAGATGAGGGTTTCTCCAAAAGTATCCCGATTAATTCAAATGCGGACCCGTTGCTACATTTCCCTGGTGAGTTAATTGGGTTTCTGGCCAAAGGGTTACAAGAGCTGCTTCTTCCTCAGCTTCGACTATGACGCCTCGAGCGCTGAGACCTGGAAGACCCCCGACGACCTCTCGTCGCTAAGCAAGGGGAGGTACGCACCGCGCGTCGCTGTCCCCCGAATACTGGACCTACTCGACAGACTTGAGATTAAGACAACGTTCTTCACGCCTGGGTGGACGTGCGACAACCACAGGGACTCACTCATCGATATAGTGAGCCGCGGCCATGAGGTTGCAGCGCACAGCTACGCCCATGAGCGGATGACAGAGCTATCCGCTGAGAAGGAGGCTGAGGTCTGGGAACGAAGCATTGCAGCACTAGAGCGCGTCGGCGTAAAACCACAAGGCTATAGGGCTCCGTACTGGATGTTTGGGGAGCGCAGCATCAACCACATGAAGCGATTAGGCTTCAAATATAGCAGCAACATGATGGACGAGGACATACCATACCTACTGAAACATAATGGTGTGGATACTGGACTCGTGGAGCTACCAGTCGAATGGCTCCTGGACGACTGGCCCCATTTTGAGATGGATAGAATGGGTCCGGATGAGGTTTATAGGCTCTGGAAGCCTGAATGGGAGGGGCTTCACGAACTTGGACGATACTTTGGCCTAACATGCCACCCCGAGTGCATTGGGAGAGTGAGCCGACTCAAGATGTTAGAGAGGCTTGTCACCGAAGCGAAGAAAGGGAGCGACGTCTGGTTCCCGACGGGCAAGGAGCTCTCCGATTGGGCTAGCAAGAAGCTCAAGTAAGGCCTAGCTTAGGCTGAGCCAACCCCTCAAATAAAAGAATAAGCCGAGTAAAAACATAGTCAGGATACTTATAATTATCTCGACCCAAGGGAACCACCCAGAGAGTGTCCCGGATATGTTTGAGCCGAATAGTGTATTGAATAGAGAGGGTACACCGATGATCACGGTAAGGGCTGCAATAAGCCTCATTGTCTTGTTTAGGTCTTGGCTCAGTGTATCCATATGCATTCCGATGAGGTCTTGCATCGTCTCGTGCGTAACCTCCGTTGTCTCCACCGCACCAGTGGAGCGTTCGAAGAGCCCGTCAAACAACCTCTTTTCTAGCTCGTTTATACCGAGTTCTGTGTGATTGTCCGTTAGCGCCTCAGCGAGTCTTTTAAGGTGACGGAGCTGGCGGAGAAGACTGCTAGCTTCACGCCTAATCACGAAGGCCTCCATGTATGCGCTCCGTGGCCATGGGGGTGTCTGATCCTCCATCTTCTCGGCCTTGGCCTCGAAACTGTCGACGAAGTACTCGTAGGATTCCAAGACGTGGTCCAGGGTTAAGTAGATTACGCGGGCGGTGTTGGATAGGGAAGTATAGCGTGGGGACTCGTAGGATTGGGCGATCTTATTGCTTAGTCCAACCCATGAACGACTCACACTCACTACGATCAGCCCGTTCGTGAAGGCTATAACAGGGGTCATGTCACTCGTAATGTCCTTTCCCAATCCCTTCGTATTGAGGTACCAAGCGAATACCTTAGTGTAATCGGGGTAGGAGTCGACGTGAGAATAGTTGCTGCTGAGCTTTCCTATTAGAGAGCTGCGGGGGACTTTGAGAGCGGCCGCTAGTTTCTCAAGGTCTTCAATACTTGGATCAGTAACGTCGAACCACATTTTCTTCTTATTATTGGCGACAAGCTCCTCCAAATTCGAATCTGAGAGTGTTCCGTCTTGCCAGACCCTGATCATCATGCGACTCAGGTTTGAGATGCTTTATCTTAGTGGATTAACTATTCGGGAAAAATGAGATTCTCAGGTGATCATGTCTCTTAGGGAACCTTTGTCCATATGTGGTGGTATGAACCCCATATTATCGAGGTTGCTTCTAGTTACCTCTAGGACCTCGTTGACTAGGGTATTCAGGGTCTGGTCGTCGAGTACCGATATCTGGTTTCTCCTTAGCTTGGGGTCCACGAAGCATTGTGAGAGGATGTCGACCATGACGTTTCTGATTTCCCTGCTCTCCGTGTTGGCTGAGCCTATCTTGACTAGTTCCCCAAATGTTAGGCCGCGCACATTATATCTGGATCCAGTCGTGTAGACGACCTTATTCATAGCTATCTTAAGTTTTTAGAAACTCAGATTTTTAACTTTAAAGGATCTTGGAGCAAGAATACTAAAAGGGATTAAGTGTGAAATTGGTCACTATGATGAATAGAAGGAGTTTAGGCGGAGCCCACTTTGTCCAGATACTGCTTCCGCCTGTATAGGACACTCATTACGTCAGCAGCTCTCTCGGGAGTCGTATAGACGGGGACCCTCGCCTTCTCAAGTATCTTAGCGGAGTCTGGCTCGACATCAGCACTTGGCTCGATTACAACGACGGGTTTGGGGAACTTTTTGTACGTGGCGATGAGATTGTTGTCGATCATCTGAATGAGGCCAGATAATGTCTCAGCATCAACATCGGGGAACATCGCCTTTACCATTGCAGTGCCTAAGCCGATTGTGATTAAGCCGTCGATCTCTGGTTGTTTGAGAACGATCTCTGCTGCCTGGCCAAGCTTCCAGACGTCGAGGTTGGCTGTGAGGTCGACGGGGTTCTTAGGGTTACCGAAAGCTGGGATGACTCCTTTGAGCTCATCCTGAGCTGCGGCGTTGAGGGTGGGGACATTAAGGTTGTTCTCGACGAGTCTATCTGCCGTTTCGACAGCTACGCCACCTGAGTTGCTGACGATACCCATGTTAGGGCCATTGGGTAATGGGGAGTAGAGGAGGCCCTTGACGTAGTCAAACATCTCAGCGGCGTCCCCTGCACGGATTACGCCCGCCTGCTTGAAAGCTGCGTCGTAGACCTTGTCGCTACCAGCAATGCTGCCAGTGTGACTCGCTGCAGCCTTGCTGCCCGCCTCGGTCACTCCGACCTTGATTACGACGATGGGCTTCTTCTTCGTGATCTGCTTGGCAGCCTCGTACCACTTGCGCCCCTCCTTGAGGCCCTCAATGTACATGCATATTACCTTGGTAGAGGGATCCTCGGCGAAGTGTGTGCAGTACTCCCATCCTTTAAGGTCGGTTTCGTTACCGCTGCTGACGAACTTACTTATGCCTACACCGAGGGCGTTGGCTCTTAGGAATAGTTGGAGACCGTAGCCCCCGCTCTGACTGATGAAGGCGACTTCGCCTTCCTTGCTTACGAGAGGGACCATTAGGGCACTAAATTTGGATTCGCTGCTGCTGACGCCCATGCAGTTGGGACCTACAAAGCGGAACTTACCCGCTGCCTTCGTCTTAACGTCGGCAATGAGTTTAGCGCCCTCCTCGCCGGTTTCACCGAAGCCGCTGGTGATAACTACTGCTCCCTTTACCTTCTTCTCGACCATCTCGTCAAATACGCTGGGGACGACTCTGGCGGGGACGAGTATGATAGCGCAGTCTACTTCTTCAGGGACCTCATGTAGGTTTGGGTAGACCTTGTAGTTGAGAATGTTCCCGATCTCGGCTGCCTTGGGATTGACTGGGTAGACCTTCCCTTGGAAACCGCCAACCTTGACGGCGTTCACAAACATGTAGCCCCACTTGCTGGTGTCGGCTGTGGCGCCGATGAGCGCTACGCTCTTGGGGTTGAAGATCGCGTCGAGTGATTCCTTCGTTTCCATCACGATCAACTCGGAATGATAGTTCAGGTAACACTGATGCCTTCTATATTTTAAAGTTGGGGAAGGCGGTGTAGCAGATTGTGACCTTCTTGAAGGCTAGATAGAGGGGTAGCTTCTCGGAGAGAAACATTGAGGTTTAAAATTCTTATATGATAGGTGAACGTGCGACATAGTTTTACATTCTATGTGAAGTTTTTCCGAGCCACTTCCTAGCGCTCGCTTAGATCTTTGATAACTCCTATGAGTTTCAAAAACAATATGTAAAAAACTTAGTGTAAAAGAATTATTGACCCTTAGCCTTCTTTAAGGCCTGTTCGGCACCGTAGGCCAGAAAACCATCGGCCTCTCCGACCGTGTTATAGATGAAGCCCTTCTCGATGGCCCACTTTATGTTATCCATGTTTGCGTAGAGTCCTGGGGCCTTACCATGCTCCTCGCAGACGTTCAAAACTGCCTCGAGTGCACCTAGGAAGCGTGGGTTATCCCACTGGGGTGGGACGCCAAAACCCATGTTGTTACTCAAGTCATAAGGTCCGATGAACAATGCATCAATTCCATCCACAGCTGCGATCTCGTCGAGGTTATCTACAGCCTTCTGTGTCTCAATCTGGACGCTAACAAGGATCTCATCGTTGGCAGTCTCTCTATACTCAGGGTCGAAGCGACTTGCTCTGCGGGGGCCAAACCCCCTTATACCCTCTGGGGGGTACCGGCAAGCTTGGACCGCCGCCTCCGCCTCCTCTCTGCTGTTAACCCAGGGAACGAGTACTCCATAGGCGCCTATATCGAGGACGCGTTTGATTATGACGGGCTCATTCCACTGTGGACGAACTATGGGCGTGCATCCGCTCCCATTCATCGCCATCATCATGGTCTGCATGGTCTCAATGCCGAGGGGACCGTGTTCACCATCTATGAGAAGCCAGTCGAATCCGGCCCTGCTCAGTGTCTCAGTGACATCGGGGTGCCCTAGGCCGACGAAGACGCCGACGACCGGCTGCCCTTTCTGTATCTTAGCCTTAAGGGGATTTTTCATCCTTACATCAGCCCTATGATTTGGGAAAGGTGACGATATAAAGAAGGTGGATAGTTTACCCGAGATGTTTTAGAAGCGCCTCGACTCGCCTCGGGTATTTCTTCCTAATCCTCGCCTTAGTTAGGTTCTCCCTGATTATGGGACGCCAAGCCTTCACAGGGTCATTGATCCATCTGTCTAACTCGTCTAAGTAGTCCTCATCTGCTTCAGCGGCTACTGAGATAGTGAAACCCAGGCTCTTCGCTAACATCTTTGTATCATCTTGAAGATCCGCTACCTCTGCGATGATCCCCATGCCAACACCGTTGTACCGTTCGAGGGCGTCAAGCTGCGCTTGGTTTCTCCTGAGCTGAGTCGGGTGGGCTAGCGCCACTATAGAGTTCCTGACTACTATTGGGTTGTTTGAGATGCACCAATCTTCTATCAGCCCGAGGGTAAAATCTGCTCTATCCTCTAATAGTGCCTCTAAGGCGATGGTTACACCCTCCCTCGCCCGCCAGAGACGACTGAAATTCGCCTCATATAATATAGGGACGGCCCAATCATCCTCGCTCGGATTTCTTGAAAGAACATACCCAATAGTGCTATAGGCCACGAACATCAGGTACTCATCTCCCGACTTTGACCAGCCAATAATAGTTTCCTTCAAAAACTCCCTCTTAGTCGCCCAGTAGCTCGCTATTAGCTTCGAGACCTCCGCCGCAAGGGTTAGGTTACCCCTAGGACCCGGCAGACCTGAGTTGGATTTGAGAAAATCAGTCAATGGCTTAGGGGAGTAATCGGATATGAGCCTATTCCATGACAAAACGAGCTCCTTCGCCGCTTCTTTTTCACTCATCTCAACCAGACTCATCGAAGAGCAATCTATTTAAAAAGAAACCCCCACCATTACAAGAAACAATAAGGTGATTTGGATGTCAAAGTACCTTAGCTTAGAGTTTTGGAAGAATGTCCAGGAGATAGCCAACACCGACCAGGAGTTCGGTATAAAGGCGAAGACGTTCGTGGCCAGTTTCACGTTCAAGGTCTCCGATATGGCAGATCTTAAGCCTATATACGCGAAGTTCACGGACGGCAAGATCACAGAAATTAGATATGTCAATGAAAATGAGAAGACCGACTTCAGCCTTGAGGGGACATACGACATCTGGAGCAAGGTCAATAAGGGTGAGCTTGATGGTAGCAACGCCATCATGCAGCGCCAGCTTCAGTTCAAGGGGAACATGAGCAACATCATTCGGTACAGCAAGAGCTTTCTCAGACTCTTCCAGCTCATGCAGAAAGTTCCTGTTGAATACTAAAAACCACATTTTAAATCTGTAATTTATTCATACGCGCACGCAGATCGGATGATGCTGATCGTCTATATCATATTCCAATTCAACCTAGTTACTTCGTTCGATATAATGAGACTCGTTGAACAGAGCAAATGTGATGACGAATACCATGGACGTCATAAACTGCAGTCATTATCATCATTCAAACATTCTTTCCGGATTCCACATTTCCAGATTCCTTTAGCCAATCGCCAACTTTAACCGTATCAGAATCATCATTTGACAGGGAATCCATTTTGTCAGACGATATCACCGCCAGTGTACTTGACGAGTACCTTCGCGACTCACGTCAATCAATAAGGGAGGTAGCGAGGAAGGTGGGAGTCTCTTCAGGGACGGTTGCATCTAGGCTCAGGGAGATGGAGGACGCAGGAGTAATACGCCGATACTCTGCCATCCTCGACTACGAAAAGCTTGGCTACGAACTCACCGCCATAACAGAGATCATTGTCTCAGACGGAAAGATGATCGAAGTAGGGGAGGCAATAGCCAAGCTTAGCCAGGCAACGGGTGTCTACAATGTTACCGGCGACGCCGACATTATGATAGTTGGTAAGTTCCGGACTCGTAAGGAACTGAGCGACTTCACAAAGATGATACTAACCATTCCCCACGTACTGAGGACGAAGACCCACCTCGTCCTCAACACTATGAAGGAGGATTTCAGCTCCATTCCATAGGAAAGGGGTGCACTTCGGTGAGCATTCACCACGAGCGCTTCGATGGTTTTACCCTTCCGCACACGCGTACTGTTTAGGCCGAATCTGGAGGACTGCTTCCTCAATATGTTAGAGGAGGATGGGGAGTTCATACTCGCACAGCAATTACTAATATCTGCTGCAGCTAAAATTAGGCAGTGACTTATCTTGAAGCGCGTCGAGATGCTGTATCTATCGCAGGAGGACATTCTGGACATGGGGATCCCGCTCAGGGAGATCATTCCCCTCGTCGAGACTGGGCTTAGGGAGCACGGCCTGGGGCAGGTAGAGAACCCACCGAAGCCGGGCATACACGCTAAAAGTGATAGCTTCATTCACGCAATGCCCGCGTACTACAGAAAGCTGGGTATTGGCGGGATAAAGTGGGTAAGCGGCTACCCGAGCAACAGGGAACTGGGGCTACCCCAGATACTAGGAGTCATGATCACAAACGACATGGAAACGGGAGTCCCGACATCGATAATGGACTGCAGGTGGATAACGGCGGTGAGGACGGCTGCGGTCTCTGCTATAACAGCAAAGTTCTGTGCATCGAAGGGATCGACGACCCTTGGCGTCATTGGCTGTGGCGTCCAAGGCAGGATGACCCTCGGTGCTCTCAAGGAGATAGTCCCAACACTATCAAAGGTCAAAGCCTACGACATCAACCCCGAGGCATCTAAGAGGTACAAGGCGGACCTAGAGAAGGAGACTGGGATCGAAATCACCCCAGTGAAGAATGTCGAAGGGGCGGCGAATGGCTCAGACCTAATCCTCACAGCAACACAGCGCCTACCCAATCCGCTCGTGAAGAACGAGTGGTTCAAGCCTGGCGCTCTTGGGATGGGACTTGAAGCGAGCAGGGCATGGTACGGGGACGCCATACTGAAGGCGGATAAGTTCGTCACGGATAGCTGGGAGCAGACAGAGCACTTTCACGAGCAGGGCGCCTTCCCTGAGGGCATGCCAAAGCTCTACGCTGAGCTGGGGGAGATTGTGGCGGGGAAGAAGAAGGGGAGGGATAACCAGAAGGAGCGCATACTCGCAATAAACATTGGCCTTGCCCTCGAGGATGTCATCGTCGCAGATTATGTTTACAAGAAAGCGGAGAAAGCCGGGGACTACAAGAAGCTCATATTAATGGAGCGCGATTTCTAATAGCGTGCCCCTAGCTCTATCCGAGCCTAGTTAGGGCTTGAGGTAGCCTTTTAGATACATTATCATGGGTTTGCCCAAAGCCTTTTCGACTGGCTCGTATATTTCTGGGTACCTGTTACCGTCCCCTACCTTGATCTTCTCTTTAGGGACGTTTACAAGGTAGACCTCGTCCCCCTTCTTGAGAGCAGCGCTTGTAACAGGGTTTCCCTCACCGTCAAACGTGGTCATGAGGTCAGGAAACGTCGCGAGGCGATTATCGCCGTTATCAAGGGTCATAAATTCGTTAACGTAGCCGAGTTCCCATGTCTCCTCTCCTTTGATTGTCATAACGCCAACGTCGAAGCCACCTCTTGCCTCTGTCGTCATCTCGACTATTCTCCCCGTCTCAATGAGCTCCCCGCCTAGGAACTTGGCTGCAGCCTTTACAGCTGCTTCCCCCTTCTTCGCATTGAGGAAGGTCTTGCCGAGGTCTATGGCCTGCTGGATGGCTCCGGGGGCACCGTGTTCCAAGCACCATTCGACGGGGATTGGATCCCTCGCCATGGCGATCAGAGCCTTGCAGTCCCCCGCCATGAACCGGATCTGGTTGCTAGTTCGCTGGAGAGTGCCCCAGCAGACCATCTCGGCACCCTCCGTGGCGCCTGCTTTGACGGAGTGGTAGTCAACTCGGTGGATTCCCATGCTCCCCATCATAGCTGTGGGATGAGCACGGCCATCCCCAGGTATGTCTACAACAGGCAGACCCAGCGCTGCTGCGGGTATCCAGCCGCCAAAACTGTTCTGACCACCATTCTCAGCGGCTATAACCCCGTCGAACTCCACACCTGCCTCCCAGAGCATCTGCATGGTGCGTATGAAGTGGCGGGCCTTCGTCTCACCTCTTTGTGTGGGGGCCCCGAGAGCCGCTACTGTGATAACCTTCCACTCTGGGGGAGTCTCTTTGGGGGACCAGAGCTCAACGCCGCCGAGCTCCATGGCTAGCATCCCAGCGGCGTGCCCTTCCGAAGGCCAACCACCACCTCCGCCACCGAGTATCGTCCCGCCGATCGTGAGAGCCTCAACATCATCGACCGTAATCTTTCTAGGCAAATTATCTATCAGAGTAGAAACCCCTGAATCCAAATATAACGATTCAATCGGGTGAACACCCTAAACTATACCTTGACGCATACTCTCTAAGCGATCCGAGGCTGATAGGATGACAGTTAAAAGAAGATACGTACGCGTCGCCATGTAATAAGAATGGGAAAAAAAGTGTTCTTAGTAGCCTGGGAAGCGGCCCCTCTTCTCGAGCTCGAGTAGGGCGGTCCATTCGGTCTGGGCGTCATTCTGCAGTATCTCAAGCTGCCCATCCGACAGGTGGCGGAACCTTCCTTGTGGCTTCAGGTATTCCGCGATAGGGCGGAGTTCCTTGGGCTTGATGTTGAGTTTGAAGTTCCCCTCGTCGATCTCCATCAGAGGCCATGCGCCCGTCTGGACAGCTAGTTTCCCAATCTCCACCGTCTTGTTCTCGGGGAAGTACCAGCCAGTTGGGCATGGCTGTTGGATATGTAGGAAGGCGAGGCCCTTGCCCGCCCGCGTCACCCCGACGGCCTTCTTTATCTTATTCTCGAGGTCGGGGAGGTAGCTCAAGCTCGCGGTTGCTATGTAGGGTATCCTGTGAGCGGCCATTATCATCTCGAGGTTCTTGCGCCTAACTTGTTTGCCGTGGATGACTTTACCTGCGGGCGTCGTTGTAGTGGCGCTGAAGAGGGGGGTTGTGCCGCTGCGCTGTATGCCCGTGTTCATGTAGGCCTCATTGTCGTAGCAGAGCCAAAGTATCGACTCGCCGCGCTCCGCGGCACCCGAGAGGCTCTGCAGGCCAATGTCGCTCGTACCTCCGTCGCCAGCGAAGCTCGTTATGTAGACCTTGTCGGCCTTGCCCTTCTTCTTCATGGCGCGGTAGACGCCTGTCTCGTAGGCGGCGGCTGCGGCGAAGTTGGCGAGCATCCATGGCACGCGGACCACCTGACCGTAGTTGACTCCACTGCAGTTTGGTGGGTTGATGACGATGGTGTTCGGGCCCAGTATCTTGAGGAGGTGCCTCACGATTATGCTCGCGCCACAGCCGGCGCAGCCGTCGCTACCGGGGTAGATGGGCTCATCCCAGTCGATGGAGACCGGCTTGCCCATCGGGGGCATCTCGTGCTCGATGAACTCGACCTCCTTCTCAACCTTCTTCGCCCTAGCGACTGCTAGGACCTTCTTACCCATCAGGTACATGTCGTCGATGGGTATGTCCTCGCCTCCCATGCCTGTGACGAAGCCCTGGATGGGTATCTTTATACCGCTGTTGTAGAGGGCTCCCTTGACGTCCTGGAATGCGCCTCCACCTCGTGTTCCATGTAGCATCATGCGGTCGACTACTCCTATCGCCTTGACCTTGCTGGCGATCTCTCTTATCTCGACGTCGGGGAATGGGCGCATGAAGCGAAGCTTCACGAGACCGATCTTCTCTCCCTCAGCACGGAGCTTGTCTATCGCACGGCGCCCGGCAGTCGTCATGCTGCCCATGGTAACGAGGAGCGCCTCCGCGCCCTCGGTCTTGTACTCCTCGACGAGTCCGCCATAGTGGCGACCGAAGGTTTTATCGAAACTCGCGTCAACCTCCTTGATGACCGTCCTACTATCCTGTAGTATCTCCTCGTAGATGCGCCTCAGAGGGGTGTGCATCACACTGGGGATGCTCGCGGTGGGGAACTTGTCATTGATCGTCGGATCGATCGGGTACGGTGCCTTGTAGGGTGGGAGCCATTTGTCTACGACTTCTTGGTCTGGCATCCAGACTCTCTCCTGGCTGTAGCTGAGGAAGAATCCGTCGAGGCTCATCATCGTCGGGAGGAGCACGCGGTAGTCCTCCGCGATCTTGTAGAGCTGGAGAGTCATGTCGAGGACCTCCTGGTTGCTCTCGGCGAAGTTGACTAGGTAGCCTAGGTTGAGCTCGGGCATGATGTCGCTATAGTCGGGGCCGAGGCTCCAGTACCATCCGAGAGTCCTGTCAGCGACTCCGAGTAGGAGGGGTGTGCGGTAGTTTACTGCCTGGGCGACACACTCGTGCATGTAGGCGAGGCCCTGACTGCATGTGGATGTGAAGACACGCGCACCGGCAAGGGCTGCGCCAACGGCCATCGCCATACAGCTGTGTTCACCGTCAGCGTGTATGTACTCGGCGTCAAGCTCACCGTTGGCGACGAACTCGGCGAGATATTCAATAATCGTCGTCTGGGGTGTGATGGGGTAGGCGGGTATCACCTCAACCCTAGCGAGCTTCACCCCGTAGGCTAGTGCTTTGTTGCCCTGGATAACGTCAAAGTCTACCATTACTTATTTGCCTCCGTCTTCATCTCAATCGCCTTCTGGGGGCATTCATTGGCGCAGACGCCGCAGCCCTTGCAGAAACGCATGTCGATCTTTGGCTTCACCTTCGGCTTGCCGGCGATGGCTGCCTCGGGGCAGATCGTGGCGCATAGGCCGCAGGCAACGCATTTCGCCTCGTCGATGACGGGCATCATCACGCGCCAGTTGCCGACGTATTGTCCTCCCCTTGTGGATGTGTCCATTAGGACGAATCCCTTGGTTACACTCTTGTCCTGGCTCACAGCGTCTTCACCTCAACCGTGTCGTACCCCAACTTCACCGCCCCCTTGTTCGTGGAGGCGAGCTTGGCGGGGAACCTCTTGTCGATGGCCTTGTCAATAGACCACAGTTTGAGAAGTCCGGTCGCTTTGGCGAAGGCTCCAAGCATGACAGTGTTAGGGATCGGTCGTCCTATGACTCGTAAGGCGATACCCGTCGCATCGACTACAGCGATCTTCCCTAGCTTCGCCTTGAACAGCTTCGTAGCTTCATCAGCATTCTTAGTGGTGTTGTAAACAACGACACCCCCGGGCATAAGACCCGTAGTGACATCCATGATCTCCGGCATCGGCGAGTCAAGCACTATCAGGTACTTGGGGTAATAGATCATGGATCGGGTTGCCTCCGACTCGTCCCCTATCTGAGCGAAGGCTAGGACCGGCGCACCTCGCCTAGCGGACCCGTACATTGGAAAGGCACGGCAGAACTTACCCTCATAGGAGGCAGCTATCGCAATGAGCTCACCGGCAGCGACGACACCCTGGCCGCCCTGACCGTGTAGCCTAATCTCCTCTACCATGGTTACAACCTCAATAACAAACAGGGGTCGAGGCGCGCGCGCGCGGCGAGGCTAAACTTCTCTGCCTTGACCATCCTCGACTCCTTGAGACTTCGATTAAATGGGTTATAAGGTTTCTCAGAGTCCGAAAATACAATAAGAGAATTTTGATTAACCTGGTTTTTGCTCCCCCTCGGGTAGGT
>JBEKDF010000002.1:0-170243 GCA_050014495.1 Bathyarchaeia archaeon
TCGGTCTAAATATCCTTGTTTTCAATACCCTTTTAGGGATCTATTATCCCCCTTCTCTAGGGAAGTTAAATGGACATATTCACTATGGGATTAATCGGGGCGATCGTAGTCATCGTCCTGATACTCGTAGGGCTCTACTTCTCGTACTACAACAGGATAAGGCGGTACGAGAACCAGATCGATGAGGCTTGGAGCCAGATCGACGTCCAGTTGAAGAAACGGTACGATCTAGTCCCTAACCTCGTAGAGACCGTAAAGGGATACGCCGCTCATGAGAAAGAGATCTTTGAGCAGGTCGCACAAGCAAGAGCGGGCATGATTCAGGGAACGCCTCAGGAGAGGATGGACGCCAGCAATATGCTGACTTCGACCCTCCGCCAATTATTCGCTGTGGCTGAGGCATATCCACAACTCAAGGCAAACGAGAACTTCAAACTACTACAGGAACAACTACAGGGAATCGAGGACAAGATCGCTTATGCACGCCAGTTCTACAACACCAGCGTGCTGAACTTCAACAACATCATTACAACGATACCTGGCGCATGGTTCGCGGGCGGCCGCAGCAAGCATGAGTTCCTTAACATACCTGAGGGCGAGAGGCAGGTACCGAAGGTACAGTTCTAATGGCGCATAGGACCTTTTGGGACGAGCAGAGGAGGAACAGGAGAGACAGCCTCCTTCTAGCGATACTTGTGTCTCTGTTCCTATTCGGTATCATCTACATATTCGCTTTAATGTTTGCGCCAGATGCGCTAATCTTTGTGCTTCCATTCAGCGTAATCATTATTGTAATCTACACTTGGAGCAGCTACCAGTATGGTGATAAGGTCGTACTGGCTTCGACACACGCTCGTCCAGCCGAAGGACCCGAGTTCACATATCTCAACAACATCGCGGAGGGCCTCGCAATCGCAGCAGGTGTGCCTCCGCCAAAGGTCTACGTCATAGACAACCCAGACATCAACGCCTTCTCCACGGGGAAGGACCCCCAACATGCGAGCATCGCCGTAAACACGGGGGCGATCAATCAGCTCAACAGGGAGGAGCTGGAGGGCGTCGTGGCCCATGAGATGAGCCACGTCAGGAATAGGGACGTTGAGTTCATGACCTACATAGCGGTGCTCGTAGGGCTTGTCTCGATTCTCAGCCACGTCATCCTTCAGTGGGCTTGGTTTGCAGGCGTCACTGGGGCTTCTCAAAGCCGCGGTCGGGGTAGGAGCAGGGATGGCGGTGGCGGCTTACAGATAGTAATACTAGTTGTAGGCTTACTACTCGCTATCCTCGCCCCCATCGCCACTACATTAATTGAACTAGCCGTCAGTCGACGCAGGGAGTTCCTAGCTGACGCGGGGGGAGCCGAGCTCACTCGCAACCCTGAAGGCCTGGCTTCGGCACTGGAGAAGATTAAGAACCTCAATCAGGGTAGGATGAAGGTCGATCAGGCGGTCAGCCCGCTCTTCATCTCGGACCCAAATAAAAGGGGACTCGACCTCTTCGCCACTCACCCACCGATAGATGAACGCATCAAGCGACTACGTGAGATGTAGCCGCACAATTTTTACACCCAGAGCCCATTTTTGAATCAGTGTTCTGAATTGGTCAAGGCCGTTAATGGGCTAGTTAAAATCCTCCGCGAGGAGGGTACCGAATGGGTCTGTACTTTCCCGACGAACATCTTCGTGAATGCCTGCGGTGAGGAGGGGATGCCACTAATGATGGTAAGGACTGAGAGGTTCGCGGTAGCAGTTGCTGATGCTTACAGTAGGGCGACGAATGGGAAAAAGATTGGCGTCTCCGCTGTTATGGGTGGACTTAATGCCGCTGGTACCGAGATGGCGTACGGTGCCCTCGCACAGGCTTATGAGGACTCCTCTCCCCTCCTCTGCTTAACCGACGGCGTCCCGAACGAGGTCGCCGCTAGGGAGAGGTTCAACATTGAGGACGGGTTTCGTAGTATTACTAAGTGGAGTGGCTTCATCAACCAGGGGCGGCGCGTTCCCGAGTTCGTACGCCGCGCCTACACCCAACTGAGGAGCGGACGCCCCAGCCCCGTCATGCTTCAGCTCCCGCGTGGTCTCGAGGATTACGACCCAGGTGAGCACCCATACACACCGGTTAAGGGGTGGAGACCCTCCGGCGACCCCCACGACGTAAAGATCGCGGTTGAGGCGATTCTCCATGCTAAGAATCCTATGATCTATGCTGGGCAGGGCATCTTCTTCGGTGACGCTTGTGCTGAGCTAAAGCAATTCGCGGAGATGACCGGCATCCCCGTCCTCACAACGCTCATGGGGAAGAGCTGCTTCCCTGAGAACCATCCACTCAGCCTAGGCGTCCGCGATGTTCCGGCTGAGAGATGGCTGATGGGTTCAGACCTCATCTTCGCGATAGGTACAAGCCTCGGCACGACCTCCTTCGGCCACGAACTCCCAGTGAAGGGGAAAACTATAGTCCAGTGCACCATTGATGAGCAGGACCTAAACAGGGCGACGAGGATGGACCACGCCATCGTGGGCGATGCGAGGCTCGTGCTCCGCCAAATGATAGCGGAGGCAGAGAGGCATGGTGTCAAACCGAGGCAAGGAGTAGAGGCTGAGGTAGCCGTCGCTAAGGAAGCTAAGATGAACAAGTATCGCCCCCTTATGGAGTCAAACGAGACTCCCATTAACCCCTATAGAGTCTATGCAGAGATCATTAGGACCGTCGACCCGACAAACAGCGTCGTCACCCATGAGTCAGGGAACACTCGCGACCAGCTCACCACAATCTACGACGCTGTCACGGAGCACGGCTTTATGGCGTGGGGTAATGTCTCCACACTTGGCTTCGGCCTAGGCGCCGCCATGGGTGCGAAACTCGCCTACCCAAAGAGGCAGGTTATAAGCATCACAGGAGACGCAGGCGTTAGCTACCAGATGGGGGACTACGAGGCACTCATCCGCCATGGGATGGGAATTACGACAATTCACATAAATAACGGAGGCTTTAGCGGCTATGGTCCCGGATTCTGGGGGGGTGGCCATACACCATACGCCTGCGAGGTGACGAAGCAGGATGTCTATAAGACAGCGCAGATGGCAGATGCCCTTGGGATGCACTCCACCAGAGTTGAGAAGCCGGACCATATCGCGCCTGCACTGAAAGACGCTCTAAAGGAGAACGAGAAGGGGAGCCCAGCCTTCATCGAGGTCATCTGCAGCCGCCATCCTGTCTACGGGGGTTGGGTTAGACCCCTAGCTCACTAGAGACGTCACCTCCACTCTTTTAACCGATAAAACCACGTCTATCTACACATGTTCCAATCAACAGTAGACGAGAAAGCAGCTATTGAGCTGCTCAAGGAGCTCGTTAAGATAGACTCGGTTAACCCATCCCTCGTCCCGGGAGCTAAAGGCGAGACAGAGATAGCTGAGTACGTCGCCCAGTGGCTCAAGGCCTTAGGTTTGAAAGCCAAGGTGGACAAGATTGAGAAAAACCGATGCAACGCAGTAGGCACACTCAAGGGCGTAGGCGGAGGGAGGAGCCTTATGCTCAATGGCCACATCGACACGGTCGGTTACGACTACATGACCATCGACCCCCTCAAACCAGTGGTGAAGGACGGCAAGATGTATGGGCGGGGCACATTCGATATGAAGGGCGGCCTCGTCGCCAGCCTCGCTGCGCTCAAAGCCAACGTCGACTCTGGTACCCAGCTCCTGGGCGACGTCGTCATCGCCGCTGTCTGCGACGAAGAGTACGCAAGCATCGGTACAGAAAGGGTTATGGAGAAGACCCGTGTCGATGCAGCCATTGTGGGTGAGCCCAGCGCCCTTCAGATAGAGAGGTGCCACAAAGGCTTCGCCTGGATCGACGTCGATACGAAGGGACTCGCTGCCCACGGAAGTATGTGGCATGTTGGTGTCGATGCCATCACAGAGATGGGGAAGGTCCTCATGGGTCTCGAGACACTCGGCACCAAGTTGCAGAAGAAGAAGCACTTCCTCGTAGGACCAGCCAGCGTTCACGCAGGCACTATCAAGGGTGGCCTCGGGTTAAGCACCTATCCCGATAAGTGTCTCCTACAGATCGAGAGGCGCCTCATCCCAGGGGAGGAGAAGAAGGACGTCGAGAATGAGATGGAGAAACTCCTAAAGGGAATCGCAGACAAGGACCCCAAGTTCAGCGCGAGCTACGAGATCATCTTCTACCGCGGCTCTATGGATGTCCCAGAGACTTCGGAAATCTGCCAGACAATAGTCACCTGCAGCAAGGAGGCTATAAAGCTCACCCCTGCCTTCACGGGCGGCTCAGGGTGGCTCGACACCCAAATAATCTGGAGCAAAGGCATTCCTGCGGTCGCCTACGGCCCCGCAGGGGACGGCGCCCATGCAGCTGTCGAGTGGGTGGACCTAGACACCGTAATGGATGCTGCGAGGGTACAGGAACTTGTCCTCCAACGCTTCTGTGGCGTAAAGGTATAGACTCTTTCTTTTTTCCTCGATTAAATAAGAAACTAGAATAACAAGCAGCATCAGCATTGATCGATGACGAGGCTCACCGTGGTAGATGCTGACAGATGTGTTGGTTGCCAGCTATGCATGTTCGCCTGCAACAGGCGCTATGGCGAGGGTGGGCTGGCAAAGTCAGCGATCAGGGTTCGCTCCGTGGGGGGCTTCGAGAGAGGCTTCGTAGTAGTGGCCTGCAGGGCCTGCCCTGATCCCCCTTGCATGAAGGTGTGTCCCGTCGATGCTCTCGAGCAGCGCAGGGGTGGCGGCGTCGTCCTCAAGGCAAGGAAGTGTATAGGCTGCCACCGATGCTCAGAGGTTTGTCCAGTTCACGCCGTTTTCTGGGACGACGAGGCGAACAAACCCGATATCTGCGTTCACTGTGGCTACTGCGTTGACTATTGCCCACATGAGGTGCTGGCGATGAAGGAGTCTGAGCAGCTTTGAGACTCCCAACGCGCGTCTTGATAGCTGATTTATCGGCCCGACGATTCACAGTAGAGGACCGCACCGATCTTTTCCAGTATTATATTGGTGGCTCAGGTGTAGCAATTAATCTGCTTAAGGAGTACTGCCCCGTAGGAGCTGACCCCCTGGGCCCGGATAATCCCATCGTCTTCGCTGTGGGTCCTCTCGTCGGGCTCTACCCCCTCGCTTCGAAAACGGTGGCGATGTTCAAGTCGCCGCTGACTGGAAACCTGGGTGAGAGCCACGCAGGTGGGCGCAGTGCTGTGGCGATAAGGTCCGCGGGGTATGGTGCTATATTGATCAGAGGCGCCAGTGATACACCCGTCTACCTCTCCATAGACGACAAGGGTGTACAGTTTCGAGACGCATCGGGTATCTGGGGAATCGCAAGCAGCGTCACCACAGGCAGGATAATTAGGGAGCTGGAAACTGGCGCCGGGACACGTACAATCATGAGGATTGGTGGAGCAGGCGAGCATCTCGTCAGGTACGCAAGCGTCATCACGGAGACATACCGCCACTTTGGGCGCCTCGGCCTCGGCGCCGTTTTCGGTAGTAAAAAGCTCAAGGCGGTCACAGTCTCCGGCAACCACGGCTTCGATGTCAGTAATAAAAAATTCTATCGAGAGACGTACGATGACATCTATAAGCGAGCCGTCGAATCGCCGATTATGAAGAAGTATCATGACATCGGAACCGCTTCGAACATCATGCCTCTAAACCTACAGAAGGGGCTACCAACCATGAACCTCAAGATGACGACCTCCCCAGAGGCGGAGCACATATCAGGGGAGAACCTCGCTGAGAACTACTTAGGGCGACGCGTCGCATGTGCTCATTGCCCAGTTGCTTGCATCCACATCGCCGCACTCCGCGAGCCCTACAATAAGGAGCCCTACTTCTACAAGACCACAATGATACCCTACGACTACGAACTAATCTACGGTCTGGGTTCTATGGTCGGTGTCTTCGATGAGAAGGCAATGCTCCACCTCATAGATGATGTTGAGATATGGGGGCTTGATGCTATGAGCACCGGCGTGGTTTTGGCGTGGGCCACTGAGGCACAGGATAAGGGGTTAATAACGCAGAATGAGACCCTCGGGCTTACGCTGAAGTTTGGGGACGAGCCCGCCTATGCGAAGGCCATCGAGTATATTGTTAAGCAGCCGAATGAGTTCTACTTAGCGCTAGCAAGAGGTGTTGACTTTGCCTCGAAGCGCTACGGTGGTGAAGAGTTCGCCCTCGCCTTCGGGGGTAATGAGATGCCTGGTTACCATACGGGGCCGGTCAGCCATATCGGTCACCTCACGGGTAGCCGCCATAGCCACCTTGACTCCGCTGGGTATAGTATAGACCAGGCTGCCCTCAAGGAAAAGCTCGCAGACGCGAAGGTCGTAGCTGCGAAGCTGCTTAAGGAGGAGGCTTGGCGCCAGGTGCTAAGCGGTCTCGTCGTCTGCTTCTTTGCGAGGGGTATCTACGATAAGGAAACGGTCGCTAAGGCTCTCACTACGGCGGGGCATAAGATAACTTCCGAGGCCCTGGAAGGAATAGGTATGGAGATACTCAGGGAGAAGAACCATTTCAAGGAGAGGGAGGGATTCAAAGCGAAGGAGCTGAGAATCCCCAAGCGGATCTTCGAGACGGACTCTTCCCTCGGCAAAGTAGACGAGAAGTATGTTCGCGATTCAGTGGAGGAGTTTTACAGACTCCTATATGCTTAGGGTTTCTCGATGTGGAAGACCTCTCTCAGCTCATCGGAGATGGGGCTGTTATCCTGGTTTGAGGGCGTCAATTCGCGCATATGAGCCCACCAGTTCCTGCAGACCGGTGTTTTTGATATAGCATCCCACTCAGCCTCGTTCTGGAACTCGATGTAAGCAAATAGCTGCCGCGTCGATGGGTGGAGAAAGATGGAGTAGGTAGAGACGCCATGGTTCTTCAGAGTCTCCTCGAGCTCGGGCCAGATGGGTTTATGTCTCTTCTCGTACTCCGCCTCACAACCGGGGTAGACTCTCATTACGAACGCTTTCCTGATCATCGTGAGCCACTTCTAGATGTCGATTATCTTCGCTTCGAGAGCTCCTGTTTCGAGTACGGCGAAGCTGCTCCTCCCCGTGACGTATCCGCAGACCTCACCTGGGTTTACTACGAAGGTGGTGTTACTATTATCCACTTTTGCCTTATGATCGTGTCCATGCACAACGACGTCGTAGCTACCGTGTTCAATGATTGAGCGCAGTAGGACCGTATCGTGGCCATGGAGTAAGGCAATACTCTTACCGCCGGCTTCGACCTCGGCGAAGTCACCCACGATCTCCTTCCCAACTGCGGCGTAGACCTCCCTTAGCTTCTCCTTCTCGGCACAGTTGTTTCCATAAACTCCTATCATCTTCGCATTTAACTCGGTGTATGGCTTAGCCGTGAATGGGCTTATGTAGTCCCCAGCATGGAGGACGAGGTCGATTTCGAGTTCGTTGAGTCGGTGAATTACTTCACCGATCTTTGAGACGTTATCATGGGTATCTGATATCAAACCAACGAGCATTAGTCCTTCCTCCCCGCGTGGTATAGAATGTCACGGACCCTTAGTATCTCTAGGGTACTAGTACGTCCAGGTGCCTCAAGGGTGGAGCCAGAAACCACCATAACGATGTCTGGTTCCCTAATTATCCCTTCCCTCAGCGCTCTGTTAACGGCTCTGACAATTAGCTCGTCCCTGTCGTCGCTCCACTGTATGTCGAGAGGTTCAACCCCCCAGTAGAGCCGTGTTCTCCTGGCTATTTTCGCCTCTCGGACAACAGCGAGGATTCGGGCTGATGGACGATATTTGCTAACCATGAGTGTTGTGAAGCCGCTACGCGTGACAGTAAAGATAGCAGCTGGCTTCACGGACTCCACAGCCTGAGAGGCTAGGCTACCAATAATCTCGGGTATGGGCTGCCCCTCCCTGAGGCTTTGAACCCTTCTTAGTGTCCCTCCTGCCTCGACGACCCTGCTGATACTCTCCATGACCCTGACAGCCTCAACTGGGTGGAGGCCTGTCGCCGTTTCCTCGCTGAGCATCACCGCGTCGGCGCCGTCGAGGATTGCGTTGGCGACATCACTCGCCTCTGCCCTTGTGGGTCGGGGGTTCTCAACCATAGACTCCAGCATCTGCGTAGCAACAATGACTGGCTTGCCTGTCTGGTTGCACTTTGTAATAATCTTCTTCTGGAGCAATGGGATATCCCAAGGGGCGACCTCGATGCCGAGGTCGCCACGCGCGACCATGATCCCGTCACTAGCGTCTATGATCTCATCGATATTTGTGATGGCCTCCCCGTGCTCGATCTTACTTATAACCGGTTGGTCACCATCCGCATCCTTGATGGCCTCCTTTACGGTTTCGACATCCTTCCTGCTCCTGATGAATGAAGCAGCGAACCAGTCTGCATCGACCTGAATGCCAAACTCTATTCCTTTCAGGTCCTGCTCGGTGGGTGGATGTATGCTAAGGCTTGCTCCTGGGGCGTTAACCCCTTTGTGGCTGCTGATTTCACCTCCGCTCACTACCTTCGCTTCGAATCCCTTGAAGTCGCTATCAATTTTGAGTATGTCCAACTCAATTAGACCGTCGTTGATGAAGATGTGACCACCAGGGTGGACCTCGACGGGGAGCTTGTTATAGTTCACTGGGAGTGTGAGACCCTCGCCGATTACATTTTCTGTCGTGAATCTGACGTCATCTCCAGTCTTTAACTGGATAGGCTCCTTAAGTTCCCCGAGTCTTATTTTTGGGCCGGGGAGGTCGACTAGGACAGCTACTGTCCCAAGGCTCCTGATAACCCTGATCGTGTTTCTATGTTCATCAAGGCTCCCGTGACTCAAGTTAACCCTCGCGACATCCATTCCAGCTGCAGTCATTTCCCTTAGGATGTCAGGCCTCCTACTCGCAGGACCGATGGTGCAGATAATCTTGCTCCGGGCGTAGCCGTCCATGTACCTTCTAGAATCTATCGGGCGCTGGGTTCTTATCCTCTGCGCTAGGATACCGGACTGTTCGAGATGCACTGCGCCGTGATCCTTCATGCTCCTATAGGGGGTGGGAAGACTACTACAGCCATAGACGCAGCTGAGAGAGCTAGTGCTGACGGATTGAAGGTCATGGGAATACTGAGTATGCGGGTCCTCGACGGAGGTGATTATCCAAGCTACGACCTCCTGGAGCTCGACACTGGCGAGACCATGCACCTCGTGAAACCGGTTGATAAGATATCGGGGGAGATATGGGAGTCGTACGATAACTCCCACTTCGTCTTCTCGAAGAAGGGTCTCAATTCCGCGAACCTAGCCCTAACCAGGGCTGCAAAGGAAATGAGAGATGGTGTCGTTGTATTCGTGGACGAATATGGCAGACTCGAGTCGCAACATAAGGGGATCTATTCAGGGGCCATCATGGTCGCTGACGCATTAAAACGCGGAGGCATAGCTGTCTACCTCTGTCGGGACGACAAAGTCAATGAGGTCATTGACCTCGTGAAAGAAAGTGCTGCAAGGGTTTTCAGCCTTGAGGCTGGTGATACGGACGCCCTTCTAAGAATAATTCGTGGCTGCTCAAAGCTGTAGACTCTAAATATACCATCGCTGCTTCCTACTATGCGGTTGGCGCCCATGGAATACGACAGAATCCTTAGCGACCTCCTCCACAGAGATGATTACCTGGTTGTGGGGAGGAATACGGTACGTTCCGACGCCCTCGACAAACTTCTCGGGAAGGCAAAGTTCACCTCCGACTACGTCCCGAAGGAAACGATGGTTGTTAAGGTCGTGAGGAGTACCGTGCCCCATGCCCTACTGAAGAGGGTAGACACGTCAGCGGCTCTACGAGTGCCGGGTGTCATTGCCATACTCACCGCTAGGGATGTCCCCGGTGAAAACGAGATAGGGTACGCTCTCCCGGAGCAGGCGTTCCTTAATGATGTAAAGGTACACTATGTCGGAGACCCCATAGCTCTCGTCTGTGCCCCGGACGATGTGACCGCCCAGACAGCAGCTGATGCGATCATAATCGAGTATGAGCCACTAACCGCTGTCCTGGATATAGACGCCGCCATTGCGGATGGGGCGCCAATCATACACAAGGACAACAACATCGCCATCACCACGAAGATCAGGAAGGGTGACATGGTGAAGGGCTGGAAGGAGGCTGATGTCGTTGTTGAGGACACCTATTGGTCACCTTATCAGGAGCATATGTGCCTAGAGCCCGAAGCCGCCTACGCCTTTCCAGAGGGTGTCGGCAAGGTCACAATCATCGCCTGCATGCAAAGCCCACATCTGGTAAGGGAGAAAGTGGCTCGGGTCCTTGGATGGAAGCTCAACCAGGTGAGAGTCATACAGGCACTAACAGGTGGTGCCTTTGGGAAGAAGGACGACACTGGGCCACTAATAAGTGCCTACGCCGCGGTCGCAGCTGTGAAGACAGGGAGACCCGCAGTCTATATAATGGATCGAAGCGAAGTTGTCGCGGTGACTCCGAAACGTTTCCCGGTCCGATTCAAGTATAAGTCAGGTGCTGACAGGAACGGGAAGATCACCGCAGTCGAAGTCGACATCACTCTCGAAGTAGGCGCCTACGCAAACAGAGCACCATTCTGGTTATGGAGACAGACTGCTCACGCATGCGGCCCCTATGAAGTCCCAAACGTAGCTGTCGACGGTCGAGCAGTCTACACTAACAAGGTCTATGGTGGCAGCTTCCGAGGCTTCGGTAACCTCGCACTCCACTTCGCAGCAGAGCAACAGGTCGATAGGCTAGCCTATGAGCTCAAAATGGACCCCGTCGAATTCAGGATGAAGAATATTCTAAGGGTAGGATCACATACTACTTGCGACCAGCTCCTCGATAACAGTGTCGGGATCGATAAGTGCCTTGAAGGCGTCGCAGCAGCCTCGGAGTGGGCAAAGCATAGGGAGCCAGTCCGTGTAGGAACGAAGGTTCGTGGTTGGGGTGTCGGCTGCGCTTACCATGGTAACAGCACTAGCAGGAGCACACCCGACTGGAGCGCTGCAGCCCTCATGATACACGAGGATGGCAGCCTCACCTACCGCACAGGCATCTGTGAGATAGGGCAGGGCAGCCCATTCGGCCATGCTAAGATAGTCGCTGAAATCATCGGTGCCAGAATAGACACCATTAAAATAGAGCAACCTGACACAGACACGACCCCCGACTCTAAACCTACACACGGGAGCCGGGGCCTCATGATGGGAGGCACCGCTGCCGCTGACGCAGCTATCAACATCCGCGAGCGAATGGTACGTGTAGCCGCCGACATGCTCGACTGCCCAGAGGCGCAGGTCGAGCTACGTGACAGCCAAGCTTACAACAAGAAGAAACCCTCAACGAAGATCCCCTTCGCTGAGATCGCTGAGCAAATGCACATCCGAGGAGAAAACCCCGGCAGCTATGGCTTCTATACCTCACCACGTCGATTCTTCGACCCAGAGACCGGCCTCGGCCACAACTATGCCGTCTACACCTTCGCCGCATCGGTTGCGGAGGTCGAGGTAGACACCGAGACAGGTCAGATAGAAGTGACAAAGATATGGCCCGCTATGGATGTTGGGAAAGCGATCGATCCCCTCATCGTGGATGGCCAGATTCATGGCGCTATTAGCCAGGGTGTCGGCTTCGCAATAATGGAGAACCTCCAGATTAAAGATGGCGTAATTACCACTACAGGATTCAAGGACTATGTCATCCCCTCCGCCCTCGACACCCCCGAGATAGATGACACTATTCTCGTTGAGGAGGCATACAAGTACGCTGCCTTTGGCGCGAAGGGAGTCGGGGAGCCCAGCATCATCAGCATAGTCCCCGCCATCGTCAACGCCATCCATCACGCTACTGGTCTCAGATTTAATACAATCCCCATCACACCGGATCGAATGCACAAGGCGCTGAAGGAGGCGGGTAAGTGTTGAAGCCGTTCACTGGATTCGATCTATTACGCCCACCCACATTAGTAGGGGTGCTGGAGATGATGTCAACGCTTGAGCTAGCTACTCCTATCGCTGGTGGAACCGATATAGTTCCCTTGTTTAGAGACCTCGGCTCGAAACCGGTTCACCTCATCGACCTTGGCCTCATTGAGGAACTCAATGGTGTCGAAGAAGAGGATGGCAAGATCTTCATAGGGCCAACTACGACCCACTCCCAGATACTGGCGTCTAAGGTCATCGAGGATGTAGCACCAGCGCTCCACGATGCTGCGCGATGGATCGGCAGTGTCCAGATCAGGAATAGGGGCACAATAGGCGGTAACCTCTGCAACGCGTCTCCAGCCGCAGACTCCGCGCCACCTCTCCTCGTACATGATGCTGAGGCCCACATATGTAGCCTAGAGGAGGGTCACTGGATACCCTTACAGGAGTTTTTCAAAGGTCCCAAGATGACGGTCTTAGAGCCAAATGAGATACTTGCTGGGCTCAGGTTCCCCGTTGTGAAGGGGGCAGGGAGTAGCTTCCAGCGTATAGGGAGACGTAAGGGCTTCACTCTAAGTGTTGTTAATGCAGCAGTCTATGTTGAGAAAGACGGCGAGAAGCTCAAGGAAGTAAGAATAGCCTTGGGGAGCGTCGCACCTACACCTATACGAACCCCGAGTGTTGAAAACATGATCAGGGGTAAGAATATGGGTGAGGATCTAGTCGAAGCGGCTGCAGCAGCTTGTGCTGAAGTTGCAAAACCAATCGACGACGTTAGGGGTACAGCTGAATATCGCAAAGACATGACGGCTGTCCTAGTAAAGCGCGCCATGCGCGAGGCCTGGCGGCGCACCGGAGGTGACCTGTAATAGTGAATTTTGAGCTTAACGGCGTCGGTGTTTACTTCGAAGCACCTGCAACGATGACTCTACTCGACATGCTACGCGTAGAGCTTGGTGTGAAGAGCGTGAAGAAGGGCTGCGAACAGGGTGAGTGTGGCGCATGCACCGTTTTGGTCGACGGCTATCCCATGACTTCATGCCTAATACTCGCTCCCCAAGTCGAAGGACGTCATGTCTGCACCGTCGAGGGTCTCGTCGACAATCCCCTTATGAAGGAGTTACAGGAAGCCTTCATGGAGAACGGCGCCGTCCAATGTGGATTCTGCACACCTGGAATGCTTCTTAGCGCCTACGCACTACTCAGCGACAACAGAAATCCCACGGAGGAGGAGATCAAGACCGCCATCGAGGGAAACATGTGCCGCTGCACGGGCTACGTCGCGATCATCGAGGCGATACTTGATGCAGCAGAACGCATCGCACCAGACTGACATCCCAAAGCCCAGTAGTTTTTAGCCTTCGAATCCGAATTTATAATCATGATAGACCTTGAAGGGATCCTCAAAGATATAGAGAGGCAGGCTTCGAGGAGATGGCTTCCAATAATTGGAGCGGAGAAGGCGAGGATAATCGCGAAGATAGTAGGGGAATTGAAACCGCGGCAAGCATTAGAGGTCGGGGCGAACATAGGATACTCAGCTATAGTGATCGCAAGCCACATGCTCGACAACTCTCACCTAACTACGATAGAGGTAAATCGAGCGTTGGCGCGGGAGGCTGAGGCTAATATAAAGAAGGCTGGACTCACGGAAAGAGTGAATGTTCTAGTAGGAGATGCTCTCGAATTGATCCCGGGAGTTGTGGGTCCAATTGACTTTGCCTTCGTGGACGCAGAGAAGGACGAGTATGGAAGATACCTCAATCTCATAGAGCCAAAGCTACACTTCGACAGCGTAGTTGTAGCCGACAATGTAGGTTCATTTCCCCGAGCCATGGAGGATTACTTGGATCGGGTCAGAAGATCAGGGCTATACGAGAGCAGGTACATATCAGTTGGCTGGGACGGCCTCGAGGTAAGCAGGAGGCTCTACTCGCGCGTCCCGAGATGATCAAGAAGAAGCATGGTTAGCGTAGCAGAGGCTAGTTCCCCACGAGCTTGTTTACTAGCTTCTTTGGGCCATAGATGGCGACGCCGAGATACTTCAACTCCGCTGATGGCGTCGTGGCGAGTTTCCAAGTGTAATCCTCATAACGAACCTCCCTCTGTGCGGTCTCGGTGAAGTCGACGACGAGTAGGGCAAAGGTTTTCATTGCTTTCTCTCGAATCCCCTTGATGGCTTCCGAATCGGCCGAGAGAATCGGGAGCGGGATATTTATTATGCCTGTGTGGATCTCACCAGAACTGTCTAAGACATCGGGGCCAATCATCGACTCGACCTTGCGACCGAGTGTCGTCCCAAGGAGCCCCGCCGTGTTCAACTTTAAACCCGTCGGGAGCCCCGCATCGATGATCATGACGCACTTATTCGAATCAGTCTCCATGCTCCAGCCTGACCATCTTGTACTGGAAAAGTCTTACCGTCGTTTCTCGAAGAGTTTCTTGGCGTGCTCGAAATCATCAGCAGTATCAAAATCGATAATACTCCATTCATTTCCCTCGACGTGTATATAAACATCTGCGTGTCCATCGACAACCTCCTTGAGCGAGCCTGTCAGAGCAAGTATTTCCCCGAAGAGGCTAGAGCGGAACAGAACGGGGTGCCCACCCTTCCCACTGAATATCGGGCTGACTATACATGCACTCGGAGCATCCTCCATCGCAGTCACCATCCTTCGTATGGCTTCAGGTCCAAGCCCTAATTGGTCTCCAAGGACTAGAAAGATCGCGTCGACACCGCCTATTCCTCTTAGGCCAGCCTGGAAGCTAGTGGTCATCCCCTTCTCATAATCTGGATTGTGGGCGATGCGGACTCCATGAGCGGTAGCAATCGCTTTTATTGGCTCGGGATTGTTTCCCGTTACGACGACAACATCGTCCACTGTCTGAGTAAGGACGTCCAGGAGCCTGTCTAAGATTGTTCTTCCCCCGACCGTGAGAAGTAGTTTGTTTACTCCCATCCGACTACTCTTTCCAGCGGCGAGGACGACTGCCCCAGTCCTCAACCGGGTCCCTTCATCTTTGCCGCAGCTGATTGTACTGCTTTTACTATATTGACGTATCCAGAGCAGCGGCACATGTTTCCTTTAAGGTACTCCCTGATCTCCGTCTCCGTCGGCTGAGGTTTCTCTGCGAGGAGCGCTTTCGTCGACATGACGAAGCCGGGGGTGCAGAATCCACATTGGATGGCGCCTTCCTCAAGATATGCTTCTTGGATCGGATGGAGGCTATCATACTCTCCCAATCCCTCGATGGTTTCAATTGTCCTCCCGTCTACTTCAATAGCAAGGATCATGCAGGCGAGGACCGATTCCCCATCGAGGAGGACCGTACATGCGCCGCATTCACCGATGCCGCAGCCGTACTTTGCTCCAGTGAGCATCATGTTATCTCTTATGAGATTGAGGAGCAGGGTGTTTGATTCGACGTCGAAACTTCTTGGTTTTCCGTTGACAGTTAACTTGATCCTCATCACTTATCCCTCCTAGAGTCCTCGAGGATGCGAGTTAACGCCTCCATAGCGAGCCCCCTCGAGGCGAGGCGTCTGTACTCTGCTGTACCTCTAATATCTGTGATCGGCTTGATGCTCTCAGAGACAAGTCTGCCAGCTTCCTCGATGGCGTCCATGTTTAGCTTCTTCTTCATGAGTTGTTGCTCGACATTTCTGAGTCTGAGTGGTGTAGGAGCAACAGCGCCCATGACGATCTTAATGCTCTCGATAGTTTCCTTCTTCATCTTAGCGTTAACGGCGATGCTGACTGTGGCGAGGTCAAGGCTCGTCCGACCGAGCTTAATGAAGGCACTTTGGCTTCCTGGCTCAGGGTAGGGTACTATGAGGCTAGCTAACAACTCGCCCCTTCCTAGTACGGTTCTACCTGGACCTGTAAAGAAACTCTCAAGCTCAATGCTCCTATCCCCCGATGGCCCAGCTATGTTCGCCTTCGCGTCGAGAGCGATAAGTGCCTGTGCGCTATCCGCGGCTGGAGACGCGTTGCAAAGGTTTCCTCCGACAGTCGCCATGTTCCTAATTTGGACCGAACCGATGGAAGAGACAGCCGCGTGCAGAAGTGGTAGCTTCTCTGTAACTATAATACTGCGCTCAAGGTCTCTGAGTCTGGTGAGCGCACCTATTCTTATGAGTTCAGCCTCTTCACGGACGCCTACGAGCTCAGGTATCTGCTTGAGATTGATGACCTGGCGGGGCTTTAGGAGCGCCTGCTTCATTTTAGGTAGAAGGTCTGTGCCCCCGGCGAGAACTACTGCCTCAACGCCATGTTTGTCTAGAAGCTTTGCCGCCTCAGTGACGCTGGTCGGTGCATAATATTGGAAACTGTGGAGTATGTGGGTATCATGTGTATTAATGCTCATTGCGGTTCCTCCTTCTGGTGAAGTGCCGCCAGTATCTTATCACGAGTGATGGGAAGATCGTAAAACCTTACGCCTAATGCGTTTTGTATCGCGTTTGCGACAGCGCCAGCGACGGGATTGAGCGCCCCCTCCCCTATTCCCTTCGCACCGAAGGGACCCGTTTCCTCATATGTATCGACGAAGAAGACCTTGAAGTCCTCAAGGTGTGGCATATCCAGCGCCGTGGGTATCTTGTAGTCGGTGAGGAAACCTCTGTTGACGAGGTCGCCCGTCTTAGGATCATGCGGCATGTCTTCTAGGAGGGTCATACTCCACCCTTGTGCGAAGCCTCCGTGTATCTGCCCCGCAGCGAGGGTCGGATTAATCACGGTGCCAATGTCGGCACCTGCGATGACCTTTATTGGGCGTACCTTACCTGTCCATGTATCTACTTCAACCTCGACGAAGTAACCGGTGAAATGGGGTGGACAAGCGGGCTGACGGTAGCTGTCAACGGAGGCTATCGTACCCCAGTTTTTATGCCTCATAGTGTAGGCGATCTCCTTGAATGTTAGCTCTCGTCCCTCTACGCCCTCTGCGTAGACTACCCCCTGCTTTCTCGCTTGGTCCATCCTAAACTTTAATGCATGTGGATAGGCATCGAGAATCTTCCCAGCGTTCTCCCTTATCTTATCCTTGACTTGCTTCGCCACCTTTAGAGCCGCACCTCCACCTGAGTAGATGCCCCTACTGGCATGGGTGCATACGTCGTAGACAGTCGTGCTTGTGTCTGCTTGGATTATGTTAACATTGTCGAGTGGGACGCAGAGCTCCTCAGCGATTATCTTCGCGTGTGCCTCGATAGTGCCTCCTCCATGGTCCATGAGAGCAGTGACATAGTCTAGAGTCCCATCCTCATTCAGCTTCAAGAATGCCCCTCCGAAGTCTACGACGGTCCCCGGCACAGGCGCCCCAGCGCTGCTAGTGTGGTAGCCGCGTCCCATGCCAACGCCACGCCTAAAACGCCCTAATTGGCTCCCCGGCTTAGGACGGTTGTACCAGTCTATTTCCTTCGCTCCTCGCTTGAGTATTTCCTCTACCCCACAGCTCTGAATTATACTCTTCACAGTTGGGCCCTGCCCCCAGAAGATGTCTCCTTGCCCGATGTAGTTTTGGAGACGGAAGTCGACGGGATCCACACCGATGGCTTCAGCTAGCTCATCCATCATGCACTCCATCGCCCAGGTCATCTGGGGGTTACCATAGCCTCGGAACGCGCAGCTTGGAACCTTGTTCGTATAGACCGCGATACCCCTGTAGCTTTTAGCAGGAATCTTGTAGAGGTTTACCCACCAGCCAACTATGCAACCGAGGAGGGGGTACGCTTGTATCTGGTGGCCGCCTATGTCGAGCCACGCGTCGAGGTGTCCCGCGGTGAGTTTACCGCTCCTCTTGACGCCCATTTTGAGGTCGAAGATCATGCTGTAGCTGACGTGGTCGTGTAGGTCCTCCTCGCGTGTGAGGCTTAAGCGTATAGGGCGACGCGTCTTCAGTGCCATCGCGACTGCGATGGGGACAACGGTATTGACCTGGATGCTGGATCCGAAGCTGCCGCCTATATTTGTTTTCATAACACGTATTTTGCCCATGGGAAGGCCAAATATCTCATGGATTAGGAGCCTCGTATTGTGCAGGGTCTGGGTCGTGCTCCAAATTGTCACACCACCGTCTGGCTCAGGCTTCACAAGCACCGACTTAGTCTCCAGTTGGGTGTGATAGCGGCGGTTCGTCCTGTACGTACGTCTTATGACAACATCGGCCTCCTCGAAGCCGGTCTCCACTTCTCCCTCACATGTGTCGAGGGTGCATGCTATATTGCGCTCAATCCTTAGCTGATTCTCCTTGAGAGTAATCTCGTCATGGAGCATCGTCCCGAGATTCATGGCGTCGAGTGCATCGTAGGATGCTGGCAATGTCTCATACTCTACCCTAAGGAGCTCCATCGCAGTCTGGGCTTGCTCCTCCGTTTCTGCCGCGACCACCGCTATGGGCTCACCAACATACACTGGCTTCCTAGCTAACACGTGCCAGTCCTTGTAAGTGACCTCGGGGGTGCTAACTAGACGAGGACAGAATGTTACTTCGGGGACATCATCGGGGGTGATGACGACGGCTCCAACTCTCTCGGCTTCGGTCTTATCTATATTAATTACCCTGGCGTGAGGATGTGGACTCTTGAGGATGCGGGCGTGAAGCATCCCTGGTAGTGTTAGGTCGCTGGAGAAGCGTTCCTGCCCCGTGACCTTCGAGACACCATCCTTCCTCAGTGTGTCCCTTCCAATGACAGCATAGAGCCTCTGCCCGGACATTTCATATGATTCTCGCGCCTCGTTGATTAAAAGTGTTGAGAGGCAATTGATCGGTTAGACGTGATATAATTATTATGAATGAACCTATATGTTATTAATGATTAATAATAACATGCCCAATCTTAGCACTATATTAATAAAAGTTATCCGCTAACCATCCTTGAAACTGAGGCTTGAGACTTGGCTGAGGAACACTCGCACCAAAACCGCGACGAGGGGTTACACGCCGAGGGGGATGGAGGCGTCGGCGTATGGGTGCTTGTCTTCTCTGGAACTGTCCTAGCTGTTGGCCTCGCGGTGAGCCTCCTCAATGGCATGATACTATTCTCCGAAATCCTCCTCTTAGTATCAATGGTTGTATCTGGCTACTCAATTGCTATCTCGGGTGGAAAAGCACTACTCCATGGCAGAGTGTCTATTGACCTCCTCATAACGGTTGCCGCGGTGGGAGCGAGCCTCATCGGCCACATCGAGGAGGGGGCAGCTGTGGTCCTTCTTTTCAACCTCGCCGAGAGACTCGAAGACTACGCAGCGGAAAGGGCTCGCCACGCAATCGAGGAGCTGATCCAACTGAAGCCTGAGATCGCAGTCGTTAGACGCGACGGCTCGGAAGTAGAGATCCCAGTAGGTGAGGTAATGCCTGGGGAGGTTTTTATCCTCAGACCTGGGGACCGCGTACCCTTAGACGGTGAGGTATCAGAAGGAGAGTCGGACATTGACCAGTCCGCTATAACAGGTGAATCGATCCCCGTTACGAAGGGCGTCGGCGACAATGTCTTTGCTGGGACTATGAATGTGGATGGTTTTCTAGCCGTTCAAGCGACGACTATGGCTGAGGAATCGACCCTCTCACGTATACTTCAAATGGTCGAGGAGGCCGAGGAAAGCAAGTCGCCAACTGAGACGCTAGTCGACAGGTTCTCCAAGTGGTACACTCCGACAGTCATAGCTGCAGCCCTGATTATTGCTACGGTACCGCCTCTAATATTAGGACAGCCACTAATCGAGTGGGTCTATAAATCGCTGGTGATGCTTGTCGTAGCCTGCCCATGTGCTCTGGCTATCTCAACACCAGTTGCAATGGTTTCCGCCATAGCGAGCGCGAGCAAAAACGGCGTCTTGGTAAAGGGTAGCATACATATCGAGGAGCTTGCGAAAGCGAGGGTGGTGGCCTTTGATAAGACGGGAACGCTAACCCGTGGCGAGCTCGAGGTGAGTGAGATACGTGGAGCAGAACCCAGTGAGGTACTGCGCTGTGCAGCAGCTCTCGAGGCGAGATCAGAGCACCCAATAGGCGAGGCGATAGTCGAGAGGGCGCAGAAGGAGAAGATGTCTCAGAGTGAACCCACGGGATTCAAGACTTACCCTGGACGTGGCGTACAGGCCAGATTAGGGAAATCTACAATCTGTGTCGGCAATCCGAGGCTCTTTACTGAACTTGGTATTAAGAATGGGAACAAACTATTCCCTAATAATACAGGGAAGACAATCATTCTTGTAGCAAAAGATGAAGAGTTGATCGGGTCTCTCATCCTAACGGATAAGGTCCGACCTGAGGCTTTTGCTACAATAGCTGCACTTAAGGCTCGGGGGCTACGAGTGGAGATGCTTACAGGGGATAATGAGGAGGCTGCTCGCGATATATCCCGTAGGGTTGGAGTCGACGACTTCAAGGCTGGACTCCTTCCCGAAGAGAAGGTGGCAGCCGTGGAGGCCTTAAGGTTGATTGGTGGTGTGGTTATGGTGGGGGATGGTGTAAACGACGCACCCGCATTGGCGAAAGCGGATGTCGGTGTGGCGATGGGGGCGATGGGGAGTGATGTCGCCCTAGAAACCGCGGACATAGCCCTAATGCAGGACAGGCTCGACCTTGTTCCATATGCTGTAGACCTAAGTAGGGCCACAATGCAGCGGATAAGGGAAAACATAACACTGAGCGTAGTTGTGAAACTTCTTGTCGCACTTTTAGCCCTACTGGGATTCGTGACTCTATGGATCGCAGTCGCTGTCGGTGATATGGGATTGAGCCTAGCAGTGATACTTAATGCACTTCGGCTCGGTAGGATTAAGCCAGAGTGAGTTCCTGCTTTATTTCTAATTTTCCTAATAACCTAGAGTTATTGTATCATTTTTTATTTTCTTTCAGTGACCACGCGACCACAGGCAATGCACACGCGCAGATCCGAATTAGACTATTCGAAATCTTATATTAGAAGATCTAAATGAAGTTCATGTATGGAGACCATCATACGAAACGAGATGAGGCCGGGAGATTTAGGCGAAATCGTGCGTCTCCATGGAGTTCTCTACGCTCGAGAATATGGATTGGATAACACTTTCGAGGCATATGTCGCTGCTCCCCTATCTGAGTTTGTTCTCGCTAAGAATCAGTTCGGTCAAAGAATTTGGGTTGTCGAGTATGCCGGTAGTGTAGCTGGCTGCCTCGCTATTGTGAGCAGCGGGGAAGGTGTAGCCCAGCTTAGATGGTTTCTACTCACACCAGAGACAAGGGGGAAAGGCCTCGGTAAGTACCTTATGAAAGAGGCCATCGATTACAGCCGTAAGACA
Source organism: Bathyarchaeia archaeon (assembly GCA_050014495.1). GTDB lineage: Archaea > Thermoproteota > Bathyarchaeia > TCS64 > TCS64 > UBA8941. Next base: position 21,212 of record JBEKDF010000002.1, read on the forward strand.
GGCTATAAACGGGTAATCCTTTGGACCTTCAGTGAGCTGGAGACAGCTCTTGCTCTCTATAGGCGTTGGGGATTCAAGAAGACGGAGGAGAAGACACACCACATTTGGGGCAGGGACCTTACTGAGGAGAAGTACGAGTTAGAGCTCTCTTAAAACTAAGTTAATATGCCGAGAACCCTCGTAATGTTGCCTCTTAGAATCGCCTCTCGTTCAGGTTCGCTTTGGACTTTAGATTCCTTGATCTTTCACATGGATCCTCGACAGCCATTGGGGCAGGCCAGTCCGTCCCTTGAATCATGTTCTCAACACTGACGGCGTCTATAAGGAATCTCAGGTTCCTATCGGTGAAGGTTGTGGTATCGCGCACTGGTTGCGTATATAATCGGGTTGGGCCTTGGAGCCTAAAGGTTAAAGGCGTGGTTCTCATTCGTCTCTACGGCATGTCGGACGACGAGCTGGAACGCCTTAAGCGGAAAAAGATACAAGAGATACATAGGCGCATTGCTACCCAACAGGCTTCGCAGGCTGCTCAGGCCCTGGCGAAAGACAAGTCGAAGGAGCCATCCACTGACCAGATACTCGATGGCATCTTTGGCGACCGTGGATGGGAGGTTTGGAGAGCTGCAAGGGAACAGTTCCCCAAGGTTATACCTCAGGTCGAGCAGGCTCTCGTCGACGCAGTGAAGCAAGGGAAGATCGGGCAAAAGATCGACGGTGGGGGTCTCGCCATGTTCCTTCGCCAAATTGGTCTCCCCTTAAGACTCAATACCCAGATACGCTTCGCTGAGCACGGTGAACTCAAGACGCTTGAGCAGAAGCTTAAGAGTGAAGTATAATCGTATCTCCTCTTAACATCAGTCAGAACATTTTATGTTAATTACTTAGTGCAAAGAAACAATACATCGTAGAATAGGTGACTCATTTGCGCCCTCCGTGGGTTATAACCCTCCTCAAGAAGAATTTCCGTTACCGATTCGCACTTGCTAAAGCCTCGCGTATTCCTGGTATCGGTTCCATCATGAGCCAGATGCTCTTCGATGGCGATGACATGGTCTACCTCCCAAAGGATAACGTTGTCGAGTTTGCTGTCAACCAGCAAATAGATCCTGGTACTAGTACGCCCCTCCCTAGCGAGATAGTCCACCGTTTAATCGACGAAGCGGGCTTCCACTGGGCGATGAATTTCTGTATATGTCGGGAGTCGAATAAGTGCGAGGACTATCCACGGGACCTCGGTTGCCTCTTCATGGGTGAGGCTGCAAAGAGGATCGATCCTAAGCTCGGTCACCCGATTACGCGTATGGAGGCCCACGCTCACATCCGCCACGCTGACGAGGCTGGTCTCATACACGTCATCGGCAGGAATAAGCTCGATGCTATCTGGCTAGATGTAGCCCCCGGGAAGAGGCTCCTTACCCTCTGCAACTGCTGCCCTTGCTGCTGCCTCTGGAAGATGCTGCCCAACTTGAATGGCGCCATTTCGGCGAGAATAACGAAGATGGAAGGCGTCGAAGTAACTGTTTACCCCGACTCCTGTGTTGGTTGCGGCGAATGCCAAGGTCTGCTTCGTTAACGCCATTAAAATCGACGGCGGGAAGGCGCTGATCACCAATCAGTGCCGTGGTTGTGGCCGATGCGTTGAGGCGTGCCCTAACAATGCCGTGAAGATGACGACTCCCAGCATAATGGCCATCGAGAACACAATGAAACGCATCCACAACAACGTGGATGTTTATTGAAGAAACAGGATCAGCTGAACTCAAGTTTTGGTAGTAGCTCTGCAGGTACTTGAAAACTGGCACTCCTTCAGTGACTCCTTACCCACATGGATTTATGGACTGTGTCTGCACTTTTAAACCGTCGAGTTTCACAATTGTGTCACCTTTAACAAGAATATTGATTATTAAGTTTCGAGGCGCGGAAATTAGAGTAGCTCCACTGCGGAGGCTTTGAAGCTTATATATACCTCCGAGCCGACGTTTAACTCCATCTCGGTGAGGGTACGGCGAGTGATTTTCGCTATGAATATCCTACCAGCGTCTATCCTGAGCCTAATGACGGAGCCACTCTCCTCGACCCCCACTATGCGTCCACTATAATTGTTCCTGGCGCTCGTCTCTATCGGGGTCTTGGAGACTATGATATCCTCAGGTCGAACTCTGACAGCCACACGCCCCTCGTGGCAGGCGCTGCATGCTATTCTAGTACCTCCCCCAACATCGACCTCGGACTCCCCGTCAACGTTCTTTCCGATCCCCGAGAAGACGTTGCTACCGAATCTGTTAGAGGCCAGCACCTCGACTCCCCCCTCAGCGACTATCCTCCCCGCCTCAAGCTGTATTACCCTCTCTGCGAGCCTACCCACCCGTGCAAGATCGTGGCTGGCAACGACGATGCTCCTCACACCAGCCTCACCCGAAATCACGTCTGATACTATGGAGGCATTCTCCGTGTCGAGGTTAGCGGTAGGTTCATCGAGGATTAGTACCCTTGGGTCTAGAACGAGGGCTCGCGCGAGAGAAACCCTCTGTTGCTCACCACCAGAAATCTTGCGCGCATCCCTCACCTCAAAACCAGGGAGACGAACCTTTACGAGGGTCTCCGAGACGCGCCTTGATATCTCGTCCTCACTAATGCCTCTGAGGCGGAGGCCGTAGGCGACGTTATCGTAGACGCTACCGCGAATAAATAGGGGATGCTGAAAGATCATCGTCGCCTCCTTCCTAAGTTTGGCAGCAACCTGTTTGTCTAGGATCCTTCCCCTCCAACGGAAGGTCCCAGCCGAGGGGATATCGAGCCCTGCTAGGAGCCTCAACAGGGTCGTTTTCCCCGCTCCACTCTCCCCGACGACGCCGAGAGCCTCCCCCTCCCCCATTGAAAGGTCGACAGCCTCAAGGGCGTGCCTTGTCCCGAAGCTCCTATAGACCTCCTCTAGTCTGTAAAGCTCCATCTAGAGTCCCCCTCCGAGCCATGAGATTATGAAGTTGAGTGAGATTACGACTATTAGGAGGATGAAACTAAGAGCAAATGCAATGCCTAGTTCACCCATGTTGGTCTGTAAGGCGATCGACGTGGTTAGGACCCTGGTGAGACCCTCGATATTCCCACCGATCATCATCGCGATGCCTAACTCAGCGAATGCCCTGTTAAAACTGGAGACGAGGGCTAGTGAGACACCACTCCAGGCTTCTCTGAGAACAGTGAGAGAACTCTCGTACTCCGACGCACCGAGAGTACGAGCGAGGTCTCTCACACCCACATCTCTAGCTTCCACTGCACTCGCCACGAAACTGATGACCAGCGGCGTCACGAGAACCCCCTCACCCACGGCTATACCAGGCACCGTGTATAGGAGTTGGAGATACCCCAGAGGGCCACTTCGCGAGAACAATATGTAGAGGAAGAGACCAAGAGTCACAGTGGGGACGCCAACAAGAGCACTGAACAAGGTCTTAATGAAACTCCTCCCCTTAAACGACCCCAGACCTATAACTACGCCAATCGGCATCCCCACGAGCGCTGCCATCCCCGTCGCTGCCGCAGCGGTCTCAAGGCTTCTCAGAGTTATCTGCATCACCTCGCTGTCTCCCGTGAGGATGAGGTGTACGCCCTGCCACAGACCGTCGATTATTGGCTGCCAGCTCAAAAATGGGTCCCTTCAGAAAAAGGATGGCTCAATCTCTTTATTTGTATAGGTCGCTAGCGTTCAGGCGGTACTGAGACGGGCACTCGGAGCCCTGGATGTAAGCGTAGGACTCCACCCACTGTATCGTCGTCGTGTCCGTGCCCGCCGTCAGTGTCGGAATCCAGGGCGAGAAGACAGTCTTTCCCTGGACGCCGAAGGTTCCAAGGAGGTTCTGCCCATCAGTGGAGAGTAGGTACCTCTCAAATGTCATGGAGGCGTTGAAGTTGCCTCGCGTATTCTTCGCTGGGTTACAAACGATGACCGAGTAGACATTGAGCATGTTCTTCTCAGGCCCCACGAACTGGACGAGCTGGATGTTGCCGTTCGCCGTGTTTGTTAGGAAGCTAGCTATGTCGGTTATTGTGTAGGCGTTCTTCTGGTTGGCCAGCTGGAGTGTCGCAGTCATGCCAGTGCCTGCGGATAGGTACCATGGGCTCCCGCTGGGAGCCTTCTCTGCTGCGAGCTTTGTGGAGTCGAGTCCGGCTAGCTTCCAGAGAGCGATCTCCTTTGTGTTTGTGCCGGATTTGTCTCCCCTGCTCGCCCACAGCACCGTCCCCGCTTCTCCGGCGGCCGCGATCTTCTTCAAAGCGTCAACTGCAGATAGGCCAGTAATCCCTGCGGGATCACTCGCCGGGCCGACAATGAGGAAGTAGTTGTATGCGATTATCTTCCTGTTCACGCCAGTGCCATTACTGAGAAATATCACCTCAGACGAGGGGGCGTGGACTAGGACTAGGTCAGCATCGCCACGCGCTGCGGTGGCGAGCGCTAGCCCTGTGCCTTGGCTGATGAAGCTCACGTTATACTGCGGGTACTTAGCTTCGAAACTCTTTTTGAGGACGGATAGAAACCCAGTTTCATAGAGGCTTGTAGTCGTTGAGACTATCAATTGAGTCTTTCCAGCTGCGGGGCGGTTGAAATACCAGACTGCTCCCACCAACCCAACGACGATCACAACTGCAAGGATGACAGCTGTCTTCTGATTGATCGATATGCCCTTTTTCTCTGCCATCTAGATCACTTTCGAACTGTTTGATGTAGCATATCGTATAAGGATTTCCGTATTGCACATGTGTGCATAACCGTTTTAGGGAGCCGAGGCTCCGATACTTCCGTTATAGGTTTGGAGCAACTCGTCGATCCCTTTGGAAGGCTTGTCACAAGTCTCCGCGTCAGCGTCACGCAGAGGTGTGACCTTGCCTGTTTTTTCTGTCACCGTGAGGGGGAGCATGACCCGGGTAAGGAGATGACTCCGAGTGAGATTGGGAGAATAGTCGAAGTTGCTTCTGAGTTAGGTGTAACAAAGATAAAGGTCACTGGCGGCGAGCCACTGATGAGGGAAGACCTTGTTGAGATAATCAGCCTCCTATCCCCGCACGTCATGGAGGTCTCAATGACGACGAATGCCCTCCGACTCCCCGGAAAGGCTGTCGCCCTTAAAAATGCGGGACTTAAAAGGGTAAATATAAGCCTCCACAGCCTCAAACGCGAGACAGTGAAAAAGATCGCTGGCACAGATTGCCTCGACCAAGTACTAGCTGGGATACGCGCAGCGGACGAAGCTGGACTCAAGCCTATAAAACTCAATTTCGTAGTCATGAAGGGGTTAAACTCCGAAGAGATACAAGATATGCTCCATCTTTCCGCAGATACTGGGACGATCCTACAACTCATTGAATACCAACCTCTCGAACGGGGTGTTGAGAAATGGGATGACCTCTTCTTCGACATTACGCCCCTTGAACGCAAGTGGGATGCCGAGGCTGTGAGGGTCGAGGAGCAGGTTATGCATCGGAGGAAGAGGTACACACTGACCGACGGTGCCACTGTGGAGATCGTGCGCCCAATCCACAACACCATTTTCTGCGCCAACTGCAACAGGCTCCGCCTCACAAGCGATGGGCGCCTCAAGCCATGTCTAATGAGAAATGATAACCTCGTTCCCTTAGTGCAACTCTTAAGGAGTGGAGCGTCGAAAGAGGATTTGGTGGACGCTTTCCGACTGGCTACTAGTCTTAGGGCCCCTTACTGGAGGGATGCTGAGTGAGGTTAAGGGTACGCTATTTCGCAAGCATACGAGAGCTCACAGGTTTAAGAGAGGAACAGCTGGAGGTCCCTGATAACTCCACGGCAGATACGCTGAAGCGTACGGTCCAAGGACTCCACTCTATGCTTGATGGCCAAGAAGATAACATACTTGTCGCCGTAAACGGATCCTTCGTCGAGCCTATGCGAATTCTCAAGGAGGGAGACGAGGTCGCCCTCTTCCCACCCGTTAGCGGGGGTTAAGCATTGATCAGAGTCACCAAAGACGACTTCAACATCGACGAGGAGCTCAAGTCGCTAAAAAAGCCTCCCGTGGGTGGGTTGGTGATGTTTGTCGGTATCGTCAGAGACGAGTCGGATGACGCACGGGTGGAGCGGATGGAGATAGAGGTCTACCCGGAAATGGCGGAGAAGCAACTCACAACCATTAGAGATGAGGCTCTGGAGAAGTTTGGGGTCGATGATGTCCTCATTTTCCACAGGTACGGCGACCTAAAAGTAGGCGATAACATCGTCTTAGTGGCTGTCTCCGCAGGGCACAGAGAAGCAGCATTCGATGCCTGTAGATACATCATTGACGAGTTGAAGAGGAGGGTACCCATCTGGAAAAGGGAGCACACACCCTCGGGAGCACGTTGGGTGGAGGTTGATAGACCTGACAAATATTGACCCATTTGGGATGATTGACATCGCTGACAAGGAGTCGGTGTCCAGGACCGCAGAGGCAGCTGGCAGAATCATACTCCAGAAGAAGACGATAGAAGCGATCAGAGCGGGTAAGATGAAGAAAGGTGATCCCCTCGCTGCAGCGGAGATAGCCTGCATTCAGGCTGTAAAGAGGACACCCGATCTCATACCCTTGTGCCACCAAGTACCCATATCCTCCGTGAACACTAATTTCACACTCGGAGAAGACCACGTAGAGGCTTGGTGCCGCGTCTCCGCCATATACAAGACCGGAGTCGAGATGGAGGCATTGATGGGGGTATCAGTCGCCCTCCTAACAGTCTGGGACATGGTCAAGTACATGGAGAAAGATGAGGAAGGTCAGTACCCCACCACGAGGATTAGTGATATCAGGGTCATCGAGAAGAGGAAGAGAAGTAAATGAGCGAACACCCGATTGACAAGAAAGTGCCTACAATCTTCGCACTCGTGGTGACGAGCGACACGAGGACTGAAAGGGATGATGAAACGGGGAGGATAGCCGTCGGCCTAATAGAGGGTGACGGGCACACTGTAGCGAGTCACTCAATCGTCCCCAATAACGATGAGAAGATAAGGATCGAAGTCGAGAAGCTCCTTTACGATAACTCCATTAAAGTAATAGTAACAAGTGGAGGAACAGGCATAGGTCTCAAGGACAGAACTGTCGCGGCAGTCAAACCCCTGTTGGAGAAGGAGATGCCAGGTTTTGGGGAATTATTCCGGAGAATCAGCTACGACGAAATCGGGGGGGCTGCCATTATGAGCCGCGCCACAGCAGGTGTCGCCAAAGGAAAACTCATCTTCTGCCTCCCAGGATCGCGGAACGCTATGAAAGTTGCGCTCACAAAGATCATACTGCCCAACGTGGGCCATATGCAGTGGGAGATAAACAGATGAAGCCCTTTGGTAAGCTAATGACACGCCTCGACGCGTTACGCCTCATAGATGAGAATATAAAGAAGATTACTCGGGTTGAGGAGGTGCCAATCGAGGATACAGATAGAAGAGTAGTGGCTGAGAATGTTATAGCTGACTTCAATGTGCCAGCCTTCGACAGGAGCTCCATGGACGGATATGCAGTAAAGGCGCAGAATACCTTAGGGGCTTCTTCCAAGCCTGTGACTTTAAAACTGATAGGGGTACGTCACGCTGGCGAGGTCTTCAACGGCATAATCAACGACGGAGAGTGCATTGAGATCGCTACGGGGGCTCCAGTCCCGATGGGAGCGGATGCAGTAGTCATGGTCGAAAATACAAAACTAACGGGCGACGAGGTCACGATACAGAAAGAGGAAAGACTTGGGCACAACATCGCCCCCGTGGGTGAGGACATAAAGAAGGGTGAGATCGTAGTCAAAGCGGGTGATGTCCTAACGCCCGGTAAGGTAGGAGCTATCGCAGCCCTTGGCTTCTCCAAAATCAAAGTTTTTGCTAGACCCCGTGTCGCCATCTACTCTACTGGTAACGAGATCGTCCCACAGGGAAAACCTCTCAAACTGGGGCAAGTCTATGACATAAATAGCTATACACTCTCAGTTGTTATATCAGCGAATGGCTGTGTCCCCATCCGTAGAGGCCTTGTGAGAGATGACCCAGAGGCTATCGCCGGGGCCGTGAGGGAAGCCACTGAATATGATGTCGCTGTCTTCAGCGGTGGCAGCAGTGTAGGTGTTAGGGACCTCTTTGCTAGCGTACTCGAGGACCTCGGGAGGATTCACTTTCACGGACTCATGGTGAAACCCGGGAAGCCTACGCTATTCGGCGAAGTTGGAATAACACCCGTTTTCGGTATGCCCGGCTACTCGACTAGCTGCCTCAACAATGCATACATCTTCCTCGTGCCCGCTTTGAGGAAATTAGCGAGGCTACACCCAGCGGAGGATATAACCATTGTAGCGAAACTAAGCCGGTCCATCAAGTCGGAGGGGGAGAGGGAACAGTTCTACTCCGTTCGAGTTGAGGGAGGCGAGGCAATACCCGTCTTCAAGCAGAGCGGGGACATAACGAGTATGGCGTATGCAAATGGGTACATCATAATACCGATAGGCACTAAGAGCCTCGATGTCGGCTCCAATGTAACTATCCACCTCTTCTCCTAATCGAACCTCTTTTACGGTCCTTCTGACCCATCTTTTCCCATGACGAAAAAGGCGTTAGAGTATGAGCTCGGTGAGGACTTCGCCCTCAAGTTGGATGCAAAGGATCCCCTCGCCATATTCAGGAATCGATTCTATCACATCCCCAACTCCATCTACATGGACGGGAACAGCCTCGGTCTCATGAGCCGAGACGCTGAGGAGTCTCTCCAACGCGTAGCGAATGAATGGAAGACCCTGGGTATAGCAGGCTGGGGAAGGGGTAAGATCCCTTGGATAGACTACGGCGAGGCCTTAGGCGACATGGAGGCTCCCCTCGTAGGCGCGGAGCCAGGGGAGGTAGTCGTCACCAACAGCACCACAGTCAACCTCCATAACCTCGTCTCCACATTCTACGATCCAAAGGGTAGGAGGCGAAAGATACTCGCGGATGAACTCAACTTCCCAAGTGACCTCTACGCCCTCTATGCAGACATACTACTCAGGGGTGGCGATCCCGAAGAAGATCTCATCCTTGTCAAAAGCAGGAACGGTCTCATTGAGGAGGGCGATGTCATCGAACAGATGACCGGAGAGGTGGCGTTGGCTCTGCTGCCTAGCGTCTACTATAAGTCGGGGCAGCTCACCGATATGGCTCGCCTTACCAAGGCAGCACACAGGAAGAAGATATTCATTGGGTTCGACTGTAGCCACAGCGTTGGTGTCGTCCCCCATTTCCTCGATAGGTGGGACGTCGACTTCGCCTTCTGGTGTAACTATAAATACATGAACGCTGGCCCCGGCGGAACAGCAAGTCTCTACGTGAACAAGAGGCTTTTTGGTGTTCGCCCAAGCCTCGCGGGGTGGTGGGGAAACAACCGCTCAACCATGTTTAACATGGTGACTAAATACGATCCCGCCAAGAACGTGGCTGCGTGGCAGATTGGCACAATCAACATGTTTAGTGCTGCGCCGCTTGAAGGTTCACTTCGGATCATGGGGGAGGCGGGCATCGAGAGAATCAGGGAAAAGAGCATCAAGATTACTGGCTACCTCATGTATCTCATTGACGAGATGCTCGGGAAGGCGCCTTACAACTACTCGATAGCTACGCCTCGCGAGCCTGAGCGTCGAGGTGGACACGTCGGCGTCGCCCACAATGAGGGGTGGAGGATCAACCAAGCCCTCATTGCCCGCGGCGTAATTCCCGACTTCCGTCCTCCGAACATCATTCGCCTTGCCCCAATCCCCCTGTACGTCACCTATCTTGATATCTGGAAGGTCGCCCAGCACCTAAAGGCCGTGATCGACAATAAGGAGTACCAGAAATTCAAGGATGAGAGATCCACTGTTACCTAGCATCTGAATAACCTTCTTTATTCCATGGGACGTATCACTTCCCATGCCCGGGACCAGCGAGAGATACATACTTGCCCTTGATGAGGGGACGACGAGCGCCAGAGCCCTTCTTCTAAACCGCGAAACGGATATTCTCTCGCTAGGTCAGTTTAAGATCAAGCAGTTCTACCCCCAACCGGGTTGGGTGGAGCAGGATCCCCTGGAAATTTGGGGTGCCCAGCTCAGGGCGGCGAGGAAAGCCATTAGGAACGCGAAGATTGTACCCTCTAATATTGCTGCCATCGGGATAACGAACCAGCGCGAGACTACTATTCTCTGGGACAAGGAGACTGGTAAACCCATCCATAACGCGATAGTCTGGCAGTGCAGGCGTACTGTAGACCTCGTTGAGGGCCTAAGGCCCCACGCTGTACTCATAAAAGAGAGAACCGGTTTAGTTCCTGACTCTTACTTCTCTGGCCCAAAAATAAGATGGATACTCGACAACATCCCCGGCCTCCGGTGGCGAGCCGAGAGAGGCGAAATCCTCTTTGGAACTGTCGACTCTTGGCTAATCTGGATGCTTACGGGTGGTAGGGTCCACGCCATCGATTATTCTAATGCATCTCGGACGATGCTCTTCGACATCAGAAGACTCCGATGGGACCCGGAACTGCTTGAGATGCTCGATGTCCCGGAGGCTATCCTACCCGAACCATGCCCATCGAGCGGAATAATCGGATATACAGACCCCAGAATATTGGGTGCAAGCATTCCTATAGCTGGGGACCTCGGTGATCAGCAGGCCGCCCTTTTCGGCCAGGTTGCCTTCGAGACCGGCGCCACGAAGTGCACATACGGCACTGGTAACTTCATGCTCATGAACACGGGGACGAAACCAGCAAAATCGGATAGGCTCCTAACAACGATTGCGTGGTGCATCGGCGAGGAAACAAAATATGCTCTTGAGGGGAGTGTATTCGTCACAGGGGCAGCCATCGAGTGGCTGAAGGATGTGGGCATAGTCAGGAATCCATATGAAGTGGAGGCACTTGCTAAGAACCTCCGAGGTAACGAAGGAGTCTACTTCGTTCCCGCCTTAGCCGGCCTCGGCGCACCCCACTGGAATCAATACAGCCGAGGCACCATCCTAGGTATCACCAGGGGCACCAGTAGGGCAAACATCGCACGCGCTACCCTCGAAGCCATAGCCTACCTTACCCGAGATGTATCAGAAGCCATGGAGAAAGAGAGTGGGATTGAGACTCGAGAGCTACGTGTCGATGGAGGAGCAACGAAGAATGATTTCCTCATGCAATTCCAAGCCGATATCCTCGGAAAGCACGTCGTCCTCCCCTCAAACACTGAAACCACAGCTCTCGGCGCAGCATTCACCGCCGGACTCGCTGTCGACTACTGGAAGAACCAGAACGAATTGACCAAAATATGGCGGATTGAGAGGGTCTACAAACCCACCATTAAGCCGAGTGACCGCGAAAGACTATACACGAAGTGGCAGCAAGCCGTTATCCGGTCCCTCGACTGGGCCAAGACTGACAATTAAGCCCTGCAAATACGAAATCAAGTTAAATGCATGAAGTGTGGACACACTAGGCTGGTAAGTGGAGTTTCATGTTAGGGGAGGAAGTAGTATGGGTAAAGAGCGAGACGCTGCGTGACTTCATGTTTGATGTCTTCAAAAGCGTGGGAGTCCCTGAGGGAGATGCGCAGACATGCAGTGATGTCCTTATTGCAGCTGATAAACAGGGTATAGACAGCCACGGCATCAGCAGGCTCAAACCCATCTACATCGACAGGATCTTAGCGGGACAGCAGTCTCCTGTGACTATTTTCGAAGTAATTCGCGAGAGACCCACAACAGCCGTCGTCGATGGGCACCGAGGCATGGGTATGGTAGTTGCGAAGAAGGCGATGAGGATGGCTATCCAGAAGGCGAAGAAGCTTGGAATGGGCATGGTTGCCGTCAGAAACAGTACCCATTTCGGCATCGCGGGCTACTATGCCCAGATGGCAGTCGACGAGGGACTGATCGGTATCATCGGAACTAACGCTCGACCATCGATCCCACCGACGTTCGGCACCGAGAATATGCTCGGTACGAACCCACTCACCTTTGGGATGCCGAATGACGAGCCTTTTCCATTCATGCTTGACTGTGCGACCAGCATCATCCAGCGCGGTAAGGTTGAGGTCTTGGCCAGAAACGGGAAGAAAGTCCAAGAGGGATTGGTCATAGACAACAATGGTGAATATATGACGGACCCCAATGAGATTCTCCAAGGCCTCACGAAGGGCAAAGCAGCCCTTCTACCAATCGGTGGTCTCTATGAAACAGGCGGCTACAAGGGCTATGGATACGCCACTGTCGTTGAGATACTCAGCGCCAGCCTACAGGGCGGCGCCTTCCTTAAGGCGCTCACAGGTACGAACCTAGGCCACTTCTTTATCGCAATAGATATCACCGCCTTTACCGAGCTCGACGACTTCAAGAAGATCACGGGCGAAATACTACGCGGCCTAAGAGCCTCACGGAAGATGCCAGGCTACGATAGAATCTATACTGCCGGGGAAAAGGAATATCTCACCTATTTGGAGAGGGAAAAGAAAGGAATTCCCATAAACAAGAGCCTACAAAAGGAGCTCAAACAACTCAAGGAAGATTGTTCTCTTAAGAGCTACTTGCCATTTTAAAGTAAAAAAGCATCCCGATGTCCATGTAACTCAATCTATCAGGTGGGCGTATGTCGTATAACTAATCCCCGATTCGGATACAACCGAGATCTCTATCGTCGTTTCTCCTAGCCCGCTGCCAATCTGTAACTTAAAACTTATTGACTCGCCTACTTGGATCGGTTTCCCATCAAACATGTAGTCCGTTGTGATCTCCATGTGATCAGGAGGAAAGTTGTGGCTCGTGATAGAAGTACCATTCACGATTATCTCTGAGATCATGATCGGTACTTGGCCTGTATTGTTTAGATTCACCGTGATAGTTTTCACTCGACAGGCACACGCTGGTAGGGCGTAGATCACTGCTCTCTCGTTAAACCTGCCTGAGGGAGTAGAACCTCCCAATGATATAACGTATGATGTAGAAACTAAGATAACTGCGACTAGGAAAAGGTGGCTTAGATAAATTATCTTCATTTCTTACAGGGGGCGATGCCGCCCAGGTTAAACCTTTGTTTAATTACCTCTGGCAGCCTCGTTGTAGCCCTCGCGCTATCAATTCCCTCAACATTTTAAAGGGCAAATATTATCAGTGTCTTCGCCCCCATCGTAACGATTCCAAAATGAAGATCCTCGAGGACGTCAAAGTCTTAGACTTCACCCACGTCTGGTTCGGACCTTATTGCACCATGATGCTTGCTGGACTCGGTGCCGATGTAATCACCGTCGAGCCCCCTTGGGGCAACATAGGCAGGTTAGGCCCCGGTGAACTCTACAAGGGCACTAGCACCACATTCATGGCTCTTAACTGCGGTAAGAAGAGCATAACAATTGACCTGAAGAATCCCGAAGGTATCGCTCTCGTCAAGGAGCTCGTCAAGGAGGCCGATGTAGTTGTTCAGAACTTCACCCCGGGAGCTATGGAACGCCTCGGCCTCGGCTACGAGGAGCTCAAAAAGATAAAACCTAACATAATCTACGCTGCACTCAGCGGCTTTGGCCAGTATGGCCCTTACAGTAAGTATGGCAGCTACGCGGTCGTCGCTGAGGCTATAAGTGGTCATACATACGCCACAGGTAAGGGAATCTCCGAGGACCACGAACCAGTAACCATGGCTGGCGCCCTCGGGGACATCGGCCCAGGCGTCTTCGCCGCCTTTAGTATAGTCGCTGCCCTTCGATATCGCGACAAAACTGGCATAGGCCAGATGATCGATGTTAACCAGGTCGACACAATGGTAAGCTTCAATGGCTGCGACACTGTCGCGTATGACCTTTTCAAGGAGAGCCCCATTGAGAGGCGGAGGAAGCGTGGCCGCCCACCGAATGAGCTTTGGGGAGTCATCAAGGTCAAGGACGGCTGGGTCCAGATAGCGGGCAGTCGCCCTAAGGCAGTCGAGGAGATGAAGTCGAAGCTCGGTGTAGAGGAGGTTACACTCGACCTCGTCAAGGAGAAGCTTTCAACTATGACGAGAAAGGAGGCGTTCGAGTGGCTCGTAAGTTTCGACGTCCCCTCCGCCCCCATCTACGAGGCATATGAGGGTTTCGACGACCCCCACCTCAAGGCACGTAAGACCTTCATCGAGGTCCCACACCCCATAGCTGGCAGCTATCGGATACCAAAGTTCCCCGCCGAATTCAGCGAGACCCCTGGAGAGATCAAGACTGGAGCCATAGTCCTCGGCCAACACACAGAGGAGATCCTAAAGACCGTCCTTAAGAAGACGCCGAAGGAGATCGAGGAACTCGAACAGAACGGCGTCATCACAATATGGAGACCCTAGAGCCACTTTTTTGAAAATAATCTCATCTCATGGGAAAGGACCATCTAAGGATGTCCTTCACCGACTTGTCAACATAGTCCCCGCAGCGTTGGGCTATATCCCGAGTCGTCACGACCCCGTAGATTATTCCACCTTTTACTACGGCGAGTCGGTGGACATTCTGCTTCGCCATCATTTCTGAGGCTTTGATCAGGTCCTCATCGGGGTCGACCGTTACAAGTGGAGCTGACATCACGTCTCCAACCACAGTCTTGTCTATGTCCTTGTTGGGTGCCACCACCTTGGCTATAATGTCGCGTGAGGCGATCATCCCCTTAGGCGTTCCCTTCTCTGTGACAATGATGTATCCATGTTCACCCTCGGCGATCATCTTAGCAGCTTCACGGACAGATTGGCCCACGTCGATGGTCATGAAGGTCTTGTCCATGTAGTCCTTTACCCTGTATGACGTTAAGTATCCCTCTGTCAACGGCAAGGAATGGGAGTTAATATGCATTTTCACCCAAACTTAGTATTGCATTGTGTCGGCCCTCTTCCCCAAGACTCTCATGAAAGCATTTCTGTAACTTTCCGAGCCACCGACTAGGGCATAAATTGAATCATACTCCGCCTTCAACTCTTTTAATGTCGGAATTATCTTCGGAGGTTCATTAAGGCCGAGTTTATTTCTCAGAGTATCGAAGATGCTCGGGTTCGCTAAAGCCGCTCTGCCAATCATGACGCCTCTAACCCCCATGTCTCTCAGTAACTTCACCTTCCCGGTGGAGTCAATCCCACCGTTCGCGATGACTGGTATGCCGTGGGCCGCTTCGATGCACTCAGGGAAGACCGAGTAGTCATCGGCTCCACCCGACTCTTGCGAGGCGGTTTTCGCATGAACTACGAAGAAGTCTGCGTCAACCCCGCGGAGGCTGTTCAAGTAGACTTTATGAGTCTTCTCATATGCGTTCGTACCCAGCCTCATCTTAAGCGAGGCTATGTAGCCACGAGCATGTATGAGGGAGACAAGTCTGCTAGTCTTCGCGGTCCGCTTGACCATGGCTGCACCCTTCCCCCGCCGAATGACATCTGGGCTGGGACAGCTCAGGTTGAGGTTGAACCCTTCAAACCCGGGGAAAGGCTCGAAGCCGCTTAGGAAGGACTCCAAATGCTCCTCCTGCCCCGTGAGCACCTGAATCTGCACAGGTGTCAAATCTCGGGGAGTTATCTTCTCAAGTGCCTGCCTATTCCCTCTAAGGAAGCTCTCGACATGCGCCATCTCAGTAAAGGTTAGATCTGCCCCATGGCGGTAGCAGAGTGTCCTGAGGTTCCCATCTGTATAACCCTCTAGTGGCGCGAGCATAAAGCGGAACAAGACTACGAATAGAAACTGTGGTGCGTGATATTTGAGTGACGCGTAGCGGGGTATCACCGAGATACGAATCTGTTGCCCGGGATGTAGAACCTTAGTTCTTCAGGGAGATCAGTTGTCACCCCGATCCTATGGCTCGTGCAGTAGTCAGTAGCGCTGGGGGCGTCGAGGATGTGTACCGGGCTGTTAAGGTCCGTGACCGGGTAGCCATTGAGCTCCTGTGTAACCCCAAGAGCGAGGGTCAGCTTTCCTGGCCCGTTAGTCAGTTCCCTGTCGTCAACTACGGGACGAAGCCTTCTCATCGTCTTTAACCCTTGAGTTGGTTCCAATGCCCTGAAGAGGACGCCCCCAACCTCCCCTTTTCTATGTGCCACCACGTTTAGCATCCAATACCTGTGGACATTGTAGATGAATACGCGTCCAGGGGGGTTCCACATTGGGGAGTTGTAGTTCTTTCTCCCGTGGAAGGCGCGGCTAGCTGGATCTGTGAT
Source organism: Bathyarchaeia archaeon (assembly GCA_050014495.1). Lineage (GTDB taxonomy): Archaea > Thermoproteota > Bathyarchaeia > TCS64 > TCS64 > UBA8941. The sequence goes on from JBEKDF010000002.1 coordinate 37,381, forward strand.
GCCGTGGTAAGCCTCCGTTTCAACTATTTTGCCACCGAGTCTTTCTCCGTCTAGGACCCTGATCAGACTCTTGTCAAGTAGGTCACGAGCAACCTTCTCTGGGTTCCTCTCGTAGAATGCCTCGGGGAGGATACTCGATAAAACCATTCCCTCAATCCCTAAGAGAATATTTTAGTTGCCCCATATAGATTGATACCTGACATGTCCGAGATCCGCTTAGGAGCGCTCAAGGACTACCTAACTAGACTTTTTAGGGAAAAAGTGGAGCTTATATCCGTTACAGGTCTCGGTGGGGAGGCCGACTCGGAGAAGGCTTTGAAGGAGTATGGCTATGGGACACCGATGCGAATAGACATCGCTGTTGAAGGTGTGAAAAGGCGACTAGTGTTCAATACGGTGAGACCGGGAGGATTCGGCCATGAAACGATGCCAGATCGAGCAGCCATACTCCTATGGGAGGCCCACGCATTTAACACACTCCCCAGCCACGCTCACGCAGTCGACGTCGGCGCTATAATCACCGACGGTTCAATGAAGACCCTAGGTGATGTGAAGGAACCTTTCCTCCTGACTGAGTTCGTCGAAGGCAGGGTCTACAGAGAAGATCTCGATAGGATAAAGGAGAACGGTGTCGCCACGCTACTTGACCATGACCGCGTTAGGGCAATGGCGAAGTATCTCGCAGAAATACACTCCGAAAAGAAGTATGACCCCGGCTACTATGAGCGCCGAAACAGGGAGCTCCTCGGCCACAACGAGTGCATCTTCGGACTAACCGACAGCTATCCCGCTGACCACGAGTGGATCAAACCGGCGATGCTTGAAGATATCGAGAAGAAGTGTGTTGAGTGGAGGTGGAGAAACAAGGTCCTAACGCACCGACTGAGTAGAACTCATGGCGACTTCCATCCCTTCAACGTCATATTTCGTGAGGGTGTAGATTTCACAGTCCTCGATAGGAGCCGTGGCGAGTATGGTGACCCAGCCGACGACATCGGAGCCATGAGCATTAACTACCTCTTCTGGGGTTTGATGTATAGCCACGATTTTAATGAACCCTTTAGGGGCCTATGGAACACATTCTACTCTACCTATCTCGATGCCAGTGGCGATGAGGAGCTGCTCAGTGTTATCCCGCCCTACCTCTGCTGGCGTGCCCTGATAGTTGGGAGCCCAGTATGGTACAGAATAGATGAAGGGATCCGTAGGAAGCTCCTAAACTTCGCTCGGAATGTACTCGAGGAGAGTCCCTTCGACTGGCGTAGGGTAGAGTCTCTTCTGGGGGATCGGAACTGATCCAAGGATGGGCGATCTGGGTCACTGGGCTACCCGCCTCAGGGAAGTCGACCATATCCCGGCTCGTAAAGGCCAAGCTCTCCGAAGAGGGAGTAAGCGCACAGATACTGGAGACGGATGAACTTCGCCTCATCCTCACTCCCAACCCCACTTACAACCCCGAGGAACGGGAGGTCTTCTACACAAGCCTAGCCTATATGGGGTGGCTCCTCACTGTTAACGGGGTAAACGTCATCTTCGACGCCACCGCAAATAGGAGGCGCTGGAGGGACTACGCGAGGGCGAGGATACCAAGGTTCATTGAGGTCTACATGGACTGTCCGCTGAAGATATGTGAAGCCCGGGACCCGAAGGGCATCTACACTCAAGCTGCCACGGGTCAAGCCCGCTTCGTCCCTGGTGCACAGCAAGAGTACGAGAAACCACTTGCCCCAGAGATCACACTCGACTGCATGGAAGACCCTAAGAAGCTCACCGATCAGCTAATGGAGGAGATAAGGCGGCGTGGACTCATCTAACTGGATCGAAATCCTCCGCGAGGCTACAGATTGCATCTTCTCAGCTATCGCCAAGGCGAAGCTAAATAGCGTGGGCTTGGAGATGCGGGACTACAAGCACCTCCTCGATGAAGCCGCTCAGAATGCGTTAGTTGACTCCCTAAGAAGCCAAAGCGTCTCCGCTCAACTAGTCAGCGAGGAGGGGAACGTCTTGGTGGGAAACGGAGGGCCAACCGTGATCGCGGACCCCGTCGATGGCACCACTAACCTCGCTAGGGGTTTGCGCCCCGCTGTAACATGCTTATCCGTCTCGGAGAACGGCCTCCATTCAAGCACGCTTGCTGCAGTAGTCAGGGACCTATATACGGAGAATATTTACACGGCTGAAGCCGGTAAGGGGGTCACCCTCAACGGTTGCCAGATACAGGTCGCGGCGCCTAGGCAAGCTAGGTCAGCCCTCGTCTCTATTGATATTAGCAAGACACCGAAACTAGATCGCATCACACCGCTCCTAAACACCTGCAGGTTCATTCGGATGTTCGGCAGCTCCGCCTCCGAGCTCACTTTGATAGCCTCAGGAGGCTTTGACGCTCATGTTGATGTGCGCAGCACCGTTAGAGCCACAGATGTTGCAGCTGCCCTCACTATTCTAGATGAGGCAGGGGGTACCTATGCCGTCGATGGGGTAATAGGTGGGGACTTCACCTTGACGAAGGAAACGACGATGGAGTTGATAGCGGCCTCAAATAAGCCACTACTGGATGAGCTCCTCGCCCTCACGAAGCGCCCCTAACAAGATTCGGAGCGCTCTCATATTTCTAATCCAAAATGGAGACGCTCTCTCTTTGAGCCCAAATGGTGCCTCGGATCCAGTCTTCACTGAGGCCCTCCGATGCGCCCTCCTTAAAGGTGTGGAGGTTGACACATACGACTCCAGGGTTACCTTAGAGGGCATCAGTATTAACAGACGCGTGCCCGTCAAGATTTAACCTGAAATCCGAATTAACACAAATAAGGTAAAATTGAATCAGAAAATAACAGATAATTGAAGCAAGCTAGTTAAAAAACGGCTCTTTTTGCTACTAAGCCTATAGGAACCGTTTTTAAGCTTCCCGCCATGCTATCAACCGTCAGAGGTCGCTCAATGGGTAAGAAGAAGGTACTGAGCGAAAAGGACCTCCATGACATGGTCCTTCCCAGCAAGAACGACGTGCTAGGCGTCGTACAGAAGATGCTGGGCTTCGACAGAGTGATGGTGAAGTGCCAGGACGGAAACATTCGGGTCTGCCGCATCAGGGGCAAGATGAAGCGACGTACCTGGATACGCGAGGGGGACATAGTCCTAGTCAGTCCATGGGACTTCCAGAGTGAGGAACGTGGAGAGATATTCTGGCGATACACCCAGAATCAGGTCGACGAACTCAAGCAGAAGGGTATAATGAAGATAGAGTAGGCTGATTTTCACGTGCCCAGCCAGGACAAGATTGAGCGTAAGGCCGAGAAGCTGCAGAGGCGATACGAAGAGACAGCTCTGATGCTGAACAAGAACCAGGAGGAGTTCAACGTCAGCGAGGCCGTCTTCGATCGGCCCACCCTGGAGGGCATTCTTAGGTTGATCCAACAGAAGAAGATCGATAAGATAAAGGGCGTCCTGAAGGCGGGTAAGGAGGCTCATGTCTTCTGGGGGACGGCGCCGAGCGGGGCAGAGATAGCCGTCAAGATATATTACACGACTACCTCCGAGTTCCGAAAGGGTATGATGAAGTATATTGAGGGCGATCCACGGTTCAAGCACATCCGTACGGATAATAAGAGCCTTGTCTACGCGTGGGCGCAGAAGGAATTCAGCAATCTTCAGCTCGCCCAGCAGGCAGGTGTCAACTCGCCCCGCCCAATAGACTTCTATAGGAACATCCTCGTGATGACTTTTATAGGGGTCGACGGAGTACCAGCCCCCCTGCTGAGGGAGTTGCCATTAGAGGACCCTAGCGACTTCTACGACGTGTTAACCGATGAGATGAGGGCGCTCTATCAGAAGGCTGGCCTTGTTCACGGGGACCTGAGTGAGTATAATATAATGGTCTGGGAGAAGAAGCCGGTCATCTTCGACCTCAGTCAAGCGATGCTAACGATACATCCTCTCGCCCCAAGCCTCTTACAACACGATGTGGAGACCGTGAACGCGTACTTCGCGAGGTTGGGTGTACAAGTCTACGACAACAAGGAACTAGAGGAGTGGGTGAAGATTGGAGAAGCGTAACTACATAAGAATACCACACGACAGGGTCGGAGTCCTAATTGGCCCAGAGGGCAAGGTGAAGAGCCGAATAGAGAAGACCTTTAACATAACACTCAGCATCGAGAGCGAGACGGGGAACGTGGAGATAATTCTCGGCCCTGACCAGTCGGATGTCTCCGTCATCTTCACAGTAGCTAACATAGTCAAGGCAATCGGGAGGGGATTCAGCCCAGACCGCGCAATGGCGTTGGCAAACGAGGACTTCGACCTCTCCATCATCGACCTGGAGGAGGTCGTGGGGAAAAGCCACAGCGCTCAGGAGAGGATCAAGGGGCGAATCATTGGTAAGGAGGGTAAGAGTAGGGCCCTAATCGAGGAGCTGACCGAGACCCAGATGAGCGTTTATGGAAGCACAGTGACCCTAATAGGCAAAATTGAGTCCCTCCCCGCAGCGACGGAGGCTGTTATGATGCTCATCCGCGGCAAATTCCACAAGACGGTCTACAACTACCTCTTCGCCTACCGTCGCCAGCTGAAGAGAGATCGTGGCGAGATCTGGTACGATCAGTCTCCACCCGCTTCTGAGAGGAGGGATTGACACGATACAGATACAGGAAGTAGAGTACCAGGCAGTCAGCCCGAGCGACTTTTTCTATCGCAACAGGGAGATCGCCGGCTTCAGTAACCCCAGCAGAGCCATTTACGTCGGCGTCAGAGAACTCCTAGAGAACAGCCTCGACGCCTGCGAAAGCGCCCAAATCCCCCCAGACATCTACCTCCGAATAACTGAGCTAAGCAGCAGTAGCGGCGAAAACGGGACGGCTGTATACCTACTCAGAATCCAGGACAACGGCACGGGTGTCCCCTCAGAGGAGATACCTGCCTGCTTCGCCCAGATCTTCTATGGATCCAAATATACCCTCAAGCAAAACCGCGGAACCTTCGGTATGGGTGGCAAGATGACCATCCTATATGGCCAGATCACCACCCACAAACCTGTGGTCGTCACCTCGAGCGTCGGTAAGGAAATCCACGAGTACGAGATGATGATGGACATCCAGAAGAACCAGCCCCAGGTAATCCGACACACAACCCTCTCTAACGAAAAAGGGTGGCGCGGTACCATCGTCGAACTCCAGATCGAGGGCGACTACCCCCGAATAATGAGCCGCATGGTAGAATACCTACGACAGACTGCAATGGTCAACCCCTACGCCGACATCACTTTCATAGATCCGAAGAACCGTCTATATCGCTTCGAGAGGGGCACCACTCAGATGCCCCCTGTCCCCCAGAAGGTCAAACCCCACCCACACGGCATAGATGTTGAGACCCTACGCAGGATGCTTCTTGTCACCAAATCCCGGGACATGAAGAATTTTTGGATCGATCACTTCCAGGGCGTAGGACCCAAGACAGCGGAGAAGTTCCTTGCATTCGCCGAGATAAGGCAGGAAATGAAGCCCGCAAGTCTCTCATCCGACGAGATCGTAAAGCTGGTCCGTGCGGCGAAGGAGTTCCAGGAGTTCTACCGTCCCGACTCGAGCTGTCTCAGCCCAATAGGCCCAGACCTCCTCGAAACGGGGATAAGGAAGGAGCTAAACCTCACCGACGCCGACTTCATAAAGGCTGTACAGCGGCCACCCGCCACTTACAGTGGCTACCCCTTTATAGTCGAAGCAGCCTTAGTCACTGGGCCAACAATCCGTAAAATAGGAAATGGCACCACACTCTACAGATTCGCAAACCGTATTCCCCTCCTCTTCGACGAGTCGAGCTGTGTCACTTACAAGGTCATCTCTAAGGACATTAACTGGAGGACATATAATGTTCAACAGGAGACCCCCCTCATTGTCGCGATTCACCTCTGCTCGACGAAGATCCCCTACAAGAGCGTGGGGAAGGAGTTCCTAGCCGACCAAGTGGAAGTCGAGAAGGAGATTACCAACGCCATAAGAGAAGCGGCGCGTGACCTTCGTATATTCATTAGTCGCAGTGTTAAACTGGAAAAGCAGAAGCATCGCCTTAACATATTCAGCAAGTACCTCCCCAAGATTGCAGAGTTCGCCATGAAGCTAGGCGACAAGACAGACATGCCCGACATTCAGAAGCTCCTCGATGAGATACTTGTGGTCAACCAGCAGGAAGATGACGACGAGAACGGGAATGGGGACGAGAACGGAAACGGTGTACTTCCTCCGCCAGATGACGAAACGCTAGACGAGGAGCTAGAAGAGAAGATAGAGGAGGAGAGGATCGATGGCAAAGAGGATTAGTGAAGCGGAGAAGCAGCGGGAGGCTGTCGACAAGGCCCTCAAGCAACTGGGTTCCCTTGTATACGACCAGATCAATCAGGGGGAGTTCCCTTGGGTGATGATGCAGAGCAGGAGCATCGACAACATCCAGTACGACCCCCACGCCCGCCAGTACATCCTAGGCGACAGGATGGTCAAACGCCACAGTCGGAACATAAAGCACATCCGTCCTTTCACTCAACTCATCTGGACCGCGTGGTTCGCGCGTGAGCTCGTCCGGCAGAGGAAGACGAGTACTCTTAGGGAGGCGTATTACTCCGCAAGGGGCCAGCGTGACATCGAATACACAGATCAACAAGAGTCCGATAACATCATCACTGACCTAGAGGTGGCACTCAACAAGGCGAGGGAGGACTTCAACATCTACCCCGAGGAGCGGAGCGCCATCTTCGGGGATATAACCATCGAGTACACCGTTCCTGGATATGAGGGGCGCCGCACAAACCTCACCGACCATCCAGACGGTATAATGGTCGGCCCAGCTGTGACAAGCAGCGAGTTCATAGAGACCACAGCCAATAAGATACTCGTCGTTGAGAAGGGTGCAATGTTTACACGTCTAGTCGAGGAGCAAGCCCACAAAAAGTTCAACGCAATCCTCATCCACACGGCTGGGCAGAGCCCGCGCAGCACACGCAGCATAATCCATCGCCTTAACAAGGATTGGGGAATGCCCGTCTACATATTCACCGATGGTGACCCTTGGGGGGTCCACATCGCTCAGGTCATATGCTCAGGTAGCGCAAACGCCGCTCACCTCAGAGGCCTAACAACCCCTGACGCACAGTGGATAGGCGTTTGGGCAACCGACATAACCAAATACAAGCTCCCTACCGAGAACCTCACCGATTTTGATAAGAAGAGGCTAACAGAGCTCCAAGCGGATCCTCGATATAACGAGGACCCCTGGAAGAAGCAGATAGAGGAATTCATCAAGCTCCAGAAGAAAGCAGAACTGGAGGCCTTCAGCAGGTACGGGCTGACTTACATAGTGGATAAGTATCTCCCAGAGAAGATCGGAGCCACCGTCCCTGATTCTTAAATACGCCAACGCGTGACTCATTTTTGGGATAGTATGTCGAGCGGATTCAGCTTCTCAATTTCGAGGATGATCGTCGCACTCTTTGGTTTTCTCCTACTCGTCTTAGGGGGTATAATGACCTACCTAGCCCTAACCGTCGAGGGAGCAGCGCCGACGCGGTTCTTCACACCATTGGGATTCCTTATAGCGATCCTCGGCTTCTTCCTGTTACTATCGAAGGATGCTTAGCTATGTCGGTTAAAGGCGTGGTACTGGCAGGCGGCGAAGGCACTAGGTTCAGACCCCTAACATACTACTTTCAGAAATGTATGATTCCCATCGGGGAGGAGCAGAAGCCCATTCTCGACTACATCCTCCGTCTACTAAAATACAACGGAATCACAAAGACCGTTCTCCTCGTCGGGTACAAACATCAACAAATCGAGAACTACTTCGAACACGGCGAGCGGTTCGGGGTCGAGATGACGTACGTTCTAGATGACCCAAACCTCAAGGGAAGCGCAAATGCACTGCTCAACGCCTACAAAAAGGGCGTAATAACGGATGAGGATACCCTCGTCGTCTACTACGGGGACATAATCAGCAACCTCGACATCAGAGCGATGGTGAGGCACCACCAGAACACAAAGGCGGACGCCACGTTGGCTCTGGCGAAGCGTTACAACATCAGTGTAGGAAAGGCAGAGCTCGATGGTACCCGTGTCACGAACTTCATAGAGAAACCAGACCTAATGCAGCCCGTCAGCATAGGGATACTCACGCTGAGCGGTTCCGTACTGAAGGAGATGTTAACACTCCAGCAGCAGGGACAGTTCAAGAGCTTCGACCTCATGGGCGACGTCATAGGCTACCTTGTACAGAGGGGTCGCCGAGTCGAGGCGTACCTCACGGATGCTTATTGGTACGACGTTGGAAGTGTTGAACGATATGAGAGGCTCAGCTCTGAGAAGTTAAGTGAGGTAGTTGGCTTCCTCTTAAAGCAGTAAAGCGCGTACCTGGAACATTTACATATCTATTTCTACTACAGAAGTTTCTTAAACCATGCCTCGCCAAACTTAACCACCGGTGAAGCTTGATGAAGGCATTAGTTCTTGCGGGTGGCTTCGGCACCCGCCTTAGACCTTTAAGCTGCACGAGGCCTAAGATGCTGTTTCCCATCGGGGATCAGCCTCTAATGGATTGGACGCTGAAAAACCTCTCCCAGGGGGGAGTGGATACCGTCGTCATGGCGGTGAACTACATGGCGGAGGCCCTTGTCCGCTACCTCGGACCCACTAAGTACGACCTGGGCATCATTTACAGTCGCGAACAACGCCCCCTCGGTACAGGTGGCCCCATTAGAAAGGCGAAGGAGCTTTTAAACGGGGAAGCTTTTCTCGTCCTCAATGGGGATGTAATATCAGACATAGACTACAGACGCCTAATAGAATATCATAAGACCAAGGGTGGTCTTGCCACCCTAGCCCTCACCCCTGTCTCCGACCCGAGCAGGTACGGTGCAGTCGATCTGGATTGGGAAGGCAGAATAACTCGCTTTGTCGAGAAACCCGAAAAGGGGAAGGAACCCAGCAACCTCATCAATGCAGGAATCTATGTCTTTGACCCAAAGATATTCGACTACATCCCCGACGGGCGATCCGTTAGTATAGAAAGAGAGGTTTTTCCAGTTCTGGCCAATGAGAGGAAACTCTATGGCTTCGAGTTCCACGGCCTCTGGACTGATATGGGTGCACCCGACGATTATCTCAAGGCCAACCAGATAATTCTCAGCAAGTATGAGGGCGTAAAGCTCGGCGAGGGCGCCAAGGTCGATCTCACTGCTAAACTTATCTCCCCCTGTTATGTAGGCCCAAGCGCTGAGATTGGAGCGGACAGCCTTATAGGCCCCAATACCACCATCTGTGACCACGTTCTAGTTGGGAAGGGGTGCAGGATAGACAATAGCATTCTTTTCACAGGTGCCTCCATTGGCGATTACTCCTCGGTGAAGAACGCGATAATCGGTGAGAACGCTATCCTGGAAAAGTGGGTGAAGGTGGAGTCGGGGAGCCTTGTCGGTGACTACTCGTGGATACATGACGGTGTCACAATAACCGACGGTGTCAGTATCTGCCCTAGTAAGGAAGTGAGCGAAAGCATACTAGAGCGCCGTCAGGTGATGTAGTGGGTCGGCTCTTCGGAACGAATGGAGTCAGAGGGGTCGCAAATAGGGAGCTAACAATCGAACTCGTAACCCTCATCGCCGCTTCCTGCGGTCAAGTTCTTGGTAAGAACATTGCCCTCGGCAAGGATGGTCGGGTCACAAGCCCAATGTTCGGTGACGCTGCCACCTCTGGGCTCCAATCGGTGGGCTGCAATGTACACGACCTCGGTATCCTACCCACTCCCGCCCTCCAATACGCGGTCAAACACCTCGGCCTAGACGGCGGCCTCATGATAACGGCAAGTCACAACCCGCCAGAATTCAATGGTGTCAAAGTCATGGCCTCCGACGGGGTCGAGATACCACGTAGCGTCGAGGACGAGATAGAGCGCATTTACTTCTCTGGAGGACCGAAACTCGCCGAATGGGACCACGTAGGAACACTGAGGCAGAGGGACGCCCTCGATCTCTACATCGATGCGGTCATCTCCAAGGCGGAAGGCAGTATCATTAGGAGAAAGAGGCTCAAGGTGGCCGTAGACCCCGGGAATGGCGTCGGAACATTAGTCGCTCCGACTATCGCTCAGCGCCTAGGCTGCGAGGTATACACAGTCAACGCCGAGCTCGATGGTAGGTTCCCAGGACGAGAATCTGAACCACGCCCTGATAACCTCGGGGCATTAAGTGAGCTAGTTAAGGCAGCCAACGCAGATTTTGGAATTGCCTTCGATGGCGATGCCGATAGGAGTATATTCCTGAACGAACGCGGGGAGCCCCTCTGGGGGGACCGAAGCTTCGCACTCGTCGCCAAATACTATATGGAGAAGCACAAGGGGGCGAAGGTTGTCACACCTGTTAGCAGCAGCAACGCCATAGTTGATGTCGTTGAAGCAGCTGGTGGTTCTATACATTGGACCCGCGTGGGGAGTGTCGACGTTAGTCGAGCAATGATCGAGAACGGTATAGAGTTTGGCGGGGAGGAGAACGGTGGGGTCATGTATGGTCCACACCACCCTGTCCGGGACGGCTCGATGACTATGGCTCTCATCCTCGGCATCATAGCCAAGGAGGGCAAGGCGCTGAGTGAGCTCGTGGATGAGCTTCCTACATATGCACAAGCTAAGGAGAAGATCCGATGCCCCAACGAACTCAAGCAGAGAGTCCTCGAAGTGCTACGCCAGAAGGTCTCAGCGCCACGCCTCGACACCATGGATGGCTTAAAGCTAATCTTCGAAGATGGTAGCTGGGTGCTCGTCCGCCCCAGCGGAACGGAGCCTATCTTCAGGCTCTACGCTGAGGCGGATACACAGCCCAAGGTTGAGCGCCTTGTCTCGGAGAACAAGAGGCTGATAGAGGAGACTGTAAAGGCTCTCAGTGCCTGAGGCTGCGTGCCAGGTCAAGAAGGGTGACCTGCGGGTCCTTAGCCTTGACGACGCCGCTGGCGACGAGTATCCCCTCGGCCCCTAGCTTCTGTGCAGCTATCACGTCCTCACCGTTAGTTATCCCAGCGCCGCATAGAACCCTTACCTTAGGGTTTACTTGCTTTATCGCCGCTACGCTCCCTGAGATTACCTCAGGCTTAGCCTTGGAGACGGAGATGCCACTTCCGATTAGCTCTGAAGGCTCTATGGCTATGGCCTCAGGGGCGAAGGCCGCAACCTGTCTACCTTTCTCTACCGTGTCTACGCAGACAATGGATGCGAGGTCCGCCTCGCGCGCACGCTTCACCGTGTCCCTTATGACCTCGAGGGGGATCTGCCTCTCGCTGTGGTTGATGAGGGTACCTACGCAGCCCGCCTCGGCTACTGACTCCGGGAGGATGTGGCCCGTGTACTGACCCATACCAACTGGATCGACATGTTGAGCGAAAACAGGTGTTTCGCTGCTGTCGATCACGATCTTCGAGTCGACCAGTTGAGGAGAGATAGCTATGCTCGCCCCCGTCTTTAGGTGGACCTGCTCCATGATCTTCGCGAGTCTTACTGCATTCTCCCCCATACCCTCCCTGTAGGTCTTGAGATTGACCAAGATGAGGGGATACTTGACTAAGATGCCCTCCATATACGATACCGCTGAGTAAAGACTCTCGGCCGCTTTTGAGCTTTCCCGGTTAGGGATTGACCATTAGCTGGGGTGAGGCCTCGATTGGTACCGCGATACCAGAGGAGTCGAGGGTGTAGAGGTAAGTCCCAGGCTTAGATGGTATGAAGTTGAAGACATAGGTGGATTCAGTCCCAGGAGCAGCTGTAGTCTCCTTCGTGATCGTCGCCACCGGTTCCTCATCACCCTCGAGGTATATCCTACAAGTGACATTCTGTGTGATGGAGTGGACCCTGGTCGGGTTGGTTAAGACTATACCCACAGACGTCAGGTCGCCTATCCTGCCCCTTATGCTTGACCCATTCATTGTCTCCCACCCAGAACCTGTGAGTCTCAGTGTCGGTGGGAGAACTAGTGGATACTTTGTAGTCTTGAAGGGAAGCATAGCCTCGAAGAACAGGACGTTTGCCTTAGCCCTACCAGTAATCGTAACCTCCACTTCCCCCGCGTGTGCTGCTGCTGCGTCACTGACGAGCTTCTTGAAGGTAGCCCTATCCTCAACGGATAGCGTGAGGTTTCTCCTCACAAAACTAATGTAGCCCACCTTCTCCCGTGGGAAAGGATATGTGCGATTCAGCACAGTCTGGCCTTCTATCTGGAAAGTGAGATCTACATCGGATATCTCCGGCTGCGTGACTACTATAGGGCTCAGTGTGATGCTTATTAGCCACTTCCTCACATAATCGGGAGTCTGAGTGATCTGCGCCTCGGTGCTTGTGAAGCCAGGAAGTGTGACTGCTAGCCCCACATTGAGGGTCGAGTTCCTCCCCTGTATTGTCTCCCTAAGATAGTTGGACATACCTTCTTCTGTGAAGTCGAGATTCACCGCCATCTTATTCAGCTCCCCGTAGCTACTGTAGAGGTCACCAATCTCGCGCCCAGCTAGGATGGCTGTAAAGATGATCACCAGCTGGACGAGGCCCAGAATTTCCTCCCTGCTGACTATCTTCCCCTTATCCTTCTCCGCCATCGATCTGACTGGAGTTACCGTCCCATATTACATTTCTTAATTAAAAATGAAAATGTGACATTTCTGACGCGACATAGACAGAGGTTTAAATAAATGAAAGCCGGTGATTGTAGGGATCAAAACTCACAAGAAGAATAAATATCACTCGGAGTTACTCGGCTGAGCCGAGGCAACGTGTTTTAATAACCCTGACAAGCTATTCGATCGAAAACTTCGGGGGAGTTAACAATGAAGGAATTTAAGAACCGCATATTAATTACATCTGCGCTCATCTACGCCAACGGGCCTGTCCACATAGGCCACCTTTTGGAGAACACCCAGACAGACATCTATGTCAGATTTCTCAAGCTCAACGGCCATGATGCGTTTTACTGTGGGGCAGAGGACACACATGGGGCTCCCATTGAGATAGCGGCTGCGAAACAGGGTGTAACCCCTGAGCAGTTCATCGACAGGTGGGTGAAGGAGCACGAGGAGGACTACAGGCGGTACAACATCGACTACGACAGCTACTACACCACAAACAGCCCCGAGAACAAGATGTACACGGAGCTAATCTTCAAGCGCCTCGTAGACGCGGGACACATCTACACGAAGGAGATCGAGCTCACATACTGCGAGCATTGCAAGAGGTACCTCCCTGACAGGTACGTTAAGGGGACATGCCCCAAGTGTGGGGCTAAGGACCAGTATGGTGATGTCTGCGAACACTGCAACGCAACTTATGCCACAACGGATCTCGACGAGCCCTACTGCAGCATCTGTGGCTCCACCCCTATCAGGAAGCCAAGCCGCCACTACTTCTTCCGACTCAACGACTTCAGCGACAAGCTCCGCACCTGGCTCAATGGGAACAAGAACCTGCAACCTGAGATTAGGAACCAGATTCTGAGCTGGGTGGATCAGGGGCTCCAGGACTGGTGCATAAGCAGGGACGGCCCATACTTCGGATTTAAGATACCAGGTGAGGAGGACAAGTACTTCTACGTTTGGCTCGACGCCCCCATCGGCTACATAGCCTCGACAGCGAACTACTGCAGGGATAAACCATTCACAGCGGACGACATCTGGCAGAAGCCAGACTCTACGATCATCCACGTAATTGGGAAGGACATTATCTACTTCCACCTCCTCTTCTGGCCCGCCGTACTAATGGGCAGCGGCTTCCACGTCCCCGACAACATCATCGTCCACGGCTTCCTCAATGTAAACGGGGAGAAGATGAGTAAGAGTCGCGGCACATTCCTCACCGCCAGCGAGTTCGCGGACCTCCTCGACCCCGAGTTACTCCGATATTTCTACGCTGCCAACCTCAGCCACACCATGACCGACATCGACTTAGACCTAAAGACCCTCCAGGACAAGGTCAACAACGAACTCGTCAGCAACATCGCAAATCTCGTCTATAGGACCCTCAGCTTCCTCGACAAGAATTTCGAAAGCACAATAACGACGACCCTCAATAAGGAGCTACTCACTGAAGTAACGAAAAAGGCAGAGGAAGTCAGGAACAGCTACTACGACCTCAACTTCCGTGAAGCCGTGGCAAAGACACTGGAGATCAGCACAATCGGCAACAAGTACTTCCAAGACAACAAGCCATGGGAGCTAGTAAAGATCGACAAGGAGAAGGCTCAGGGGGTCTTGACAGACTGCGTCAACATCGTCAAAACGGTGACTATCCTCATGAAACCGATCACCCCCGTATTCTCCGAGGGGGTCGAGGAGCAGCTATACTTACACAACCTCAAGTGGGCTGATGTTAACCGCGTCGTCGAGAACCACCGAATCGCCGGAGCAAAAATAATCCTTAGGAAGATTGATTCTATAGTGCTTAAAAAGCCGGGAGAGGGGTCAAAGGCTGAAACGAAGAGGGAAGAGAAGCCTACAAAGCCTACTGGTCCGGCGGCCCTTGACCTACGCGTCGGAGTAGTCACCGAGGTAAAGGACCACCCTCAGACTGACAAGCTATACATCCTCAAGATCGACCTCGGCTCGGAGCAGAGGCAGCTCTGTGCCGGGCTCAAGCCACACTACACTAAAGAGGAGCTACTTGGTAAGCACCTAGTTGTTGTAACTAACCTGAAGCCCGCGAAGCTGCGTGGGGAGCTGAGTCAGGGGATGCTACTAGCAGCCGACTCGGGCAGCGTGATAGGTGTCCTTAACGCGCCGGATAGCCCACCAGGGACGCAGGTAATCGCCGAAGGCATCTCCGGGAAGAGTGCCATACAGATTGAGATCGGGGATATAGCTGCCCTAACGCTCGAGGCGAAGGCTGGGAAGGCTTACGTTAATGGTAAGCAGCTGGGGACGGAGAAGGAAACGGTTCGCGTCGATAAAGGCGTAGAAGGCAGAATCAGATAGCATATCTCCCACTTTACCCCCAACTCAGGGTATTTTCCCCTGACTCCTTAAATTAGGGGACCCCTCAGAGGACCCAGTGAAGACCTTTGGCACGCGACCCAGTCTGCGGGATGTACGTTGACGAGGATCACGCTGCCTTCAAGGTCGAGCAGGGTGGTAAGACCTATTACTTCTGCAGCGAGGGTTGCATGCTCACCTTCCAGCAGCCCGACAAGGAACTGAAGAAACTCAAGAATCTCGCGATCTTCAGCCTAATTCTCGGTGCCCTGACATTCATCGTGATGTTCGCAAATCTTCCACTCCCACTGCTCCCAATGGAGTGGTGGGCATTCCTCCTCGCGACTCCCGTTCAGTTCGTTGCGGGGTGGAGGTACTACCGTGGGGCGTGGGGTGCGTTGAAGGCTAGGACCGCCAACATGGACACCCTGATAGTCATAGGATCGACCACCGCCTGGGCCTACAGTACGTTCGTCGTGCTCTTCCCCCAGTGGGCGCCAAGCATGGACATCTACTTCGACGCCTCAGCCCTCATATTAGCCCTCATCCTGATTGGGAAGTACCTTGAGGAGGTCGCCAGGGGCCGGGCCTCGGATGCTGTGAGAAAGCTCCTCGACCTCCAGCCACCAATGGCACGGATAGTCAGAGAGAATGGCTCTGAGGATGAGGTCGGCGTCGAGACCATCATGCCGATGGACATTCTCCGCGTCAAGCCGGGGGAGCGCATACCCCTCGACGGCGTCATCGTCGACGGGATAAGCAGTGTCGACGAGAGCATGATCACGGGTGAGAGTGTCCCAGTATCGAAGAAGGTGGGGGACGAGGTCATCGGTGGCACGATGAATAAGGAGGGGAGCTTCAAGATGGACGTCACCAAGATTGGGATGAATACAACCCTCCAGCAGATAGTGCAGATGGTGGAGGAAGCGCAGCTCAGCAAGGCTCCCATACAGCGCTTCGCCGACACGATCGCGGCCTACTTCACCCCCACAATACTAATCATAGCCACCCTATCCGCCCTAGGCTGGTTCTACATCGCCCACGAGACCTTCGGCGTCGCTTTCACAACATTCATTGCAGTCGTAATTGTGGCCTGCCCCTGCGCGATGGGAATAGCCACACCGACGGCCATCCTGGTCGGCGCTGGGCTCGGAGCCCAGAACGGTATACTCATCAAGAACGGCGAGTTCCTTGAGAAGGCACGTAGCCTACAGGTCGTCGCATTCGATAAAACTGGTACTCTCACTAAAGGTGAGCTAGCTGTAACAGATGTCGTGGGCGATAAGCCCGACGAGCTACTCCTCGCAGCCGCAAGCCTCGAGAAGCTAAGCGAGCATCCCATCGGCACCGCAATCGTGAGGAAAGCTGAGGAGAAGGGGCTCAAGATATTTGATCCCACTAACTTCGAAGCACTAGCGGGCAGGGGGGTCAAGGGATCCATCGGGAGTAGAAGATACGTCGTTGGAACCAGCCGCCTCATGGAGGAGGTGAAGGTTGAGATACCTGACGAGGTGAAGAGGCAGGCCGAGTCCCTCTACGACCAGGGGAAGACCCTCGCCTTCGTGGCAGCAAACGATAAGGTGGTCGGTATAATCGCTGTCGCGGACCAGATTAAGGAGAACGCACCTAAGGCTGTGAAGAAGCTCATCGACATGGGCCTCAAGGTCATCATGATAACCGGCGACAACAAGAGAACGGCCGATGCCATAGCGAAGCAAGTTGGCATAAACGACTATAGAGCTGAGGTCCTCCCCGAGGACAAGGTGAAGGTCGTCAAGGAGCTGCAGAAGGAGGGATTAATCGTCGCCATGGTTGGAGACGGCGTAAACGACGCTCCCGCCCTCGCCGCCAGCGATGTGGGCATCGCCCTCGGTAGCGGCACGGACATCGCCATTGAGACGGGAGGAATCGTCCTCATAAAGAACAACCTCGAGGACGTAGCGAGGGCCATCGACCTCAGCAAGCGCACATACAATAAGATCAAGCAGAACCTCTTCTGGGCCTTCGCCTATAATACGGCGCTTATCCCAGTCGCCGCCGGTGTCCTCATTCCCTGGGGGCTACAGATGAACCCCATACTCGCCGCTGGCGCGATGGCGATGAGCAGCATAACAGTTGTCAGCAACAGCCTCCTGCTCCGCAGGTGGAAACCAAGGGAATAGCCATGGCCGATGTCACGAAGGAGATCGGGATCACCCGAATGGACTGCCCGACATGCGTCGTAACATTAGAGAAGTCAGTGATGAAGGTCCTCGGTGTAAGGAAGGCCCAGGGCAACTATCTCAAGAAGACGCTAAAGGTCACCTACGACGAGACGATCCCCTTAGCTGCCATAGAGAAGGCGATTGAGGATGTTGGCTACCAGGTCGCCTATAAAAAGTATCCGAGTCCCCTATCAAAGCTGAGAGGCTTATTCAGCAGAGGAGAGTCTAATGAGATAACCCCCATCACGGACCCCGAGTTCCGGGACAAGGTGCTTGGCTCCGCGAAGTCCGTCGCTGTACTCTTCAGTAGCGAGGGTTGCCCAGCCTGCCAGGTTCTCAAGCCCCAGATTAAGGCCCTTGCCGAGAAGCAGGCGTCGATGGTCAACTTCTACGAGATGGACGTCACCCAAACGGAGTCTTGGAAGGAGTACCACGTCATGGGTATCCCCACCATCCTCATCTTCAGAGGCGGGGAACCTGCGAAGCGATTCGGCGCCATGCTTAGGGTCGACGAACTGGAGAAAGCACTCACCTTATGACCGGCAAATTTGAGGTAATTTTATAGATGAGCCCCCGGTATTCATCAAAGCCCCCGGTGCACAGCGTGAACACACTCCACCACAACAGCGTCATAGTCCCCCCGAAGTACATAGGCCGAGGCCTCTCCATACAGATCAAAGGCCAACTCACGAAACTAAACGACCAGCAGGAGGAGATGGCCATCTCCTGGGCGAAGAAGGTCGGTACCCCCTACGTTGACGACCCCAAATTCGCCGAGAACTTCCATGAGGACTTTGGCAAGGCTCTCGGCGTGAAGCTCCTTCCTGGTGATGTCGAGTTCAGTGATATCATACAGCTAGTGCAGAGGGAGAGGGAGGAGAAGCAGAACCTTCCCCCCGAGGTGAAGAAGGCGCAGGCTGTAGAGAGGAAGGCCCTGCGCGATGCTAACAAGGAGAAGTACGGCTACGCTACCGTAGACGGGCAGCGCATGGAGCTCGGTAACTACAACGTGGAGCCCAACAGCATATTCATGGGGCGCGGCCAGCACCCCTGGAGGGGCAGGTGGAAGCAGGGCCCAACCTACGAGGACATCGAGCTCAACCTCAGCCCAGACGCACCTAGACCCCCAGGTAACTGGAAGGCGATTGTCTGGGAGCCGGACACAATGTGGATAGCCCGCTGGACCGACAAGCTCAGTGGTAAGAAGAAGTACGTCTGGCCCGGGGACGCGAGCTTCCTCAAGCAGAGGAAGGACATGGAGAAGTACGAGAAGGCGCGCTCCCTCAAGGAGAAGCTCGACGAGGTAAAGGCACACATCGAAGGCAACCTAACCACCGAGGACCTGAAGAGACGTAAGACGGCGACGGTCTGCTACCTCATCGACCGCCTCAAGTTCAGGGTCGGTGACGAGAAGGACGATGAAGACGAGGCCGACACTGTGGGCGCGAGCACGCTCCGTCCCGAGCACGTATGCTTCAACAGGGATGGTTCCGTCACCTTCAACTTCTTGGGCAAGGACTCGGTGCCGATGAATATCACAGCCCAACTCCCACCGAAGGTTGTGCAGAACCTACGCGACTTCGCCGCAGGCGCGGGGAAGGAGAGCCTATTCGAGGGCATAAACTCGGGCCACGTTGGCGACTTCCTCAAGGAGATAATGGAAGGGCTCAGCGCCAAGGTCTTCAGGACCCTTTATGCAACCGACGCCGTCGGTGGAAAGCTCTCTACTCAGCTGGTGAAGCCCGAGGACCCAGACTATATCAAGCGCCAAGTTGCCCTCAAGGCTAACTTAGAGGCAGCCATAGTCTGCAACCATAAGCGTACCATCCCCAAGACGTGGCAGCAGAGCCTCCAGAAGAAGAAGGACCGCTTGAAACAGCTTGAGGCTAAGGCCACTGCCTATGAGAAGGCGATCCGCCAGAAGTTAGCGGATGGCGAGAAGAAGTACCGAGAGAAGCTCGTGGAAGCTGAAAAGAGGCTCGCCGAAGCGGAGAAGAGGGAGGAAGAGCTACGTGCGCAGCTCGCAGAGGTCGAGAAGGCTTGCGGTGACCAGAAGACCCCGAGGAAGCGCCTATCATCCGCTCGGGAGAAGACCAAATCGGTCCGGGATCACATAAGGAAGCTTAAAAATGCCTATATCACTGCCTCGCTGAAGGAGAAGCAGCAGTTAGAAGGGAAGCGTCTACGTGGAAGGGAGGCCATCGAGAGGATGAGGCTACAGGTCGAGGCCCAGGAGATGACGCGTGACTACAACCTTGGCACGAGCTTGAAGAACTACATCGACCCTCGAATCTACTACGATTGGGGGAAGAAGGTGAGCTTTGACTGGCGCAGCTACTACCCCAAGACGCTTCAGAAAAAGTTCAGTTGGATCGAAGAGCAGCCCGAAGACGAAGAATCATAAGCTCGGTACACACCCTTCAACCCTATGAGAAACCTGGTTAAGCACAAGCTCAAGGCCGGGAAACCGGCAATAGGGACCTGGGTGTCGATTGGTCACCCCGACATGACTATGTACCTAGCGGACATGGGCTTCGATTGGCTTGTATGCGACATGGAGCACAGCGCATATGGCCCTGAGACCTACCATAGCCTCGTCCAGGGGATGCTCTACGCCCGTGATAAATGCATGCCGTTGGCGCGTATCCCGTGGATAGACCTAATCTGGTGCAAGAAGGTGCTGGACGCTGGCGCGATGGGTTTGGTCCTGCCTCGCGTGGAGTCTGCGAAGATGGCGAAGGAGGCCGTCCGTCTAATGAAGTACCCTCCACAGGGCGAGAGGGGGGCGGGACCGCGCCTCGCGGCGTTCCGTGACCCAGACTACTTCAAGACGGCGAACGATGAGATACTCGTCATCCCCATGATTGAGACGGTCGAGGGGGTGGAAAAGCTCGACGAGATATTCAGCGTCGAGGGGGTCGACGCCTGCTTCGTGGGGCCGAGCGACCTCAGCCTCGACATGGGCATCCACAAGCAGTATACGAACCCCAAGTTCATCGAGGCCCTCGATAAGGTAGTGGATGCGGGGCGCGAGCACGGCGTCGCACCTGGGATGCACTGCTTCGTCACTCAGGATGCCACGGACATAAACGATGCCATCAAGCGTGGATTCAGGTTCTGCGCTCTAGATACCGACCTTGGCTACCTGAGCCGCTCGGTGAAGACGACCCTCGGCTACGTCAAGGGGTGGAAACCGGGTGAAGGCGGAGAGGCACCAGCAGTCTAAGCCTATATTCTAATCCTCCTCTTTCTAACCCCTGATAACCCCCGCTGACGTAAGCGGCCTCAAAATCACGACGATTCTCGACAATCTCACACAGAGCACCGGTCCAGTGGGACACTGGGGATTCTCCGCTCTTCTCAACTATGAGGTGACGGGCTTTCGGAGGGGCGTCCTCCTCGACACCGGAAGCGACCGGGACTGCTTCCTCAGAAACCTCAAGGAGTTGAAGATAGACCTAGCTGGATTAGACGCCATAGTGCTAAGCCACGGACACTATGATCACACATCCGCCACGGTGGAGGCCGTGAAGGCGGCGGGTGGTGTGAAAGTATTCGCCCACCCCTCTGCGTTCTCGCCGTCATTCATAGTCAACGAGAAGGGAGAGAGGCGTAAAATATCCATCCCCGAGGGGCAGGGGCTCGCGGAGATCGAGGCGGCAGGGGGTAAGATGATATTATCTCGTATCCCCGTCGAGGTCACACCCGGCGTCTGGGCCACCGGTGAGGTCCCGAGGAAAAGCTTCGAGACCATCATGGAGCTGGGCAGGTCGCGGCTGGTGAAGGTCGAGGGAGGCTCCGAGAAAGGGGATCAGATCCCCGATGACCAATCCCTTTTCCTCCATGAGAGGGGTGTCGGGCTCGTCGTGGTTACCGGATGTACACACTCCGGTCCCCTAAACATCCTGAGCCACGTAGAAGCTCTGGTGGGGGATATGGTGAGGGCGATTATTGGTGGGACACACCTCACAGGTAGGAGCCGAGTATACCTACATGACAATCGATGGGCTGAGGCAATTCGACCTCCAACTTTTATCCCCCTGCCACTGCACCGAGTTCAAGGCGATGGCTGAACTAGCTCGAACCTTCCCTACCACCTTCGAGTTAAATTACTCGGAGAGAACGCTTGAGCCTGAGAAGATACTCTGGGAAAGAGAAAAAGGTAGTCTATAGCTCCACGAACTTCTCGATCTCGGCTACGATACCGATGAAGGCCTTCGCTGCTGGACTGTTGGGGTTCTCAGAGACGAAGGGGGTCCCCGAGTCGGAGTTCTGAGCTATCTTGGGTTCGAGGGGGATGGAGCCGAGGAAAGGTACTCCCATCTCTGAGGCTACGCGCTCCGCCACGCCACTGCCAAAGAGGTCTATTCTCTTATTACAGTGAGGGCAGATGAGGTAACTCATGTTCTCGACTACACCTATCACGGGTGCCTTGAGCTGGCGGGCGAATGAGATGGACTTCTCCACGACCTGGCCGCTCACCTCGTTGGGCATCGTGACTATGACGACGCCGTCGATTCCCGGTAGTAATTGGAGGACGGTTAGCGATTCGTCACCAGTCCCCGGTGGGAGGTCAATGAGGAGGTAGTCGAGTTCACCCCAATCAACGTCTGTGAGCAGCTGCCTTATGGCCACCATCTTGAGGGGGCCACGCCAGATTACGGGTGAGTCCTGGCTCGGGAGTAGGAAGTCCATCGAGGCGACCTTGATCCCGGATGGCGTCATCGGTGGGATTATGCCGTTCTCACCAGCCTCGAGATGCGCACCCTTGAGTCCCAGCATCTTAGGTACTGTGGGCCCGTGGAGGTCCGCGTCCAGAACACCAACCTTCTTCCCCTTTGCGGCGAGCGTCGTTGCGAGGTTGACCGTGACGAGGCTCTTCCCCACCCCGCCCTTCCCGCTCATAACCGCTACCTTGTGCCTGACCCTCTCCATACGCTCCCTGAGCTGCTTGAGCTCCTCCACGCGCCTAACGAAGGCTTCCGCTTCCTCAGACTTTCGAGCCTCATCAACCGCATCCATCTAAGGGACCTAGTGAGGGTCACCCTGCAGGGTGTATAAACTCTACCCCGACTCGACATCTGAGCAATTAGTATTTTAACCTCCTCGACAGTCTCACTCCGAGTGGTCCCCCTTGATCGAGAGGCTGAAGCGTAGGCTTCGCGGCATAGAAGCGCTTGATGCGTGGGCTGCCGTTGCTATTCTGCTCAGGGAGGAAGAGGACGACTATGAGACCCTCCTCGTCAAGAGGGCGGTCGTACCTGGTGACCCGTGGTCAGGGGACATGGCATTCCCCGGGGGGAAGAAAGCGCCGCAGGATAGAACCCTCAGAGACACTGTCGTGCGGGAGGTCAGCGAAGAGACCAGCATAGACCTTGACTCACTCACCTACATAGGAGCGCTGCCAATCATTTTCTCCTCAATGAAGCCGGATAGGGATGTGCTCCCAATAGTCTACCTCTACAAGGGCAGGCCGGAGATCAGGCTCAACCTGGAGCTCACCGCCTACATGTGGATACACCTTAAGGATCTTAGGGCGAGCAGGACGACGGCGAAGGTGAAAGAGTGGGATGGCGAGGTCTTCAAACTGGGGGAGAATGTCGTCTGGGGGCTCACCTACAGAATGCTGGACAATCTCCTCAGCCTAATGGATGAGGGCTAGCCCAAGGCCTTCTTGAGTGCTTTAGCGACATCGACAGGTTGTTCGCCGATGGCTGCACTTGCTCCCCTTAAGGCGTTTATCTTGCTGTCAGCGGAACCTGTGGAGCCTTGGATTATCGCGCCTGCGTGGCCCATCCTCTTCCCGGGGACGGCGGCGCGCCCGGCGATGTATGCCGCGACAGGCTTTGTGAAGCCACCAGAGGCTATGAAGTCGGCAGCCTTTTCCTCAGCATTCCCCCCAATCTCCCCGATGAGGGCGACGCCCCTAGTCTCGGGGTCCCTCTCGAACCATTTGAGGAGCTCTATGTAGTCGAGGCCAACGATGGGGTCGCCACCGAGGCCGACGCATGTGGACTCGCCGAGTCCCTGGTTGGTGACGTGGGCTGCTATCTCGTAGAAGAGCGTCCCGCTCCTACTGATTATACCGACCGAGCCAGCTTTGAAGACCTGGTTCGGCATTATCCCAATCTTCGACTCCCCCGCCTTTATGAGGCCGGGTGTGTTGGGGCCAACGACTGTTGTGCCAGTCTGCTTCGCCCTCGCTACGAGCTCGATAGTGTCTCGGACGGGTATCCCCTCGGTTATGACGACGACGGGATCCATCCCCGCCTCCATAGCCTCTAGGGCTGCGTCGAGAGCGCCAGGGGCTGGGACGAATATTATCGATGCGTCGCAGCCGCTCCTCTCTTTTGCCTCGGCGACTGTGTCGTAGACCGGGGTTCCATCGACATCCTGGCCGCCACGTCCCGGGGTTACCCCTGCAAGGACCTTTGTGCCATACTCCCTCATTCTCGCGGTGTGGAATCTGCCCTGTGTACCGGTTATCCCCTGAACGACTACCTTCGTGTCCTTGTTGATGAGTTTCATTTTTAGACTCCCCTCGCGAGTTTGACGGCTTTTTGTGCCGCCTCCTCCATTGTGTCATCCGTCTCTATGCCTGCACTGTGGAGGAGTCTCTTTCCCTCTTCCTCGTTCGTGCCCATCATGCGGACGATTACGGGTTTATTGTCGCCGAGTTCCTTCCTAGCTTTGATGATGCCTATGGCGGTGTCATCGCAGCGGGTGATGCCGCCGAGAACGTTTACGAATAGAGCCTTGACCCTGCTGTCTCTGAGGATGAATTCGACCGCTTTGCCTATGCGGTCGGGGCTCGCTCCCCCTCCGAGGTCGAGGAAGTCCCTCGCCCTCCCCCCGTAGAGCATGACGGTGTCGAGGGTCGCCATGGTGAGGCCGGCGCCGTTGCCGATGATGCCTATGTCGCCATTCATCTCGACGTATATGAGGTCCATGGCGCGGGCCTCCATCTCCCGGGGTGTAAGCTCCCCCTCGAAGCTCTCTAGAAACTTCGCTTCGAGCTCCTTATGTCTGTAGAGGGCGTTGTTGTCCACATTGAGGCGTGCGTCGGCAGCTATGAATCCCTCTGCCGTCTCGATGAGTGGATTGATCTCCGTGAGCTCTGCATCCATCTCGTAGGAGACCCTATTGAGCCGTTGGATGATGTCGGATAGTTGCTGCATCTTCTTTCCAGTGTAGCCGAGGCTCTTAGCGATTGAAATGGCGTGGTAGCTCCTCAGTCCAGTCAACGGGTCGACGCTGTACCTGACTATCTTCTCCGGACTCTTCGCAGCGATGTCCTCAATGTTCATGCCCCCCTCGATGGAGGCGAGGACCGTGTAGCACTTCGCCGTCCTGTCAACGATGACGCCGAGGTAGACCTCATGCTGAATGGTGAGCCGCTCCTCGACGAGAACCTTTCGGACGGGGAGGTCCTTGATCCTCATGGCTAGTATCTGCCTAGCGGCCTCCTCCGCCTCAGCAGGGGTGTCGGCGGGTTTGATACCGCCCGCCTTCCCCCTGCCACCGACACCTACTTGGGCCTTAACGACGACAGGTTTGCCAATCATCATCGAGGCGTCCCTCGCCTCCTCCGGCTTCGCGGCGATGACGCTCAACCCGAGAGGTATCCCATATCGCCTGAAGACATCCTTGGCCTCGTACTCTAGGAGCTTCAACTAATCACCATCGATGGAGGATGTTATCCAGGTCGGGGTAGATAATTATTCTGGGTAGCTAAGACCTTATAGTCGACCGGAGTAAATGATTAAAGTTTTTAGCATTTTTCAAATAGATTCTTTACACGAGTACATAGGCAAAATTAATATTTGATGAGGGCAGTTTTCAGGCGGTTAGGTGAGTCGGAGTTGGCTACGGTCCCAACCCATTACGGTCAGACAGGATTCGCGATCGTCTACACGATAGCGCTTCTTGCTCTGCAGTCTCAGAAGGGGCTGATGCTCTCCGTCTGGAAGTGATGAATGTAAGAATGGAATCAATCCTCATTACCCCCGGTATCAGCCTCTTCGAGCAAGTAGGTCTGATGGTCGTCGTTCTCACGGGAATCGCAGCCCTATGCTACGCCTGGATCTTAGCCCGGAGGGTCCTCAAGGAGGACCCTGGGACTCCTAAGATGCAGGAGATCTCAAACTCCATCAGAGAGGGGGCTGTGGCTTACCTCAACAAGCAGATGTCCGTCGTCATACCCATCGCCATCATACTAGCCTTCGCGCTGTTCCTGACTGCCTACCTGGCTAATTCGCCCTGGGATATCTCCATCGGGCGAGGCATCGCACTGCTCATGGGTGCCAGCTGCTCGCTGGCCATCGGGCAGATCGGCCTCAGGTACATTGGCACCCGAGCCAACGTGCGCGTCGCCCAGCAGGCTCGGAGGGGCTCCTTTAAGGACGCCCTTAGGGTGGCGTACCACGCTGGAACCATCGCGGGCATGCTCGCCGATGGCCTTGGGCTGCTCGGCGGAACTACCATCTTCCTAATCTACGGGACCCACGCCCCCGAGGTCCTCCTTGGCTTCGGCTTTGGTGGCACTATCCTCGCGATGTTTATGCGTGTTGGTGGTGGCATCTATACGAAGGCTGCCGACGTGGGTGCTGACCTCGTCGGTAAGGTTGAGGCGGGCATCCCCGAGGACGACCCGCGGAACGCGGCGTCGATCGCTGATCTTGTCGGTGACAATGTCGGGGACTTTAGCGGGATGGCGGAGGACGTCTTCGAATCCTACGAGGTTACAATCGTTTCCGCCATGATCCTAGGCTTAGCAGTGATGCAGGTTGACCCTGCCCACAGCCTAAAGTGGATCGTCTTCCCGCTACTTGTCCGCGCCATTGGCGTCTTCAGCTCCATCATAGGTACCTACGCGGTCGCCATCTGGCCTGTGAAGGAGGACGCCTTCCGCGCCATGGACATAAGCTACGACCTATCCTCCGTGATTTCGATAGTGTCCTTCTTCTTGCTCTCCTGGTTCTACGCCCAAGACATTAGGCTATTCTCCGCAACGGCGACCGGTATACTCCTCGCCATCGCGTTTAACAAGTATACTGGCGCCTTCACAGAGCGGGGTACTGCCGCAGTAAACGATATAGTCAACTCTGCGAAGACTGGGCCCGCCCTCGTAATCCTTAGTGGGCTCGCGATGGGTTACGAGAGCACAGTCTGGGCTCTTCTCATAATAGTCGTGTCGATAATACTATCCATCTCCATCTACTCCTTCACATTCCCCGCGGCGGCGATCACAACGACGCTGTTGTTGACCGGCGTCCTCGCGCTTATTATCGGCTACATCCTAGCGAAGCGCTCCAAGAAGATCGAGTTGGGCGTCTTCGGGGCCGTCGCTATTGTTGTGCTTGGAATCATATTCACAAGCTTCAAGGTTCCTGACACAAGCGCTGTCCTCTTTATAACCTACTCTATCGCACTCAGCGGCATCGGAATGCTCTCCCACACGGGGAACAACCTCGCTATGGATGCCTTCGGCCCAATCTCGGACAACGCCGGCGGCATCGCCGAGATGTGCAAGGACGAGTTCGACAGCGAGGAGGGTCAGAGGACCCTCTCCGAGCTCGACGCGACCGGGAACACGACCAAGGCGATCACGAAGGGGATCGCCATCGCCTCCGCCGTTATTGCAGCGGTCAGCCTTTTTGGCTCATACATTGAGACACTTCAGTCCTCTGGGGGTGCCCCTATTGTACTGGATATCGCGGACACACGTGTCTTCGTAGGCATACTGATCGGCGGCGCTTTGCCCTTCCTGTTCAGCTCGGTGCTTCTACGAGCAGTCCAGAGGGCTGCTTCCTTGATAGTTGAGGAGGTACGTAAGCAATTCCACATACCAGGCGTGATGGAGGGTACGGTAAAGCCCGACTACGGCGCCGTGGTCACAATCTGCACACAGGCCGCGCAGAGCGAACTGGTCAGTGTCGCCCTGCTGGCCGTCCTGATGCCGATAGTCGTCGGTCTGCTAATCGGTGATCTGGCGCTGGGCGGCTTCCTCGCTGGGATAATCGTCAGCGGTCAGCTCCTCGCCGTCTTCATGGCGAACGCGGGAGGCGCCTGGGACAATGCCAAGAAGCAGATCGAGGGAGAGCCCAGCGACCCGGCGAACAACACTGGTAAGCGCTCCGAGAGGCATAAAGCGAGCGTCATCGGCGACACGGTTGGAGACCCCCTGAAGGATACAGCGGGACCTGCTCTAAACCCTATGATCAAGGTAGTCAACCTAGTCTCGCTGCTCATTGCCCCGCTGCTGCTAGTCGTCTCCCGCGGAGATGCGAACATGCATATACTCGGTTACGCGATCGGCTTCGTCTTCCTCCTGGTGATCGCCTTCGCGGTCCTCAGGAGCAAGAGGTCTAACCCCCACCAACTATAGGAAAAACCAAAGGCGGAAATTCGCCTCTGGTATTTTTATTTACACCACCCAGACTCAGCTGGACGATTTAGGATTTCTTCTCTTTTTATTAGCGTTTAAACCCATCACTGCGACGAATCAACGTTAAATCCGCATCGGATCCACCTATTCGTCATGTCTAAGGAATCCATCAAGAAGAGGGTGCTGGATGTGATAGACACCCGCGCTGACGAGATAATCGAGATCGGTGAGACGATCTGGAGGAACCCGGAGCTCGGCTTCAAGGAGTGGAAGACGGCTGAGCTCGCAGAGAGGAAGTACGGTGAGATGGGGTGGGCCTACGATTCGAAGATCGGGATCACGGGCTCAAAGGCTTATCTGAAGAAGAAGGGGAGGGGGCCGGTCATCGGCGTAATCGGTGAGCTGGACGCGATACGCGTACCTGACCACCCGGAGTGCGACCCCATAACTGGGGCGGCCCACTCCTGCGGCCATAATGCCCAGATGGCGGCTATGCTCGGCGCGGGCTTCGGGCTGAATGAGGTTGTGGGGGAGCTCAATAGCAATGTAGCCCTCCTAGCTGTCCCCGCAGAGGAGTACCTTGAGATCGACTACAGGAACAGTCTCAGGGAGAAGGGGAAGCTCGAGTTCTTCGGGGGGAAGCAGGAGTTCATCCGCTTAGGCCACATGAAGGATATCACCATCAGTCTCGGGAGCCATACCGACAGCGAGATTACGGAGAAGCTCAGCGTTGGCGGGAGCAACAATGGTTTCGTGGGGAAGATGGTCCACTACATCGGGCTCGAGGCCCACGCCGGGGGGAGCCCCCATAAGGGTATCAACGCTCTAAACGCAGCGATGCTCGGTCTCATGGGCATTCACGCGCAGCGGGAGACCTTCAGGGACGAGGATAACATCAGGGTCCACCCCATAATCACGAAGGGCGGGGAGATCGTGAACAATGTCCCAGCTGATGTCCGTATGGAGAGCTACGTGAGGGGGAAAACTGTTGAGGCGATTAAGGACGCGAACATCAAGGTAAATAGAGCCCTAACAGCGGGGGCGATGACGGTTGGGGCTGAAGTAGAGATAGACGACCACCCCGGCTACATGCCGTACATCAAGGACGCTGCACTCGATGAGATTCTGAAGGCGAACGCCTCTTCCCTCGTTGGTGAGGGACAGATCAAGGTGAAGGGCCATTCAACGGGCTCAACCGACTTGGGCGACGTAAGCTGCATAATGCCAACGACGAGTATCGGCATGGGCGGTTGCACAGGTAGGGGGCACGGGCGCGACTACAAGATAGTCGACAAGCAGATCGCCTACGTCCTCCCAGCGAAGGTGATGGCGCTAACCTGCATCGATCTCCTCTACGACAAGGCGAAGCTCGCAAAGGAGATCACGAAGGGGTTCAAGCCAACGATCCCACCTGACGACTATACGGGCTTCATGCAGAGGCTCGTCGCCTAAACCTCATATCCTCCCCATTCCCTCCTCCACCAAGGAGGTTGCTTCGACATGATGGAGTTCAGGGAATTAACAAAGGGCGTAAATATACCCATCCTCGGCCTTGGGACATGGGGCATGGGTGGCAGGGAGACCCCTGATAAGGTACGGGATAGCGAGACTGTGACCGCCATAAGGATGGCGGTAGAGCTCGGGTTGACCCACATCGACACCGCCGAATACTATGGTGCGGGCCACGCTGAAGAGCTAGTCGGTGAGGCGATTGAGGGGATGGACCGTGGGAAGCTCTTCATAACCTCTAAGGTCTGGCACAACCACCTACACAGAGATGACCTGCTACGCTCGATTAGGGCGAGCCTCAAACGCCTTGGCAGCGACTATGTTGATCTCTATCTCATCCACTGGCCGAACCCCGACGTTTCCCTCAAAGAGACGATGGGCGCGATGGAGGAGTGCCTCCGGGAGGGGCACACCCGTTTTATTGGGGTTAGCAACTTCAGCGCCCAGCTCATGGAGGAGGCCCAGAATCTCCTCAGGGAGACGAAGCTAGTCGCGAACCAGGTCCAGTACAGTCTCCTCGACCAAAAGCCCCGGATGGAGCTCCTCCCCACATGCCGGAGGATGGGGGTGAGCCTCATCGCCTACAGGCCACTAGAGAGAGGGGCCATCCTCCAGACACAAAACGTGGTGATGGACGAGATCGCTAAGGCCCATAGCAAGACCCGCGTTCAAGTCGCTCTAAACTGGCTGATAGCACAAGATAACATATTCACTATTCCCAAGTCGACGAACCCCATCCATATTATGGAGTTCATGGGGGCCCTCGACTGGCGACTCACCCCGGATGAGTGGAGTCGTTTGGCCGAAGCATACAGGTGAGGTGCCGACGGGCATCCCAGCCGACGCGGTGAGTGTCACCGAGTGGCTCATAGAGAGGGGGACGAGCCTCGGATTCCACGTTGAGAGGAACCACGTGAGTCAGGAGGACGGAGCCATCGCGGACGTGGCCTATTTCCTAAATCCGGGGCAGAAGCCGATCCTCACATTCACGGTCGAGGAGGCGGAATCCATGAGACTTATATCGGGTGCCCTCCAGTGGGCGGGTTTCTCCACGGAGCCCAAATCGTGGATGCATATCTGTGTCTTCCTCGGCGACCTCGCCAGCATTCCATCGATCCCGAACACTGCTAAACACTACGATGCCCAGAATCTAGATCGTCTACCCGGTGACCTAGACGAAATCGTGGCACATATGATCAGACTACTCACCCACTACATCGCCCAGGAGGTCATCGATACTGGGGCAGCGATTCGGAGGATTGCTGCTTCTACCGTCGATTGGCCGAGGGGCAGAAGAAACACACGGCTTGGTTACGTTGCATCTACTAGGTTAACGGGTTATGGGCTGGACTTGTTCTCCGCCGAGGACAATGAGGATGGCGAGGCAGGTACCATTTTGAAGCCAAGTCGCAAGGTTGTGCCACTGGATTTGGTCAGTGGTGGCTTATCTTTCGAGGGTGCACTAATGAGGCTCGTTGAGGCCAGAGAGAGGCAACTACTCCTCTCCTCGGAGCATAGGAACTACCCATTCATCTTCTGTCTCAGTACCGGGGAACATGGTGGCGAGTCCCGTCTAGAACTTTGGTTCGATGTCGATAAGTCAAACGTCCCCCAGGCCCTGAACTTCTGGGCCCTCGTCGAGGCAGTAGAGGGCTCGAAGTCAGTCAGCCTGGTCGGCCCATCGGAACGAGTAGCTGAGTTGTTTCTCGCCTAGATCGGTTCCTCATCCACAGCGCGTCTTGGCTTGAAGTGCCACTCCAGTAGGCTCGCGGAGCCAAAGAGGGCGATGCTGCTGAAGAGGAAGGTGACCGGGTAGCCGAGGAAGAAGCTGATTGTCCCGCTGAGGAAGCTGCCGAGGAACAACGCGACGCTGTTTATGGCACTGTAGACTCCGAGGGTGCCCCCCTGCCCCTCTCGGGGGAGGAACCTGTAGAGGAGGGCATTCATGCCTATTGTGATGTTCGTGTAGGCCATACCGATGAGGAGGTAGAGGAGGAGCGTCACGTAAAGGACATCGTGACCGAAGAAGTAGAGACTCTCGATAGCCCCGAAGAGGAAGGCCATCGCCCTGAGGCTGAGGAACTCTACCAACATGCCGGGGTCCCCTTTCCTGCTGAAGCCGCTGAGCCTTTGGGAGGCGGCGAGCCCGTTTATGCACGTGATGAAGATGCTTAGCCCCGTAATCTCGAGGTAGGTGAGGTTGTTCGCGTTGAGGAATGGGGTGTAGCTGGTGAAGAATAGGTTGGCGCCGAGGAAGAAGAGGGCATTCGTTGCCATTATGATTGGGATATCCCTTGTCACCGTGCTCCGGGCCCCGTCGACGAGTCCCTTGAAGTCCTCCAACTTGGGGACCTTTAGAATGAGCACAGGGAGGTGGGTTAGGCGGGAGATGAGGGCATCGGGGTCGAATGCTATCGCCTGCCTCTCCGTCTTCGTCTTCGAGTCCTTCACGAGTACTATGCACGCCACGAGCAGCGCGGTGCTGAATGCGATGGGGAGCAAGGCCACAGCCGTGAGGGGGAGGGACGTCAGGACGAGGAAGCTGAGAGTATTCCCCGTGAGGCTTCCGTAGATCATGTACTTGAAGCTGAAGGCGCTCCCCTCGCCGAGGTTCTCCTTGGCTACGGTGTCCATGAGGAGAAGGCTGAAGATGGTGGGGCTGAAGCTGCTGAAGAAGCTGTAGATGGCGTAGAATCCGATTATGAAGTTGATGTCCCCAGATAACGCAATAATGCTAAGAGTGAGCAGTTGCCCGACGGCGCTCAGCACAAGGATGGGGCGCCTCTTCCCGATGTAGTCGGCGATCCTTCCACCGATGAATGCTGAGGGTATCAGGGAGATGTTGTAGGCCGAGCTGGCGAGGCCGACGCTTAGCACGCTCCCACCGAGGTCGAGGATGCGTAGCGTGATGTAGGTCCCTATGCAGCTCTGTATTGCGTAGAAGGGTATGATGATGTAGAGCCAGGGAGGCTTCACGAACTTCTCCGCCAAGTTTTAATCTACCACGACTCAGATACCTGCGTTAATCTCACAGGATTAATAAGGGTTGATGGCTGACGAAGCGCTCAAATTTCTCCTGGTGGCTGATGCCCATCGCAACAGGCGTCGTGGCAGGGGTCGCTGCTTCGGGGATAAACGGAGTCATCTTCTACGCCTGGGAGATTTTCTATCAGGACGCCTTGAAGACGCCCACCCTCTTCTTCATCTTCCCATTCACGGGCCTTGTGCTTAGCTATTTCCTCGTCCACCTACTCGCTTGGTACAGGACGCCTAAGAGCAGCTTCCACATGATCCTAGAGGTCTTCCATCTGACGCCGAGCGGTATGATGCCGAGGGAGGCGATCGTGAAGACGGCGTCGGGGGTCGCCACCTCGATCTTCGGTGGCTCCGCCGGCCCTGAGGGGCCCTCCATGGTAATCTCTGGGGGTTTCTCCAGCTGGCTGAACAAGATACTTCGACTACGGATGGACTCGGGGAAGGCGCTCATGATAGGCGTCGCCGCGGGCTTCTCCGCCAGTTTCAAGACACCTCTAACGGGACTCCTCTTCGCGCTTGAGCTCCCATACAGGAGGGATCTCGAGAAGGAGTCATTCATCGAGGCAGCGATAGCGAGCTCCACGGCTTACCTAGTTTCAGTCGCCTTAGGGGCACCGAGTCTCGTTCCCAATCTCCAGCTCGACATCCCTGCGCTTCCGCTTATCTGGCTGCCAATAGCTATGGGCTTCGGACTCGCCACGGGTGGAATAGTGTTCGTCTTCACAAGCGCCTACGCGGCTTGTGAGAGGCTCGCCAAACAGATTATAGTTATGGGAGGCTACCCGCTGATGCTGCTCGTTGGCGGCTTCGTCTTGGGCACGATCGGGTACTTCGTGCCTGAGGCAGTGGGGCCCGGGTTCCAGATGGTCCCGCTCCTCACTGGGGGTTCACTGATAGCGTTGGGTGTGGTGCTTTTGCTGAGGACGGTCGCCACGGGCGTGACGATGAACTTTGGGGGGACGGGTGGACTTTTTCTCCCCACGCTTCTCCTCGGAGGCGCGTGGGGAGCCATAGTTGGCACGGTGCTGTTGCCTGCGATGACCCCCGTCTTCATACTCATGGGGATGGCGGCGTTCTCCGCGGGCGTCCATAAGATGATGCTGACCCCCATCATATTCATGGCCGAGGTATTTGGCGCCCATACCATCATCCCCATTATACTAGCCACCGTCGTCTGCTTCTTCGTCTCAGGTGCCTACAGCTTCTACCCCATCCAGCCCACGAATAAGGTCAGCCATGAGGAGCTTGCGCTGGAGAGGTTCTACTATAAGGTGATGAGGAGTAAGCCGAAGGAGCTGGAGAAGCTGACGGCTGAGGACATCTCAACTAAGAACCCGTTAGAGCTCGAGGCGGGCTTAAGCGTTAGGGAGGCTATGGACGCCTTTGGGAAAACTAGCTTCCGGGTCATGCCAGTCGTCGACCCGGAAGAGCACGTCATCGGCTACGTCACTCTCGAGGACCTAGCATTTCTCTCCAAAACGATGCTGGATACTCCGTTGAGCACGATCGAACTACACCCCCCGATTGTGTTCCGTGAGGAGGAGAGTGTAATGAAGGTGATTGAGGAGATGATCGAGAGAAAGGAGGACCATTGCTTTGTCGTCGATGGCGATAAGAAACTCACCGGGATCATCTCAACCATAGATGTGACGCGATTGCTTATGCGCTACTATACTCAAATCTAGGTCCTTCTATTCCCTATTCTCAGGGT
The DNA here is from genome assembly GCA_050014495.1 of Bathyarchaeia archaeon. Taxonomy (GTDB): domain Archaea; phylum Thermoproteota; class Bathyarchaeia; order TCS64; family TCS64; genus UBA8941. Next base: position 71,191 of record JBEKDF010000002.1, read on the forward strand.
CTCGTAAGTACCATATCCATCCTTCACGCCGTCAAGCTCGTACTCACCGAAGCTCTGAGCGAGGATGGATACCTCACCGTGCTCGTCGATGAATGGAATCGGTACAACGGGCCCCGCCTTCCCCTTGAGAACATGCTTCGCATCGTCGGCGTCGGTCAGCTCCAAGACAGAGCTCACGGGTATGACGCCATTCTTGAACTGCTGATTGAGTATATGTATGCCCACGATTGGGATGTTCCTTCCCTCCTTCCAGAGGAACCCTCCGACGCTTAGCCTCCCATCGTCGAGGGCTATCGCTGCGGGGTTCACAGCCAACCCCTCATTGAACCAGACGACGTAGTAGAGCCAATCTCCGACGCCCGTCCAGTCGCGGACTCCGTGCGTGTGGTCCCGCTGACCTATGACATCGGTGAGTCTATACACATCTCCCCCGACTCGTACCTCGCCGCTGATCTTCGCGACCTGCTCCCAGTGCTCATCCCCGCTCTTCTTACCGATTTCCCGAGACTCCGGCGTCATATGATCGCTGTACTCGTAGGTCTCGTTGATGGGGTCAAAGTGAAGGTCGAGAAATACGGGGGCCAGCCGCGTGATAAGGGCTGGGTCATCCCTTATCCTGGGAAAGTCAGCGGGGTCACTGATGATTGCGGCTCCGCCGTTGAACCTGTAACTCCAGGAGCCATCCAGCTGCCTTGCGTGTGTCATTCCACAGGCTTTGAGGGCTTCAGGGTAGGAACTAATCTTCTCGGCTCCTTGGAAGGTGGCTACGGAACCGTCTGGGAGGAAGAGTAGGAGGAAGATTGAGCCCTCTCCCTTATTTGGCTTGAAGCCCAGGCGCGTCATCCCACTTAGCCGGCTTCGCCTGTCGCTGAAGCAGAGATAGTAGCTCTCATTCCACTCACGGTGGGTTCCCGGCGTGTGGGTTAGCGGCTCCATTCCCCTATTCAAGCGTCACAATCCCCCTCACGCCATCTATGGTAACTCTCTGCCCAGTCTTGAAGAGGCTACACGCGGCGTGCACGTTTGTCACCGCGGGTATACCGTACTCTCGGCTCACAACAGCGCCGTGGCTGAGTACTCCACCCATCTCGGTGACGAGGCCACCTATCTTACTGAAGACCGGCGTCCACCCCGGGTCCGTCCTCGGCACAACGAGTATCTCACCCGTCTGCACCTGCCAGATGTCGTCGATGCTTCCAAGCACCCGCACGGGGGCGGTGAGCACACCCTGACTGGCTGGTATCCCCCTGAATGTGCTAGACTCGTCTGGCGGTGGGTCGTTAAACTCCCTCTCACCCTGCAGGAACTTTGGGGGCGTTGAGTTCTCGTATCGGAGGAACTCGGCCCTTCTCGACTCAATGTAAGAGCGGATCGTTTCTGCTGTTTCTTTAGAATCTCTCAGTGCAAGGCTTCTAACCTCCGACTTGGTTAGGAAGAAAATATCCGAGGGTTGGCTGATTATCCCCTTTTCTACAAGCCTCGCGCCTAGGGCAAGGTGGAGCTGCCTACTCATGGTAATCCACTTGTCGAGGGTGAAGCGCTGCTGCTCCCTGAAGACAATATATCGCCTTGCGTTGCCAAGGATGCCCGAGAGGAGGCTCCACTTTGCGAAGCCAAAGATTTGCCCATCAATGGCTGTCTTAACATTCGCCTCTGTCTCGAGCCTGAGTTTTCCACTCCTTTCCTCCGCTGCTGCGACATCGATGGCGTCCCCGGAGACCAGGGATTTGAGTATGTCAAATACGTACTTCGGCTCGTCCCCCCATCGCGGATAGTAGACCTCGCGGGTGAAGCCCCTGACCCCGTACTCGGTTAGGAAGGCATCGAAATCGGTCTTGAACTCAGCCACCTCTTTTAGGTTTGATGTTGAGAGTAGATCGTAGAGATTTATCGAGGGCTTCTCGAGTATCATTCTTCTCAACTCCGGGGATGCCCTTATTTTCACTGATAGTTCTTCGATCTCTGCGTTCGTCTCACTCGTCTTATGTTTAAGACCGGAGACGAGTATAGGGTACACCCTCCTCCCCTCCTCAGCGCCGAGGAACCTCACCAAAAGGTACTGGGTGATAAGATTCATGCCAATGTTGTGAACTGGGATGCCGTATCGAACCAAGCGATAGTGGCCGATCATCAGCTCGTGGATCTCGTCTGCGAGTTCAATGTATCCACTGAGGGTGGCACCATCGACAGCCCTAAGCCTCTCATCGAAGCTGAGGAAGAATGGGTCGAACTCCCTCAGCACCCACTCCTCATAAGCCTTGTCGGTCTTGCCTCCCGAACCGTTAGGGTCCTTGAAGGTGACACGTACTTCCGCCCATATGCGCCCGATAGTGTTGAAGCGGAGTCTTCTCATAGTCTCCTTTCCATAGGGGCCTGAGCCCTCGGGGAAGTAGTTGAGGACGTCGTTGTTCCTCAGGAAGGGAGGTATCTCGTTCTCCACCTTCCTCTTTAGGACCTCGAGGTTGAAGTAGGCATGCGCCTTGTGGAGTCGGAGTAGCTGTCTAGTCTTCTCAGAGTCTAGCGACTTGTACCCCATTATGTCGTTGAGCTCGATGTTAACGTACTGGGTCAGGTGGTCACCGAGCAGCTCAAAGTAGAGGGGTGTCACCGGGTCGTTCCAGTAGTCATCACTATAACCCCGGGTCCATAGAATCTCGTCGGCTGCCTCAATGCGTAAAGTCGTGATGGGGCGACTCTGTAGGATGTATAACTTTTCCTCTTCCCCTATGCTCCATTCGATGTCCTGGGGGGAGCCCAACACCGCTTCAATCTTCGCTCCGACCTGTGCTAGCTCCAGAGCTTTCTCATCGGTTAAGCTAGGTTTCGAGCCTTGAGTTTCTTCGAGGTCGATGTACTCGACCCCATCTCTCGATGCCTGAGCGATCGTGGTCTTTGTCCCTATTTCCTTTGCTAGTACCCTGAAGCCTTCTCTATCTCTGCCGAGGACATACTTGTCGGGTGTTGCCCTGCCGCTGACGAGGGCCTCCCCGAGTCCGAAGGTGGACTCGATGAGGAACTCGGAGCCGTCGGTTGTTAAGGGGCTTACCGTGAACATGACGCCACTGCTGCGGGAGGGCACCATTTCCTGGATTAGAACGGCCATCTTCGCGTCCTCGTAGCTCACGCTGTTCCTGTGCATGTATGAGAGTGCTCGCCCCGTCCAGAGGGAGGCGTAGCAGCCTTTCACAGATTCGATGACGGAATCTGCACCTCGAACGTTGAGGAAGGTTTCCAGCTGGCCAGCGAAGCTGGCTGTACCGAGGTCCTCGGATGTTGCGGATGAGCGGACGGCGACTGGTTTCCCGCCCATTCCTTTGAGCCTTTCCCTGATCTCCGACGCGAGTTCCATGGGGAAACTCGACCCCTCGATCGCCTCCCTAATCTTCCTCGCGTATTCCTCGACCGACCTCGGGTCATTATAGTCTATGCCCGCGAGCTCACTCTCGATTTGGCTTTGCAGTCCCTTATTCTCGTTTACGAATAGAGTGTAAGCCGCGGTGGTAACAACGAAGCCATCGGGGACGGGGAAACCTTTGTCTATAAGGTCATTGAGGTTGGCTGCTTTACTGCCTACCTTACTTACGTCACCTCGGGAGGCATCAGAGAGGCTGACTATAAGCTCTGACTCGGGCATGGAAAAGGCTTCTTTGTATTTCATATTTAACTGTGGCTTGTTTCGCAGCGGCTTAGTCCCGGGTCTTGCTTAACTGTTAAATCTTCTTCGGCCCGATTAGTCTCAGAACCAACCTTGTGTCAGTGGTGTATGAAGCACGGCGCCGGTGGGAAGTGGTACCTCAACGCCCGCAACTACTCGAACGAGCTAGCCGAGGAGATGCAGATGGAGGCATACCTAACTGAGCAGTGGATGAACTTCGAGCAGGTCTACATCAGGAAAATGATGGGCATAAGCAGCATTGGCCTTGGCTACAAGCTCAAGATGCCCATAGTTGGTAGGCTCCTACGATGGCAGGCCGAAAACATGATCCACAGCGAGAGCAGACACAGGAACCCCGTCAGGGCGGATGGCCACTTCGGCCAAGTGATCCCCCTTGAGGAGGCGAAGACTATTATGCTCAACTTGGCCGCGGAGCCCATCATCCAGAACTACTGCATGTGCCGCTGGATGCAGAAGGGGTGCAAGGATGTCTGCTGCATAAACTTCGGCGCTCTCAGTGGGGTGATCGAAAAGTTACCGCGCTTTATACCAAAGGATACTAAGGTCCGCTTAGGGCGTGAAGAGGCAGTAGCGGCTCTCGAGGAGCAGAACAGGAAGGGGCGAGTCTCCACGGTCTGGTTCCAACCAGTCCCATATATCAATGCCATCTGCAGTTGTGAGGTCCCCCAGTGTGGCGGCCTCCGCCTCCGCAACGACTTCGGGATATACACCGTCTACAAGGCTGAGTACGTGGCAGAGGTTAACCCTGACCTTTGCCAAGGCTGTATGAGGTGCGTAGCCCGATGTCAGTTTGGGGCGATACACTATAATGCGACAATAAAGCGAGTGATAATAGACCAAAACAAGTGCTTTGGATGCGGCCTCTGCCGCGACACTTGTAACTTCGACGCTCTCGGACTTATCCCACGTGACGACATCCCCGGACTCAAGGGTCAGTACTAGGAGGCATTTTGGTGAGTAGGACAAAGATAATAGTGGATCAGAAGAAGTGCGGGAATGCCTCAGGTGGCATTGACCCACGCGAGTGCGGTGAGTGCCTCAAATCCTGCGACCCTACAGTCTTCATCCGCCATGAGACCCTCGGTACCAAGCAGAGCAACCCCTATGACCCCGAGTTCTGGCAGGTGACCGCTGTCTGGACCGACCTCTGCACACGCTGTGGCAAATGCGTCAAGGCATGTCCACAAAAGGCCATCACCGTCGCTTGGTGACCACCGTTGGAGCGAATAGTTGTATTGGGTAGAGGTGGCACAGGGAAGACGAGCTTCACAGCCATCCTCGCCAAGCACTTCATCGAGAAGGGGGAAACGCCCATTCTGCTCGTCGACCTCGACCCCGACATGAACCTCGCAGAGATGGTCGGCGTGGACCTCGAGGAGGCGGGAAAGTCCACGATCTCTGAACTCCTCCTCGACACGATGGAGAGGGAGAGCGATGGTACAGACGCCCCACAGCCTTTCCCGTTGGAGAAACTGGAGGCCCGAATCTGGGAGGAGGGACTCTACGAGGGTGAGGGGTTCGACCTCCTCAGCCTAGGCGTCAAGTGGGGTGAGGGCTGTTACTGCACGCCTAACAAGGCCATGAGGATGGCACTCGAGGGGATGCTCCGAAGCTACAGCCACGTCATAATCGACTCCCCCGCAGGCCTCGAGCAGCTCAACCGTCGCGTCACCCCCCAGGTGGATGACGTCATCGACATAATAGACCCGTCCAATAAGGCGTTCGAGCACGTCAAGAGAACCCGAAGGCTTCTGGATGAGCTGGGCCTCAACTACAAGCGCTTCTATGTCGTCGGGAACTATCGATTCCCAGAGGACTGGGAAGGCGACATCGAGGGGAAGACTGGCGAAAAGTACATTGGCAAGATTGCCTCAGACTCATCGCTGGCGGATAAGGTCCTCAGAGGCGATTCCTTGCTGAGTCTCGCCAATGACTCTCCCGCTAACCGATCTGCTGCCATGATATTCAGTAAAATCGGTTACTGATTTACGCGACTGTGTGCCTCCAATATTATATAACCGGAGATGTGGATGGTGAAGGGTAAGCTGCCTTGGATCTCAGTGGCGTCCCCCCGATGCTCTTTATTGTTTCGGGGATCGTCACGATTACTGGCATCAACATCACTAACCGTTTTGCTATTGGATTCATCAAGACCCGCTGGGGTGTCATAGCCGCGAACTACTGCACAGCGCTCGCCTTAAGCGCAGCCATGTTCCTTATCAACGGGCTCCACCCAGCCTCGGTCCTCACACTTTGCCTCGGCTTCGTGACTGGGTTCCTCTATATCGGTGGCATGTACCTAGGCATGACGACTATCGGCAGACGCGGGGCCTCGATTGCCGTGTCCGCTAGTCAGCTGTCTGTGTTCATCCCTGTTAGCCTATCCGTCATAGTCTTCAGCGAGAGCCTTAGGATCAACCAAATAGTTGGCGTCGCTGTGGCACTCATCTCCCTCCCCCTCCTAGCAGCTAAGATAGGCGGGGGGCTGAATGGCTCTCTTGATAGGGAGACTCTACTGCTAATAATGACGCAGGTCTTCGTCCAGGGCTTCGCCCAATTCTCATCCAAGGTCCTAGTCGCCTCCGGCCTTAGCCCTGAGAGGGATGTCTTCTTCCTAGCCGTCTTCACATCAGCGACCCTCATCACAGTCCCCGTCGCCCTCAGGCACCGCGCCGAGATAACGAGGAAGGACTACGCCTACGGAGGCGTTGTCGGGGCCTTCAATATCGGCGGGAACCTATCAACCCTCCTCGCCCTCGTAGCCCTGCCTGGTGCGATAGTTTTCCCTCTCGTCAACTCGGGTGGCCTCCTGCTCGTCACTGTCATCGCTTGGCTCCTCTTCAAGGAGCGGATAAACTGGGTCAACGCCCTCGGTATCGCCCTGACCCTCGCCGCGGTCCTGCTCATCAACATCTAGCCCCGCTTAACGCTCGTGCGCGCATTCCTCGGACACAAGAATATCAAGAACATACTGGTCTACGTTCAACTCGAGGAAGCAATCTACGATAAGCAGAATGAAGGCTTCATCAGCAAGGCGGCAACGAAGGTCGATGAAGTCTGTAAACTGGTCGAGTCTGGCTTCGACTACGTATGCGATGTCGGTGATGCTAAGGTATTCAGGAAGCGCAAGTGACCTCCGAAAAGTGCGGAGGATGTATGAAATGGTGCGGAGGATGGGATTCGAACCCATGAACCCCTTCGGGATAGGAGCCTCAGTCCTACGCCTTTGGCCTAGCTGGGCGACCTCCGCCCACCACTGTTAGCCGACATCGCCCATTTATAGGTTTGCCGACGCGCGGGATGGGGCCTCAGCTGGGAGTCGAACCCAGGTCAAGGGATCCACAGTCCCGTATGCTACCGTTACACCACAGAGGCCGCGCGAAAAGAGGGATACAGGGGATACATTAAAAGGGTTTCGCGGAAAATCCAAACCAAAAAGAGTCGATTCTCCGACACCCCTTATCTTTCGAGACTATGAAGGTAATTAATTAGACGAGACTCTTTTCTTTCAGGTAGTCGGGTAGCTCCCTGACGCTAGGGAGGATGGCATTTGGCTTCACTGCCTCGAGTTTCTCTCTCCTCTGTGTGCCGGTGAGGACCGCTACCGTATGAGCCTTCGCGTTATGCCCCTCCTCAATGCCAATAGCGGTGTCGTCCACCTTGACCACCTCCGCTGGGTCCCTGATGTGGCAGTGGCGCATGGTACGCCTGATCATGGCGGGGCTGGGCCTCTCCTCGTCCACGATCTCGCTGCACGTCCAGTAGTCGATGAGTCCCGACTCCTCCCATCGAAGGTGCTTGACTATGTCGTGTGTTACGACCGCTGGGAAGCCGCTCTCAACGCCTACCGCTACTCCATGTTCCCTAAGCCAGGTGAACGTCTTCGAAGTGCCCTCAATCTCCCTCACCCTCCCAATATTATCTTGGAGCATCTCGACGAAGTCCCTGTAGATGGCCTGTGCCTTGTCCCCGCCGAGCATGTTTATGACCTCCCGCTTGTCGCGGCCACGCATGTCGTTCAGGGTCTCCATAGGGACCTCCACTCCGTGGCGCCGGAACGCGTCGTCGTAGCTGCGGAGGACGAGCGGCATACCATCGATCACGTCGTCGACGGTTGTGCCCGCCATGTCGAAGACTACTAAGCGAATCCTCGCCACTCATCACCACTCGTCCACGGAGACTATCTCACTGATCTCCTTACGCCTCCCTGGGAATGTCCACGTAGGGTCCTTCGGATAGCCGAGGGGCGTCACGGCGGTGACGTTCCACCCAGGCGGGATCTCCAGGAACTCCTTGATAGATTCGTTATCGAAGAGACCTATCCAGCAGGTGCCGAGTCCCTCCTCACGTGCAGCGAGAATGAGGTGGGTGAGGCCAATCGCCGAGTCTATGAGGAAGCTCATCTCACCCATGTAGCCGCCACGGTCATACTTTATGTCGTTCCCGCAAGCCACGACGACTATCGGGGCCTCCGCTATCCAGGGCTGACCCCCGCTAAGTGTGGCGATCTTCTTCCTCAGCTCTGAGTCTTTGATGAGGATGTACTTCCAGGGCTGCCTGTTGCTCCCCGAGGGGGCGACCCTCGCTGCCTCGAGAACCCTGCCGAGGACGTCCTCAGGTATCTCCGTTGACTTGTAGCTGCGGATGCTCCGCCTCGTCTTAATGACGTCATAGAACTCCATGGTTATCGTCTGTCCTTGTTGTGCCGCATAATTTAAACAGGTGGCCGCTGATGTGAGTGCATCGCAGCGTTATGGCATGTTTTATCTATGAGTAGCATCCATCTCGACCCGATTTATATGCAGAACATCAAACTCGCTGGCTTGAAGGTGAGTCGGCTCTGCTTCGGGACCGAGCCCCTCGCGATCAAAAAGGGCCCAGACGATCATATGACGCAGGGGGACAAGACACCCGTTGAGGGAGGCGAGATACTAGCGGAGGCCTCCCGCCTCGGCGTCTACATGTGGGACACCTCAGACGACTACGGCACCCACCCTCACGTACGAGAGGCGCTGAAGAGGGTGAAGAGGAGCACCGTCGTGGTCTCAGATAAGTCAAACGCCGCTACCTATGAGCAAGGCGTCAAGGCCGTTGATTTCGCATTAAAGGACCTCGGAACAGAGTACATCGACATCATGTTCCTCCACATAGTGCCCCCGAGACCGATAGAGAGGAAGGATGCCAACGACAGACCCTACACGAGCCAGGACCTCAAGGGCCGAAAAGGTACCCTGGAGGCGTACATGGAGGCGAGGGACTCCGGCCTCATCAAGAAGATTGCCCTCTCAACCCACAGCACCGAGACCCTCCTCCAGGTCCTAAACTACCCCGACATCGACGTCGTCTGTGCCCCTCTTAACAAGGTTGGGACATACCTGGAGGACGGGAACCAGCAGGAGCGTCTCGATGCCCTGAAGGTGCTCCACGACGCTGGGAAGGGTGTCTACGTCATAAAGACCCTCGCTGCCGGGAGGTACAAGGATGATGCAGAGGTATGTATAAGGTATGTCCTCGGGTTCCACGACTTCATCGACGCCTGGAACATCGGCATGTACGACGTCGCAGATGTGAGGAGGAACATCGCTCTATTCGCCGGCGCCCTCGGGTAGTCGGGACCCACCGTCTTTTTAATCTAACCCGCTTTCCTCTTCCTTAACGGGTCGTGCCTCGGTGCCTTCGATCAGCAAATACCTAGCCCTAGAGGGAAACATACGGGTCCTCGCCCTACAGATCCTGATCTCCCAGCTGGGCTTCGGGATGCTCATTGTCGTTTGGCAACCCTATATACTCTCCCTCGGGTTATCCATGGTCGACCTCGGAATAATCCAGAGCCTGATCAACTTCAGCACCGCGGCCGGACTCTTCATATGGGGACCCCTCTCGGACATGTTTGGGAGGAAAAGAGTCATACTCCTCGGCCACGCGTCGAGGGTTGTCGCCGTCCTAGCCCTCATCATCTCGGGCAACCCCTTCTTCCTCTACGTCTTCGCCTTCTTCATCGGATTCAGCACTCTGTGGTACCAGATGAACCCGGCGCAAACGGCGCTGCTCGCGGAGTCTGTGCCCAACGAGAAAAGGGCTACCGCCTACGGGACACTGATGGCTATCAGTCAGGGGACGAGCATGGTGATGGCATCGATTGGTGGCTACCTAGCCATCGTGACAGGGTACTGGTGGATATTCGCGATAACCATAGTCGGCGAGATTATTGGCATCGCCATCATGGCGTTATTCTTAAAAGAGACCCATAACGTCGGCGGCGCCAACAGCCGGGAGGTAGGAAACCGAATCATCGCGAACCTAAGACCAGAGAGGGAGCTGATGCCCATGTACCTGATGATGGTCGTAATGGGCATCGGCTACGGCGTTGGCTACTCACTCTTCTACGGCGCCCTGACGGACACATACAAGTTCACGACGCTGGAGCTGGGCTTGATGTCGACGGTGTCGAGCCTCGCTTGGGCGCTCGGCTCCATACCCACTGGGAAGCTGTCGGAGAGGTTCGGGGCCCGCATAGGGATCATGTTTTCAACGGCGTCAGCACTCATCACGGTAGTCGGCTTCATCCTGTTCAGGAGCTTCACTGCCTTCCTCGTCTTCAGCGTCTTCAACGGATTCGACCCCTGTTTCTGGATACCTAACTGGACGAGCATCATCGCTGAGAGGACACCGATCAAGAAACGGGCCTCCATCTTTGGTAAGCTGGACGCCTATAACCGATTCGCAAGCATACCCGCTCCCTTCATCGGCGGCCTTATCTACGTCGGGTATGGATTCACAGCGCCACTGCTCATCCACCTAGCATGCCTGCTAGTTTGGGGTTATATGTTGATTAGGATCACGGCTAAGCCGAAGTCGGCTACTTGACACCTATTACTCTGAGAATATCCTCGTTTATCTCAGGGATCGATCGGTTTCCGTCGAGTATTACCCATTTACCGTAGGAAACGAGGTCCAGTGCCTTGTCCAATGTCTTGCTAAGCTCGTCTATCGTCTCGAACCTCTCGGTCTTGACCCTATTGTTGACAATACGTCGGAACGCCTCGTTGGGGGAGACATTTAGGAAGATGAGGCTACCCCTCGTTGGGACAATCTTGGCGAAGAAGTTGTAGGCGAGCTTGTGGGCGGGGGCAGGAAGGTACGCTGTCCCCATAAGGTATCGTACGAATATGACGTAGTCGACTCTTCTCCATGCGTACAGGGTTATGCTCCTGATCACGTCAGCTAGGTAGAAGAGACTCGCAGCCATGTGCGCCTTCTTCCCCTCGACGAAGAGGTACTCACGCCCCTTTACGCCAAAGAAGTTGTCCTCGCTGGGGTGGCTCCTGAGGACGTAGGTCTTCCCCCTACTCCTCAGGTGCTTAGCGAGCATCTCAGCCTGCGTGCTCTTTCCCGAGGCGTCGAGTCCATCGATGACTACGAGCATGGACATCAGAGGCCTCCTATGAGGAGAATGAACGTCAGTGCCCCAACAAGAGGAACAGCGACGTTATCGAGCCCCTTTGGTGACGCACCCTCTACGACCGTGACGAGGCAGGCTATGGCGAATGCGGGTACGATGGGGTTGAAGGTGAAGGGGTAGAGAAGGCCGAAGTAGATGAAGGCGAAGGTGAGGCTGACGAAGCTCCCGAGGAACATGCCGATGCTCCCCTCGAGGCTCTTCGTCTCAAAAATCTTGTATTTGTGTCTCCCAAAGTACTCGCCGAAGATGGCTGCGAGGCTGTCACCGTAGGCCATGGGGAATATACCCGCTGCAACAATGTATGGCTTGACGCCGAAGAGATAAGCGAGGGCACTATAGCTCATAGCGTAGAGGACGAGGCCCCAATGGTGTCCCTCCTCGGTCAGGTTGCTGAGTCCCTTCATCTTCTCCCCCAGCTTGATGGGCGAGTTCGGGGTGGCGAGGAGAGTTACGAGTATGAACGGGCTGGCGACCAGGAAGGGGTAGATGCTCGCTGTGAAGAAGGGCATGATGAGTGGGAGGTTCCCAATCATGGCGTGCAGGACCTTACGGCTTACCTTCCTTGGCATGCGGAGACGTGGGGAGACGACGATGAGCGCTACAATATAGGCGTAGCACACCGCCATCACCGCCAGGTTCCACGTGAACTCATCCAATGCCCGTACCACCGGAGACAGATAGACCTCCTAACCCGACGCCTTTATCAGCGTTCTGGGAGCCCAAGGTTTATTTTAACGGGTCACGAAAGATCAACTGTTTCTGGAGTTGAAAGAATGAAAGAATATGTTCTACCTAAACTACCCTACGCCTACGAAGCGCTTGAGCCCGTCATCGACGCTGCGACGGTCACTCTCCACCACGATAAGCACCATAACGCCTACGTGGCCGGGTTCAATGGAACCCTGAAGAAGGTCGTCGAGGCCAGGGAGAAGGGCGACTACGCGACGATCAAGGCACTGGATAAGGATCTCGCTTTCCATGGGAGCGGGGTCGTCCTCCACAACATGTACTGGGAGAACCTCTGCCCCAAAGCGGAGTGCAAGGAGCCGATATCTGGTCCCTTCATGGAACAGGTGAAGGCTGACTTCAGCGACCTCGCCAAGCTGAAGGCGGAGATGAGTGCAGCTGCGAAGGCGGTGGAGGGCTCCGGTTGGGCCATCCTTGTATGGGAGCCCGCGTCTAAGCAACTCCTAGTGCTTCAGGCGGAGAATCACCAGAAGTTGACCATCTGGGGCGTCGTCCCACTCCTCGTCATAGACGTCTGGGAGCACGCCTACTACCTCAAGTACCAGAACAACCGCGCAGGTTACGTCGATGCCCTCTGGGGCATCGTGAACTGGGCCACGGTTGAGAAGCGGTTCAAGGCGGTCAAGTAGCCACCACCGTTTTTTAGAAGGTCACGTTCTTCTGCTCGGGTACCGTGAAGGGTGGCCTTTTGCCTTCTAGGAATGCCTTTATGCTCTCAGCGCAGCGCTCCGCCATCTTACGACGCGTTTCCCAAGTGGCGGAGGCCATGTGTGGGGTGACTATGACATTGTCCAGCTTGAATAGCTCCTCGGTGAGTGGGGCTGGTTCGATCTCAAAGACGTCAAGGGCCGCGCCCGCGATATTCCCAGACTTAAGCGCCTCGGTAAGCGCTTTCTGGTCGATGACGGGGCCGCGGCTCGTGTTGATGACTATTGCACTCTTCTTCATCATCTGGAACTGCTTTGTGCTGAGTATCCCCTTCGTGGTGGAGATGAGAGGGACGTGGACACTGATGATATCAGAAGTCCTGAGGAGTTCATCGAAGGTGACGTACGTGATGTTATACTGCGCCTCGATGTCCTGACGGCGCACGACGTCATAGTAGATCATCTTGACGCCAAAGCCCCTGCCCCGCTTCGTCACCTCGACCCCAATCCTGCCGAGGCCGAGGAGACCGAGGGTCTTCCCACCCATGTCCCAGCCAAATGGGAAACCCTTCCGTTTCTTCGCCCACTCCACGCGGGTGTACCTGTCGGCCTCGGGTATACGGCGCATCCAGCCGAGGATGAGCGCCCAGGTGAGGTCTGCAACAGCGTCGCTGAGTACATCCGGTGTGTGACAGACGTAGACGCCATGACGGGTGCAGGCGTCGACGTCGACAGAGTCGTAGCCCACGCCAAAGCGTGAGACTAGCTTGAGCTTTGGTGCCTTGGCGAGGAAGTCCTCGTTGACGTTCTCACCAGCGGCGAGGAGGACAACGGTATCACTTAGCTGTCCCGAGTAGTCGCCAGAGACGCGCACGACATCGGCGAGGGGACGGAGCCCATCAGCTACATCCTCCGGGAAGTTGTCACTTTTATAACCGACGAGTACCTTCGGCTTCATAACAATCGTGTAATTGTTAGGTGTACCCGGTTAAAAGTGTCGAGGGACTACCTCTTACGGTATACGCGGAACTTTACGTCGTTCCACCTGTCAGGACACTCATACTTGAACTCCTCCGGGTCGACCCATGGTATCTTGCCGCCGTAGCAGCAGTTCATCAGCGTCGGGAAGAGGTCGTGGTAGCAATATCCACAGATCCCGCCAGTCTTGTGTGTGTTCACCTCGAACCTGTCCCCTACTTTGTGGCTAGCGTTGCACTCTTTCGCGACGTGTGTAACCTCGGCTACGTAGACTGGTTCGTCCGACAATTCCTTCACCGGATGAACCTATATGGGGAGTGTACTAAAGCGATTCGGGGGAGGGGTTTTAGCCACCGGACCCTGTTCAATACTCATGACGCTTTACAACGAGATAGTCAAGGAAACGAAGGGATTCGAGAAGGTGCTGGGCGTCGCTGTGAAGCACCTAGGGACTGGTGAGGAGGCGGGCTTCAATGGGGACGAGCTGTTCCCGACTGCGAGCGTCTTCAAGGTCCCAGTCATCGTTGAGCTGTACAGACAGGTTGAGGCGGGGAGGCTAAGCCTCGACGACAAGCTGGTGTTGAAGGACTCGGTTAAGGTCCCTGGCTCTGGCATCCTGAAGGAACTCAGCGAGGGACTTGAGGTCACCGTCAGGGATCTGAGCCAGCTGATGATGATCCTGAGCGATAATACAGCAACCGACATTATAGTGGAGAGGGTTGGGAAGGAGAACGTCACCGCGGCGATGCGGAGGCTGGGGCTAAGGAACACCTTGGTAGTTGCCGACTGCAGGGACATGCTCTTCGACCTCGTGGGGGAGAACGGTCTGCCAGATGAAGAAAAGACCTTGGACCTCTACCTCAAGTTGGCGAAGTTGGGGACGAATAAGGGGTCTTGGAGCCTCGGGACGGAGAGGAACAACATTACGACACCCGTGGAGATGAATCGACTTCTGGGCTTCATCGTAGATGCTACAGCGGCGGGGAGAGCGAGCTGCGATGCGATCCTAGCCACGATGGGGAAGTGCCAGACAGGGGAGTATAGGGTGCCAAAATACCTCCCATCAGAGAAGGTGAGAATGCAGAGGAAGACTGGAAGCCTACCGGGGATCAGAAATGACGTGGGTGTCATTACGATCCTTGCGACTGGGGAGAAGTATTGCTTCAGCTGCTTCACAAAGGGAGCGTTGGATGTCTACGCGGTGGAGGAGGCAATAGCCAGGGTCAGCAGGAACGTCTACCAGTACTTCACCAGTGGGAAGTAGCGATACATTGCGGACTACTATTTATCACGAATTTGGGTTTATTTCGGCACTCAACTCGACCTTTTTTCTGCGTCGGGCTTAAATTTTTGGGAAAAATGATTTACAAGCACCAACCTAAAACATGTTTACACACTTATGTGCTTAAGCACCTAAATACATGTCCTTATAAGTGGGTATGTGCATATGTGTATTTGCGGGTAAGCAAGGAGAGTTAAGTGAGCCGCAGAATCCTGTGGGTGACTTGCTTGCCAGAAGACCGTTTAGCGCGGTGCAGGAAAAAGGATAGTTGAGATAGAAGATGGGTCGAATAAACGTGGAACTCTCGGACGATATTGAGAAGAAGCTCCGGTTTAAGACGATCGAGGAGTTCGGCGGGAAAAAGGGGGACCTCTCACGGGCGATAGAGGAAGCCGTGAAGAAGTGGGTCACCCCAGAACAGGACGCATAAAGGGACACGTCGGTAGCTAACCCGAATAAGGTAATCGGCCCCCTCCGCGGGCGCGGTGCAAAATGAGTGCACTATTAGAAGCGCACGCGGGGGATAGATAGGCACCCGGTTTCTATGGGAAGAATAGCAAGTGAAGGAAGAAGAAAAAAACAATGACAATTCAAAACATGAACGCGGATGAACGCAGATTGATGATACTCAGGGGAATAGGGCAGGACCACACAACCATAGAGATCGCCGCCGAGATGGGTGTCAGGAAATGGATGGTGCTAAACGACCTAAGAGCGATGAACTACAGTAGAGACCCTGAGCTCAAACAGGCCTACCTCGATAAGGAGACACGAGCACACGCCGGTAAACTGTCGCTGGTCAACATAAGGGATGAGAGGTTCCACAATATGACTGGGATGACCTTCCAAGAGAAGAACTTCGAGAACATGATTAATTACTACAAGGCGGAGCTAGATTTGATATACAAGTCGAAAGACGAGTTCACCGCTATCACGGGTCTATCTGGTGATATTCGTAAGACACTGAAGCGCAACGATATCCTAACAGGGCACAGAGGCAAGATCCAGCTTACAGCGAAGGCACGCGACTATCTCAGAAACTAGGTGAGACTAATTGAGTTTCGAACAAGTGGAACGCATATCATACAACAAGAATCCCCAAGGGAGACCCGACTCTAAGACCGTCTTCTCTGATGTAATAAAATATCTGCCAAACGATCTCCTCATAGGGATCACGATTCTGCTACAGGACACGGGCTACATTACTATTAGGCCTATAAAATTGGCGAGGATGGATTGGTCCCGGCTCGATAGAAGTGTGAAGAAGATGGGTGGTATATGGGTTTCCAGCACAAGCCTAAGTCACTGGAGCATCCCGCTGACACGTCTCAACCAGTAATAATAACACTTTTCTTAATTATTCGAGTGACATAGGGATAGTGTAGCGCGCCCTTGACCCGATGAAGCGCTAATTGGTCCCGTTTCATTAGCGATTCAGCAGAACCGGACAGGGACGGGACCCACTTCAGCTATTGAAAAGGATATCCACTATCCCTTTACTCATTTGTCCTTCTCCTCGTCTTCCCCGCGCTCTTCCTCCTCCTTCTCCTCAGGAGTCTCTATGGCAAATTCTTCTTCGTTTTCCCATTCTTCCCTATCTTCTTTCTCATCCTCTTGGTCCTCCTCATCTTCTTTTTCGGTTTCTTCCTCGTCGTGTTCTTTTTCCTGTTCTTCCTCGTGCTCGGCCTCACGGTTTTCGTTATCCTTCTCTGAACAGGTGATGATCATCTTATCATCGGGTGAGTCTTCATCATCGTGGAACAGCACCTTGATTGTCCCGCACGGATACAATTCTTTCACTACTTCGTAGACGCCGCATTCTTGCATGGTTAGTCAGTGGAAATTCCCAAACTTTAATCCTCCTGATCCCAAGCGCGCGCTTGCTAGTAGTTCGTCCTAGCTTTCAGGGATTATACGCACGGAAGAATGAGAAAATTGTGTTCTAGGGTGTGCTATCCGGGCTTTGGTCTCGTTGGGACTGTTCCCTGTTATTTTCTCCGCGTCGGGCAGTGTGGGGGCCACTTTTTGTCTTCATCATCTCTTTCTCGAGTGTGTTGAGCATGTCTTCGAATGTTTGCAGCATATCGAACCCTTCTCCGTGGGCGTTTATCTGCTCGGTGGCGCTGATGACCCTCGCCGACATCTCGTACCTGTTTCGCTCCCCTCCTTCGTTCGTCTTCTTGATGACTATCGAGACCTCACTTATATTCGGGTGGACCCTCATCCCCTTCTTAATGACTCGGTCGACCTTAGCCTCGGCTTCAGCTCGGTCGAAAAAGTCCTCTTTACTGAGTCCAACTATTTGGATGGGTAACTCCTTGGTTAGGGGGCGTCTTGCTATGAGAGCAAGTAGCTCACGAGGGGTGATTATGCCTTGGATCATACCCTGGTCTATTAACAAGCAGGCGCTCTTCGTCCTGTCCCTAAAGCCGCGAGCGACTTCGAGGGCTGAGGCGTCGACGCCAACCGTCAGCGGCTGCTCGTCCATTATCCCGCCCAGCTCACCCCTATACTTGGCTGTGTTCTCACTGGGCTTCTCACCCAGCTTGCTGCGCCCCTGAGGTTTGAGGAATATCTGAATGAGGTCCTGCGCTGTAACCATGCCGACGAGCTTTCCGTCACGGGTTACGGGGATGTGGCTGAATCCCTTATCGAGCATGGTGCTCCGCGCCTTCGAGATCGCCTCCTTGGCATCCATGCTAGTCACCGGCGTCTTAGCCAGGTCCTTCGCTGGGAATGCCTCCAGTTCGGGGCTGTCGGCCATAGCCTTTACTATATCGAGTTGGGAAATGATTCCCACGGGTTTGGCCCCCTCAACAACGGGGAGAGCCCTCTCGTTTATCCTGACTAGCTCAGCCGCTACGCCGGTCACGATACTATCCGGTGTGACCTGCGTTAGGGGCTTCCATAGATGCACAAGCTTTGTGCTCTCGGGCCGAGAGACGTTGAGTAGGTGTCTGAGGGTAATCAGGCCGACCTTGTCTCCCGCTTGTACCGCTGCCTCGTAGCGGCCCGTCCTCTCAAGTTCACCGAGGACCCTGCTAACGGATTCTTCGGGTGAGAAGAGTACAAGACGCTTGTCGAGAAGTGTGGAGATCTCTGTTCGGCCCAATTCATCGAGGCTCTTTGTCATGGTGAAAACACTGATCGATCTGAGGAATTGAAGGATTTATACCCTCCCCGACGACGTGAAACAATTTCTTCGTTGAATTGATTTCCTCTTTTTCCAATCCTCGAGCAGTCTACGCCTCGGTATCCTTTTAGTCGATACCTCCTCTACTCTCTTGATATTTACATGTCACAGGTTGAGGGGCGTAACCCGGTTCTTGAGACGCTGAAGCGTGGCGGGGTTCGTAAACTGCTCGTAGTCGAGGGGACGACGAGCGATCCCAAGGTGAAGGAGATCGTTGAGTTAGCTAAGAGGCGTGGAGCGCCGATCGAGTTCGTAGAGAAGCTTGTGTTGGATAAGATGACTGAGACGAATCACCACCAGGGGGTTATCGCCCTCGTTGAGGCCCCTGGATACGTCGCACTCAACCGCGTCATAGAGAAGGCGGGGAGGGAGCCCTGCGTGATCATCCTCGACGGTGTGCAGGACCCCCAGAACTTTGGCAGCATACTCCGCACAGCGGACGCGACTGGGGTTGATGTGATTCTCATCCCCAAGAAGGAGGGGGTCGGCCTAACCCCGACTGTTCTCCGCGTGAGCATGGGGGGAGGCGCTTATGTGCCAGTGGCAAAAGAGAACATCTACCCAGCCGTCAAATTCCTCAAGGACGAGGGCTTCAAGATAGTCGCTGTGGATACTTCCGGGGACAAGGACCTCTGGGAGGAGGACCTATCAAGTGCGGTTGCCTTCGTCTTCGGCAGTGAAGGGGAGGGGATAAGCCCCACCCTACGAGACAAGTGCGACTCAATCGTCAAGATACCGATGAAAGGCCACGTCTCCAGCCTCAACGTCGGCGTCTCAGCAGCCGTGGTACTATATGAGCGGCTTCGCCAGCGCCAGGCTAAGCAGCAACGACATGCATGAGGACCGCTTTTACCAGGTTTTGATTAATCTTGCAGCGCCCCCTCTACTTCGAGTAGACGCTTCTTCCTCTCAATACCCCACCTGTAGCCACTGAGGCCTCCCCCCTTCCTGACGACGCGGTGGCATGGGATTATGAGTGAGACAGGGTTCGTGGCGCAGGCCCTGCTTACGGCTCGGGCAGCAGTTGGCTGTCCTATCGAGCGGGCCACATCCTCGTAGCTGCGTGTCGAGCCTCGGGGGATGGCTTGGAGCTCCCTCCAGACTCTGTTCTGGAAGTCCGTCCCGGCCACGTCGAGGGGGATGTCACCTAGCTGGGTCGCCCTCCCCGCGAGGTAGTCGAGGACCTCCATGGTCCAAGGGTCGGGTTTTCCTTCATCTCTCAATATCTCCGCCGCTGAGTACTCATTTCGCAGTGCCTCCTCCTGCACCGCGTCCCCGTCGCCGAGACTCAGGTGGCAGACACCGTGGCTCGTCCGGGCGACGAGGAGCCTCCCGAGGGGGGAGTCAACGACCCTGTACTTGATCTTCATGCCCTCCCCGGCCCGCCGGTAGGCGCCGGGTGTCATCCCGAGCTTCGCATTAGCGTCCTTGTACAACCAGCTAGTAGAACCGTAGCCAACGCCATAAACTGCCTGGGTGATGGGCTCCCCCTGCTTCAGCTTCTGCTTCAGGTGCTCTACCCTGCAGGCCTCATGGTACTGGTGTGGGCTGAGTCCCATCACCTTCTTGAAGGTCCTCTGGAGGTGTGGCACGCTTATGCCGACCTCCGATGCGAGGTCCTCGAGGGTTATCCTGTCCTCCTGGTTCCTGCGGATGTATTCGCACGCCTTCTTCACCCAGGCCAGCTGGGGGGAATCGTGTTCACGTGGATTGCATCTTAGGCATGGGCGGTAACCTGCGGCCTCGGCTGCCTCCGGGGTCGGATAGAAGGCTACGTTTTCCCTCTTAGGATGCCTGCTGGGGCAGGAGGGGCGGCAGTAGATGCCAGTCGTCCGTACGGCGACCACGAACATCCCATCAAACAAGGCATCCCTATTCTCTACTGCACTCCACATTTCAGCTTCACCAATCATTTTATTCCTCTCCGCCGCCATCCTCGCCACCTCAGAGGTGGGGCTCTTTTAATGCTTTGAGTCTGAATCTTGCGGTCAAAGCCGACGGGGAACGTTTTTAATTTGGTCTCTCCGGTTTGAATTCGGGTATGTCCAAGGGACCGCGGCCCAGCTGCATAGGGATGCTCAGTGTGGACGAGGAGTGTCAGGAGTGCGAGTGGAAGCCCGAGTGCGAGGCCCTCTTAAAGCAGGTGGAAGCGGACGTTTACCGCGCAGGGACACATATTCGAATAACGGGGAAGTACAAGGAGCGGAAGTACAAGCCAAAGAAGATGCCCTAACTACTTCCTTCTGATAACCAGATAGTTGAAGTTATTCGACCCCACGAGTGGCTCCCCGGTTTCATGGTCAAACCAACCAATCACCTTAAGCCTATTTCCCTCCAGCAAGCTGGTGAGCTCCTCCCCCGGGATGATCACGGTCTCGGACTCATCCGTTATCACCCTCCTCTCCCCCTTTTCCTCAACCTCCATCGTTATCCTCTCAACAAGGGTCCTGGATTCGGCATCCCTTAGTCGCGGCTCGTAGGTGGTCTTGACCCTAACGCCACCCCGCTCCATCTCCCAGTGCTGAGGATGAATAGCCTCCTCATAGGTCCACCCCAGCCGGTAGTTCTCGACTATGTAGAGGCCACCCTGCCTAAGTGCTGAGGCTATTGAGGCCAGGTGTTTCCACATATTCTCCTTAGAGCCTACGAGGGAGATAGTGCCCATGAGGTTGATAACGAGGTCTACCTTATCCCCAACCCTGAAGTCAACCATGTCTCCCTCAAAAGTCTCCACGATCACGCATTCCTCGAGAGCCCTTTTTCGGAGGTGGGCAAGCATCATTGGATTGATGTCCAAGCCGATCGCGTCGTAACCACGCTTCGCTAGCTCCCTGAGCTGCGGGCTAGGGCCACACCCTACGTCAAGCACCCTACTGAGACCTACACCCGAGTACCTCTTCACAAACTCCAGCAGAAGGTCCACTTGCTTACAAATGTCTACGAAGCAGAAGGCTACCTCGTAAATGTTTGGGTCGTCGTAGGCACCCATGGGTGGGTTGAGACAGGCGAGTGTTTAAAGATCAAGGGTCAGCCGTAGGCGAGCTCCTGACTCACCCTGCTTTCCCCGTCAGACTTCGTGACCCTTATGAGGTTGACTCCCTCCTCCTCCCCCTGCCCGTGGTGGGTGACTAGCAGGACCTGCCCGATCTCCCTGCTCCCCTGCGCGATGTACTCTAACAGGTGTGGGACGTTCTCCGAGTCGACAGCGTCCGTTGGCTCGTCGAGGATCAGCAGGTATGGGAAGTTCCTGACCCTGAGGAGTGCGAGGCGCTCCGCCAATGCGAAGAGGCTCTGGTGGCCACCCCCAGCACGCCACGCTGGTAGGGGTCTCGGGCTACCCTTCGGTTGAACCTCAAGGGTGTACCTCTCCCTATCGATCCTGCAAGCTGAGTAGAGCTGCTGGTCCGTGAGTCGGCGGAAGTACTCGAAGGTCTGGTACTCGAGTAGACGCAGGGTGTTCTCGCGGAGGTCCATCTCATACGCCGCGTAGCGCTCCACGACACCGTCTAATGCCCTTATCTTCGCCTCGTACTCCGCCACCCTCTCCAGTTTCAATCTCGACTCCTTGAGTGTCTGCTCGACCCCCGCGAGCTGAGCACGCAACCTCTTCTCCGCTTGCTCCGCCTCTTGGAACCGGGCCTCCCTGTCCCTCACTATGCCGACTAGCTCCCTCTCCGCGGTGCGCAGGGTTTTGAGCTTCTCCTCGACACGTCTCTTTGCGTCATCAAGTCCCTTCACGGGGCCAAACTCCTTCTCCACGAGCTCGAGGACGCCCTCGCTCCCAACCTCAAGCCTCTCGCTGAGTTTGCCTCCTGTCTCATCGTACCTCTGGATGGCCCTCTTACCCTCATCGAGGCGTGCCCGCAGGTTGAGGAAACGGTCGACCGCCTTCTCCACTTCGACGCGCCTATTCGTTGCAACCTTCGCCTGCTTCCTCAGCTCCTCTATCTCAGCAGCATTAGCTGCTTCCTGCTTCTTTGCCGATTCGCGCTCTGCTACCCACTGGATGATGTCCTTCTCGATTGCTGCTGGATCGATTGGCTGCCCACACTTAGGGCAGACGGTGAGTCCCTTCGCAACGAGGTCCCTGTGCTCACTGATCTGGTGGTTGAGTCGGTCAACCGTCGCAGCCGCTACCCTGCGGCGCTGCTCCACATCCGCGTCACTGAGCTGTCGTAACCTTTCCTCCGTTGCCTTCGCCGTTGAGGCTCTGCTTTCCAGCTCCCGGAGGCGGAAGTCGGGGCTCTCCCCCATCTCCGAGGCGATGCCCTCCAGCTCTTCCTCCTTAGCCTCGCGTAGGCTCCTGTTCCTCTCGACCTCCTGCCTGATGCCGTCGAGTTCTTTAAAGTTGGTTTCGTAGCTTTCAAAGCGTTCAACGGCGTCCTTCGCGTTCTGGAGCTCAAAGCGACGCACCCCTAGCTCGGAGACTAGGGTGGCTTTCCTCCCCGTGATCTCGGTCAATTGAGCGCCACCCTCTTCTAGAGTCCTCTCCGCATTCCTAATCCTCTCCTCGTATGTGGGCTTATTGTCGATGTCTCCACGCTGGCGGAGCTGCGCCTTGACCTCCCTGAGCTGCTCCCGTATCTCACTCGGGGCGGTGAGGCCGAGTATAGCATTCATCCTACCCCTGTCCGGGTTGAGAATATCCACGAACTCCTTCTGCCTCGCGTAAACGACGTTGAAGAAGGTGCCACTGCTTATGCCGAGTAGCTCCCTGAGCCTGTCCTGCGCGTCACGCTCACGAGTAATAGGCGCCTTATCCCCATCAACAAACATTAGGAACTCCTTAGTCTTGAAGGTTTCATCCATCCCCTTCTTAGCGAGTGTCGCCTCCCTATGGATGGTGACCTTAATCCCCTTCGGCGTCCTGAAGATGAGTTCAACAAATAGGTCACCGCCCCCAACGGGGAGCAGATCCCTCTTCTCGACGCCGGGCACCTCGCCAAATAGGCTGAAGAGCACCGCCTCAAGGATCGTGGTCTTCCCCGAGGCGTTTCGCCCACTTATCTTATTCACTCCCCTCGTGAAGCGGATAGTTTGCTGGCTACGGTAGCTCTTGAAGCCACGGAGGGTTAGGGACTCGATCAACTCTTTCCCTCCCTGAAGGTCCTCGCCTCGAATCGACGGACCCAGTCGACTAAGAACTGCTCCCGCTGAGTGGCGGTGAGGAGCCCCGTCCTAGTGCTCGCCTCCTCTTCCAACGCCTCCCTGACCCGCCCATGAATCTCCCTTATCTCCTCGGCGAAGCCTCCGAAGTCTCGGAAATACTCTACGACGTCCGTGTTCTCAGCCATGGGGCGGGCGACGCTCGGGGGTAGGTTCAATTCGAGAGTGTCAACATCGACCCAGAGGAGGAGCGGATCCTGCGTCACCTCCCTAATCCTGTCCTCGCTAACGTCGCTGGGCCATCCGTCGCTCAGGGTGCCCTCAAGCTTGATCCTGATGTAGCCCTGCTTGTGCTGAGCGTGTAGCTCGTCTACGAAGCTGCGTAGAGTCTCAACTGCTTTCTCCTCGTACCACTTCGGGTCAGCGCCGCGCTCGTTGCCGATCTTCACCTGCCTCATCACGTGGAGGGGCTCGATGGGAACCCAGTTGAACTTGGGCCCCTCGGTGTCCACTAGATAGAAGCCCTTCTCGGGCTCCTCGGCGAAGTCGTAGATCTCGGTACTCCCGGGGGTCAAGACCCAGCCGGAGCCATTTAGTTTCCTCGGTTCACATCTCCTGTGGTAGTGGCCGGTGAAGACGTAGTCGGCACCAGAAGCTGCGAGTTGGTCGAGGCTGAGGCTGCTGTCGCCGGGTGGGACATCGTTGTAGTTGGCGACGAAGCCGTGGATCATGAGGACTCTGACGCCCTTGCCTTCTTTGAGAGCGGGCTTCGCCAGCCTATCGTAGGCGATGTCTATCTGGTCGTAGTAGTTTAGTCCCACAACGTGTATACGATCGTCTTCGTACACTATGTCCTCGTCCCCAAAGACGTGCAGGTATCCGGCTAGTGGGTGTCTTATGTAGTCGAGAGCGTCGCTCTGGCTCCTACCGTCGTGGTTGCCCCTTATGACGAGGATTCGTATGCTTTTGCCATGCTTTGTTTCCGTCTCCTTCACGAGGCGAAAAAGTTCCCTCTGTGTGAACTCTACCATGTGGGGGCGGAGGGTGCGCCTCTCGAAGAGGTCACCGCAGAGGAAGACGTAGTCAACACCCGCTGCAACGATCGCGTCCACGGCCTTTGTTAGTGCCCTCTCGAACGCGGCTCGCCTATGCTCCGCTATTGCGAGGGGGATGCTCCGCCCGATGTGGAGGTCGGCGAGGACAGCGAAGCGCATGTAGGCCACCTAGTGTAGGGGGAAGGCATCCCTTCTCCTCTTAATTTCAGCGTCCTCGCGGGCCTGCCTTAGGAGGTCCGCTATCTCAGGCGTTCTGCCCCCGTGGCGGGTCTCGCGCTTCGCAGTCCTGATCATCACTGGCACGGGGACGAATGGGCCGACGAGCACCGCTTCCCCCTGTTCGAGAGCTGGGAGGTCTGCGAGCAGGTCCTCGCTGAAGGACTCAGAAGCCGCCTGTATCGTGTTCTGGTCCTGGCTGTTAACTACGCGTAGTATGGCAAGGTTGCTGCAGTTGCTAAGGATGTCGGGGTCGATTCTCCTCGGCCTCTGGCTGATCACAGTGAGGAAGACGCCGAACTTGGCCCCTTCCGCTGCGATCCTTGCAAGAATGTCCCTGCTGAACCTTCCCCCACCCTCATCTGGTGGAGCCGCGAACCTGTGAGCCTCCTCAACGAAGACGAAGAGGGGGAGCTTCTCCTCGTGCCTGTACTTGATCTGGAAGACCCTGCGCAGGATCATCCCCACGATCACATCCTGCTCATCATCAGATATCCCGCTGAGGAAGATGTCGCTCATGTGCTGGGGGGCGAAGAACTCCCTGACTGGAAGCTCCCCCTCACTGAAGATGTTTCGCTCAGCGAGGCCCTCAAGGTACTCTATAAGTCGGGCGACGCGTGTCGCATCCTGCTTCGCACCACTCCTTTTCTTCTTAACCTCCAGCTCCTCCTCTTCCTCACCCTCGTCGAGTTGTTCGTAGAGGACATCGACGATGTCCTCTAGTCCGTAGAACTTCTTATGCGCCTTAGCCTCCTTCACCGCCTTGCCGAGTATTATCCTCTGGAGGCTGCCCGTGACGTGGGCTAGCCTGCACAGCTCCCCTGTGGTGCACTCGCTGACGCTTATGTGGAGTGGCTTAACCTGTGGGGCGTCGAATGCCTCTGCCGTCTCGGGGCGGTAGACCGTGACCTTATCGCGGAAGTACTCATGCTCGGCACCGCCAGGGTCCTGCGTCATATTAGCGTAGTCCCCATGGGCATCTATGACGAGGATGGAGGCACCCTGACGGAGAAGCTGCTCCATGATGCGCCCCGCGAAGTAGCTCTTCCCATACCGAGTCATCGCGAGTATCGCGGTGTGCCTGTGAAGCTCCTTGCCGCTGACGGGGACCCTTATCCCCTCCCTATACAACAGGCTGCCCACCATCAGCGGTATCTCTCCCTCACCCAGGGTAAAGAGCCTCTGGAGTAACTCGTCACTGGCCCTGTATACGGGGCTCCCCGGCATAGGTGGGCTCCTTGGCCTGTGTACCTCACTTCTCCCATCCTCCTCGTGGAGGTAACCGAGGACTTTGGCGTGGGCGAAGACCTGTATGAGGTCATCGTCGATGCCTAACTCACTCATCTTCCTGGCAGCGTCTGGGGTAGTCCTCTCATCGTAGAAGGGGTGGCGGCTCGTGATCGTCTTCACCTGCCCCAGAACCCTGATGCTCCTCATGGAGCCGTCTGGCTGGGGCTCCTCAACCTCTACCTCGACGTACTCGTAGCTCACTGGCCTGTTCTTCGTGTCGACTATGTTGAACTCGAACCACGTCGGGTCGCTCTGCCCAATGATGCTGCCGTACTCCTTCATCCAAACTCCCTCTTCGACCTGCGCTTGCCCTCCACATCGAGACCCGCCTCCTCGAGGCGGTGGATTATGAAGGGCTCATACTTCCTATGGTATAAGTCCCTGTCGAAGCGGGCGAGCATATCCGCCTGCTTCAGCGGGATGTTGTACTCGACCTCATTACAGAACCAGTGTCCGAGGTGGTTTAATACCTTCTCAAGGTTTGGGTTAGGGTCGAGGAACATGTTACGAGTGTGTCTGTTCCACGCCTCTGGGCGCCCGAGGAGGTTCGCGAGGACGTCGACTCGGAAGGGGCGCGCATCAGGGCCTGGCTTCCAGTAGATGGCTGCAACACCTGGTGCAGTGAAAAACCCCTTCATAGCCTCCTTGACGCGTGTCGCTATTCCGGGTTCAAGGTGCTTGTCCACCTGCCTGTATAGATTTGGGGCATCGTTATCCGTGTAGTAGATTGATGGTGAGAGGTAAAGTGGAGTCGTGTAGCCCGCAGTCTCCGTGGATTCCCTGACGAGGAGTGGGTCGCAGAGGGGCCGAGCCTCGATCCATGGCTCGATCTGCCTACACTCCTCCTCGCTCCAATTCTCCATCTTCCCCCTGAGGTCTAGGGGAGACGAAGCCTCATCAAGCTTCTTGACTAGGCTCCCGAGCCCCGCTCGGGTGACCGCGGTCTTAAGCAGCTGCATGTATAAGAAGAAGACACTGGAGTCCTTCGCGACCCCTACTAGAGGGAACCCGTTATCCCTGGCGAGCGTGCGTAGCCGTGCTATTGATTCGAAGAAATCTGCAAGCAGCTTGGGGTGGTGTCGATACTCCCTGATGGCGTAAGGGAGCCTACCGATGTAGAGACTCCCATCCATAAGGACGATGGGGGCTCCCCCCTCGTCTAGAACCCTATTCGCCGCCGCGTAGGCGGCGTCGTATTCACAAATGGTGCGCACATAGCCGGGGATGAAGCTCTTATCCCTGTCCTCGTAGACCTGGCCAACGTAGAGGCGTACACGCTTCTCCATGCGCCTCCCTTCACCGGGCTTGTGGATGAGGGCGATGGCACGCCCCGCTGCTACGAAGTCGCCGTATGCGAATTCGCTCCGTTGGATGCCCCCATCGACGCTGATTAGAGTACCCTCCCTCTCGTCGGAGTCATGTGTGTATGGAACCCACTTGGCCCTCACCTCATCCGCGAGGATCGACTGCCTTGACTCCTCCTCATCCTTCGCTGCAATCTCCCCCGCAACCCTCTCCAGCTCCGAGTAGAAGTCATCGAAGAAGAGGTCCTTTACCCCACTCAAACCCCGTCAGAGAAGATTAGCCTCGTCAACATATATGTTGAAGAGGTGGGAGAAAGTGGGTGCAGCGGTGGCTCCTATGGGCAATCGGGCTGGCGTGACGCAGGTCCGCGTCACCCCCCTCCGTCCCGAATTCCCGCGAGCGCCCAACGTTCAGACTTAGGTTGCTCCCTCCCGGGCCTGGCCAGGTTCGCCCGTCGAATGCACACGCGCCCCCCTACGAGGGCGTGCCTTGCAACCGCCGGCCCCGCGGGGCAGGACATCTCCGGAGGGCTCCGCGCCTTACGCCACGCTTCCTCCGGCCACCCAAGAGGTTACTGACCCCCCTTGTAGCCCATTAGAGGTGCGGGGCAGGGCTGGCTCCCCGATCCTACCCACCACTGCATCCTAACTCACGGAGCCTCGCTGTAAAAGCATTATGCACACCGCGATGATTTCAATAAAACGTATAAAAAGATGAATACGGAGGGTTCACAGATCTTCGCGCGAAAGGAATATATTCTATCAGGTAGCCGGAGTTGAGCTATATGCCCTCTGAGATTACTCCACAAATGCGGAAGAACTTCAACATAACTATCGCTTGCACCATAGTGATGCAGATAACTTCATCAACAATCTACATGGTTCTACCGCTATTCTTCGAAAGCGTTGGACTGAATAACGCTGATAATGGTGTACTTATCTCAATAGGCACCTTTGCAGGAATCATAAGTGGTCTGGTTGCTGGTGCCCTATCAAACAGGTATGGAAGGAAAAATATACTTATTTTAAGCGGATTCATCTATTCTTCAACCTTCTTCATGCTTGTCTTCATGGGGCATGATTTCACATCCCTTATGATCTCGAGATTCATCGCGGGTATTGGCTTCTACATGATGCCTGTTGCAGTGACGACGATGGCAGCTGACATTTTCCCAACGAGAGAACGTGGAAGGGCCATGGCACTTTACGGAGTAGCCGGTGGTATCGGGGCGTTAATCGGTCCCCTGATAACCCCCTTCTTGGTTTTTGGAACCGATTATACCTGGTATTTCCTCTTCTCGGCTATCTCGATTTTTCTAAGCTCAATTGCAATGATATTTTTGGTAAAGGAGACGCTCCCTGATGACATAAGGTCAATAACAATAGCTTCTACGGGGAAGAGAATAGATGTCCGGGGTTTCCTGATCTCGGTGAAGGGTCTTGGCGCTGTCGTTGCGATATTTCTCATCGCTGTTCTCATTTACCGTGCCGGTTACACGATGATTGATCCATTCCTCAGTCTTTACCTGAATGAGGTTCTCCATCTTGACCTCGGATCAGTTAGTTACATCTTTGCCCTCAGGGCATTCTGTACGATCATCTTTTCCCAAATCTCTGGGTGGCTCACCGATAAGTATGGTAGGAAGTCAATGTTCATGATCGGGCTCGGAATGACCGTTCTTACCACCTTTAGTTACACGATCACATCGACGTTTGTTCAGATGCTGTTTTTAAGGGCTTTCGATGCAGCTGGCTCCGCGATTACCCTTACAGCTGTCAGGACTATGGTAGCAGATCTTCTCAGCCCCGAGATGCGTGCCTTCGGAATGGGTCTTTACTCCGCACTCACTCAACAGAGCTCCACCGTTGGCTCCATCTTCAGCGGCTTCATAATCGACGCATTCGGCTTCAACGCAACTTTCTACTCAGCAACCTTCCTGTGTGCAATCGCCTTCATCATAGTTGTAATCTGGGTTCCAGAGCCTGTAAACTTGATGGATAAAATAAATCCTAAGAAAGCTTAGAGATAGACAGGGTACGCTCAATATTTCGCGCGCATCCTCAGCACTGAGAAGCAGCTTTGATATGAGGATTCGAGCCACAATTAAACTAAGCTCAATGATAGATCTCTATTCAGCAGTTTCCTCTTCGATATCTTACAATTAGGATTTTATCTTCTAGATTGCCCCTCTGTTTTTGTAGTTTTAGCCTAGTTGAAGTTGCGAATACCAATGCTAGGAAAGTAACTAAATTGAGTCGCGGACTATGCCTTAGAACTGTATTATATGATTATAGCGGTTTGAGCCCAAACATACTAAAGCTAAAGATGATGTTCCCAATTATTAGGGCAAGGAAACCGTAGGTCGCGGCCGTCTGCAATAACTTGCCACCTGATTTCATCCCCGTTGCAGCCTTCCACATCTGTCCACCGTCAAGTGGGCCTATAGGGAGCATGTTCATTATTGCGAGGTTTATCGAGACGAAGTAGAGCCAACTAAGGAATATGGCCAAGGCCCCTGGCATGATACCCCCAAACGCAATCATTAGTGGGATTATTAAAAGTCCTGTTATGAGGTTAACTATGCTACCTGAGGCGAAGACTCTCATCCTACTGAGGAGCGACGCCTTCTGGAGATCTTCTTCATCAGGCTCAACGGCACCACCAAAAGTAATGACGGCAACCAAAACCGCTGCGGATTTCACTTTAATCCCCCCTATTACGCACTGAATGCCATGACTGAGTTCGTGCGTGAGAATGACAATGCCAGCCGCAAGCATGAACCATGGTAGACTTGATGCCCCTATGGTGACTCCTGGGATGAGTGGCTGGACCGGGGTCGCTTGCTCTGGTACGAAGAAGAACTTGAAGAGGTTATTGATAAGGAGCCAGGAGGCAAAGGCACCTTGCCCCACGGATGCGACTACGCCCACATTACCGAGTATGCGCCACATCTCGGGGTGCCACCCCGCGAGTCTGGATATGAAGCCATTGAGCCTAGTCGACTTGTATAAGACATAGATAGGGCTTACCTCGAGGTCGTCCCTCTTCACCTTGAATAGAGTAATGACAGCGTAGAAGGTGAACCATACGGCGACAATTATCCCAAGCGTTGTGAGGGAGTCCAACCTCTTAACCTCCATTTCCACGTGTAGGCTGTAGATATAAGGAGAACGCTATTCTATCCTTTTGGTGAATCGGGGCGTCGGATCGAGTCGAGGTTAGCTACAGGGAGGAGAGGTGGATCCTCCTAAGGTCGCTCAGAGGTGAGGCATCCTCCCTAATTCGCCCCCTTAGTAATGCACACATAAACTGCTTCGCTTATGGTAGCCTTGCGAGGGGTGACGTTAAGTCAACGAGCGATGTCGACATCTTCATCCCTAATCCTCCAGCCCCTGAGCTCATCGAAGCAGCCCTCGAAAGAACGGGGATACGCGCTTCTGAGAGGGAAATAATACAGGCGACCCCCGGGTACGCCGCGAAGGGATACATATATGTTGCTGAGAGAAGGGGCTACAGTTTCCCCTTAGTTCCCCTCTTAGCTGCAGAACGCGACTTCTACTCATTCGCCGGCTCCATAGACCTGAGTCAGCTGGAGGTAGGTACTCGGGTATCTGGAGTTGACAAGAGGTTGATGCTCATCGAGCCTACCTTGAAGGGACACATCGAGTCCCCCGTGGCTGGCAGAGAGGGGGAAGTCGCCCGCCTACTCGGTGTGAACTCCAGAATAGTGATGGAGAGAGTGAGAACACTGGAACGCAGACGCGCAGTTGGTCGCACCGGGGTCTACCTGAAGCATATTCTTGAGCCCGATGAGGGATTTGGCGAGGCTCTACATAGGCTCAGCCTTAATAGGCCTGCCCTAAGAAAAAGGCTTGTTTAAAAAAGGTTGGTTACTGAGTAAGGTCCTTGAAGGCCTTGATCTCCATCCCCTGCGGGATTTTGACTCCCTCAGCGATCCTGTCACCGACGACCGCCTTCACTCCCTTCGATGCTGCTGCGTCTATCAGGCGTCCTGTCACAATACCGTCGAAGATCACGGCCTTAACCGCTTCAGCTGCCTTGAGTTTCTCGACGAGTTCAGCGACTGGGAATCTATCCAACTGGGCGTCGTCCTTCCCTATTAGGACGGCCTCGAGGGTTCCCTTTAGCCCATCGGTGAGTTTGGCGTACTCGTTCGCGAGACTTGGGGGTTGGACCACTACGGGTGGTGGTGGCCTCTGGCGTTGGACGCGCGGGGGTCTCGCGTGTGGTCTTTGACGCTCTGGCACGATCTCAGGTAAACGCTCTGGAGGACGTTCCTCAACTTGTGGTGGGGCCTCTACCTGTGTCTGTAGCGCTGCGAAGGCTTCTTCGACCGGCATCTTCGCCTCAAGAGCTGCCTTTATCTGATCGGGGTCGAGTTCCTCGACCTCTGAGCCACGAGGAGCACGCGCCACATACTTCGGTTTCGCAACCTGCATTAACTCTCTCAGGATGAGGTCGCCGCCACGATCACCGTCCAAGAAGGCTGTTACTTCCTTCTTCCTTGCGAGTTCGCGGATCGTGTTTGGTATCTTAACGCCCTCGACCGCTATGGAGCCGCTTATCCCC
This sequence comes from Bathyarchaeia archaeon, assembly GCA_050014495.1. Lineage (GTDB taxonomy): Archaea > Thermoproteota > Bathyarchaeia > TCS64 > TCS64 > UBA8941. The sequence continues at coordinate 102,738 of JBEKDF010000002.1, forward strand.
GCTCTGAGGAGGTTGATTACGTCTGCCCTCCCTTCGACGAGTATTATGTCGTTGCGTTGGCTGATATCGGGGGTGGCAGTGAGCCTCTCGCGCCCGTAGTGAACGGGTTCAATCTTCTTGCCTTCCTGACCCACCTGTTCGAGCATGACTTCGATGTCGTGGTGCTCCTTGACATGCCAGTCACGCATCAACTCCTTAGCGCGTTCTTGTATGCGCTTGAGTTTGTCGGCACGGACGTCGTGTATGCTCTCGATGTTTATCTTAGCATCGCATGGGCCTACCCTATCGACAGTTTCCATGGCCGCTGCTATTATGGCGGTCTCGGGTCTATCTAGACTCGATGGGACAACGAGGGTACCCGTCGTCTTGTCGTTTGCGGACTTAAGTTCAATGTCGATCCTGCCGATCTTGCCTGTGCGTTGTAACTCGCGAAGCTCGAAGTCTTTTGGGAATAATCCCTCTGTCTGTCCAAAGATGGCTCCGATCACGTCGTGTCGCTCAACTACGCCCTCAATTGAGAAGCGTGCCTGTATCGTGTACTTTACGCCTGTGTAGATTTCCTTATCTCCCATTGCTTATTTCAACTCTGTTTGTTGTTTTCTTGATTCACTCTGCCCGCGGGGCGGCTCCTCTTTTCCGCTTGGGGCTTTAGCCTGGGTCCGAGAACTCGTACCCTGGGGTTAGCTTCCATCCGGTGATAGCGGGGCTCTTGTCGTCTTCGACCTTTACACCCGCGGTGATTGTGAATCACGCCTTATTGGCGCGTCTAGGATACTTTCATCTAGGAATAAAAACGTTGTCGATCGCCAGTCTTTAGGCAGCGTCGTAGTTTTAAGAGGGTTTCACCGACACTTATCTGAGGTTCGTCCCCATGGTTAAGGTCGCAATTAATGGATTCGGTAGGACGGGCCGCCTCGCGCTTAGGGCGGCGTTAGAGAGGGGCTCAGAGCTCGAGTTCGTCGCGGTTAATCGTGGCGACGCTAAGCTTTTGGGGCATCTGCTGAAGTATGATAGCATCCATGGGAGGACACCCTTCCCCGTTGAGGTGGATGGGGACACCATAGTGGCCGCGGGGAAGAGGATCAAAGTCCTGAATGAGTCGGATGCTGAAAAGCTTCCATGGAGGGACCTGGGTGTCTGGCTGGTCATCGATGCATCGGACAAGTATAGGGATAGGGACGGCGCTAGCAAGCACCTGAAGGCCGGTGCTAGTAAGGTCCTCGTTGGCGCGCCTGGGAAGAAACTTGATGCCACTATAGTCCTCGGAGTCAATGATGACACATACGATTCATCGAAGCATAACCTCGTCAGTAACGCGAGCTGCACCACAAACTGCGTCGCGCCCGTTGTCAAGGTACTCAACGACCGCTTCGGTATCGAGTCAGCGATGGTCTCAACTATCCACGCTTACACAGGGAGCCAGATGCTCCTCGACCGTGCGGATAAGGATCTCCGAAGAGCGCGCGCAGCAGCGATGAGTATAATCCCAACAACCACGGGCATGACTAGCGCTATCGGGGAAGTTCTCCCAGAGTTGAAGGGGAAAATTGACGGCACGGCCTTCCGTGTTCCGACCCCGGATGTGAGCTTAATCGATGTCTCTGCTGTCCTTAAGTCAAAGCAAAGCGTTGAAGATATCAATGCCGCCTTCAAGGAGGCTGCAACTGGCAATATGAAGGGCATACTCGCATACGACACCGAGCCCCTCGTATCAGTCGACTATATTCACACCCCATACAGTGCAATAGTTGACGGCACTTCTACGATCTCGAACGGTAGCATGGTCAAGGTTGTGGCTTGGTATGATAACGAGTACGGGTATAGCTGCAGGATGATAGAGCTGGCCGAGAAGATGGCCAGTTACGCCAAGTAGTATTTATCGTGTGATCCTAAGCCTCTTCATTTTCTCGAGGTTTTCGGGTTTCTTCTCGAAATATGTTCTTACTGGTTCAAGGAGTTTGACCATAGCCTCTGCAGTAGCGGTTTTGAGGTCCATAGGATGTAATTTTCCCTCGGAGTAAGTCTTGGCGAGTTCTTCATAGCTACCGAATGAGATGTCTCCGCCGAACTTAGCTGGGCGTATAACCTCTAGTTTCCCGAGTTGGGGAAAGACTATCATTCGGGTATGCTCGAGGACTGGGTTGCCCTCAACCTGCTTCGGTGGGCAGAATGCCTCCTTATACTTGGCTCTTATGTCTGCAGGTTCGTCGTTCACCCAGATGGCACCCTTGGCAACGCTCTTTGACATCTTCATGGAGATCGTTTTGTTAATTTCCTCGTCCTCATCGAAAGCACCCTTGATTGTAGTGTCCTGGAGTCCGGGGAGTAGCGAATTGTGGAGGCATACGGGGACTTTGAAGCCTAGTTTTGGCGCAATCTCCCTAGCAAGCATGTGAACTTTCCGTTGGTCCATTCCTGAGCAAGCAGCGTCGAGATTCATTTGGAATATATCACTCGTCTGGAGAGCAGGGTAGAGAACCCAACTCGACTCAACATCATCTGCATCGGCGCTCCGCCCCATTATGGGCATCGCTCTTAGAGCCCTCTTCATGGTCGTAGCCTTCATGACGCGGACAACCTTTTCCCAGTAGTCCTTATGGCTCACTATGTCAGAGGCCCAAAGATACTCGACCTTACCTGGGGGAAGTCCGAGAGCAGTGAAGCAGTCCTTGAAGTACTCAGCACCAGCACGTATGTTGTCAAGGTCGCCGCCAAGTTTGTTGTTGATCCAGCCATGCCACTCAGCGAGATAGATTATAAAGTGAAAACCCGCGTCGGCGTAGTCCTTCATCTTTTTCCCCACGATGAGGCCTGTGCCTGCATGCATCATACCACTCGGTTCGAATCCAACGTATCCGCGGGGGTGATCATTAGTCTCAAGAAGGGTTCGTAACTCCGCGGGAGTGATAATCTCCTGCAGGTTCTGGGTAACTAGCCTGAAGCGGGTCTCGGTGTCCATCTTCTCGCCTTTGGAATCTCTCCGAGGCTCTGCTATTAAGGTTTGAGGGCAGCAGCCGATACCCACTCGGGTAAAGAGATAAGTGACATTGGTAGAGCATCAATGAGTTGTCTAGGAGAACATCCGGCAAAAAGATGCTAGATCCAGCCTCCCTAGTATATGCACCCGCATCAGTCATGGCTAAAGCCATCGCGAAGGGTAGTATCACATCGCTTGCAATAACCAAGGAAATTTTGCATCGGGTCGATGTTTACAACCCAAGGCTCAACGCGATAGTCACCCTTCGAACAGAAGATGCTCTAAGGGAAGCGAATGAAGCCGATGAGGTCTTCAAGACAGGTGGTCCAATCGGTCCTCTCCAGGGGGTACCAATCACAATCAAGGACTGCTTCGAGATGAAAGGGGTTAGGACCACTGCAGGAACTAAGACCCTCGCGGACTACATCCCCGATAGAGACGCTGCAGTGGTCGAAAGAATGAAGACAACGGGTGCCATTATCATAGGCCACACGAACGTTCCAGAGTTAGCTGCAGACTGGCAGACATACAATTCAGTGTTCGGAACAACCAACAATCCGTGGGATCTGATGCGAACTCCCGGTGGATCAACGGGGGGAGGTGCTGCCGCCCTCGCTGCTGGAATGACCTTCCTCGAGATTGGCAGCGACATCGGTGGTTCGATTAGGGTTCCCTCCCATTTCTGTGGCCTTTACGGACATAAACCAAGTCTAGATGTGGTCTCAACCAGAGGACATATACCACCATTACCTGGTGCATCTTCGAGCTACCCTGCTTTCAGCGTCGCTGGTCCACTTGCGAGGAGCGCATGTGACCTAAGGCTCGCTCTGGAAGTTTTGGGCGGACCAGACTATGGTCTCGAGAAGGCCCTAAAATGGAGACTCCCGCCTCAGAGGAAGCACACACTCAGGGAGTATCGCCTTGGATGCGTGATAGATGACCCATTGTGTCGTACCTCATCTGAGGTTAGGGGGCCCTTGGAGAAGTTAGTGAGAGGGTTAAAGGAGGAGGGAATCGATATCGCGACTGGTTGGCCTGAAGGCATCGAACCTAAGCGTCTCTTCGATGATTATCGATATATGCGCTACGCCTCTGGGGCAGGGGGACTCAGTAGCGACCAGATAAACGAGCGCCTTAAGGCGGAGCCAATAAATGATGGCTCTGACGAGTATGCGGCGGCACAAGCCTACGCGTCGACGGTAAAGGAGTTCCAAGATGTGATGGCGAGGACAGCGCAGGCAAAGGATGCTTGGCGCGACTACTTCAAGGGAGTGGATGCCCTTCTCGTCCCCGTAGCGTTCGTCCCAGCCTTCCCCCACGATCACAGAATGCCCCTGAAGAATAGGGTCCTCCAGCTATCCGAAGGTCCGAGGAGGTATCAAGAGCTGCGTTTCTGGATTTGCTTCGCTACACTCTGCGGACTGCCGTCGACAGTAGCTCCAATAGGCTTAACGAGCACTGGATTGCCTGTTGGGATACAGATTATAGGGCCCTTCATGGAGGACGCTACATCTATCGATATAGCTGAGAAGCTCGGGGATATCGTAGGTGGATTCAGACCGCCTCCTGGCTTCTAACGAATAATTAGCTGAACAGCGATTTTGGTTCCTTTTTTCTTAGCACATTTTGATGTTGTCTTATAATTTAATGGCGTGATGGTGGGCGGGGCGTCCCTGTCCCTCACGACAAACACACAGCATCACGGCATGGAGCCAACGCTCCGCTCAGCTGAGCTCTCTCAAATCGTGAGGAGTCCGACGCCCGAGCCCTGCCCGCCTGTCCCATGACTGGGTAACCCCGTCTTCACAGGTGACCCTCCGCGGAGTCCGTCTGCATGGTGCGTCGTCTCTGCGGGCAACCACTACTCGATCCCGGGGGCTTATATCCTTACATATTCTCCGAAGCTGGGTGTTACAACTTTGTAAGCACCCCTGTTAATTGAAAAAGAAGTGGAAAAATGGATTTTTTGATTTTTATGTCGATTATTGACCTATTTTATAGGTTTAAAGCAATTATTTTTAATATAAAAACGGTATTTTTAACTCATGTCTACTAAGATTCCTTCTCCTGAGGAGTTTTTCGGTCATGAAGTAGGTGCTGATAGAAAACTCCTGCGTTGGGATCGGATTGTTGAGTACTTCAACGCACTCGGAAAATCACCTTGTGTGCGGGTAACGGAGCTAGGAAAATCTACTGAGGGAAACCCGTTCATCCTCGTAGTAATCACCGCTCAGGAGAACCTGAAAAGGCTCGAAAAGATTAGGGAGATGAGCTGGCGGGTCGCACACCCAAGGGGCGTCCCCGCAGAGGAAATCGCTGGCATCATCACTGAGGGAAAATCCGTTGTGGCGATGACGATGAGTATACACGCCACGGAGGTGGGCGGCACCCAGATGGCTCCCGAGCTCGCTTACGAGGTTGCTACAAGCCCAACTTTCGAGGAGGTGCGCCAAAACGTCGTACTTCTCCTATTCCCCTGCTTCAACCCAGATGGGCAGATCATGGTCACGGACTGGTACAACAAGTACCTCGATACGGAGTACGAGGGGAGTAGTCCGCCTTGGCTCTACCACAAATATGCTGGTCACGACAACAATCGAGACGCAATCAACCTCAGCATGGTGGAGAGTCAAATGGTGGCCCGTGTCCTCTACGGAGATTGGTACCCACAGGCATACATAGACTATCACCACATGGGGAGCTACGGTGCTAGGTTCTATATTCCTCCCTTCAGCAACCCCATCGACGATCAGGTTGACCCCCTGGTATGGACGGAGCAGGAACTCTATGGGGGAATCATGCACGTAATGCTGGAGGTCGCTGGAAAGACGGGAGTAGAGTCCGCAGCCACTTACCCTGGAGAATTCATGCCCACATTCAACTACGTCCCCTGTTGGCATAACATCTGCGGCATGCTCACCGAGTCCGCGAGCGCTGGAATAGCAACTCCCATTTGGATCCATTACCACCAACTCAAGCCAAGTAGTCGTGGGCGACCAGAATATAGGACTCAGATGGGCTTCCCACACCCCTGGCCTGGAGGATGGTGGAGGCTCCGTGACGTGGTCGAGCAGCAGAAGATAAGTGCATTTGCTACTCTGATTGCAGCCTCCAGGTTCAGAGAGACCCTCCTAAGGGACATGCATATGAAGTCGACCCACGCTTTGGAAAGGGGACTCAGCGAGGCACCATACGCATTTATCGTTAAGACCGAGCAGCACGACGAGCTGACAACTTACAAGCTACTCAAGACTCTTATGGACATGGGGGTAGAGGTCCAGAGGAGCCAGAGGGAGTTCAACGCCGACGGCGTCACCTACCCCCGTGGCACCCACGTCGTCTTCGCATCTCAGTCCTGCAGACCATATATAATCAGCCTACTGAAGAGAACCTTTTATCACTTAGGTCCTTGGACGCGGAAGCCCGATGGGACCCCACTAACACCATATGACCTCGCCACCTATACTATACCCGAGTTCATGGGTGTGAGGCTTCACGAAGTTGAGAAGCCCTTTGATGGTGCATTCGAGGCTGTACCGAGCCTCAGGTTCCCACGGGGTGATGTCGCCATCCAGGCTCCTAATGGCTGGCTACTCGATACACGGATCAACGATGGCTACGCTGCCGTGAACAGGTTGCTAAGGCGCGGCGTGAATGTTAGGAGGCTAACTGCTGACGTGCAAATAGGGGAGCGCATGCATCCGGCTGGGACGTGGCATATAGTGGGTGAGGATGCACGCGAGGAGCTGGAGAAGATATCGAAGCGTTACCACTTAGTCTTCGAAGCTGCCCCAGAGATCGAGTTGAATGAGAGGCCCATACACCAGCTCAGGATAGGGATCTATCAGCGATTCTATGGCGGAAACACAGATGAGGGATGGACACGGTGGCTTCTAGAGCAGTACAGGTTCCCGTACAAAACTCTGATTGACAAGGACATCAAGAGGGGTAGACTAGCAGACAAGTTCGACGTCATCATCCTTCCCTCCGACCACAAGAGTATGATAACGGGCGACGGCATAGAGGAGTTCTACGAGAAGAGGTGGCAGGGCTTCATGACAATGCCGAAGTACCCACCTGAGTATAGGAGCGGAATCGGGAAGGATGGGGTTGAGAAGCTAAGGGACTTCGCTGAAGCTGGAGGAACCCTCCTGTGTCTAGGGGAATCGAGCGACTTTGCCATAGAGGAGTTGAAGGTCCCCGTAAAGAACGTGCTCGCAGACATCAAGCTCACCGACTTCGTCTGCCCCGGCTCGACGCTTCACGTCAATGTCGATTCTACCAACTCATTAGCATGGGGTGTGCAGGAAGACCTACTCATCATCTTCCGTAGCCATGGCGCCTTTGAGGTGAAGCCTGGGAGCCGAAACGATGAGTACGGCGTAGTACTCAGTTACCCCGAAGATCATATAATGGAAAGCGGATGGCTGCAAGGGGAAGATAGGCTTTCGCGGAAAGCCGCGATGGTGGAAGCGAAGATGGGTAGGGGGCGCGTCATTCTGTATGGATTTGCCCCCCAGTACAGGGCGCAGACTGATGCAGCCTTCAAGCTCTTCTTCAACCCCCTTGTCGGCTGATCACTATATACCTCAATACATTTTCTCCAATCATCATAACTTTCATTCGCATCGAAGACGTTTTATAGGAATACCCTCTTTGCTTCAAGGATAAGTGGTTAATATGAATGTAAACAAATTCGCGAAGAAGGAGTTGCTCGCAATGGCAGCCGGCTCCTCTACTCGTGTGAACGTCGCCTTTGATCCTAAACTCATAAATCTTGGTGCCGGTGACCCCGACTTCAACCAGCCCAACATAATCAACAAGGCTGTATTCAATGCGATGAAGGAGGGTCACACTCACTACGAGTTCACTGGTGTCCCCGAGTTCAAGAAGGCTATCGCCAAGTACTATGGGAAGTATGGAGTGAAGATCGACCCTGATACCCAGCTCTGTATCGAGTCAGGTGGTAGCCAGGCTATCTTCCGCGCCTTCGGAGCCCTCCTCAACCCCGGTGACGAGATAATACTTCTCGACCCAGCGTATCAGGGATACTTCTCCCCCGCCTCCTACTTCGGCGCTACGATGGTTCGTGCTCCTATGAAGAAGGATAAGAAGGGCATCTTCAGGCCAGATGTCAACGCCATTGCCAAGGCGTGCACACCCAAGACGAAGGCGGTGATGATATGCAGTCCTGATAACCCGACTGGCGCAGTTTACACGGAGAAGGAACTCAAGGCTCTCGCAGAGGTCTGCGTCCAAAAGGACATCATTTGCATCAGCGACGAGATCTACACCGAGTTCATCTGGGGTAGAAAGCCCTTCATCCCGACGATGAAGATCCCCGGCATGGAAGACAGGACCCTCGCACTCATGAGCTTCAGCAAGACCTTCGCATGGACTGGCTGCAGGGCTGGCTACATCATCGCGAGCCCGGAGCTCATGAAGTTGATACAGGAGGTACCGATTGGTATCATCGGTATGCCGGTTCCTTTCCAATATGCTGGTGCTGTTGCCCTTGAGAAAGGTTGGGGCTTCGTCAAGAAGATGAGGAAGGAGTACAAGAAGAGGATTGACTTCAGCGTAAAGAGGCTGAACGAGATCAAGGGTATTACGTGTCCATATCCTGAGGGTACCTTCTACGTCTTCCCAGACATCAGTGCCATCGGTATGCCCAGTGTAAAGTTCGGTCAGGAGCTCTTCCTACAGGAGAAGCTCCGTGGCGCACCTGGTACTGGTTACGGACAAGCCGCTGAGGGACACATAAGATTCGCCCTCGTTGACAATATGGAGCGCCTAGAGGACGCTTGGAACAGGGTAGAGCACTTCGTCAAGAAGAACGGGAAGAAGTAATCTTCCCATCCTCATTTAATTGGATTCTAAGTACGGATCTTAGGTTTGGTAAGGTATTTATTTTCATTTATTAATCTATCAAAGATGGATCCGAATCCGCCGAGACCTGCTTTTCAAATATTAATTTTACTTCTAATTTCCATAGAAGTTTTTGCGGTAGCTTTAGGGAACGATGTTCTGCTGGTAGCTGTTTTAGTGCTGATTATTATCGTGGCCTTCTATTGGTTTAGATATACTAGATCTCATTCGCTCAAGTCTAAATATCGTCCTAAGAATGCGACTCCCAAGGAGGATTGGAGGGGGACGACGGATAAGAATAATAATCCCCTTTGAGGCCTTCGTAATGGTTTTTAGGAAAAACTAGCTCGCGGGCTAGTCCTTGCCCCTGTTCTTTTCAGCGTAGGCCTTCGCTAACTCGAGTGGGGGCTGAATCTCGTTAGGGATGGGGGAAATGTATTTCTTCCCTGTTAAGCGTTTAGCGTGTTCCTCATTCGCCTTTTTCACAATCTCGGGTTTAGTGAGAAGATCGAGTACTGTACCAGCAGTTACCTTACTGCCGAAGATGAGGCTCTTATGGCCAAGGCCCATGGCGCCACAGGCGACCCACTGCCAGCTGTGAGCGGGACTACCTAGAGGGTATGCAGCAGTGTTGTACTCGACGGCGGGAACGACCCAACTCACGTCGCCTACGTCAGTTGAGCCAGCGCTACAGTAGTCCTCGCCGTAGGGGTCGAGGACGTCGTCCGCCATCTCCATGTCGGCATATCTTTCCCAGGTCGGTACCTTCTGCCTCTTCATGTCGTCGATCTTAACCTGTCTGTCTAGGTCGGCGTTGATCTTCTTGGCGAATGCAAGCTCCTCAGCAGTGTGCTGGGGAGCTCCAATCTCCTTCATGTTCGCCGTGATAGTCTCGGCTACCGTCTTGTTTGGAATGAGGTTGTAGAGGCCCATTATGAACTCGACCTTTAGAGTGGTTTCGGTCATCAGCGCGGCTCCCTCGGCGATCTTTATTATCCTCTTGTAGATCGAGTCCAGCTGATCTCTCTGAGGGGCGCGGATGTAATACCAGCTCCGCGCGTAGTCTGGGACGACGTTTGGCTGACCTCCCCCCTCTTCGATGACGTAGTGGAATCGGGCTTCCTGGATGACGTGCTCGCGGAGGTAGTTGACGCCTACGTTCATCAGCTCGATTGCGTCGAGAGCGCTCCTACCTTGCTCGGGTGAACCGGCAGCGTGGCTGGTCTTCCCGTAGTAGTGGAACTTGACTCCGTTGACTGCGGTACTGCTGCCAATCGTCGCTGCATTGATTGAGTCTGGGTGGTGGCTGATGACAGCGTCGACGCCATCGAATAGTCCGGCACGGACCATGTAGACCTTGCCGACGAAGTTCTCTTCAGCGGGGGTACCATAGAACTTGATTGTGCCATTGATATTGGCCTTTTCCATCGCGTAGCGCGTGGCAATCGCCCCAGCTACACCGCTAGTTCCATGGATGTGGTGCCCACAGCCATGCCCCGGAGCCCCCTCTATTAGAGGCACCTTCTCGGGGACGACCTTGTTGCTGATCCCCGGTAGCGCGTCGAATTCACCCATTATGCCGATTACGGGTTTTCCGCTCCCCCAGGTGGCTATGAAGGCGGTGGGCATACCCGCCACACCTGACTCAACCTTGAAGCCGTGCCTCCTCAGCTCATCCTGGAGTAGCTTAGAACTATTCGTCTCGGTTAGCCCGAGCTCCGCGTAACCCCAAATCGTGTCTGCTACCTCTATTATCCTCTTCTGGTTCTGGTCTATCCAGTTCCACGCAGTTTCCTTGACCATGGGTGAAAGGAAAGGGCATCGAATCTATAAGATCAACTAATCGAAAGCGCTGTCGACGGTAAGGGTTTCACCAAATCGAAACGAATAAGCTTCTGGTACTTCCCAGGGTGCCATCCATTCACGTTTGAGGTTTTTAAATACTGGATTTTATTAACCAAGTTTCGCAGCAGCGTTCTTAGCGCGCGCGCAATTTTGAGTCATCGGAAAAGGCTTAAGTTCGGCTATCTATGTGCTGGGCTAAGTGAGCCAATTGGGTGAGGTGGACCTCGTTTCACTGCTGCTCCTCTCTGTTGGGCTTTCTATGGATGTGCTCTCGGTATCGGCAGTTACGGGTTTTGGGATGGGGCGGATGAACCGGGATCAGATGCTTCGTCTCGCAGGTGCATTCGGGGTCTTCCATGTCTTCATGCCCATTTTGGGGTGGTTAGCCGGGGGTACGATAGAGAGCCTCATCTCGGGGTACGGCCATTGGATAGCATTTATCCTACTAGCATTCGTGGGAGGTAGAATTCTAATCGAAGGTGTGCGTGAAGGAGGGAATGCGGATCCATCGAATATTCTAGAACTGAGAAGTCTACTTCTCTTCAGCATAGCTGTCAGTGTAGACAGCATTGTAGTGGGGGTGAGCTTCGGCCTCAACGGGGTCCCCATAGTCTTCCCCGCTTTGATGATTGGGTCGATGGCTTTTCTCTTCACTCTCATCGGGGTTGCCGTCGGGAGTAACACTGGGCATTGGTTGGGGCGGTGGTCTCAGATTGCTGGTGGGTTGATTCTCATCCTAATTGGGTTGAGGGTTTTATTCAGTCAGTGATTTGGGGTCTGACTCGGCTACACTTGGGCTCTGTCGGCCGCGACCTTTGCTGTCTCCAGTGGAGGAACACAATCCACTGGAATGGGGGTCTTATAGATCCTACCCTTGAGGCGATCTGTGTACTCGGCTTTAGCCTTCTTGAGGAGTTCTGGCTGGGTGATGAGGTCGAGGGCGGTGCCAGCGATAGTCTTAGCCGCGAATACTAGACTCTTATGGGCTACTGTGCTTCCACTCATGGCTACGAACTGCCAACTGTGACCTGGGGCGCCTAGGACATTTAATGTTGTGCCAAACTCGACGGTTGGGCATTTCCAGCTGACATCGCCGACGTCGCTGCTCCCAGCCATGACCTCTCCCTCGCCTGTTGGGTCGAGGATGTCAGTTAGAAGGTCGATGTCGACGTACTTCTCCCAGCCGGGTATCTTGGATTTGCGCAGGCTGTCTACCTTCTGCTCCTTTGGGGTACTCTTAGCAATCTCTGCAGCGAATTCTAACTCCTTCTCGCTGTAAGTTGGTGAACCGACTTCACGCATGTTCTTGACGACCGTTTCAGCGACCACCTTGTTGGGGATAATATTGTAGAGGCCGTCGATGAACTCGACTTTGAGCGTTGTCTCTGTCATGAGGGCTGCGCCTTCGGCGATTTTGAGGATTCTGGAGTAGATTGGTTCTAGTTGGTCGCGTTCGGGTGCGCGTATGTAGTACCAGCTTCGAGCATAGTCTGGGACGACGTTGGGTTGTCCTCCTCCGGCCTCGATGATGTAGTGGAACCTAGCCTCCTGAATCACGTGTTCGCGGAGGTAGTTTACTCCGATGTTCATGAGTTCTATGGCGTCGAGGGCGCTTCTTCCCTGCTCTGGGTTTGCGGCAGCGTGGCTCGTTTTCCCGTAGTAGTGGAACTTGACGCCGTTAACTGCGGTGCTACTGGTCAAGCGTGCTGTGTTCATGCTGCCGGGGTGATGGCTGAGGCAGGCATCCACATCGTCGTAGTGGCCTTCCTTTACCATGAAGACCTTGCCCGCGTAGTTCTCCTCGGCGGGGGTTCCGAAGAACTTGATACGCGCATTGATGTTGTCAGCTTCTAACTCGTAGCGTAAGGCTATGGCACCAGCCATGCCACTGACGCCATGAACATTGTGACCACAGCCGTGGCCAGCGTGGCCAGGTGTGAGTGGCTCCTTCTGTGTGGTTACCTTCTGACTTATGCCGGGCAGGGCGTCGAATTCACCCTGTATACCTATGCATGTTTGGCCCTTGCCGTATTCGGCGACGAATGCGGTTGGCATGCCTGCAACGCCGCGTTTGACTTTGAAGGCGTTTTTCTCGAGCTCGTCTGCTATTAGCTTAGATGATCTGGTCTCCCAGAGACCGAGTTCAGCGTAGCCCCAGATCTTGTCGCTCATCTCGGCAAGGTGCTCTCTATTTTCGTCTATCCACTTCCATGCAGTCTGTTTCATGGTTACAATTGATATGATATTGTTGGTTAAGTTTTGGGTGGACGAGACTATAGAGGAACTGCTTTAGTGGGAGAAAAATGCCCCTTTTGGAATCACTGGCTGGAGTGTTTTGTCCACTTCTCGTAGTGTTTACGTATAACTTCCATGACCTTTTCGGTCTCTTCCTTAGTGTGGACCTTTTGGAATGTGATGCTGTGTTCCCAAGATTTTGTCTTCGGATCCACCTTGTTGATCTTGAAGTAGACCTGTATGCCTAGTTTTCTGAGTTCTGCTACTATCTCAGTCTCTTGCTGCTTTACCTCTCCGGGCAGTGACGTTTTGCTTCACCTGTGTGTATTGAGTGGCTGAGGTGTTATTAATGGTGGTCTATTTCTTGTGTTTGTAGCCCGCCGGTAGTGTGACCGCTTTCCGTTCCTTGGTGGCCTTCTTCTTGGCTCTGACTAGTTCGTTGTGTTTCTTGACGCCTTCGATCTTCTCTGCTTTGCTCTTGCTTGTTGGCACGTTGAGAACTTCCACCTAACATGTGATGTTGGTGCGCCTTATAGCTATGTATTTTTAATAAAAATATTCGTCACGCGCAAATGGGGCCATAGTCTTATCCCCAAAACCCAACTGCTTATACTTACTACGTACTAACCCTAACATTCCCTACTCCCACACGCTATTCAGAAATCAGAATGTTATTTTCTTTAGCTAACCGATAAGCGTCGACTATAATTTCTTCAGGGGGCATTCCAGCGAGATTTGCTAAAAAACCCAAATTCACTGCATTTGTGCGACTATCTTTTAGATCCTTAAATATTTTCTCTAATAAGGTGGTCTTACTTTCATAGTTCCAAAGAGCGTATTTTCCGTCGATTATCTTTATAACATTCTCATCTAATAATGTTGGCTCATCACGAGAGAATGTTGAGGGGCTAATGCTAGCTTCCTTAATTAGTTGATTCTTTTCTAATGGCTGTTCCTTGATTAGCGCTACTATAATAGCTGCATCGGAGCTTAAGCCGTGTTTTTGACTGATTCTCTTCCGAGGATCCTTATGTTTCATTTTTGCAAACTCACTATAACGTCTTTGCATTTTTGCATAATAAATGTTTTTTGAAATTTTAACTTCATATTAGGTGAAGAAAATGTCTAGAAAACGTACACAAAAAAGTATAGGACTAGATGAACTTCCCCAAAAAGTACGAAGCTGTCTCATCAAGTTGATGACCGAGTTTCATATCGATGATGTCGAGGAAGCACTGGTGAAGATGGCTGCGCTCGCTGATAGTAACAGTCACGAGTTTTGGAGTATGGTGGGGGATCAGGGTGAGATGAAATATAAGTCTCGACACTTTAAGGAAATGAATCGAACAGTGGCTACCATTAAGAAGACCGCTGAGGAAAAGACTAAAACGGAATATGAAAGGGGATGGGGTGTCGCCTATCAGAGCTATGCAATAATGTACCCATGTAGTATCTGTGGGGGCATGATTCCCCTTACACCCAACAGCGAGGCGCATAAGGCAATCGTTAACTATCTTCAAGAGAAGGGTTGGGCACATTTTGAGTGTATGAACAGGTAGTATCGATAGAGTTATGGAGATCTGACAATTATGCTTCGAGGGTCTTAAGATAAAACAACGAATTATCCACGGTCTTATGTCGGTGAAGTCACGGGGTTTATAGGTGGTAATAATGAGATTTATTGATGGGATTACGGAGGAGAAATAGGCATCTTCGATTTTTTCAGTTAATGAGTCTTCCTGACATCTCTATGAATGGCTATAGTATTTCTGGAGAAGTAGAATGTTTAAGACAGGAGTGTGGATGTTTGTGTTCGTACAATCGCGCGTGTAATCTATTGTATAGCGTCTCGCGTGCGCCGATGTGTGTGGGGCGCATGGGATTTTGAGTTCATTTATTTGTGGTTTTCTGCTTGCGTGACTTGGGCTTGTCGCGATGTTCATTTTGGCAGTCTGTTCATTTTGGACAACTATGATGCTATAGTGTGTTCATCATGATGCGTAGTTGGAGTTTTGGAGTTATTGGTTGTCTCTAGTGTTTTTTTTATTGGGCTTAATTTTCACCTGTTTTTTTTTGATTTTTGTTTGCAGAATCGCAAAAGATGCTCTCTTAGCTTTTTCTCCACCTTAGTTTTTGTCTCTGGTTAGGTTTCCTTCGTAACAAGTTTTTTGAGGAAGGTGTGTGTGCGCGCAGTTTACCTTAGTGGAAGTGTCTAGAAGATCCTGACCCCGCTGCGCCTAGCATCTTTGAGCTCCTCCTCATCCCAGCCCCCAAATATAGACGCGGCTAACTTGAGGTAACCAATCTTGTTAGGGTCTTTTCCCTCGAGGGTCGCTACGAAGGCGTCCAGCCTCACCGAGTCCTCGCATCCGAGGAGTAGCCCCTGGTTCTTCGCAGTGTTCGGCTTGATCGCCTCCTCCGCGGTTTTCCCGATGGAGGCCGTCAGCACTCCGTCCACCATTCCCTTCACGTCGAAGATGGAGTGGTACACCTTGTTGATGTCAATGATGCACTGATCCAGCTTACAATCAAGCTCTCCGTGATACTTGCTTCGCCCTGGCCCAGGTATCATACCGAACAGGTTCTTCAGTGTGAGGCTTAACACGATGGGCTCGTGGTTCAGCCTGTACTTGGCTAGGCTCAGGAAGGTGCCTCCCCTCATCTCGAAGAGGCACGTTGGGACCTGCGCGTACATCTCATCGAAGAGTACCGGTGGGTATTTGTCCGCCATCTTTTTGATCACCCCCGGCTCCACGACGCGTTTCGCCCAAACCTCCTCAGTCACGTTCAGATACTCCACATCGTGCTTCTTCAGCACGTCGCCGACACCCGAGTACTTGAGGAACCACTCGTCACTCTTCTTCAGGTCACTCCTCTTCTGGGATCCAATTCCCTTCCCATTCAGAGCGTCCTCCGTCCTCGCCCACCCGTAGCTCTCAACGACCAGCGCCTCCCCGCCGATCTCAGACAGCACGCCGTCTAGCACAGCCGCTTCCGTGAAGTTGTTGATGGTCCCCCAATTCGGTTTGATGATAACGGGTGGCCTCAGATTCAGCTCAGAGACAATGTTATGGTATATCGAAGGATCCGTTGACTGCTCCATAATGACTTTACCATATCTCAACAACTCTTCCCCCGAAAATAGGATCTCAGGTTAGGGGACTACGCGAAGACTTCCTCAAACCTCTTCACGAGCTCCTTCTCCTGGCCGGGTAGCAGCATCAGAGTGTTGACTATGAAGTTGTTGCTGTCCCCCCAATAGCGGACCCAGACCTCCGGGTCTCCCTCCCTAAGCTTCTTCACGATCACCCCAACCTCGTCGATCCCCTTGTCGAGGAAGTGCACATCGAGGCCCAGGGTGTTGTACGCTGTCCCTGTACCGCTCTTGGGAATGAAGTTGATACGCGCCTCCTTGAGGCCGGGGAGCTTCCTGATCCTCTTCTCGATGTAGCGAGCCCTCTCCCACGCCGGTGCTATCCTCTCCGCCTCGTGGTCGAGCGCCATCCACCTCTTGAATGCCACAACTAGTCCAACTATCTCCTGCCGGTCGAGTTTGTAACCCCGACCGATGCCGCGCCACTTCCCCGGCGTCTCATCCGGCCCTGACTCTACCCCGATGAAGCTATGTAGAGCCATCGCCTCCATGAGGTCCCTCCGCCCGATGGCGAAGCCGGTGCTATTCGGCCCATGCACGTACTTCCCACCGAAGGCAATAATATCCGCCTTCATGTCCGTGAACATCTTGAAGTTGCTAGTCGGATAAGTCATGCCCGCCGCGTCGACGATGACTGGCACACCATGATTATGAGCCATCTTGAGCAGATCCTTCAACTGGGGCACCCCCCTCTTCGGCACTATTGGGTAAGCGTAGTGGATCGCCGCAGTCCTATCCGTTATCGCGGCCTCGAACTCATCCACACCACAGCCCCAGTTCTCGTCCCCAACGAAGACGAACTTGCCGCCTGCCACCTCCATGGCGCGGTCATAGACGTAGAGCCTATTGTTTCTCCCGATGATGAACTCATTCCTCATCCCCGTCGAGTCGGGGAGGCGCCTCATCTTCTCGGGGTCCTTCCCAGCCATGCATGCGGCAGCGCCTAGGACGAGGGCCGCGAATCCCCCGCTAGTTATCCAGGCGGCTTCCGCGCCAGTCCCCTTAGCAATGATTGCGCTCCCCTTCTCAAGCAGCTCCCACATGTTACAGTAGCTCTCATTCGCCCTATCCATCGCCTCTTGCACCTCCCTTGGTACGGTGCTACCACCCAATCGAGTAAGGGCGAAAGCCGCATTCACCACTCTCTTGCAACCAAGCTCAGAATAAACACTCATGGAAGGGAAGAAAGCCACGACGCGATAAAACAGTTTGCAGAATCAGCGGTACTCCTCGATCCCCCGCTCCCTGCGGAGAAAGTCGCCCAGATCGAAGACATTCTTGAGCATCATCTTCTCGTCACTAATCTCAATCTTCCCATAGCCGAGGCAGTCCCCCCCGAGCATCACGAGGAAACATGCACCCTCAACGAAATCGCCCTCAGACTTTAGTATGCTCTCTGCGAAGACGTCTCTTCCACAGGCGAAGAGCCACCCAACCCGCTCATCCACCCACACCTTGTTGGGTCCCTCCAACCTACCCAGCTCACGGAGCAGTATGGCGCTTGGAATGAAATCCCCTCTGGTTCTCCCGAGGAGTTTCCCAGCGTAGACCATCCTACCCCTGTCAAAGATCTCTGCTGCGACATCCGACCCCGCGGCGAAGCGCCTATCGTTGAGGTTTACACGCGCCCCAGCGGGCTCGTAGACGGCACCAATAGCCACTAGGAAATCCTTGAGTTCCCTCATGGCTTCACCACCTTCGCGACGAAGAATCCCTGAGTCCCAGTCTCATCTGGCCAGAACCTCCTGCACCTCGCCAACTCTGAGCTCAGGCTCCTGCCCAGAACCTCCGTCAACGCGTGGCTACCTGGTCCTACTACCTCCTCCAGCATGATGTCATGATTATCCATGAGCCACTGCACGTTTAGCTCATCCTCCTCAGGCTCGAGGCTACACGTGGTGTAGACGAGAGTTCCCCCATGCCTGAGCTGCCCCACAGCGGCCCCTAGTAGCCTCCTCTGCTCCGCCGCGTTACCCTCAACATCTCCTATGCTACGTTTGCTGAACCAAGATCTATCTGTCACGTAATTCCCGGAGCAGGGTGCGTCGAGTAGAATCTTGTCGAAGAGGGTGCCCCCGTAGTCGAGCCCCACCGCATCGGCATGGTATGCGACGCAGTTCTCCACCCCTGTACGCTCAAGGTTGTTCTCCAGGGCGTATAGGCGGTCCCTGCGTACATCGACGGCGACTATGGCTCCCCTGTTCTCCATCCACGCTGCCATCTGCGTCGTCTTACCCCCTGGGGCTGCACACATGTCTAGCACCACCTCTCCTTCACCAGGCCTGAGCACCTCCACGGGGAACTGAGCCGCCGCCTCCTGGATCGAGTATAGGCCTAGGAGGTACTCGAAGCTCGCGCCGAAGCTCGCCTCACCCCCCTCGACATAGAATCCATTCCTCAGCCACGGTATACCTGTAAGCCTCGCCCCCCGCGCCTCGAGTCTACCCACGACCTCCTCCCTACCAGATAGGAGAGTGTTGACCCTTATCGCCCTCTTCGTCCTCTCGTCGCCCCTAAGCTCATGTCCCATCGCGCTGTAGCGTTCGAGGAAGAAGCCGGCGCCCATGGGACGCTTCTACTCAGGAAGCGATTTAACCATTCCCACGGACCTACCCAGGTTTATAGCCTCGACGCAGACTCATTTTCAAGGTGAGCTAATTGGCTAGACCTAGGGCAAGGGAATTTGGCATCCAGCTGGGCTCGATGGAGGCTGGTAAGCTGAACACTATCACAGATGTCGAAGGCGTCGGAGTCGGTCACTCAACCCTCATCGAGGGTGACTCAATCAGGACCGGCGTCACCGCCATAACACCCCACTCTGGGGACCTCACCGAGGATAAGGTCGTAGCCGCCGTCGACCTATTCAATGCTTACGGGAAATCCACCGGCCTACCCCAGATAATCTACGAGGGAGTCCTTGAAACACCAATAATGCTCACTGAGACCCTGAACACGTGGAGGGTCGCTGATGCAGTAATCGACTACCACCGAGACAAGATGGGACTCGAACTCGGCTCTCTAAACGTCGTCGTTGGGGAGACGAACGGTGGCTACCTCACCGACAACCTCGGCAGGCAAGTAGGCGTAGAGAATGTTTTCGCAGCCCTTGATCTTGCCAGAAGCTACAAGGGCAGAAGTAAGGTTCCCGAGGGCAACGTCGGTGGGGGCACCCCGATGACCGGCTATGGCTTCAAGGGAGGTATAGGCACCGCCAGCCGACTCAGCGACGGCTTCACAGTCGGAGTACTCGTCCAGCTCAACTGCGGCAGCAAGGAGGACCTCACCATCGCCGGTGTCCCCGTCGGAAGTGAGGTCAAACTGCCGAGCAAGCCAGTTGCAAGCCCAGGAAACAGCATAATGATGATAGTCGCGACAGACCTCGCCCTGGATTCGAGGCAGCTCTGGAAGGTAGCGAAGAGGGCAGCCCTCGGCCTGGCACGCACCGGCACCTACAGTGGCAATGGAAGCGGCGACTTCACAATAGCTTTCACCACTGGGAAGATGCCTCCCACTGTCCACGGGGACGAGTCACTAAACCCCGTTTACAAGGCAACTGTGGAGGCGACGGAGGAGGCGGTCGTCAACGCCCTATTCGCAGCGGAGACCATGACTGGCTACAAAGGCCATATGAGGTACGCCCTCCCCCTCGACCAGGTCAGGGAGATATTCGCCCATTACGGGCGTGACCTACCCTAGCTGGTAAACGTTAAACCCCCTCGAGCGCCAAATATCTCGGTGCATCTTCTTGCCTAGCCTCCAAGGTCCAAAAATAGTCGCGGGACCACCAGGCCCACGAGTCACCAAGCTCCTCACCGACTCTGGCTTGGACCCATCCTCTTACTCGAGCCCCATAGTCGACGAGGCGAGGGGCATCTACGTCAAGGACCTCGACGGGAACATCTTCTTAGACCTCATCTCGGGGCGCTGCGTCGCCAACACTGGCTACAACCATCCCAGGGTCGTTGAGGCTGTGAAGGCACAAGTCGAAAGGAGCATTCACTGGCAGACTGAACAGTCCTACACACTCATCTCTAGACTCGAGGCGATGTTAGCCTCGGGACCGAAGCAGGTCTACTGGAGCCAATCAGGGAGCCTCGCCAACGACCACGCAATCAAGGCCGTTCGAAGAGCCACGGGGAGGCCACTGATCCTGAGCTTCACGGGGAGCTACCACGGGAGCAGCATGGGAGCCATCAGCCTCAGCGGCTACGACCCAAGCATGAAGAGGCACTACGGTCCCCTCCTCCCTGGCATCATCCACGTCCCATACGCCTCATGCTACAGGTGTCCCCTGAAGATGAAGCACCCCGATTGTAGTCTCGCATGCCTCAGCTACATAGAGGACGTAGCCTTCAAGAGCTACATACCCTCAGACGAAGTCGCGGCCATCTTCGTTGAGCCAGTCCAGGGGGACGCCGGATGGCATGTCCCCCCACCTGGGTGGCACGATGGATTAAAGAGACTCTGCGAAAGGCATGGTATCCTCCACGTGGCGGATGAGGTTCAGACTGGCTTTGGAAGAACGGGGACATGGCTAGGGATGGACCACTGGGGCGTCAAACCCGACGTCGTGATACTTGGGAAGGCGATGGGGAGCGGCGTTCCAATCAGCGCAGTCGTCCTCGGCAGGGACTTACTCGAGTCGACAGACCCCGAGCCAATCCCCATACACGCCCAGAGCTTCAGCGCCACACCCCTCGGCACCGCCGCGGCACACGCCACAATGGATGTAATCCGTGACGAGAAACTCTGTGAAAACTCGGAGAAGATTGGGGTATACATGAGAAAGAGACTAATCGAGCTCATGGATGAGCACCCGAGCATCGGCGACGTAAGGGGAATAGGCCTGCTGATAGGCATAGAGATAGTCAAAGACAGGGAGAAAAAAATCCCAGACCCCGGAACCGCCAACGCGATCTGCTCGGAGGCATTCAAGAGGGGCGTATACACACTCAACATGGGTAGCTACGGTGGCAGAGCCATCCGAGTCGCCCCACCCCTAATAATCGACGAGGCACAGGCTGACACCGCCATAGATCTACTCGAGGAATCCATAGGAAAGGCGGAGACTGGTTAGGGTCTGTAGCTCCTCACGAAGTCCTCGGTCGCGAATAGGTAATTGTCGACATCCTCAGTTGTGTGGGGGCTGCTTATCCAGCAGTGGCTCACGTTCGGGTTGAGGAAGACTATACCCTTATCAAGCATGTTTGTGAAGTACGCCTTCGTGGCGGCCAAATCGTTTTTGGATGTGTCCGAGGCGTTGCGGGGGATCTTCGCCTGGAAGTGGATGGCGAAGGTTGAGCCGACGCCTGTAACCGTTGCGGGCAGCTTTCCTCTCTCAAAGACGTCTTCGAGTCCGTCTCTCATTCGCCTCCCCAGCTTGTCGATGCTGATGTAGATCTTCCCATCCTTGAGGAGATCTAGAGTCATACAGCCCGCGATCATGCTCACGGGATTGCCCGTGAATGTGCCACCGTGGGCGACGCGTTCCTCCGTCTTCGGATACTTTCTCTGGTCTATGAGTTCCATTATATCGGCTGGGCCGCAGAAGGCTCCGATGGGGAAACCCCCCCCTATGATCTTGCCGAGGATGGTCAGATCGGGTTTGACTCCGTAGAGCTCCTGGGCTCCCCCCGGGGCTAGGCGGAACCCCGTCACCACCTCGTCGAAGACTAGTAGGGTCCCGGTCTCGTCGCAGACTTCCCGTAACCCCTGTAGGTAGCCTGGCTCTGGTGTGATGAAGCCCGCGGCTGCCATCACCGGCTCTAGAATAATGCATGCATATTCCCTGGTTCTGATGCGTTTTTTAGCTGCCTCTAGGTCGTTGAAGGGAACCGCATCTGTATCCTCGGTCGTCTTCGGGTTCAACCCCGCTGACTCCGATTTCGTGTATGGATAGGTCACCGCTTTGTGGAGGCTATCATATCCCCCATGCCATCCCCCCTCTACCTTGAGCATCTTCATCCTGTTAGCGTATGCTCGGGCAAGGCGGGTCCCATACATGTTAGCCTCAGTCCCGCTCGTGCAGTATCTCACCATCTCCGCCGAGGGGACGTTTCTCACGATCCTCTCCGCCAGCTCGATCTCAAGCTCGTGGCTGAATCCTATGTGGGTCCCTTTGGGTAGCTGCTTCTTCACGGCGTCCATCACCCTCCGTGGGCTGTGACCCAGGATCAGCGCGCCGTGGCCCACCCAGTAGTCCGTGTACTCGTTCCCATCCACGTCTCTGAGCTTTACGCCCTGGGCTTCCTCAACGAAGAATGGGTATGGAGGAAGTGCACGTATCCCATAGCTAACACCGGAAGGTAGAACCTTGCAGGCCCTATCAAACAACTCCTTTGACTTCAGTGTCTTCCTAGCGAAACCGCTCATCAGGTACCCCAGCCATGGGATACGGGTCTCACGTATTAATTATTTTTAACGGGATTTTTAATTGATTTAATGGGGAATGACTTTCGGGGTCGTTTATAAACGTCATTATGTTTGGTGATGTGGTTTTCACCTTTTGATCTTAGAAATTTTTAAACTATTACGAATGAAAGCAAAGCTAATGATTTCGTCACAAGCTGTGCGTGTATAATGACCAAATTACCCTTCAACACCGATACTATCGGTAGTTATAATCTATTTACCTAAACCAACCGATATTTCTGCCGGATTGGATACTGATATACTGATCATGCAAGGATCGAAGGCGACATAGAGCTGTTCTAAATACTAGCATTCGCGCACTCGAGATTAGATGTGTATACTATCAAATAACTGAGAATCGTTAGGGTATAAGTGGTGACTACCCTGCAATTGAGCTCCAAGATAGCTGTCGTCGCCGCTCTCTCTCTCGGCGCAATCATGCTAGCCGCCCTAACCATAATGCAGACACCAAACTTCAACACAAGAACAATCCAAGTTGAATACGTCGGGTACAAAGATTTCAAGGAACTAGCCGAATCCGCCAAAGTGATCGTGACGGGAACCGTCGAATCGATCAAGTCCACAAGCAACGCCAGCGCCCAGATCCCGTCCACAACCTTCGAGGTGAAGATCGAGAGAATATCCAAGCTCTCCCCAGACGGGGGAATGGGAACAGTCATGGTTCAACAGTTCGGCTCCAAGAGTGGAAGATTCACGGTGGAGGAAGCCGATAACCCCTTGATGAAGATGGGCGACGAGTACGTGTTCTTCCTCGTAGGCGGAGAGGATAATGGCTGGCAAGTTCCCTACGGAACAACCGGGCCATACGGGAAATTCCAAGTCATCTCAGGCACCATTTACCCACTCAGCCAAAGCTGGTCACGGTATCAGGGGATGAGCCTGTATCAGTTCCTCGGCGAGGTGGATTCCGCACTCGGAGTCAAGACGACCTACTCGTCCCTCTGGGAGGCCAAACCTGAGATAGTGAATCAGACCGAATGGAAGATCCTACCTCCATCGGAGTATCCCGCCCCCGTTTGGCTTCTGGAGACGTGGATCGGGAAGATCGGTCTCCATTGGGATGAGCTGTCGAAGAAGGGTGTCATCCTCTGGTCCTGTGGTCGTGTGGGGAATGGGAAGCTACTGGTAAGCATGGATGTTGTCTCAAATGAGACCGTGAGTACCTTCATGGAAACGATTCAGGGCGAGGTCCCACCCGGAATACTTATGATAGCAAAGGGTTCGCCAGCTATAGCGGTCTAGATTACATTCTATGCTTTAGTTGAAGACATTCGTGTGCAGTGCGCGAGATATGTTGAGATAAGTTGGATTGCTAGATGCGACTTCAATTATTAACGCGTCGTAGCCCGCGTTTCTTATTCCGTCTGCGAACCAACCTGAACAGTTACCCTCACCCCATATTTGGGTCAGTGGCGATTTGCCGGCCACTACGAATCTCGTGTCTCCTGGTATCCCCGTTTTATTGATGGGGCCCAGGGCGAAGACGAGTTTATTTTTTGGGCCAAGTGGATCTATCCTTGGTTTCAACTCTTTATAGAGTAGATCGATGGCTAGTCCTTTTCCGCCGACGAAGAATCTTGCATCTTTTTCATTAAATTTTTCGTTAATAGTCTTCCCATTTGTTAGGTTAACTCTCAAAATTTTCCCATGCATTCCAAACATTTATCTGCCAAACTTTTCATCCCAAAAATGATTATTTAACATTATGCGCCAGTTCTTGTTTTAATGTTCTGAGCTGTAACCCTGAATGGCTTGCGCATGAGAAAAAACCTGCGCGCGCGAAAAAATGAGTAATTTATGCCTTATATACGACTAACCCGTCAAGGATCGTTATCCAGGCCTTGCTCCGCTTCATCATTCTCTCCATCTTCTCAACCGTCTCAGGCTTAGTGTCTTTGAGCTTGAACCAATCACCGGTAATATCCCCATCAAAGATCGCGATATCCGCCAACTTCCCACGTTCAATCGTGCCCCTTATGGCCTCCTCACGCGCGACGTAAGCACCCTCGTACGTGAAGCAGCGAACAGCCTCCTCAACGGATATTCTGCTGCCGGGCTGGGGATGGTTAACTGCGGACCAGATCCCATAAAGCGGGTGGAATGGCATCCCATCTGAGCCAAATGGCATATGAAAGCCTAGGTCAAGGAGACACCTGTATGGGTTTCCCCTCGCCAGCCTCTTCCTACCGATCCTCATTTCATACATCCCACCAGGCCAGCCCCACTCACCAACGAAGTTGGGCTGCATCGACGCGACGACCCCGAGACGCTGCGCCCTCTCAATGTCATCATCGGTTGGGTACTCGAAGTGCTCTATCCGGTACCGATGATCTGGGCGTGGGTCAAACTTTAGTGCTTCCTCTATCCTATCGATAGCCTCAGTGCAAGCGCGGTCGCCAATCGCGTGAATCGCCACTTCACCTTTCTTTGCGTGCTGCTCAAGGACCACCCTCTTATTCCTCTCCTGGTCGCCCACGTATACTCCGCAGGTCGAGGGGTTGTCGGCGTATGGCTCATACATCAGAGCAGTTTGGGCCCCAGCTGAACCATCGATGCCTATCTTCAGGGTGCCAAATGTGAGCCACTGATCACCCGACCACTCACGAGGGTACCATGTCATGACGTGGCAGCGGAGGTGAAGGTCATTCTCCTTTCGCGCATCAACGTAGGGCTTAGTGGAGAGATGAGGCGCAGATTCATCGGGTCGGCTGCAGTCGGTGATACCCGTGCAGCCTAAGCTGTGAGCGAGGGCAGATGCGTCGCGGAGGCCTTTCCTCAATTCCTCGTTGGTGGGAGGAGGTATATACGGCGTGACGAGGTCCCTAGCGTCTCTTAAGACACCGGTGGGCTTACCCAATTCATCCTTATCAACGACGCCTCCGGGGGGGTTGTGTGTGTCCCTTGTAATTCCGCATACCTCCAGGGCTCTGGTGTTTAGGACAATCATGTGACCGCAGATGCGCGTCAACGCGACCGGATTGTCAGGTGACGCCTGGTCGAGGTCGTGCCTAGTGGGGTACCTTCTCTCTCTAAGGTTCTGGTCGTCCCACTGTCGTCCCTGGACCCATTTGTCTCTGGGTACACCCCTAGTTGAGATGTAGTCTCTTAGTCCCTCTACAATTTCTCTAATGGATGTGGCATCCCGGAGTTGGAGGTGGGTTAGGGAGTATCCCATTCCGAGGAAGTGGGTGTGGGAGTCGATTAGGCCAGGCACAACGGTCTTCTCGGCCGCGTCAATGACCTCCGCACCTGCAGGGATCTTGACATCATTTCTTCTCCCGACGGCTATAATCCTGTTACCCTCGAGGATGACTGTCGCGTCATTGAGGGCGGGTCTACCAGTGCCATCTATTAGGCACCCACATAGAATGGCTTTCGTTCCGATGGTTTGTCGCCATATTTTTTATGGTTACTAATGTTTTTAATGCTTCGTACAATTTTTAGTCGCGCGCGGATATATTGATCGCATCTTCCCTAAAAAAAGGCCTCATTGGGTTAGAGTTCCATCATACATCTAGTGCATCAGCTCCCTCGTATTCTCGAGGGTCAGTTTCCTGGGGTTGAATCT
Organism: Bathyarchaeia archaeon; assembly: GCA_050014495.1. Classification (GTDB taxonomy): domain Archaea; phylum Thermoproteota; class Bathyarchaeia; order TCS64; family TCS64; genus UBA8941. The sequence continues at coordinate 128,817 of JBEKDF010000002.1, forward strand.
GGGGAGGCTGTAGAGTTGCTGGCGTTCTTTGAAGATGTACTCTGCGAACTCATCGATCTCGCTTTCGGAGATGCCGAGTTGTTTCAGATTGGCAGGCGCGCGCGCAAGTGAGGCAACATGAATGCTCAGATTGCGAGATATCTAAAATGGGCAGCTCGGAATATTCTCTGGTATCTTCTTCTACTGCATTTTGATTCCCGTCTATCAATTCATATTATGGCTATCTCCCTTAATCGAGTTCACAATAATCGTCATGATCATAGGACTCATAGTATCCTTTGACAAAGAAAATAGAGATGAAAATCTAGGCAAAATTCTCACCATAGGAGCAGTTTTGGCTTCCATAGGTGCAGTTTTGTACTTTATTTGGAGTTTAGTGAAGAAGAAGCAGAGCGATGGAAGAAGAAATGTCAATGCTGATTATAGAGTGAAAGAATAAGCTCTACGCTTCGATGAAGAAAACATCAGTCGTAATAGTCGCGGATCTTCTTTCCCTCCCCACAATCTGCTCACACGCAGAGTCGTTATTGAGAGCCACACATCCCTTGAATAGACCCAGACTAGGACTCTCGTAGGATTGCCGATAAAACGTATCAGCAAGAAAACTTGTACAATGAGTGATCGAACCATGAAAACCGACGTCGAGTACCTAGAGTATGCTTGGCCCATGAGACAGTTCCTCATCACGACTGGAAGTATCAAGGGAAAATCAAATATAATTACGGTCAGCTTCTGCATGCCGGTATCTAAGCAACCACCCCTCCTTGTCTGCGCAATAGGAACCGGGTTCTGCTCAGCCAAGCTAATAAACGAAAACCGCGAGTTCGTCGTGAACGTGCCTCCCCCGGAGCTGAAACGGCAGATATACTACTGCGGCTACCACTCAGGATACGATGTCGACAAGTTCAAGGAGACGGGTCTGACTCCAAAACCCGCCCGCCTCGTGAATGCACCCATCATCGATGAGTGCGTGGCGCACATGGAGTGTAAGGTCAGACAGGAAGTAGAGACTGGTGACAAGACGCTGTTCGTCGGTGAGGTAGTAGAAGCCTACGCTGACGTGGCTCTTGTAAGAGGGGAACGTGGGTTCGAGCACGGGAAAGGCGAGTTCCCGAGGGCCAGGTATGCCACTAGGTTCAACCTGAAATAGAATGCCCTCAGAACATGAGATCTCTTTTAGCGCGCGCAAGTGATAAGATGTGCACCTAATCTAAAACGCTCACTTCTCTTCCCTCTTCTCTAATCCCAACACTAATCGAGGCGGCCTTATGCTCCGCGTTGAAACCTATCTTACAATTTCGCGCGCGCGGAGTGGATTCTACACATTCGCCTTTAGAAGGATCAGACCAGTCATAAGTGCAAGTTTTGAGACTGCCATCATGTGGGGGCCAAGGAGATGGGAACCTGGGATGATTTAGTCTTAATGGTTAGAACACCATAGCGCGTGCATAATAATTATAGATAATAAATTCAACATCCCATACAATTGAGTCTCGTGCGCAAAATGATATAGGCTGTAACTCTTTGAACATTCTTCAATTCAGACCAGACCATCCTGAGCCTTATGGCTTAACAGAGCGATACTTGAGCCAAATTTGTATATGGCATATCTTAACTCTAGGGCACTGTACAGAATATTCAAACCACATCTCTAAAAACCCAGAGAGCTAGATCAGAGCAGGAGATTCGACAACGTCAAAACCGATGTGGATCACTGTTTGCGTCCTCGTAGCAATCATAATTACAGGAGCCACCTCGCCCCACTCCCCCCATCCATCGCCTTCCCCCGAGAACTCTTACGGTACCCAGATGAACGTGAAGGATGTGCCACCAAACACGTTATGGTGGATGAAAGGATCAACTACCAACGATAACGGACCGGAGCTAAACTACGCCGAGAAGCTTCTATCACTTGTAAATAATGAGTCTCGCTCAGACCTTCGAGCCGTCTATGGGAATTGTTTCGTAAACCCAGGTAACACGACACTGTTCATCGTCTTGACGCGGTGCGATTCGGAGACAACCGCATTGTTCAATAAGGCCCTTGATCCTCTGCAGGATGTCCACATAGTCTACAGGACGGGCCCAGCGACTCACGTGGAGCTTGAGCGATACATGGAGGAGCTTGGGAGTGTCGTTTCGAGGCTTCCGAGAGACGTGGTTGAGATCAACTCCTACAGCATCTCTGAGAATGCAACGATCCTCGTCGGTATGGGTAAGATCTCGCAGTCGTCAGTGACTGCTTTCGCAGATGCCATAAGGGGCATCATCCCGGAGGAGTTGATCGTAATTAGACACATGGATATGGCCGTGTTAGTGTAAACGGAAAAGGGCGTGCATGCGGATTCGGTTTAAAAAAACTTAGCGCGAGCACGCGCTCTATTATAGAGGGGTGCGCGCACGCACGTGTATGAGCTTCTTGCGCAATCGCAATGATATAACCGGATGATCTCTTAGTAGCGAACTCGCATTATTGTTTTCAGGAACCATTTAGCCACGATGGAATGTCTCATGACATTTAAGACATACAAGAACTTGTGTTCTATGGTCGGCTAAATCGATTCCAGCAACGATTGATTTGATTGCCCCGCATGCTGGGCAGTTATCTCCCCACCTAACTTTCTTTTCAGTATTTGAATTATCCATCAAAAAGGCCTCGATTAGGTTGAGAAAAGCCTTACATTGCTGTTTATAAAACCAAGCATTCTGTTGTGGAAGTGTATAAACAGGCAGGAAGACCTATGAATTTACTGCCACATTAAATAAATGATAACCTACATGAAATGCTCATGAACACTGCTTCACTTCAAGAGGATCATCATTGCGCGCGCGGGTCAAGAACGACCACCTAGGCTTCGAGATCCATTACGTGCACGGAGGCGTTCACCACAAGTATCGACCTGACTATATTATTCACTTTAACAAATGGTACCTACTTTATCTTAGAAGTGAAAGGCCAGCCAACCCAACAGGACCGCAGCAAGGAAATTGCATTGCAGGAGTGGATAGAGGCCGTGAATACACATGGTGGCTTCGGAAAATGGCTATACGCCCAATTCACTCATCCTAAAGATATCACGGATATCATTACAAACTCGATAATAGCTTGACACTAACTCGTGGTGTGACAGTCATTCTTTAAACCGCTTTTCAAGCTCCCATTTGACTGCTCTACCGAGTTGGGTTTTATAAAATCTTGAAGGTGGATTTTTTTTAGACATCCATGACCGCTTCGCTGGGTGAAAGTGGCGTATTATTGTTTGGCCTCCTCCCACGGAGAACAGAGGGTATGATGGCGATTGTGTTCAGTACTGCGAGATAGAGGTATGTTCTCTGGAGTGCCTCGACGAAGAGTAATTTGTCTGCGGCTGTTACATCCACTGGGCCTAGAGAGGTTATAATTTGGCTGAGTAGAGGATATGGGACTATTAGTGTCAACAAGATTATGGCGAGGTTTAGACTTATCGTGAAGCCGACGTTGAACATCGTATTTCTGAATGCGGATGCTACACCTCTCCTATCGGCTGGGACGGCACCCATAATGGAGCTCATGTTAGGCGAGCCGAATAGGCCTGTGCCTACACCGAAGATCATCATGTAAACTAGAACCGTCAAATATGGGGTTGAGGCGTCCACGGTCGAGAAGAGGTAGAGTGAGAGGCTGGTAATGGCCAGTCCGCCCGTTGTGAAGAGGAAGGGCCCGAATTTATCTGAGAGTTTCCCGCTGAGTGCCCCGAAGGCGAGGCTTGCTAACTCGAATGGGATCAGCCTTATTCCAGCATCGAAGGGGCTGAGGCCAATAACTAGTTGTAGGTATAGGCTTAGGAGAAGTAGGACTGCTCCCCATGCTGCTGCATTGATTAGTTGGGCCGTGACGCCCCCGGTGAATTCCCTTATCCCGAGTAGGCGGAGGTCGAGGAGTGGGTGTTCCTGGCGTCTCTCGTAACTCACGAATGCGGCTATGCTTAGGATTGCGATGACGAGGAGTATGTATACGATGTCGCGGTCCACCATCCCGTAGGCATCGTACGTTAAGGCGAAGAGAAATGCGGTTATTGAGACGGTGAAGGTCAAGAAACCCACCCAATCGATCGGAGAACTTTTTTCGAGTATGCCAACTTCTTTGAGTCGTTTCCAAGCCCAGAAGATGCCGAAGATGCCGATGGGAACGTTGATGTAGAAGAGGGCTCTCCAGTCGAGGAGGGCGAGAAGGACCCCGCTGAGTGTGAGGCCAGCCATGGCTCCAAACCTGAAGGAGCTAAAGTTTAGGCCAAGGGCGAAGCCAAGCTCTTTGACAGGGGTGGCGTCCACTATCATCGCGACGCTGTTGACGCTGAGAATCCCCGATCCGACTCCTTGAAGGAACCTAAAAAAGATAACTTGTGTAGGGGTTCCTGAGAGACTGATTAGGGCTGATCCTAATGTGAAGAGGAAGAAACCTGAGATGTAGATCTTGACTCTTCCGAAGATGTCCGTTACTCTACCGACTAGGAGAAGGATGATAGTGCTGCCGAGTGTGTATGACTGCGTAAACCAGATGGCTTGCTCGGCGTCTGCGCCGAGGGCTGCAGCGACCTGGGGGAGGCCGACGATGATTATTCGGGAGTCTATGCCAGCCATTAGCACCCCAATGGTGGTGACGGTGAGTACTGTCCACTTATAGTTCAAATCATATGCCTTCTGGGTTGACGAATAGGGTTCACGAGGTTGAACTTAAATCAGTATCATTGTCGCTGCATCGATCTGGTTTGTATTAGTGTCTTTGAGCTTCATTGATTTCGTTCTTAGAGGTTTTCCAGAGTTGTGGGAAATAGGGTAATGTGCTAATGAGGATCATATCATAAATTGATATTAACTATTTATTGGGATAGTAATCGCATTTCTTCGTGCGCGCAAAGTGATACTGTTCTAAACAGTAGCATTAAGTCACCGATGCCAAGGAGTAATCACTAATGTCCACCAACTCAAACACAACCTTAACGGTGCTAATCTCCATCATCCTAGCCACATCTGCCTTCCTAGCTGTAGCAATAAGTCAACCCGTACCCCAAATAAAGGTGAGTGAGGAGCAGGCAATCAGCATACTCAGGGAATACGATAACACTGATAACAGAATCGTAAACGGAACCATCAGGACCCTAAGCGCTAACTTGGAGTACATCTCACTCAACTGGACAACTTACCTGAGCAACACTGGCGATGAACCCCACAGCCGCATATACATCTCAGATACCCCCGTGGGCGAATACAAGCCGTACTGGTTCATCCACATCGAATCGGTCTGGGATTACGGTTGGAGTGGCGGTTCTGGAAGCTACATCGTTGACGCGCAGAGTGGGGAGATCGTGCTCTCACTCGAGAGAGTCGGCGGAGGAATCAGCGTAATCGGTCCTGACTACCTGATTTTCCTTCAACCTGAGGCGTGGGATTATAATAATCCGGTTGAGGCAAAGCTGGGTGCGTTCACCCCCATCACACTGACTCTGACCGCTGAACCCGACTACCACGCCTCGCTTCCCGTGTCGATGAAGATTGCTAACGTTCCATTGGGCTACTGTGTTGGACCGAGTAATTCGTCTGCGGTCCTGAAAACGGGTGGGTATGTGTCATTCATTCTTGAGGTCTTCACTCCAGTTGCTTACCCGGCTGATTTTCTGCCGCCTCCGGCTGACCCTCATCCTCATTTTGATGTTGGGATCAGCTTCCTCGGGCACTCCTACTCTTATCCTGTGTACATTATTCCTTCTAACAAGTGAACAATCTGGTTGTGATTCAGTTTACCGCGCGCGCATATGGAGGGCTATTACAATTACAGCTAACGCGATTGAAATCAACTCAATGAACCAACCCTGCACCCAGAAGGGGTTCTCCACCTTCTGTGGGAACACCAGTAAGATGTGCGCGCGCAATTAGCATCCAGTTAATAGCACGTGTATTCTATTCATCAAACCACTCGATAGCCCAGGCATTCAGTTGGTCGATCGTTTTGATTCTTTTTAGTTGTATTTTTGCCTTATTCAATGACTCGATGATGTCCGGTGAATAATCTTTGTCAAGATCGACTGTAATGGACTTGTATAATTTTCCTCTCTCAGTTGTCATTTCCTAACACCTTAAGCGGGCGACAAAATCAAATTAACTTAGGTTTCTAAAATAATTATTCTTATTTGGCTTAATCTAGATTTGTTACTCGTGCGAGAGATCATCATCCTTTTCGAAATAATCCTAGAGAGATATGGTTCCAATTGGCTTTAGTTTTGATCTTATGAGCGCGCGCATGCTGATGCGGTTACGCGCGCGCACCTCGATCCTACATCCTTCTTAAATGAAGACTATAGGGGGCAGGGAGTCTTTACCCGTTCGAACCTTGAGCTCCTGTAGCTCCCTCTTCTGCTGGTTTAAGACATCCCAGAACTCCCTCGGCATGTTCGGTTCGTCTCTATAAAGCTGCTCCATCCTGGCGATCTTCTCAAGGTACTTGGAGACTCGTATGCTGAACTGCTGGATGTACTCCTCCTCCGTGTAGTCCCTCTTGAAGACGACTTTGAATAGCTGTTTGAGATCCTTATAATGCGGGATCAGCCCTATCGGCGTCTTGATGGCCTCGTAGTCTCCTTTTACACGTCCCTCAGCCCAGATGACCCAGATCTTCTTATCGACTTTCGTATTCGTGTATTTGCCCTCGTGGCGGAGGAAGTAGTTGGTAGCGTAGACCCGCGGTTTGTTCTTGAGCTTCTTCCCGAACTTGTAGTGATTTGCTAAATAGGTGGAGAGGGGAACGACTACGAAATCGATGTTGGCCATGGGGTCCTGTCTCCTGACCCCAGTCTTGCCTATAGTGGCGGTGGTCGTCTCCGACTCGAGGGTTGCCCCGAGATACACACCATGCTCCCAGCTCAACGCTTCCGCAATAGGGACGTTCGTATCTGAATCTCTTCCTCCATAAAATATTCCCTCTACAATCACGCCCTCGGGGTCATTGTAGTGTGGGTCCACGTTCTCAAGCTCGCTTAGGCGCATAGTGTATCTTGCGTTTCCGTGGGCGAATGGTATCTCATTTCCGTCCTTGTCCTTCTTCCCCTTGAACCACTCCCCACTGAAGTTCGTCCCCTTCTCGGGGATGTCACTCCTCCCCATACCGAGCCAGTAGGGGACACCATCCGAAACGAGAACGTTGCTAAAGATTAGCTCCCTCGGCGTTGTAAGGCTCTTGTAGATCAGGGGGTCGTCAATCGGGTTTACGTCCTGTATGATGCCGAAGATCCCCTGCTCTATATTGACACCCCTACAGTAACCCTCAGTGTCTCCCTTAAGATAGGCAATGTCGTCTCCAACTATGCTCTGCCCTGGGATCATTGCTGTGCTCGTCTTTCCGCAGGCAGAAGGGTACGCACCAGCGAAATATGTGACTCTATCCTTCCCCGGTGGGTGAATTCCCATCAGAAGCATATGCTCCGCGAGCCAGTCCTCGTGGTTCGCCTTGTAGACGGCGAGACGTAGCGCCAACTTTTTCAACCCAACGCTGTTCCCCGCGTACTGGTTGTTGACCGAGTATACCTTTCCATCTTTCACATCTATGTAGATGCGTCGATTCCCATAGTTTTTCGTGACCTTTCTATCATCGAGCTCCCCCGCCGAGTGGAGGAAGGTAAAGAAATCCCCCTCACCACTGAGCCTCTTGAATTGCTCGTACCCCTGTCTGTAGAGAAGGTCCTCGCTATGGGAGACATAGGCGGAATCCGTCACCTGCATTGCGCAGAGACTGAAGCGGCTGTTGGTTGGGCCGAGGCTATAAAATTTTACAATCATATCCCTCCCCACCATTGAGCCATCCATAAGGCCTAGGATCTCCCTTAGTCCCTCCTCTCGGCCAATTGTGTTAATGTTCTTGCTCAACCGCATTCCCTGTGGTGTGAGAACCTTGGTGCTCCCAGTGTCACGAGCCAGGTCATAGTATCCATCGAAGTGTATTGTGTGCCCCTTCATCCTCAGGGGCTTCTCCTCCCCCGTCTTATTAGCGAGTTCACGGATGCGATCAACATCGGACTGGGCCTCGCCGAGAACGATAACCCTCGACGGCTTACAAAGTCTGTTGAATGAGTGGAGTTGGTCAATCACATGCTGATTACCGAGGGCCTCAAGGCTCTCTCGGCTCTCCTTATCCAGGACCTTAACAAGTACGTCCGGGATCATAAACCATCAATTGATGTACGGTGCTCTCCCGATAAGTGTAACGGTGAAATCAAAATTTCGAGGAAAATCCCCCAATGATGAATCCGCTTCATTCCAACCTTATGCAAGATGAAATTTCAACCCAAATGACCACAACCATAAATGCTATTACAATAATGGGCCGAGGCAAATCTAGCTAGGAAGGAAATTATCATAAGGCTGACGAGGTTCAATTTTCCCAGATCATCATGAGTGAAAACGGTTTATTATCCAGGTTTTGGCTCTGGGAGCTGACTCGTCCAGCCTTCGAGGATTGGCTCGTTAAAGACCCGGCTCCGACGGTCATAATAGGCATCGGCGCAATTGAACAGCATGCGGTCCACCTACCATTAGGGTGCGACAGTATAGGGGTAGCAAAGTTCATTCACGACGTAGCAGAGAAGACCAACAGCGTCTGCCTCCACCCCACCTGGGCAGGGTATAGTCCCCATCACATGGAGTTCGCGGGGACCATCACATACAGCCACGAGACCCTTCTAAACATCCTGCTTGACACAATCAGAAGCCTATCGTATCATGGCGTGAAGCGCTTCGTCCTCATCAATTACCATGGCGGAAACGAGAATATAATGAACCTCGCAGCCCAGATCGCGAAGAGAGAGTACCGCGTCATGGTGGCGACCCCTCATGGGCCGAACAACACTGAGCTCTCAAAGAAGATCAGATACAGGATGCAGAGGTATCTTGAGGTCCACAGCTGCGCCCGTGAGACCAGCTACGCCCTACATTACTTCCCCGAGCTAGTCGAAATGTGGCGTCTTGAGGACTGGGAGAACCCCACCCTCATCCCTGAGTATCTCCTAGAGTTCCTAGACCCAGATCGCCTGGACTACGAGATAGTCAGCCAGATATTCGACGCCAGCATCGGTCCCGACACCAACGACATAACTAAGACCGGGCAGTACAGCATCAACGATCCGCGCACCGCAACGAAGGAGGAGGGTGACGCCATGGCTGCTGAGTCAACCCAATTCCTCATCGACTTCATAAACACATGGAAGAAATTGCCCACCCCACCGGCCTATAGCGACGAGAGCGGTTGTGGTGACACCAATTGCCACCAGGAGCACGAAGACTGCGACTGCGGAGAAGTCGGACACAACCCTGAAAACAAAAAACGATGATATTTGAGAAGCTCACTTGGCTCTTTGTGGAGCGTACGCATAGCTGAACCTGTCATCATCGGCCCTTGACGAATAATTGCCAGAGGAAGGGATTGTAAAGTAGTCACCTTTACAGAGTACGGGGAACCTCAGACCTCCAGGGGGGAGGCAGGGAACTGATTATTGAAAGATCACAGACCTTTACCTGCGTGCGCTAGAATAATCTCCGCCGAAGTCGTCAAGTAACTCCTAATAGGTACATACACCCTAAAAGTTGCAATGGACTACACGGAGGCATCCAAATGGTTCCTCGACTTGGAACGCCTCGGTTCAAAACCCGGGCTTGAGGTGGTGTCAGCCCTTCTTGAAAGCCTCGGCTCGCCACATAGGCGATTCAAATCTGTCCACGTCACAGGCACCAATGGGAAGGGTAGCACCTCCGCGATGATAGCCAGTATCCTCAGAGCTGCAGGATACCGAGTCGGTCTATTCACGAGCCCCCACCTTAGCACATGGAGAGAGAGCATCGTCATCGATGGCGAGAAGATTAGCCAAAACGATGCAGCCACAATCATGGGGCTGATCAGAGTCGAGTGCATGAAGACAGCGAAGAAACCAGGCCTCCGCCACCCTACGCAATTCGAGACACTTACTGTCGCAGCCTTCCAGTATTTCGCCTGGAAGGAGGTCGACTTCGCTGTCGTGGAAGTCGGGATGGGGGGAAGACTCGACGCCACAAACGTCATCATGCCAGAGGTCGCCGTAATCACAAATGTGAGCCTTGAACACACAGCCTGGCTCGGGGATACGGTTCTCAAAATAGCCCGAGAGAAGTCTGGTATAATAAAGCCTGGCTGTTCCGTCGTAACAGCAACGACTAACGACGAGGTCTATAATCTTCTCCGTGAAAGGAGCCGATACGAGAGTGCCAAAATTACCCGCGTAGGAACCGAAGTCACATACGCGACACAGGAACAAAGTATTGAAGGGCAGAACTTTCGAGTAGAAGGTCGGCTTGCCACTTACAACCTCTCGACCAGGCTCCTAGGAGAGTACCAAGTCGTGAACGGGGCGACCGCAGTCGCAGTAGCCGAGGCTCTGATCGACCGTGGATTTAACATATCTCCGCAGTCCATAGTCGGGGGGATGAGAGCCACTGCTTGGCCTGGGCGGCTTGAGGTCGTTCAGAAGAACCCACTTGTCCTGCTCGATGGCGCAAAGGACGCCGAGGCAGCAATAGCCCTAAGCCGCTTCCTAAATAATCTCCCCCGGAGGCGACTAATCGCCGTTATTGCAATCAGTAGTGACAAGGACATACCCGCTATGGTCCATGAGATAGCTGGAGCAGCAGACTATGTCATAGCGACTAGCCACCGCATCAGTTCGAGGACCGGTGATCCTAGCCTGATAGTCGGGGAGGCTGCAAAGCTTGGGAAGCCATCAGAGGCTCAGCCGAACGTTGCATCTGCTGTGAAGAGAGCGCTTGAGATCGCCGAGCCAGTGGACGCCGTCCTTGTAGCTGGCTCCGTTTTCCTCGTAGGCGAAGCCCGTGAACTCTGGTACCCACCTGAACTATAAATGCTTGAAACCCTTCACGAACCTGTACTTTCATAGATTGTGGGAGTTTTAACAACAAAGCCCACCTATTCACTCAAACTTATTAGTCCTTAATCCATGGGGAGAATCGACGTACTGCTATGAACACACGCCATCTAAATTTGATTGGATGATCAGATTAACCCCATATTAACAAAGATTAAAGGGCTCTCTTAGAGATTCAACTCCATTTTCTTCGTCTCGACGGCGTGATAAACTTCGCGCTCTCTCACATTCTTCTAACTCTCATGTCTTGCTCGCAGGAACATTGCTCCTATTATAGAGCCTATCAGCAGACTCAACAGGGCATATATATCGGTTGTCGTACTTTCGACCACTAAGTTGTAAACGAACTCGAAGATGTATGCTATAATGGCTGTAATCGTACCCGTCTGGATATAATTCCTCCTCCTAACCCTGGCTACTAGGTATCCTCCTAGAAAACCCCCAATAAGATGCGCCGCAAGGTAGACACTCATCACCAAATTATAGACGGACTCACGATCTGCGAGGGAAAGCCCACCGAACATGATTTGTAAAACCTGCGAGACTAAAAGGACCACGCCGAAGGCTAACGCTGCCCCCGCGAGGTAATTCCTGAAGTCGCGCTCACTTTTCAAGACGTTTCAATATGTTAGGGTTACACTCCAATATTTAACCCTCCGCGAAGGGTACGGATGGGGCGACAAATTCGCAATGATGATTTTCCCCTAAACCCCGGTTAGGAATATCCACCAGCCATACTCTAACGAACAGGATGGTAGACAAACTCAATATTGAGATCTAGGCGATTGAGTCTGTAAAAATATAGGTCCTCACAGGCAATCTCAGGCAAACTTGAGACAATTTATGAGTAACCCTCCTTAACCTCTACCATTTTCTTCTTACACGACATCACTTCGATAAAGTAGTTAACCTTCCAGCCGATGCTTGTATCATGAAGAAGTCACTCGGAATAGGGACATTCGCTCTACCCTCCCCCGTATGGGTCGTAGGCACCTACGATGCGGCCGGGAAGCCGAATCTCATGACAGCCGCCTGGGGTGGAATATGTAACTCCCGCCCCCCATCGATCTACGTCAGCCTACGTAAGGCGACATACAGCCATGGAAATATAATGGCGAGGAGAGCCTACACCGTAAGTATCCCTTCAGAGAAGTACGTTAAAGAGACGGATTGGATAGGCATCGCCACAGGTCGTGAACTGGACAAGTTCGTCACCGCCAAGCTCACCCCTGTAAGGGGGTCAGTCGTGGATGCCCCTTATGTGGATGAGTTCCCTGTTGTGCTCGAATGTCGTGTGAGGGAAGTTTTCGAGCTCGGTCTACACACCCAGTTTGTTGGCGAGATCTTGGATGTGAAGGCCGAGGTAGACGTCCTTAACGAGAAAGGAGCTATCGACATCGAGAAGGTCAGACCCATTATCTTCGCCGCGGGCACAGGTACTTACCATGGTGTCGGGAAGAAAATACAGGACGCTTTCACTATAAGGGAGCTGAAGAAGGACTAGGCTCCGCTTGCACAATAGTAGATTGCGTTGAAAAGCATCCTAAAGCTACCGCGTGCCTGATTCCTGAAGTGGGGAGGGAACCCAAATAAGATCACCCTACCCCTTCCAACTCTGTGATCTGATATTGCCGCGAGCCCCCTTAACTGCTTCTCCCCCAAGATCCAGCCGCTAAGCAAAGCATTCGCCTCCGGGTACTTCGCCACCTCGTATCCCTCCTTCACCTTGAAAGCGGGGCCTGAAATGAAGTAGACCGAAGCCTCACGTGGGTAACCGAACGCAACCGGATGTGTCTCGTCAAGTGTAACACTGAGTATGCTGCCGGGAATGTAGAACTCTTGCTCTTTTAGACCTTCCAGCGGATTCTCAGCTGCAACCATCAAGTCCTTGATGGCGTAGCTCGACGCCTTGTTGAGAGCGATTACGCTCCCCCCCTTATCTAGGAATTCGAGGACAGCCTTCGTCCCCTCCTCTCCGAGGCCTATCCTATACATGGCCTCGTAACTACCCGGATTGGAGCCCTTAACCGCCTTCATCCCATTCAATATTTGGTCCCTCCCGAGATCTGGAAAGATCAACACATCTAACTTCTCTGCCAAGCCGCCTTGCCTTATGCTCTGCGGGTTTAGCGATTCGAAGCCAAAGCCATACTCCTCAAGCACCATCCTGAGCCAAGCCTCGTCAGCGTTGGGCAACCACGCCTTGTAGACGCCGATCCTTGGCAAAATGACTTGGAAGGCAATATCCGGAAGGTCATCCATTCCATAGAAATCAACGCCGATATGAGTCGCCTCCTCCATCAGCTTATCCGTGTTCTCACCGGATTCGAGGATGAATGCCCCCGGCCTAAGCCCAATTGATTGGGCCTCCACCCAGTCCTGCGTCCTCCACAGATTGATACCCTTCTGAAGGAGCATGTTAGCGGCACTCGTCGAAGCTAGATGCTCTGATGGGAACAGGTAAAACTTCTTCCCAGCACCATGAATGTTCCCCATAGGCTTTCTGGGCCTCAATAACTCAGTTTCACAATCAAATCTATCTTGGACTGAGACTATATTGACCCCCATCTGGAGCCCAAGAGTCTGGGCGGTGACGTCATAGGGTACCTCCGGAGGGTCGCTTGGGTTTCTCCTCAAATCCGGGTAGACTTGCTTCTCTAGAAGAGTCTTTGCGAAGCGTCCATAAGGCTGGGCGAATGGCACCACGACGCTGCTTTTTGGGTACTTAATGCCATCAGCTGTAAATGGTTCTAATGCTTCGTACAGCTTTACGTCGCCCCTTCTAAGGACCTCAAACAACTCATAAACTGCACCTGGGTCCGCCTGTTCCATCGGTATGATAAATGCATATGGGCCACCAGGGGGATTAAGGGCCCTCCTACCAATCTCTAAGCTGCCTCTCAACCAACGCTCCCTATGCTTTGCGGCGTTTCCCAGCAGAGCCATAGCCGCAGTAAATTCGTATTCAACGATGTCTCGGAGACTCCATCTCCCCCCGACCCAAGGCATAACATGGTTCCATCTTGCCTCCCGAGGCTTGAAACCCCTCTCCCCCTCGAGCTCCTCTATTTTGACATTGACTGGGCTGGCTATGTCGACACTCGCTACCTCACTGAGGATCCGAATCCCACCATGGTAGTGCTGGTAGGCTCTCGCGGGGGTCCAGCCATCGAACTCCCAGTTGGTGCTTACACCCTCTTTTCCGGCAATCGTTAACGCATCGGCCATGGTCAAACCCATGAAACTTGTCCCACTAACAATCACAGGATCCACATTTGGATCGATCGGGTCGATGTAAGGTGGGACAAATATGCGGGGTCCCCTCTGGCCCATCTGGTGGAGATCGTAGACTATCTGAGGGTGCCAGAGGTTGTGGATCTTCTCCACTGTTAGCCTGGTCTCTTTGAGGCTAAACATGAACCAATCCCGGTTGTTGTCGTGACCAGCATATCTGTGGTATACCATTGGGGGGGCTGTTCCCTCGTATTTTGTGCCTAGGTAGCGCCTGTACCATTCGCAGACCAGTCTATTTCCATCAGGGTTCAGAGAGGGGACAAGGAGGAGGATGGTGTCCTGAAGTATTTCTCTGACGTCAGGATCATCCCCGGTTGCGAGTCTGTGGAGAAGCTCCATGCTCATCTGGCTCCCCCCTACCTCTGTTGAGTGGATGCTGCATGTGATTAAAACGACCGTCTTTCCAGATCTTATGAGTCTCTCTGCTTCCTCCGTTGTGACTCCCTCAGGCTCGCAGAGTCGAAGTTGAATCCGTCTTAGCTCCTCTAGGTTCCTAAGGTTCTCCGGTGAAGTCACGGTCGCTAGTAGGAATTGGTTTCCTTCGGTCGTCTTGCCCAGCTCTTCAAGCTTAACTCTATCCGAAGTCTCAGCTACTTTCGAGAAGTAAGCAACGATCTCCGGCCAATCCGCGAGTCTACGGTCCTCCCCAACTTTAAAGCCAAGATAGTCCTCAGGGGAGGGGACATCCTTCATAACCATGATCAAAGTAGCAAACACGGAGCATAAAAGCCGAGTGAAGACATACGAGAAATTGGATAGAATATCCGATAGTAGTGGAACTCGGATAGTTTCATATTAGGATTATCATTCGATATACAAGGTGAAAAAAAAGTTTCGATATTATCCCCGATGATGACTAACGAGAAAATTCTTCTCCCCATTTTAACAAGAAAACTAAGATTTTTTTACTGGGAAATATTAAATACACATCTAAATCGCCCGCCTAATAAAAGGAAACGCGGTTGCACCCCTGGAATAATCGGTGAACACTTGAGTAGAAGATGAATGGCTAACTCTTCTTCAGAGGGATTTCACCCTGTTTAACTGGTTTCCTCTCAACCTTGAAAGTTACAGGGCGTTCTGAGTCGGGGCAGCTGAAGTACTTTATCTTATCTATGTAGTCCCAGGGCTCTGTGACGTTTCTCTCCATCGCGGATGTGAGGGGGAGAATGGCGCTGAAGGCTGCTAAGCAGACGCTGTCGGTCTCCTCGAGGACAAGTCTTCCGGGGTTGCTAGTGATGGTTATCTTGTCACCGACCTTGTATATCTTGCATGGTCCCTTAACATGCGTTGGACCCCCGTCAATGCTCTTCGGATCTTGTACGTCGACGACTGTGAAAACTACCTTGTACATTACTATCTCACATCCCTGAGATTCAACGCGTAAAAGAATTAGCCTCCCCTATATACCCCCCAGAAGTGGCGGACGTTGACGTCTTCCGGACTATCAGTACCATGCGCGCCTTTGCCTGTGTCTGGGTCAATATGAGTGCCGTGGTCGGGTGTGAATGCGACGACCCTATTCGAAGACTTGTACCTCGCGTTAAAGGCCGAGGCCAGAGTCTCAAAGCTTCTCAGGTGCCGCTTAAATGCTTCTATAGCATTCGGGTCCCTCGGCGTCGAGGCATGCATAAGATCATCATACTCCTGGTGGTAAACGAGGATGAAGTCGTAGTCAGCGACATCGAGTATCTTCAGGGTGCTCGCCTCGACCTGCGGGTCATACTCCTCGGTGAAATAGTCAATCTTACGATTCCTGAAGACAAGATCAATGCTACTATTCTTTACGGCAATGATCGCAGCCTCCTTTCCCTCCCTAAGGAGGGCGTCAAATATTGTGTCACAGGTAAGTACAGGTTTCTCATACTTTCGTATCCCATGAACCTCTGGTTGCGCTCCCGTGAACATGCTACTAAAACATACAGGCGTATAGGTTGGGAGAACCGACTTCATTTCAACCTCTATTGGAGCAGCCTTCTCAACTCCAGCGAAGAGATTCGCATAGTCTCGGCGGATGCCGAGACCAATGGCATCTGGAGCGTACACTAGGGCCTTCTCGGCAAGTCCACCCCTGAGTATCTTGGAAGCGTATGAGACAACCACGTCTATAGTCGGTGCAGTTGACTCAATCGGGGCTTTGATGCCCATCAAGGAGCAGATCGTCGGTGTGACCGAGGTTATGCTGTACATGGCCCCAATTAATCTCAGATGGTAAAAATACTTTACTTGTAAAGAGGGTTAAAAGAGGAAGAGTCGACTACTCGATGAGGTAGACGATGTTAAGCGTCACTGATACGCTCAGGTTCCCAGACAGAACCGGTGTTGAAGGCGTCAAGGCTCCGGCCCCGGCGGTGACTGAGCTTCTATAGTCAAGCACGGGGTAGTATCCACTCTCACTCACACTCTGGACTCCCGCGATATGTATGCCCAATCCGTTGGTTATCACGTCGCTCTTTGCCTTCGCGTCTGCTATGGCAGCAGTGTACGCCTGGAGCTTTATGGCGGAAGCGGTTTCGTCGGTGATTCCGAAGCTGATCGAGTCAACCCTGTTGGCACCAGCGGAGGTCGCAGCATCAATGGCTGGGCCTACCTTAGAGAGATCCTTGATTTTGATCTGTATCATGTTCGTGACTTGGTACCCGATCACCTGGTGGATGTCGTAGTTGTAGTTGGGATTCACGGTGTACGTTGTGGTCTGAATGTCATCATTGGTGAATCCGAGCTGCTTTAGGGCGGCGATTACAGCAGTCATTGTTGCGGCGTTCTGGTCGATGGCTGTGCTCGCGAGCTTGTCCTCGCTGTATACGCCGAGGGAGACAGTCGCTTGATTGGCCTTAACATATATGACACCAGTGCCTGAGATGGTCAGTGTTTTAGGGTTTGTTCCCGTGTCTGTGGCGGTGACTGAGCTGAATCCTGTAGCCCCGACGGAGGGTGGCACACCTGTTGATGAAACTGGTTGGTTAACTTCGGCGATCGTACCTGGTTTATACGCGATTATCATTCCTGCTAGAAGAATGGATGCACATACTGCCAGAATTGTCGCGGCTTGTCTCGTCTTATCCATAATCATTACCGATAGGAAGACCTCTCGCGGACCTATTATACCCATAGATTAGAACGGGTGTACGAAATAGTAGAACAGGGGTTTAGGGATTATACCTTGAAGGGGGGTATGTGCCACTCCCTACCCCTCTGGGTTGTGATGTATTCAGGCCATGGCAGATCAACAGGGGGCTCCATATCGGGTGATAGGAGGGGCTTCTCAAGATACTTGGCTGTCCTCTCTTTCCATTCGTCTTTGCAGGCATTCAACCTATTGGGCTCGGTTACTAAATCAATCATCGTTCCACTGATAGCTTTCCCCGCGGTGTTGATACTCTTGTCTATGACCCCCTTCATGCCGCAGAGTGCGTATCTTGTCCAGGCGGGGAGCCTCACCCCAGGGATGCTGACGCTTGGGACATAAACCTGTATCCACACCGTTGGGCAGTGCCAGGTGAACTCGACATAGTCGTCGCTCCCGTTATGTGTTTGGTGGTTGGGGATGGGTCTCCGCCACATTCTCTCCCACTCGTCAGGTGGTGTGAGTTCCTCGTTGTATGGTTCCTGGGGCGGCTTGTAGCCTAGCTTCCACACTATCTCACGAGCCTTCTCTTTGTCGTCCTCCGAGAATTTTGGGGCTCCGATTAGCTCAAGGTTCTCGTATGCGAGGTCTGCAAGGGCCTTGTTGAAGAGCCCGGTTCGGGTCTTTGCGACCCATTTTATCCCCAGCTTACATCCAGTGACTTTCGCTACCGACTCGGCGTTGTTGAGGAGCACCTTGTATATTTGCTCCTGTTGCAGGAGGCTAGGGCTTCTGAAGGCATAGGTGATCACCCCCACTCTCGGCGGCAGGTTGTCCGCTGTGGCCTGACCTGCGACGAGGATGGCCTCATTTATGGTCCATAGACCGGTGCGTGGGAGCATACTCTCTTTAGTGTACTTAGTGGTCGTGTACATGAGGCAGACAGCGTCCAATGCCCCTGGTGCACGAGTCTGTGAAGGGAGATCGGGGGCATAGCTCATCCAGTTCTCGGGTTCATCGCAGTCGAATATGAAGGCGACGCACCAATAGCTCCCCCACTGGGTCTCATACATGACCGTCGTAGAACCCCTGGGGTGCCAAGCGACAGTAGCATCGAGTCCATCAAAGTAACCCCTCGCCGCCTCATAGGGCTTGGAGATGCATATCTTCTCCCCGGGGGCACCGAATATCTTTATGGTGCCCTTGAGACCGTGCTTCTCCATCGCACGCTTAGTAGCGTGTGCACCAGCTGCGGCCGCGACGCCAAGTGCGCTGTGGGGGTCTGTGTGCCCCGCCTGCCACGGATTATCCGTTTCACGATGGGTAACGGGCTCCTGCGCGGTCTCAGGCACCGCATCGTACTCAGTGTAAGTGCTGATGATAGGTCTGCCTCTCCCCCATCTTGCGAGGTAGGCTGTGGGCATCCCAGCGATTCCCTCCTCTACCTCGAAGCCTTCATCTCGGTGCCACCTCACAAGTGCGTCGTAGCTCTTATACTCCCGCAGAGCTGGCTCAGCGTACCTCCAGATCAACTGATGAAAATCACTGATCTTCTCCGAGTTCTCCTCGAAGTATTCGAAAGCCGTCTTCTTCTCCTTAGTCAGCTTCGCCATGATAAGTCGTAGAAAATAAACTCCAAGTCTTTATAACATGTAGGCATACCAAGAATCTCTTGTTCCACTGGGTTGTAGAAGTAAAATAAAGGAGAGTTCTACTTGACCTTCTTTATGGCTTCCTTGGTCTCTGCTGGGAAGTCACGCATAAGATTCTTGAGGACTACCTCGGCCACATACTGCTTGAACTGGGCCTCATCGAGCTTCGTGGAATAGATGCGGCGATGTCCACCCTTACCAGTTATCTCAGTGTAGTTGAGCACTCCCTCGTCAACCATAGCATTAAGGAAGTTGATTATGGAAGCTCGACTGATACTCCTCGTCTTAAGGGTCTTATTCACCATGCTCCAGACATCCCGAGAGCTAGCGCCCTCCCCCTTCTTCCCCCAAATGTAGTGGAGCGCCTCCTCTTGGTAGTCCTTAAGCACCATGGCAAGACCGTTTCCGGCGGTATCAATAGTTAGTGTCAATTCTTATTCACTTGCTTGACGGTAATCCGAGTATGTCCGATAATATAAACATTAACTTTTCTTTAATTGCTCACGCCCATTAACTCGATAAGGTTTAAATATTTATGTCCCATTTTTCATATGAAAAGATTTTCATACGTGATCTGAATGAAGAAAGGACTCTCGGAGATATGCTATGGATTTTTCTCCACTCTAGCAAATCCAACTCGCCTCTCGATTCTTGAGAAACTTAGGGCCAATCCAATGAATGTCACTAGCCTCGCCGATGCCATTGGACAGGAGCAGAGCATGGTCAGCCATAACCTGAAGGCTCTCGAAAGGTGTAACCTGATTCACGGCGAGCGGAAGGGGAAGGAGAAGATTTACAGCATCAACACCGAGACCGTCGAGGGATTATTCAGGGTCGTGGAGAACCATGCAGCGAATCACTGCCCATTCCACGGATCCTGTGCGGACTCAAAGTAAAGAGTGAATAAACTATGCATGAATCTAATGCTGAGATAGTGAAAGCCCCCGAGTTCCCAATGTTCTGTTTCCAGTGCGAGCAGACGGCTCAGGGGAGAGCATGTACCCAGATTGGTGTATGCGGTAAGAATCCGGAAGTGGCGGCCCTGCAGGACCTCCTAATTTACTCCCTTAAGGGATTGTCAATAGTAGCCTCCGAGGGGCGTAAGAGGGGCATATACGACAGGGAGATCGATAGGTTCGTCTGTGAGGCCGCATTCTCCACTCTTACAAACGTTAACTTTGACCCCGAGAGAATCGCGGGTCTCGTAAGGAAGACTATTACCTACCGAGATAGATTGAACAAGCTTGTTAAGGTGAAACTTCCGGACGAAGTGGTGAATTTTGTCCCATCCGACGACATAGTTGAGATGGTGGAACAGGGAGAGAAGGTCGGTATCAAGGCGGAGCCGGACGCGGGCAGTGATGTCCATAGCCTGCGTTGGACGCTCATCTACGGGCTTAAGGGTATATGCGCCTACGCTGATCACGCCG
This sequence comes from Bathyarchaeia archaeon, assembly GCA_050014495.1. Lineage (GTDB taxonomy): Archaea > Thermoproteota > Bathyarchaeia > TCS64 > TCS64 > UBA8941. The sequence continues at coordinate 149,197 of JBEKDF010000002.1, forward strand.
CCATACTCGGGAAGGAGGATGAGGGTCTATATGCCTTCATTGAGAGAGGCTTTGCAGCAGCGGCCAACTCTTCACTGGGGTTAAACGATTACCTTGGCCTTGTCATGGAAACTGGGAAGATGAACCTCCGTGCAATGGAGTTGCTCGATGCCGCTAATACAGGTGTGTATGGCAATCCCGTTCCCACCACCGTGCCTCTCGGCCATAAGAAGGGCAAGGCGATCCTAGTGTCAGGGCACGACTTGAGGGACTTGGAGCTCTTGCTCCAGCAGACGGAGGGGAAGGGCGTCTATGTCTACACTCACAGCGAGATGCTGCCCACTCATGGTTATCCGAATCTGAAGAAGTACAAACACTTCTACGGTCACTATGGCACTGCTTGGCAGAACCAGATAAAGGAGTTTTACACGTTCCCAGGCGCTATTCTCATGACGACGAACTGCATTCAGCGCCCAGCCCCTGCATACAGCGCCAACATATTCACAACGGGGTTAGTTGGATGGCCCGGCGTCACTCACATCGCTGATAAGAACTTCACACCCGTAATCAAGAGGGCCCTCGAGCTTCAAGGCTTCCAGGAGGATAAGGAAGCGGGAACTGTGACTGTGGGCTTTGGACACGAGGCCGTCATGAGTGTCGCCCCCAAGATCATAGAGCTGATAAAGGCCAAGAAAATTAGACACTTCTTCCTCGTCGCGGGCTGCGACGGAGCAAAGCTGGGGCGTAACTATTACACTGAGTTCGTTGAGAAGGTTCCCAAGGACTGCGTGGTCCTAACCCTCGCATGCGGTAAGTTCAGATTCTTCGACAAGGATCTCGGCAGTATCGACGGGATACCGAGGCTCCTCGACATAGGGCAGTGTAATGATGCCTACTCCGCGATCCAGATCGCGATTGCTTTGAGCAAAGCCTTCGGCGTCGGCGTCAATGATCTCCCTCTTAGCATGATCCTCAGTTGGTATGAGCAGAAGGCGGTGGCGATCCTCTTGACACTTCTGAGTCTAGGAATAAGGAACATACGTCTTGGACCAAGCCTCCCCGCATTCCTCACACCGAACGTCCTCAAGGTGCTTGTGGACAATTACAACATCATGCCCATCTCTACCCCAGACGCTGACTTGAAGGCCATCCTCGGATAGACTTAGATAATAATACTTAATCAAACGGAACCCGTGAAAGCACTCTAGCGTTTATCTTTCACGCTTCACTTTTCCAGACGATTCAGATGACTGAGATAAAGGTGGGGGGTGTAGTCCCTGACTTCACCTTGCCTGATCAGGATGGTAAGCCGTTGACGCTCTCCTCCTTCAGGGGGAAGGTCGTCGTCCTCTATTTCTACCCTAAGGACTTCACATCGGGATGCACAAAGGAGGCATGCCACTTCAGGGACGCTTATGAGGACTTCACCGAAGCGGGGGCTGTGGTCATCGGCGTTAGTGGAGATAGCCCGGAGTCCCACAGAAGGTTCAGGGACACTAACCTACTCCCATTCTCCTTGCTAAGTGACCAGAAAGGAGAGGTTAAGAAGCTGTACGGGGTCTCTGGCCATTTGCTCCCAGCGAGGATCACCTTCGTCATCGATAAGGCTGGCGTGGTCCGCAATGTATTCAGCTCAAAAATAGATATGAAAGCCCACGTCGACGAGGCGATGAAGACCCTGAAGACGCTGAGCTAGGTATCAAAAACTACCCTGACGACCCATTCGCCAACCTTATTCTCAATGCTCATCATATGGTATGTTACAGCCTTTACCGCTATGCCAACCTCATGGGTCGCGGCGGAGAAGCGTTCCCCCCACCCTTCAGCCCTTGCCCTCAGGCTCTTCTCGTCTATCTCAACACTTAGCCTCTTCGCGGTTAGCCCCTCGGAATCGTTACGGTAGAGCAACTCGTCTAAGAGGTTGAAGATGAGGCTCTGAAGGTCAATACCCCCCACCTCTACCGAGTAGATTTCCTTCTCTCTTATCCCTTCGAGGGGGGTGATAGCGTTTAGCATCCCTAGAGCCACGTTTGCCACGGCCTCGGATAGGGTCTTTCCCCTCCCTTCGACCAATAGATCTCCGGGCGGACCCCCTGGCGGATAGCTGTATCCAGACATTTTACTCCCACTCTATGGTGCTCGGAGGCTTGTTGGTGATGTCGTAGACGACTCGGGTGACCTGGGGAATGCTGTTGGTTATGCCATTGCTTATTCGTTCAAGGAGATCCCATGGTACGCGTGTGAAGTTGGCGGTCATGGCGTCGACGCTATCTACGACTCGGACCGCGATAGTCCACCCGTAGGCTCGCTCATCCCCTTTCACACCCGTGCTCTTCGTGTCGGTGAGGACAGCGAAGTACTGCCACGGGAGGCCCGCTATCTCGGACCCCTCTACCTCCCTCGTCACGACAGCGTCTGCTCTGCGTAGGGCCTCAGCCTTCTCCTCCGTAACCTCCCCCACTATACGGACAGCGAGCCCCGGGCCAGGGAATGGCTGTCGCCAGACGAGCTCCCTCGGGAGACCGAGCTTCGCACCTAGAACCCTAACCTCGTCCTTATAGAGGTCCTTAAGTGGCTCAACTATCCCTTTAAACTCCATATGCAGGGGGAGACCGCCGACGTTGTGGTGAGTCTTAATTGTGTCAGCGTGGCGAGTTATCCCCGACTCGATTCTATCGGGATAGATAGTGCCTTGAACGAGAAACTCAGCGCCAAAATCACGGGCCTCCTCCTCGAAGACCCTGATGAACTCCTCCCCTATGATCTTCCTCTTTGTCTCCGGGTCGACGACGCCCTTAAGCCTATTGAAGAACCTGTCCTTCGCATCGACGATCTTCACATTGACACCTATGCGCTCCATCGCCTCCTTAACCTGCTCGGATTCGCCCATGCGCATGAGACCGTGGTCAACATGGACTGCAATTATGCGGTCGCCTAGGGCTCTCCCAACGATGGCCGCAGCGACGCTTGAGTCTACACCACCACTTAGGGCTATGACTGCCTTCCCGCCTCCGACTTGGGCCTTAACAGTCTTTATACCCTCCTCAACCGCATCCGTGGGATGCCAGTTGGGCTTGCATTTGCAAATGTCGAAGACGAAATTGTGTAGCATACGGTCTCCATGGACCGTGTGTTTGACCTCAGGGTGCCACTGCAGGCCATATATTCCTTTCTCAGGGTTACTGAAGGCTGCGACAGGAGCGGAGTCAGTGTGCGCTAGTACCCTGAAGCAGCTTGGCATGCTATAAACTGTGTCGCCGTGGCTCATCCAAACGGGTTCCTCGATCTCCATTCCTTCAAGTATCCCCTCTGCCCTCTCTATGTAAGCGGTCCTTGAACCATACTCCTTGACCTCCCCCTTCCGAACATCGCCCCTGTGAATCTGGGCAAGGAGCTGATGACCGTAGCAGAGGCCGAGGACAGGGACACCGAGGTCAAGAATCCTCTCATCCAGCCTCAGTGAGTCCCTAGCGTTTACGCTGCTGGGGCTCCCGGAGAGAATGATCCCCTTAACACTCATCACTTTATTCAGGCCCTTGACATCCTCAACATTTGCGTCGCTGGGCAGAATCTCTGAGTAGACACTCATTTCCCTGACTCTTCGGGCGATAAGGTGACAATACTGGCCACCGAAATCGAAGATCACGATCCCGTCTGGAAGCAGATCGGGGGACATTGATCAACACAACCCCAATGTCTCTATATGGGTTTTGTTGCACTGATTTGCAAGAAGCGCTAGTTACTTCGCGTACGCCTCTACAAGGTCCCTCGCCGTGATGATGCCGACCAGCTCCTCTTCCTCCACTAGTGGGAGCCTCCGGATGTGCTTATCCGCCATGATGTAGGCTGCCTCATAAACACTGATCCAGGCCGGGGCGACGATTAGAGGTGTGGACGCGTAGTTTTTCACCGAGGCTTCGAGGGATTTTCCCTCCTTTAGGAAAGTTGTTAGGAGGTCCCGCTCAGTAAATATACCCTTAGGCTTACCACCCGAAGAGACGATGACACTTCCGATCCTTTCTTTTCCCATCGTGACAGCGATATCTGCTACAGACGCTTCCTCGTCCACAGTTATTACATCTGGCGTCATGTAATCTTCAACTTTAACCAGCGTCTCAGGCACATCGGGCAGACTCCGAATGAAGTCAGAGGCCGATACTATTCCCACAAGCTTCTCCTTCTCCATTACGCCGAGTCTACCCTTCCTCTTCATCATGATTCTTGCCGCATCCTTGATGGGAGCATCGGATCCTATAGTAAGCAGTGGCCATGACATCGCGGCACCGACCTTCGACTTCGCAGGATCCCTCCTTATGGCGAGGATACCACTGAGCAGGTCCCTCTCGGTCACGATCCCCTTCGGTATAGTGTCCTGTACAACGACGAGGCTCCCGATGTGCTTCTCACCCATAATGAGTGCCGCATCAGCCATTGTCTTATCCTCTGTGATTGTGATGACCCTGGGTGTCATTATGTCTCTTACAAGGCGGAATTTCTTCATCTGCTCGTACGCCCTATCATAGATTCCCGGGAACTCTCTCCTCAGGTCCTTGGGGTACTCCAATCACATCACCAAATAAGCCTCTGAATCTGTGTTGATATCTGTAACGGTCAGCTATAATATCGGCCAATAGTGGGATTAGGTCTTTAACAGAGGTGGGTTGTGGTCTTACCATGAAGTACATCAATGTACCAGCATGGGAGTGGTACGGATGGAAACCTGAGCGCCTCTCCTTCCCCGAGGACTGGGACGTCAGTGTCCAGAAGATGAAGGGACATGACGCCAAGGCCCTGAACCAAGAAAAGATCAAAGATAAGATAATTCATCCATTCGGCACGAAACCCCTTAGCGAACTCGCCAGGGGAAAGAGAAAATGCATCATCCTATTCGACGATATGACCCGCCCAACGAAGACGACTCAGATGCTCCCAGTCGTCCTCGATGAGCTTCATCAGGGTGGCTTATCCGACGAACAGATTGTCTTCATGATGGCCTCTGGTGCTCACACTGGACGAATGCTCTTCGACTTCCAGAAGAAACTCGGAGAAGACATATGTGCTAGACACCTCGTCTTCAACCACAATCCCTACGATAGCTTCGTAGACCTCGGTAAGACGAGCTGGGGAACACCCATACTCATCAACAAGGAGGTCATGAGTTGCGACCTCAAAGTTGCGGTCAGCAGCATCATGCCCCATTTTGGCTTTGGCTTCGGCGGTGGAAGCAAGATGATCCTCCCCGGCGTCTCCGCGGTTGAGTCAATAAGCCCCAATCATGCTATAAAGAAGGGCACAGACCCTGGGAGGGTGAACAGTAACGAGCGACGCCTCGACTCCGAGGAGGCAGCAAGAAAGGTTGGCGTTGACTTCGTCGTCCACTCCCTACTCAACGCTGCTTCTGATGTTTGTGACCTAGTCTCAGGGGACATAATAGTCGCACATAGGGAGGGAGTCAGGCGCGCACGCGCCCATTATGTCACAAAGGTCGTTCCTGACGCTGATGTGAGCATAGGAAACACCTACCCCATGGCCAACGAAGGCTACAAGTCCTATCATATAGCCCTAGAGTCCGTCAGGAAGGGTGGTGATCTCGTCTATCTCCTTTACACTCCAGAGGGGTGTCGTGTCCACTTCTACAATGGTCGCTTCGGAACCGATTACGGAGGCGAGGGATGGAACCCGGAGGTCTACACAAAGAAGCCATGGAAGATGGGACGCGTTATCTGCGTCAGCCCGAGTGGATTAATGAAAGCGGATGAGCAATACTACGGCGAGGGATCAAAGTGGGTGAGAAAGTGGAGTGAGGCCAGGAGGCTCATGGAAGAGGCTCACGGCTCAAGCGCGAAAGTAGCCATCTATCCCACCGCCTCCATGCAGATTAGTGAAAAGAACGCTGGCTACGATTAGCAAAATAGTTCGCTAAATATCAGATAGAGATCAAACACGTCAGCAAACCATTAAAACGACTATTTCTCATGACACCGATAAATGTGACCAAGTCACCTAATCTTAAACTTCAAATTCCACCGAACCAATCGATCTAATGCCCTTATCGGTGATTCTATGAGCGGAATAATTCTAGTCCGAGACATCATGGCGAAGAACGTCAAGACTGTCCGCACCGACGATAGCGTCCACGACGCCGTCGTTAAGATGAACAAATTCGACGTGGGAAGCGTAATAGTCACAAACAACAACCGCCCTGTAGGCATAATCACGAGTAAAAATATCCTAAGTAGGGTTGTCGAACCTCGCCTCGACGCCGGCACAGTCAGAGCCAAGGACATAATGAACAGCCCCCTTATCACCATCGAGCCGGACGCTTCGCTAGAGGATGCGGCAAAAATCATGTCCCAGAGGAGAATCAAGAAACTCGTTGTCATGGATAAGGACAAGATACTCGGCATCCTGAGTACAAGCGATATAGTCAGAGCAAACCCCACACAATTAGGCATCCTCCAGGAGCTCCTCAAGATCAGCTGAGACGGGGTTTCAACACCTCTTACGCCGTCGCTTCACTCGCACCCGTTAAACCTTTTACGTGTATGAGATGAGGTTACTCCGGTGTTTATGACCACAAGAATGAAGGACCCATGGGAGCGTCCAGCAACCAAACCAACGGATTATCACTGCGTGGAGGCACGTAGAGGAAGAGAGTTCATAATCAGGATGACGACGGGAACCGACGTCTACAAAGCTCTCCAGCAGTTCGCTAAGGACAAGAATATAAGATTCGGAAAAATACACGCCGCCTTCATGGGAGGCTTCGCTCCCGCCAAGATGTTCATGTGGACACCTGACACGAGGGACCGTTCAAATTGGCACAACGAGACAGCGGCCAGCTTCGAGAACCTCAGCATGCTCATCAGCATGAACGGTATGATTCACACCCGCATAGTCGACGGCAAACCCGAACCATTCCCGGCCATTCACTATTGTGTTGGTGGCGCATGGGACGTGCCGACGGTCGGAGGCCATCTCGTTGAGGGGTCGATTGTGAGGGGCGTGGTCGAGGTCTTTGTAACCGAGATACTGGGAATAGAGGAGATGCTTCCCTCTAACTACGATCCAGCAGTGGATGGAGCTCCAGAAGAGTGGTATAAAGAAATAAAATAGATCTAATCCCGTTTTTTTATTTAACTAAACAGTCATTTTATGTATCAATACATTGATAGTTTTTGACATATTTTTTACAATGTTTTAAATACTTTCAAAATATTAAACGTATATAAATTATTTGTATAGTAATTATCAAAAACAATATTAATCCCATTGCTTATTTACGCGTTTAAATTTAAGAATACCATTTCTTTAGGCTACAGAAGGGTTTCAGGTGCTGAGGGAAATCCCTCCATATTGGTGAACAAGATGCCTGAATGTGAAATCTGCGGTGAAGAATCCGACAAGCTCATCAAATGCAAGTCCTGCGGTGCAAAGTTCTGTGAGGACTGTGGCTCTCCCATTGAGAAGCTCTGCGAGTTCTGTGCAGAGGAAGAAGAATTCGATGAGGAAGACCTGGAAGACGTCGATGAGGAGTCTGGTGTAGAGACCAAGGACGACGACAAGTAAAATTCCCCGTCCATAAGAGGGAACACCCTTTTTAGTTGAAACCGAACCACAAAGCGTATCTCTATAGCCTCAAGGTTCTTTTAGAAATGTCCGAGGAAAAGGTGAAGTTCTGCCCTTACTGTGGAACTCAAATTGACTATAAATACGCAGTATGCCCTTCCTGTGGGAAGCCTCAACCCGTTATTGAAGGGATCGTGGGAGCCAAATCCAAACCAAAAAAGAATCCGTTAATTGCACTTATTCTATCCTTGCTCCTAACTGGTGCGGGGCAGATATATCTTGGACGCTTACGTAGAGGCTTGCTTTTCCTTTTCTCAGTAATCCTCATAGTTATCATCTATAATGCTGGAATGACATCGTTTCCTGGTTTGGCACCAACTCTAAACGATAACAATACCCTCGCAATCACTAAGGGTGCTACCATGAAATTCAACGGAACCACAATCAATTACCCGATTGAGCCGGGGACCTTCAAACCTAGCGTTGGCAAGGATAATACCGTCCTTGAGACTATGACCGATTTTGGTAACGGCGTTCTTAACAATACAGCTGGTGGTACGGGCACCATTGACTACTCCACAGGTGATTTTAGTATTACATTTCATAACATTGCCCCTGCCAATGATGTTGTTTATGCAACTTACACTTACTACACTGACGATTACATGGTGGTGATAGGTTTGGTTTTCTCGATAATCTCCGCTTGGGACGCATACAGGTTAGCAAAGAAGATTAACCAGAGCTAGTCCTACTCGCTGAGTAGTTTTTTCGACTGATTAAGTTTAAGAGGGGATGGAGAATACAGAGTTCGTCTCACCTTGGATAAAGTCGACGCTGTCATAATCGGCGCGGGTGCAGTAGGACTCGCAATAGCCGCGGAGATCACTCGAAAGAACCGTGACGTTTTCATCCTCGAGAAGGAGTCAGCGACGGGCCAGGGTGCAAGTAGCCGAAACAGCGAGGTCATACACGCCGGCATCTACTATGCGACCGGGACCTTGAAGGCAAAGGTCTGCGTGGAATCCAATCCAATGATCTACCAAATCTGCGCCGAGAACAAGGTGCCATACAAGCGACTCGGAAAGATGATTGTGGGGAACGGAGAGGACGAGATAAAGCAGCTTGAGGGCCTCATGAAGCAGGGGATAGATAACGGAGTCAACGACCTCGAACTAATCGACTCGGACAGGATAAAGCAGCTCGAACCAAGGGTCAAGGGGGATATGGCCGTACTAAGCCCCAGCACCGGAATCATGGACGCACACGGGCTCATGAACTACTACCTGCATAAGGCGCGTCGACAAAGTGGATCTGACCCACTTGTTCTCGACACCGAAGTAAGGGGCATTAAGCAAACAATAGATGGCTATGAAGTCGAAACGATGAGCGGCGGGGATCCTTTCACCATTGAGGCGAGGGTCGTTGTAAACGCCGCGGGCCTCTTCTGCGATAAGGTTGCGGCGATGGCTGGAATCGATATCGAGAAGGCAAAGTACAGGCTTCACTGGTGCAAGGGTGATTACTACAGCTTGGTCGGGAAGCCCCCAGCCACGATGCTTGTCTACCCCCCGCCGTTGAAGGATACCTTAGGCCTAGGCATCCACACCGTACCGGACCTCACGGGTCGCCTAAAATTCGGGCCAAACGCCTACTATGTCGATAAAATCGACTATAAGGTGGAGTCTCCGGTTGAACCCTTCCTAAGTGACATAGTTACGTATCTACCCAGCATACGTAGAGAGGATCTCGGACCTGATATGTCGGGGATACGCGCCAAGCTCCAGGGTCCGGGTGAGAAGGCTAGAGACTTCGTAATAGAGCATGAAGAAAATCGTGGCCTCCTGGGCTTCATCGACCTAATAGGGATAGAGTCCCCGGGTCTAACCTCCTCGCCCGCCATCGCTAGGATGGTCTCGGCTATGTTGGATGAACTGCTCGATTAGAGTAGCATCGGAAATCTCAGCTTTGTTGTCCCAATCCTTTAATATTCACGATTAGTAATCCTAAATACGTCGGTTTACAAATCCGTATCGTATTAGGTGCTATACTGTGCGGTTCTGCGATAAATGTGGCTCATTTATGGAAAAGTCTCCAAAGGGGTATCATTGCCAAAAATGTGGCTATGAGGTGAACCCCGGCGTCGTGGAGGTTACGCGCGATGATGAGCAGAAGGCGGAGCCTGTTTATGTCGTTAGGGGAGAGGAGGAGTCTGTGAAGGTGAACCAGATATGTCCTCAATGTGGGCATAGTGAGGCCTACCACCAGGTCCGTGTCGCCCTCGGTGAGCATGCTGGGGTTAACAGTGACAGGTATGTTGAGAGGTTCAAGTGTACCTCTTGTGGCCATGTCTGGGTTACGAACTAGGCCCAGTTCACTTTTACTTTAAATGGGATCCCCTGCTCGACACTCTTAGATACGATGCAGAATTCCTCGAAGAGGGCAACGCATCTCTCCATTTGACTAGTATACTCCTTATCGACCTTCGCGTTGAGTTCTACGTCCATCTCGGTTATCCTCCATCGTCCCTTATCGTTACGAGTCATCCTCGCTTTGACACTAGTTTTAATACCCTTTACATCCGCCCTCGCTTTCACTAAGCAGAATAGTAGGCTTGAGCTGAGGCAATTGCCCATAGCAGCGGCGAGGAGCATGGATGGGTTTGGACCTACACCCTTACCAAGAGGCACCTCCTCATCCGTGATGAGTGCCTCCATCCCAGCATGTCCGAAGTCTACCTTGAAAGAGTAATCCTGTAGTCTCTCCAACTCAACGGTGAGAGTCTTTTCTTCGCTCAACTCGATCTCTTTGACTGTTAGTTCTGCCATGTTTAAGTCGATTTTGGATTGTCTTCACTTGGTTGTGATTGTTCAATATGTTCACTATTATGCTTACTCTCGGAGAGGAACCCGTAGCCAAAGAGGCAGAACCCAAGTATGACCCCTATATCGATGATCCACTCGTTAGAGGGGTCATTTGTTTTAACAATCTGGTAAACCGTTGCGACGCAGAAGAGTGCGCATATGATAGCAGCGAGATACATGATGTTCCAGGAATTGATCTTAAGTTTGACCATCGGTGTTCAACCAGATACCGTTTTTAGCGGGATTTAACCTTCCCGATATGGTTAAAGGTGCTGCACACCCCTCGTGTGACATGCCTGGCATGAGGAGAAAGGAGAAGGAGATAGTTGAGAGGAAGGTAATCGAGGAGATCCTCAAGGAGCAGGAAGTCGGCAGGCTCGCAACCTCGGTCGGTGACCAACCATATGTGGTGCCAATCAATTACGTCTACTGCGATGGAAAGATAATTTTCCATAGTCATAAGGAGGGGACTAAGATGGCGAACATCGCCAAGAACCCGAGGGTTTGCTTCGAGGTTGACTTTGGCGAGATTATGAAAGCTGAAAAGCCTTGCGATTACTCGTGGCGGTACATGAGCGTCGTCGTAAAGGGGAGGGTGAAGATCATCTCTGACCAGGAAGAGCGCCTCACCGCACTTAGGAGAATCAGCGACAAGTACGCCCCAGGTAAGGGAATGATGCTTACAGCCAATGAACTGATGAAGAATCCTCAGCTCATCCTCGCCGAGATAGTAATCGAGGAAATGACTGGGAAGAGAAGTCCAGTCAGACCTCCAGCTTAGCATCTGACGAGTATTTCGAAAATATTCCTCATATGCACAACGTCTCGTAAGTGAGTTTCAGGAGTTTGGAAACCTTTTTGAGGTGCGCTAAGATGCTGGGTGTGTAATGGGTATCCCTGAGAAGATCAAGCAGATCGAGGAGGAGATCGCTCGTACCCAGGTCAACAAAGCGACTGAGCGGCACTTGGGGATACTCAAGGCTCGACGCGCCAAGCTACAGCGAGAGCAAGAAGAGCAGCAGATAAAAGCTAGTGGACGTGGGAGCGATGATGGCTACGCGGTTAAGAAGACAGGCGATGCCACCGTCGTCCTCATAGGGCTCCCCAGTGTCGGAAAGTCAACTATACTCAACCAGATAACGAATGCGAATTCGAAGGTTGGCGCATACGACTTCACGACCCTCACCGTAGTACCAGGCCTCATGGAGTACCGTGGGGCGAAGATACAGATCCTCGATCTGCCTGGTATCATCGCTGGCGCTTCGCAGGGAAAGGGACTCGGCAAAAGGGTCCTCTCCGTGGCGAGGGCAGCCGACCTAATCCTAATCACCCTCGACGTCTTCCAGCCTGGCTCCAAGTCTATCCTGATCAATGAGCTAAGGGAGATCGGCATCCGACCCGATGAGAGACCACCAAACGTTGTAATAGAGAAGACTCCGGGAGGCGGGGTCTCCGTGATCGCTCAGGTCCCAATGACGAAGATAAGGAAGGAGACCATTAAGGACATACTGGCAGTCTATGGCTTCCACAACGCCCGTGTCATGATTCGAGAGGATATAAATGATGAGCAGCTCCTCGACATCATACTCGCCAACAGGGTCTACGCCCCCACCTTCGCCGTACTCAACAAGATAGACATGATAGACTCCGAGAGTCTAAGAAAAATTCGTGAAAATCTCGACTACTACGTCCTACCCATAGCAGCGGAGTCGGGTACGAACATAGACGAGTTCAAAGAACAGCTCTACCAGAGGCTCGAATTCATACGCATTTACATGAGGCCCAAGGGAGGAGAGACCGATTATAAGGAGCCGCTTATCGTCCGGAGAGGATACACCGTGGGAGACATCTGCGATACACTCCACAAGGCACTGCGTACGGACTTCAAATATGCCCAGGTTTGGGGAAAGAGTGTCCGGTTTGGTGGGCAGAAGGTTGGCCTTAACCACAAGATGCAGGATGAAGACGTGCTCACATTTGTGACGAAATAGCCTCTCCTCGAGGTTAGCTTAAGCACATTTTCCAGATGTCTTTTTGTCTCAAACGACTCAGGATCTTTTAGCTACTGTAACGAGATTTGTTAATTAGACGCGTGCATAATGGAGATAGGTTGGATTGCTAGATTAGCCTTAGCCCCTTTTCAGGACTCTCTTATCACTTGGCAATTTTTCGGAGGCATATCTCAGTACAAGCGCGGATGTCCTAGTCCTCCATTTCATCAAATAGTCCCTGACCTCTGTTGGATGCTTCTTCGAAGCCTCTTTGAGTAGCCATCCGATGCCCTTCTGGACCATGTCGTCCCTGTCCTCCATTAGTCTGTCAGCTATCTTGAAAGTATCCTCGAGCATCTCCACTCCTCTCGCTATAGGGATAAGGGAAACCGCCGAGGCGCGTCGCCTCCAGCGGTTATCCGACTCGGTCCATTCCAGGAGTTTCTCCGCGAGTTTTGGGTCTTTGCGCACGGTCTCTGAGATTAGGCCGGTAGACAACCCATCTGTATTCGCCCAGTTGGATAGTGTGTCCACCCACCTATCGAAGGTGTCGAAGTGACTGGGTGTGAATTTCTTCTTCATACTCGATAGCAAATAGTCTCCTACTACAGCGATCTCGAAGACACCCTGCCTATGAAGTTCGCCGACGACATTGATGGCTAGAGGGAGGTCTCCCTTTACCCTGGCACGGTACGAGGCTGCTATCTTCCTGCAGACTGGCATTGGTATTCCCCAGCTGGTTATAGGTTCCTTGAAATAGCGCCTTACCCCCTCCGACTTCTCCGAGTCGTAGTATCGGCGCGTCTCGGCTATAATCTCCTCAGTTAGAGGGTTCATCTTGCCTCACACCGTAAATCTGAGGGCACCTGTCTCAGTTGAGTCGATGTATATGGATTTGAGCCACTTTGGGTCTTCATTGGGGTAATCCGTCCTGTAGTGAGCGCCTCGGCTCTCCTTTCTCTCCATTGCAGCCCTGATTATCATCTCTGCCGACTCGAGCGCCATCTGAGTCTCGAGGGCAACCAACATATCCCGCCCATCCTTGGCTGAGACCCGCTCAGCGAGGTGTCTTAAATCGAAGACTGTCTCGAAAGCTTCTGAGAGGCTGGCGCTATCCCTGATGATACCGGCCTTAGCCCACATGTCTTCCTTTAGCCTATCGATGAGATTGTGGGGATCATAACGGTGCTCCCTCTCCATCATCGACTCATATCGATCTATCTCTGGTTTAGCTAGGTCTGTGATTTTTTCCTTTTTCAGCTTCTTGGCCTGGACTGCAGCTGATGCTCCCGCCCTCTTACCAAAGACAATGATTTCCGTCAGGGAGTTACCACCATGTCTGTTGGCCCCATGTATCCCACCTACAACCTCCCCAGCTGCGTATAGGCCCGGGACACCGGTATAGCAGTGCTCATCTATTACGAGTCCCCCCATGCAGAAGTGGCTCACGGGGGCTACTTTGAAGGGCTTCTCGGAGGCGCGCAGTTTCTCGACAAGTATGCGCTGTGTCCCGCTGTTTACTAATTGTTTGATTGTCCGCTTCCTGAATACCTCGCGGGCATCGATTAAGACGGCGCCATCCACGCCGCCGCCCTGAGTGATCTCCGTCATAAGTGCCCTGCTGAGTAGGTCTCTGCTCTTTAGTACTAAGGGGCGGGCCTTTAGGGAGTATTTTTGGGGTATATCCTCACCAAGGCTGTTGATTATTCTTCCTTCCTCCGTTATCGGTCCCCCGAGGAGGTAGGGTGGCTGCCCTGGCTCGGCAAGGGCGAGGGGGAAGAACTGAACGAACTCCATGTCCCTGAGCCTCGCACCCGCATGGAGACCGAGGCTATAACCGTCCCCGGTAGCTCTTACAGGACAATCCGTCCTTTTGTAGATGGCGCCAGCACCACCTGTTGCCAGAATTATGGTTCTCGATGTAAATGTAATTGGCTCTTCGTGCTTCACGTCATATCCAACTGCTCCGACGACTCTATCCCGCTTCTTTAGCAGCTTCGTCACTGCGACGTTATCTATGAATTGTGTACCCTTTGACTGTGCGTACTCGACCATAGGCTTCGTTATGCCCAGACCCATGAGGTTTGGTATGGATCCCACCGAGGCACCGGTTATGTGGACATTGACCTCGACGCCAAAGTTCCTCAACTCGAGTATTCGCTCAGCCCCCTCCCTCGTGAATACCTCGACGAGGCGTATATCGTTGAGGCCCTTCCCCACCTCGATGGTGTCTCTCATATGCTCCTCAGGAGTCATCCCCTCCATCGCGGCTCTGAAGCCACCCAGAGACATGACCGTGCAGTTGTTCATCCCCGCAGGGGCTTTTGAGGCAACAACAGTCGTAAGCCCGCGGGCGTTCGCCTCTATCGCGGCCCTGAGTCCAGCGCCGCCCGAGCCCAGGATGAGTACATCAGAGTCTACGGAGCGAACCATGAGTTAGGTTGGCGCGAGGTTAGATAAAACGGCTATCCGGTGAGGTAGACCCTCTCTATACATATTTCCTCTGCGGACTGCCTAACAAGCATATTTTCAACTTTAAGCAGTGGGTTAAATTGACTAAGCGTTGCTTGGATGGCTGGGAGGGTGAGGTTGCAGCAGAGTCCTTTAAGGAAGATGCCACAGTCGACGCCCACGTCTAAGAAGGTCTCGTGAAATGGACATCGCCTCACCACGAACATGACGCTTTTTGCATCTCTCTCATGGATGATCACGTCTGCTCCTGCATCCTCCATGAAGCGACGGTAGACCTCGATTCCCGTCTCCAGTGGAGAGAGCCCAGTAGGCATCTCCCTCCTCATCTCCCTAGCGATTATGACCCCCTGCTTCTCCGCAGCCTCCATCAACTTGTCGAGGCTCGGCTGTGTCCCGAGGTCCTTGATTACCTCTATTATGTATAGAGTAAGTAGTGTGTATCCTCTCCGGACTCCCGCTGCAGACATGCTGGTTTTGCATCCGCTCACGCGGCATTAAACCTCGCGCTCGTTTTATTCGCCCAACTCTGGAGATCACGAAGTAGCAATGCATGCTCGCTTGCATCCCAGCTATAAAACCTAGCCATAACATCGAGAATGCGAAAGAAAGGTATCCCCACATATAATACAATGTTTTAGATTGCAAGCTAGCTTTCGATACTGATCATATGAGCGCGTGACATTCAGGCTTTGACCTTATACCTCTCATAGAGCCGCTTCAGCCCAGCCTCAAGCTCCTTCTGGCGATTCTCTTGGTCGAGAGGGCTAATCTCCTTACAATCGTAACCGACGACCTCTCTCATGTACCCAACATTCTCATCGCGGAACACTACGGTCCCATCAGACTTCACGCTCTCAATCCCGTCGATTCGACCGCCCTCTTCATTCACATGAATCGCTTCATCGAGACTTATGCCTGGAAGGACTATCTCAGCCCCCCTCTCACTTAACTTACAGGGGTAAGCGCCGGGTAGACCATTGGGACCAGCGACGCTTGAACAAACCTCTCCAGTGTTATAGTATATGGCGAGGCAATGCTTTAGGAAGCTACTGCTCGTCCTAAACTGATCGACTAAGGCGCTCGAATACTGGATCGATTTACCGTAGCCAAAGCCCTGGTACATCTCTACGAGTTTCTTATGGGGGTACTTGTCGGTGACATCATCGCCGTCGGCTATGATCTTGTACCACATTGGCCCATCCATCCTGGCCGTGTAGTAAGTGCCATGGTGGCCTACACCATAGACGAAGACATCTCTAAATGATATCTTCAAGTCTCTGGCGATGAGGCGGCGGACTCTGCTTATGCCAAGATCCATGTTGCCTCCACCACAGGTTGGTGCCATACCCAGCCTTGAGAGTATGACATTGGTGAGGTCGGGGAAGGCCCCGTTGACGACGTTTGTTTTGATCTTGGACTTCGTTACTGCCTGCATCAGCTTATAGGCGAGTGTGAAGTGGTTCGGGATCCAGGGGCCCACAGGACCGATTTTGTGGTATACGTCGTCGGGGAGGAGCCTAGTTACCCACCAGCTTCCTAGGCTGCCGAGGTTGCAGATGACTTTGGGTTTAATCTCCTTAAGTGCCTCAGCGGTGCCTTCGATGTCAAATAGATTCAATTTTCTGAAGCTCAAGTCTGGATAGTTGCCGAAGTTATGGGCTGAGTGGAGAGCCTCCTCCATCTCGTAAATGCCCTTCTCTTCGTTGAGGTCAGCTCCGATGACCTTGATGTCGCTTCTCATCGCAGCGATCTGGTACATCATATCATGGCCTACGCTGCCCGCTGAACCAATGATTAGTAACGAATCCAAGTTGATCAGGAAACATTCTCTATAGGGGTATAATTAAAGAATTAGCTGACAAGAGTGCCTTTATTTATTAATTTTCGGTTTAAAAATAGAACATTTTGTGGATCAGTGATTTACGACGACGTGTAAAAAATCGTCTCAAGGTAGTATGAGGTTGTATGAGTTCACGCCTACTTTTAGAATTAGAGAGGTACGGGGTCACAGAGATTTTCAGCGTTGGCCGCAGCCCTACCGCAGACCCTGCAAAGGTATCTAGGGTTCCTGACGAGACCTCTGTATTCGGCGAGGTCAATTCCTTCTGCGACTAAGGTACAGAGATGCTTCTCGTGGTCAATATGCGGCTTCTCATAGAGTGGCAAATCGTCACCGATCCGAGGTTTAGAATGGTGGTTGATAAATCTTGATTCGCTACCAATGCCTACACTTTCACCTGAATAATTTTTCTCCTCTTCTTAGGAAAAAATCATATCCTTCGGGGATTATTTAATAAGGCGTGCCCGTTGTCAGTCTATCCCTAAACGACCAACTTTTAGAAGATCTGGATAAGCTCCAAGTGGATCTCGGTTACTCTGGTCGCTCGGAGGTTGTGCGGGCGGCCATCAGGCTCTTCCTCACGGATGGTCGGGAGAAACAGCGCCTCGAGGGAAATGTTAACGGCCTTCTGCTTGCCATTCACAGCCACGAGGCGGAACACCACGTCACGCAGATCAAGGCGAAGTACCAGGACATTATCCATACACAGCTCCACAACAGATTCAGGGAGGGTAAATGTATGGAGCTCTTCATCCTTGATGGAGATGCAGGGAGGATCAAGGAGCTAGCTACAGAGCTGCAGCGGAACGAGGAAAACGAGTATGTTAAGTTTATCGTCATTTGAGGCAAATCCACCATCCGACTTAATATACCATGACCGCAGGGTTTCCACATCATGATTGAGAAGATTAACCTCAACGATGTGCCGAAGAAGCCCATGAATGAGATCCATGGGGAAAAGGTACTCTACCAAATTGTTTGGCGTTACACGCCAAAAGCGGATATGCTGAAGGCCTTCAAGGGAGTGGCGAGGCTAACCGTTCCCGCTGGGGAAACTAATTTAATGCACAATCACCCTAAGGAGGAGCAAATCTACATCGTGGTGAGCGGCTCGGGAGTCATCAAGGTGGGGGAGGAGAAGGTGGATGTTATCCCCGGCGATGTTGTGTATCTCCCAGCCAATGTCCCGCATGGCTTCTTCAATACTGGAGATAGGGTGGCGGTGATACTGAATATCGGAGCAGGGGTCACATAGCTTCGCTTCCCTTAAATTGGTTGTTGTATGAGGTGTATCGATATGAAGATCCTCGAGGCGAATGATGAGGCAATTAAGGCAGCTGGTTTTCTGCTCAGGGAGGGGGGAGTCGTCGTTTACCCAACGGAGACCTACTATGGGTTAGGGTGCGTACCAACAGACCCGGATGCTGCACAAAGGATCTGCGAATTAAAGAAACGTGCTGATAAGCCACTGCCTCTCATCTGTAGCGACCTAGAGGCCGTGAAGAAGATCGTTGAGTTTAGTACGGCAGCGGAGAGGCTCTCGGCGAGGTTCTGGCCGGGGCCCCTCACGTTAGTTCTCCCGACCAGGGTGAAGTATAGCATGTGGGTAAACCACGGAGCTTCGACATTGGGTGTGAGGGTTTCTCCACATCCTGTAGCGCAGAAGCTCGCCAAAGAGGCTGGGGGCGTCATAGTGAGCACTAGTGCGAATATCTCAGGGGACGAGCCCGCCGATTCGGCTCAGAAGGCAAAGGAGATCTTTGGCAATAAGGTGGACATCATAATTGACGGGGGGACCTCACAGGGTGGCGAGTCGTCTACGGTGTTGGATTTAACCGGCGAAGAGATCTGGCTTCTCAGAAAAGGGCCAATCAGCGGAGAAGAGATCATGGCGGTCCTACGTGGCTAGAGCTTCCAACCCTTCGGCACGAGCTTTGCTATGTTGACATTCAAGAGAGCACCAACTGCGCGTGCAACTGGTTCGCATTTAGTTCTGAAGACATACATGAGTGGGCAAGGGGCTGGGACCTCTGTGAGGGTCTCCCAATTCGCCATTCCCTTTGCAATGATTATGTCCGAGCCGTAGAAGTGAGTGTTGAACTCCTCGCTGGTCTCAGCAAGGTTGATACCGATGGAGTCGGCTCCGGTGGTGATGACCTTGTTCGCCTCTTCGATCATGCCTACGGCCTCAGCGTCTTCCATGAGGGCGTCGTTGAGGCTGGGGCCGGACTTGACGGCGACGGTGACGACGCATCCTAGCCTACGTAGCTCCCTGACTACGAGTCTATCAAATGCTATTTCACCTGCGTTGTCCGTTAGGAGGAGAGCCTTACTCCCAGGTTTGATGAGTCTCTTCAGTTTCTCCGAGTCGTCGACGTAGAAGCCTTCCTCGAGTCCCTTTAAGGCCTCCTTGATGTCTGCGTTGTGGCCGGGGACATCGAACTCGATGACGTTGCCTATGCAGGCTACTTTGAGGGCAGCTTGTAGACGTTTTACTTGTGGTTGCTTATCAACATATTCGATCATTCTTGGGAGTATCTCAAAAGCGAGGATGTTGGACTTGGCCTTGAGGTCGGTATATGGGTCAGCGCAGCCGGTTGAGTCCTTGATTACTCGGCATCGCTCCGCTCCAATGTAGCTAGGTACCGCGTCGGACTTGTAGCGTTCACCCAGCATCTGGAGTAGGCCGGTCATGGCCTCGACGCGTTTCTCCTCGTTATCGGTAGAGCGTTGAATGATCTTGTGTCCGCGGTGCATAATACAGTAGCCGCATTCTGAGCCGACCTTCATGGTTTTGACCTCAGAGGTTCCCTCCCATCGAGGAATATATGGTTTCGGGGTGTGACTTACAAAGTGATGCACGCGATAAAGTGTTTTTTTCCAATAACTCTCGTTTATAGGTTGTGAAAGTCTCCTTGGAGGTGGAGATACGCTTTTCAGCGTGGCGGGGAACCCACCCAGCGGTGACACCTGTGGCGAGGGAATTCAACATCCTGGCGACAACCGAGAGGATAAACGAGGGCAGGGCTGGCAGCGAGCTTTGGATGCTCTTGAGGGCTGCGGGTGACGAGGCCCCGGTAGTCGAGAGGATGGGTATCTGGGGTATAATCATCGCCAAGACTCCACTTGAGCCCGTGGCCGCTGTCGCAAAGATAAGGGAGGAGTTCATTAAGAAGCCCGACTCCATACAGGCCCTCTTCAGAGTCATCCCCATTCAGCGTCTCGTCCCATCAGTCCTCGAGGAGATAGTTAGGGTCACTAAGGAGCTCTCTGCATCGATTGGTCCTGAGGAGAGCTACAGGATCACAGTTGAGAAGAGAAGGATCCGCTTCGGTAGCCACGAGATCATCGATGCAGTAGCGGAAGGCATCGATAGGAAGGTTAACCTCGATAACCCCGACTGGGTCGTCCTAGTCGAGACAGCGGGAAAGATGACAGGCATCTCCGTGGTGCACCCGGTCAACGTGCTCAATGTCCAGAAGGAGCGAGTCCGTCTAGCGGCGGAGGCTAAGAAGCGTCCCGCGCTCGACGATGAGGCTGCCTAGAGCTTCAGAACCACCTGCTGCCTTAAGCTCATCGTCCCCGATGCCATATGACTCTCTGAGTGTCTCAGCCTTTTCGGCGTCGATTTCAAGGACGCTATCGTCCTCACATCCTAGGAATTTTACGACCCTGTTGTAGCCTTTTTCGGCTTCTGCTCGATTGTGAGCGAAAACTATGAGAGCGACCTTTTTGCTGTCAATGTTGATGCCCATGGTAGCGAGGGCCTTCGTTATTTGGTCCTGAGCGGAGGCGTAGAGAAGCGTCTCAACTGTTATGTTCTTGGAGACTGCCATTCCTGATTCAGTTGACTTAGCCGCGTTTACGGCCGCCATGTAAAGGTGATCCCTACCAGCAACCCTCCCGGCATCGAAGATCTGCATCAATTGAGGTGAAGCCGCGTCCGCGACGGTTCTAACTAGAATTCGTGGATCTTTTACTTCTGCCACCCTGAAGCCACCGATGGCTACGAACCAGTCGGTCCCCTTTATACCCGAACTCCACACGCCTAAGCTCTCCGAAGAAGTTGAAGACGTAACGCTAGTTAAAGTCGTTATTCCCTCGCTAATGTAGAGAGTAGTCTGTCGATCTCCTCCTCCGTGTTGTAAAAGTCGATTGCGACCCTTATACCCGCAGGGCGAAGGCTGAGGCAGAAGCCCTTCTCCTTGAGGTGGTTGAAGGTGACCTCCGTGTCATTTGTGGCGAAGCTTACGACACCGGATCGCATCGTCTTCTCTTTCGGGGAGACTAATTTGACTAAGTGCTCCAGCCCTTCGTAGAAGCGTTGACTCAGCT
>JBEKDF010000003.1:0-124904 GCA_050014495.1 Bathyarchaeia archaeon
AGTCTTTATGGGTCTATCAGCGGGTTCATGATCCTTCTCGTCAATACGCTCTATTATTGGCTGAAAACGGGAATGTGTATTTAAAACCATTTTACACCAATAACGGGACAAGGCAGCGCGCGTGATTTCTTCGAGATCCTAATATCCCTATGCTTTGAGTGAGTGTCTTAGACATGTGGACTCTGGAATAGTTTCTTTTTCTAGTAGCATTTTGGATACACACATGTTCTCAGTTTCATGGCTTCGGGCCTAATTCGACTTAGATATAAGCAGCCTCACTCGAGTCTTGATCTGTGAGTATCCCTGAGGAGCTACGTTACCGCTATGTGAGGCAGCGCTACAGATTAGTGGGAGCCCACAGTGCGGTGAAAAACTGCACTTGGGTAGGTAAAGCGCTTCGAACAAGTGGGATGGAGCACTGCTACAAGCAGAGATTCTATGGCATCCCAACACACCGCTGCCTCCAAATGACTCCAACCCTAGGCCACTGTACACAAAGCTGCGTCTTCTGCTGGCGAGCAACACCAGAGACGCTAGGGATCGGGTGGGAGCAAACCCAGCCCATCAAAGGAGGCGACGATCCAGACATGATTGTAGAGGGTGCAATAGCGGCCCACCAAAAGCTCATCTATGGTTTTGGAGGCAACCCGAAGGTCACCGAGACATACCTTAAGGAGGCCCTCAACCCAATCCATGTGGCTATAAGTCTAGAAGGGGAGCCCACCCTCTACAAACACCTCAGCGATCTCATAAGGAGCTTCAAGTCACATGGATTCCACACCGTCTTCATAGTCACAAACGGTACAGACCCAGAAGCGCTCCGAAACCTCGGAACCGAGCCGAGTCAGCTATACGTCAGTCTTTGCGCTCCGGATGAGAATACCTATGAGTCAACGTGCCGTCCGATGATTAATGGTGCCTGGGCGAAGGTGATGGAGACCCTTGAACTTTTAAAGAGCTTTAATTGCCCAACAGTGATTCGACACACTCTTGTCCCGAAGTTGAATATGGGTAACATCAACAGCTATGCAGAGCTTGTCAAGAGGGCTAATCCTACTTACATCGAGCCAAAGGGGGCGATGAGTGTCGGATTCGCGAGGAAGCGCTTCGCCTACAATGAGATGGCAAGTTATGAGGAAATACTCGCCTTCGGTAAGAAACTCGCAGAGGAAACGGGCTACAAAATTATAGATGAGCAGTATGAGAGCAATATAGTTCTGCTCAGCCGCCTAGAGAAGCCAATAAACCTCTACGCATAATGGTTTTAAACCTCCATCCCCTGTAGGGAGCCAATGATAGTAAAGATAGGCGTTAAGACTCTTGCGAATCAGCTTGTAGCCTACCGAGAGCTTAAGCCAGGTGAGAACGAGGCTGAAGCATTCGCAAAACTCAACGCTGAGGCCCACGAGAAGGGAGTCAAAGTCAGCGACCCAACAATGATCATTTATTACGATCCCAAGGATACACAAGGCTGCCGAAGGGAGGTACTCGTTCCTGTAGACAAGGATGTGCCTAACCTCAAGACGAAGAAACTACCAGAGATCAGAGCGGGGTTCATCGTATACTCAGGCACGACCCATTCTCCTGAGTATTACTACGAGGAACTCCAAAAACATCTACAGCAGCGCGGGCTCAAACCGGTCACTCATCACTTCTGCCACATGGAAGCAGTCTATCAACCCGACACTTTCGGTCTTAGCACAGGGAGTCTCATAGATGAAGATGCCCAAGAGGTCTGGACAACCGAGATCCTTATCCCCATCGAGGGTTAAGCATTTTAACAACCCCCATAATTCTCTTCCCGGGCGACTGTAGTCTAGTGGTTAGGATTCTGGCCTTCCAAGCCAGTAACCCGGGTTCAAATCCCGGCGGTCGCACCAAAATAAATATTCCAAAAAATGTTGAATACCTAAAAAATCCAATAGATTTTAGAGGTTCTTACCTGCTACTTTTACAGCTATTTGCTCCTCGTTACATGTGAAGGGCTGCCCCGCCTCATTCAATTCCACTGCAGCCAATCTCAACCAGTCACCAAAACAACCTGTAGTCTTATTGTCGGGATCGAAAAGGGAAACATCGACCTTATGGACCTTTTTTCCAAGTGTGCAGAGAATATTCTTGGAAGCCCAATAGTCTAGAGCGACTGGGTCTTCGCAAGCAGCAATTACTCCAGCGTATGTTGCACCGTCGAAAGGCGTTTTAGGACCAGTCCCTGGTTTGCAGTTAACGTGAATGGCGTCGACTATATTGAGTGCCGGGACCCTTGTTTCCGTCATTAATGTGCCCATTCCCCCCTTTCCCACTGTCATGTGAGTCCTGAATCCCCTGGCTGAGGTTAGCTTATCGCTTGGTACTCCCATGTAATGCTTCACCGCACCGGTAACTCCGTAAATGAAGTGAGATTTAAGAACCGGGAGGTTCAGAACTTTTAAAAGCCCTACCTGATAGACCCTCCTTTTTGGGTCCCATATTCCTTTCTTGAAGCTAATACGTGTACCATGAAGAGTTTTGAACTTTGGGTAGCTGGGTAGCACCCCCGTAAGGGGATCTGCAGTTTCAGCGATTATGTAGCCATCCTCATCATTTCCCTCTGAGTACTCCTTCACCTGCTTCTCGGTGATTGTATCCCAGAGGTAGGTCGAGACCAGCCCCAAGCCCTTGAATGAGTCGGCGACAATCCTTACTGACTGACGCCTATCCTCAGCGTTGTTGACGGTATAGTCGAGGCTTCCGCCATGCCCCGAACTCCCGTATTGGGCTTGCCCATTGTCAGCGATGACTACTTCCCCACTGAACCCATCTGGGTGGGCTAGAACTGCAGCCGTAACGGCCTTGACGAGGTCAGTGTTAGTCATTCCATATTCGTCCCATTGGCTGTTAACCTTCACGATGACAACATCGTCTTCGGCTATCAAGCCTGAGGGGCCTTGCAAAGAGCCATTTCTCTTCGACTTGTAGAACTTGAGCCCCTCGATGTCCATTAGTTCGAGTAACCTGTTGAGGGAGCCATCGTTCCCATTGGCGCCCTCGACTGCGTAAATCGTCGACACTGGGTTCTCATTCGCGTTCTTAGGAGTCAGGGAGAACATGAAGATAACTTCGCTTAGGATGCTCTTCAACCTTCCCGCATCCAAAATTTCGAGAAGCTTGATATCCTCCAACCAGAACTAAGCAACCTAATCGGAGCATGATGGTTTGAAATCAAGGCTTGGTATAGAAGTCGTCGACGCCCACGCGCATTTCATGACTGCGGGGTCCATTAAGGCATGGTCACTAAGGGGACGTACCATGACAAGTTTCCAGCAGCGTACGCAGACGAGGACAGACATCAAAAACATAGAAATTCCTGATGAGAACTTCGATGCGGCTCAGAGGTGGGCCGACGAACTCGACAGGTATGGAGTGAGCAGTGCCGGATTCATGATTGGCCCCGAGACCTATGACGAGTTTATGGAGGCCAGACGAAGGTTCCCTGGATATTTCTTAGGCTACCTGAATATCCAACCCGACGACTCTGAGGCCACAAAGAAGATAAAGAAAGCTGCAGATGACGGATTTTATGGAATAAAGCTCTATCCAAGTAATTGGAGGGGTATACACGTCTACGATGAGCGATTATACCCAATCTATGAGGAGGTACTCAAACATAAGATGCTCGTCATATGCCACTTCGGAGTCAGTATTGGAGGGGACGCAGACTTACGAAGTGGTAACCCAATGGATATTCAGACACCCGCACGAGACTTTCCTGAACTTAACTTCATGATAGCGCACTTTGGCGCTGGCTGGTTCCGTGAGGTTCTCCTCCTGCAATATCAGACAGATAATGTCTACATGGATAGCAGCGGAAGTAATGTTTGGATGAAATATTTGCCCCAAGATCTCACTCTGAAGGACATTTTTCGCCATGCGATACGTGCCGGAGGCCCAAACAAGATACTTTTCGGTACAGACTCGACTTTCTTCCCCCGCGGCTTCCGTTACAATATCCTCGAAGAACAATACAACGCTATCCAAAGTCTCAAGAGGGACGGCCTTATAAACGATGAAGGCATCCAAAATATTTTCTGTGGGAATCACAAGCGCCTAACTGGCTACAGACCGAGGAAATAATGATGCCTAGACGAGGCCGACGCGGATACCCGACCGCAATACTAATCGGCCTCAGTGAGGAAAAAGCCACCTTTTGGACAATTTACAGCGAATCAGTGAAACCGTCTAAAGAAATCGAGAGAAATGTAGTCGACGAGAAATCAGCTAACAAGTTCCATGAAGCGATAGTGGAAAATATTAGAAACTTGATAAAACAGGGATTTACAGGAGTTATAATAACCTCTGAAGAAAGAACAAATTACGAATCCCGATTAACGGATTATATTACTAAGCATCATAAATGGTTAAAAGTTAAGGTGCCTATGAGGCATCTAATAGGTAAAGCAGGAACCAAAATAGAAGTAATCCAGCTAATAAAAGAAAATAAAATTCAAGAAGCTCTCAAATACGTGACTGAAGATACGGAAGTTAAACTCCTTAATCTTCTAGATAAAGCGATTGTAGAAGACACTGTACTTTATACGATAGAAGAATTATATTCTGCTCTTAACTCTGACAAAAATATCATAGCGATTTTTGTAACTGAAGAATTTAATCTGAGAAACCAGAGAAATCGACGATATCAAAGTATAATGCAGATAGCTAGAAACTTCGGAGCGAATGTAACTATCTTGAAACAAAACACCCCTATATCTACCCGTCTAGATCAACTCGGAGGATTCGCTTGCGTAATATCCCTTAAGTCATAATTCAGTGAATACCATTTCACTGCAATCCGAGAATAACCCTCTAACAACTAAAAATGAATAATTAGTTATTTACATCAACAGAGAAGAACATCACCGACGCCGTAACAGAAAATTTAAGCGATTACTCTCAATTTGAGAGAAGATTATAATTTAAGCTTCATCTAGGAATAAGTGAGCACGTTCTAAAAATTGACTCGGAATATATGTGTCGGCCATGGGGACACCCAATTTTTTGAGCTTATCTATAGCTGAAGTGGTATAGGGTCTAAATATTTCCTTGTGGGCGAGTGGACTAATCCCAGCGAATACTCTAATACCGTCATCAAGCATGTTTCGGATTACTTCATAATTCTTTCTATTTTCATCGTCCTCTTTACCAGGATTAGTTAATACAAAATCGCTGAAGTAAAAGCAGATACGGTCACTTCGCTCTGAGGCCTCTGTCAGTTGGTCGTAAGCCCATTGGATACTTTTATTTGGGATAGTGCCACCCCAGGTGGAGCCGTCTATTGTTCCCCTGAACCGGAACTCCATCTGCGTTGTTGTCATCGTTATCATATCGAGGAGTTGCTCAAGAATAGGTTCTAGGTCAATTTCGTCACTCAGTTCCTTGATTATATGACTGTTACTCTCATAGAGGATTAATCCCCACTTGTCGTTACGTAATCCCCACATAAGCGGAATAAGGCTTAGAATGCTGTAGTTTACAGAGTTGATACCCTCAAAGTCATAGAACATAGTGTTACTGATATCCTGTATGTATATGATGCTCCTGTTCTTTTTCTTCCTCTTGAGCATCATGAAGTCCTCGGGTCTTATCTCCTCAAGTTTCCGACCAAGGTCTAAGATGTTCTCGAGGCTTCGATCCTCGTCAATCGAGTCAGTATCATCACCAGGTTGGAATGGTCGAATGGATGCCACTCTACTCCAGTCATCCTTCCTCTCCAACTCTCGACCTAATTTTAGAAGTTTCTCCTTAAGGAGGTAAGCGAGGAGTTTCCTCATCTTTTCATCTCGTTCCTCCTTGAACGTCTTTGCACCAAACTTGAGTATTCGGTCCTCCCCAGGGCCCACACCAATATCAGGCTTGTTCTTGAACTTGGTAAATTGTTCCGGACCTGTTATACTGGGGTTATCATTCACTATATTCTGCTCAAGCCCTTTAGCATGGGGGGTGACATATACTTCCTGACTCTTCTTACTTAGGAGGCTAAGCAGCTGGTCTGCATCCATATCCTCCTCTGTTTCCTCCTCGTCTTCGTTGACGTTCGTCAGAATATCTAGGGCGATCTTCTCCGCCATCCTCTGATTATCTACTTGACTTGTGATGATAGCGGCCCTTAGAAGGTCGCTGAAGGTTAAGCATCCATTTCTCATAAAGCCTGGGAGGAGTATCTTTCCCATGTTTATGCTCTGCCTAGGGCTTGGCTTCTCGACGACCTCCCTGCTCTTCCTCATACGCTCTATAAACTCCGGTATGAAGTAGTTCGCGTAATGGAAGGGATACTCCAAGGAGGAGTTGGACATCTTAGCCAAGTACCTTCTTTATTATCTCATCGACGACTTTCGCCACTGTCTTGCTTTCCTCGCCTCGGACCTTCATTTCCTTGGCGAGAACGGCAGGGGCAAAAAACCTTATAGCTGCGTCTTCTGACTCGAAGCGTTCGAGGTATTTATTCACTAACCTCGTGAGGTATATTCCACTTCGGGGTGAAGCAGGGATCTCAAGTACTGAGCTCTCTCGTGTGGTCTTGACGATCTCGTAAATCTTGTCGAGGGTACTTACTGGGAGACTAAATGCTGGTGTATTCTCCTTGAGGATTTCAAGCTCGGTTTCCTTTGTAGGGTAGGTGAGCCTTATCCAGCAACCGATTCGGTCAACCAGAACTCTGCTGAGTCTGTAGGTTCCGGATGTCTCGATTGGGTTCTGAGTAGCCACGAAGGCGAAACTTTCTTGAGCCTTCACCATGCCGAGGGGAAAAAGGTGGTAGTGTCTCTCTTCGAGAGGGGCAATAAGGCTGTTCTGGCAGAACTCCGTTGCTCGGTTTAGCTCGTGGGCGACGAAGAGGCCCCCCTCCACCATAGCCCGAATTAGTGGGCCTGGCTCGAAGCTACTGATATTTCTTCCACTACGGACCACCAGTGCCGGATCGAAGCTGCCGATGAGGCGACTCGGCGTCACGTTTTCGTCAAAGAAGACTTCATGGAAGCTACGCGCCGTATCCTCTGCGACTTTGCGGGCTAAAAGACTCTTACCAACACCTGGTGGCCCTATGAGGCACGGTGTTATCCCTGTGTCTAGAGCATCCTTAAGTAAACTGTATGCAGTTTCGTACTGACCCTTTAGAACGACTGGGTGTTCAATGCGAATGTTCTCGACTATGCTCTTCTCTAGCATCTTGCGGAAACCCTGCTCCTTCTCCGCCATCAAGCTTGGTCCACAAACCATTAACAAACGCTAATTTAAATCTTCAACCAAAATGAGTTATAGAAATTTTTGGCTTAAGTATATTTGTTTAGTTTTATTTGTTTTACATAAATAGAAAACATGTATAAATTGGAGATAATTACCATATTTTCGATTCAATCTAAATATATACTTCCGTATATTGAGTCGAATGATTGAATTAAAACCAATTTCTTGAACATTTTTAACTTAATACTCGTTATTATTACTCATTATAGACATTTTGATTGTTGCTAACCCTTTTTTTCATCAAATGAAGATTTCTTAGTCAAGCTTTAAATCCTTCTTAGTTGACTCATTACGGAATCGTTACTCTTCTAACAGTCAAGAGTTAAGGTGGTAACGAATCACTGAGGGAAAAATGACCCGTGATTGAAATAAGGTTGCACGGCAGGGGCGGCCAAGGGGCCGTCACCGCCTCTAGGATCATCGCCACGGCAGCCTATGAGGAGGGCAAATACAGTCAGGCCATCCCCATGTACGGCACCGAGAGGCGTGGAGCACCCCTAACCGCCTACGTCCGCATTGATGATGTGCGTGTCAGGGAAAGGGAGCTAGTACATAACCCGAATATCAGTCTCTGCTTCGACCCACTTATCAGCCTACAGCAGGCTGTAGCTAATGACTTGAAGCCAAATGGACAGGTACTGCTGAACGTACAGTTCGCACCTGAGAAGAGCGAACTCGCGGGCGACATAAACATCGCTACTGTAGATGCTACCAGCATCGCGCTGGAGACTCTCGGTAGGCCCATCACGAATACTGCGCTTCTCGGCGCCTTCGCCAAGGCAACTGGTGTTGTCAAGCTCGAGTCCGTGGAGAAAGCTATCAAGAAGTACTTCCCGGGTAGGCTTGGCGATATGAATATAGCCGCTGTCAGGATGAGTTACGATAAAGTCTCGTCTTGGGTTCCCGCGAAGAACAGGGTCGCTCCTAAGATGAAGGTCGACCTTGAAGTCGGTGGGTATGGTACTCTTAAGGATGTCAGCAGCTGGCGTGTCTTCTACCCCATTATAAATGAGGAGAAGTGCATTGGATGCAAAACGTGCTGGATCTTTTGCCCCGAGGCCGCTCTTGAATGGAAGGCGAACAATAAGCCCTCCATGATTGACCGCGCCTGTAAGGGCTGCGGAGTTTGCGCTAACGAGTGTCCAGTCAAAGCTATCGAGATGAAGAGGGTCGAGGGCTCGTAAGGAGGATAATGAAATGTCATACGAAGTAATGGTCGGTAACAAAGCAACGGCAACAGCTTGTAAACTAGCTCGCGTAAAGGTTGCTGCAGTTTTCCCCATCACACCACAGACCACGATCACCGAGTACCTCTCGGAGATCTATGCGTCCGGAGAGCTGCCTGGTTTCGAGTTCGTGAATGCTGAAGGCGAGCTTAGCTCTCAGGTAATCGTCCAAGCCGCGGAGGCTGTTGGGGCACGTAGCTTTACATGCACATCAGGCCCAGGCCTCCTCTACATGCACCATCCAATGCAGGAGACTGCCAGTAAGAGGCTACCTCTAGTTATGGCGGTTGTCCACCGTGGAGTGAAGAGCATGCAGCCTGACCACAGTGATTTAATGTCACAACAATGGCAGGGTTGGCTCCATCTTTATGTGGAGAACGCACAAGAAATCCTCGACAGTGTGGTAATGGCTTACAAAATCGCTGAGGATAAAAGAATCCGTCTCCCAGTCGCTGTTGGCTACGACGGTTACGTCCTCAGCTACACTGCTGAGCCCGTAGAGATCCCTGCGCAAGAGGACATCGATAAATTCCTCCCACCCTACAAGCCAATGCCGAGCATCCTACCCGATGAGGCTGATCCTAAATCTTTCGCAAGAGGCTGGGGTGAAGGAGACCCAATGAAGCCATGGCAGATGCACCACCAGGCAGCTCTCAACGGTGAGACCGTAATCAAAGAGGTCTTCGCCGATTGGGGCAAGAAATTCGGTCGCACATATGGTAATGGAATGATCGAACCGTACCGTGTTGAGGGCGCAGATTGCGTCATCACAGCGATGGGCACGATCGCAGGAACCACGATGGCAGCGATCGACAAACTCTGGGCTGACGGCAAGAAGGTTGGGTTAATAAAGATCAGGAGCTTCCTGCCCTTCCCAAGAAATGACTTCCAGGAGATCGCTAAGAGTGTAGGCGCCATCGGTATTTTCGACCGCAGCTGCCAACCGGGAATGGGGGGCCCAGTCTTCCACCAGATGAGGAGCACACTCTACGATGAGGCTAAGAAGACACCAATCCTTTGCTTCATCGGAGGTCTCAGCGGAAAGGAGGTACGTATCGACGATATGTACAAAATCGGGGAGAAGACCCTGAAGGTAGCGAAGGGTGAGAAGCTTGATGCTTCCATCCAGTGGGTTTAGGAGGTAATATGAAATGAGTACTGAGAGAATGACGAGAGCCCAGGTTCCCATGGAAGAGAGGATCATAGCGCCTGGCAGCACTTGCCAGGGTTGCGGTGCCGCCATGGCTGCGAGGCTCACCTTCAAGGTCCTTGGCGCAAATATAATTCGGCACGGCATTCCGTGCTGCCCAGACCACGTCACAATGCAACCAACCGCCGGCTCAGTTTTCGAGGGCGGAGGCGCGTCCCTGACTGGTACATCACGTGGCCTAAAGGCCCTCGGCAGAACGGACGTCAAGGCCGTCGCCTTCTTCGGAGATGGCGGAACATACGACATCGGCTTCCAGGGCCTATCAGCAGCCGCTGAGCGCAATGAGAACATCCTCGTTATCACAAAGGACAACGAAGCATACATGAACACAGGTGGCCAGAGGAGTGGAGGCACCCCGAAGTACGCGGAGACAACCACGAACCCGGTTGGTCCGAACAGCAGAGGCAAGGCTGAACCAAAGAAGAACATACCGATGATATTCGCAGCCCACTACGTTCCATACATAGCAACTGCCTCTGTAGCCTTCCCCGAGGACCTCATGCAGAAGGTCAAATACGCCAAGGACATCGAAGGCTTCAGATTAATACTTATACAGAGTCCATGTCCAGTTGGATGGCGCTTTGACCCAGCAAAGACGGTTGAACTCGCTCGCGCCGGCGTCCAATCGGGTATGTGGCCTCTCTACGAGATCGAACACGGTACATCCTTCAAGCTTAACTATAAGCCGAAGGAGCTTAAGCCCGTTAGTGAGTATCTGAAGCCCCAGTCGCGATTCCGCCATATGACAGAGGTTGAGGTCAACGAGATCCAGACCACCGTCGCAACAAACTGGCAGAGGCTACTCAAGGCGGACGAGATGAAGACTGTAGTCCTGTAAGACTACTCAACCCTTTTTTAAAATTTCACAAGACAGAATGAATGCTAGCCTAAAATAGGCTAAAATTTTCTCTTAAAGTTTATCAGCCGTGGGACACCCGTCTCAGCATATTGTCGGCTTTGGATAGGTTGAAACGCTTTCTTAGGCACCTTCTAGTCTTGCTCGGCGTATTTCTCGCCCTGACTGTGCGCACGCTAGTTCATCCTGAGCAGCCTAATGCTTGTCGGCACAGCTTTAATAGCCTTGATAAGAATTACCCGCAAATGAAATGTTAATCTATAGCCTTTTAAGCGGAGGCAAATTCTCACAGATTGAATAGGTGAAGTATTATGCCATACTGCCCGAAGTGCGGTAAAGAGGTCAAAGATGACGCAATTTTCTGCCCATACTGCGGTCAGAGTATAAAGTCTGAGGAAAAGGTAGTCTACAGACGCCCCCACGACGAGAAGAGCGAAAAGGGGGAGAAGAATGAGAAGGACTCTAGGGGGGAGAAAGACGAGAAGGGTGAAAAGAATGAAGGCTCAGGCTCCATGTGGGGCGCCCTCATGGGTGGCCTAATAGTACTATGGTTGGGCATCACTTTCCTGCTTCAACAGTACAATTACATAGTCGATAATCGATGGTGGAGCTGGTTCATGGCGGGGCTCGGAATCATCATGATTCTCCGAGGCCTCATGCTTTATATCCAGACGAGTAACTGGCGCGCCTCAAGTGGGCTAATAATAGGGGGAGTCATAGTCACAATGATTGGCATAAGCTCATATCTGGGCTTAGCTAATTGGTGGGCTTTACTGATAATATTGATTGGTGCCTGGATCATTGTGAATGCCCTCATGAGTAGGGGTGGGCACCCGCGCACTTAGAGGCCCCAGCCAACCAGCAATTGCCAGATACAATGCTCTAGCACAACGCTCCGTTTATCCCTGCCAAAAATCTGGAAGTAGTTTTTCCCCATCGCCTCGACCAAGTCACCCTGACGATACCGGGGCAACATCGAAGTAGAGATAATGATCCTCCCCCACTCACCACGCCGCATCTCATGCAGCATCTTAAAACCAGAACCTGTCTCGACCTCGAACAGATAGACGTCGTAGTTTGGGGATATGTAGGGTAAGTCGTCTCTCTGCTGGGCGAAGGCCCCCTCTGTGGCGGTGTACATCTCAATGACAGGCACCTGACCGTACATTATTTTCAGCTTGGGCGCGTAGTTTTGTTGAATCTTAGCGACGCTGGTGCTATATATTACTTTGATTTTCCAAAGGTCCCGAGGGTAAATCCCATGTTTCTTCTTAACATATCTTGCGAAACCAGTCTGGACGGGTGCTACGCCTATTATGCTGACGACCTCCTTCTCCTTAGCCTTCTGGTAGATGAACTCGTAGCGTTTCTCCCATCCTTCGGGTGTGAGGTCCGTCTGGAGGGCGTCGATCTCCTCCTGGCGTGGGATGAGACCGAGCCCCGCCATCATAGGGTTCAGTTTTGCATATGTTCCGGAGCTGAATCCGTAAACGACCTCCTTTTCACCTTGGGTTAAGATACGTATATTGCTAGGGAATTGGAGATTAAGAACGCCTCCGGATAGGAGTGAGAGCTCCCCGTTTCTCATGGCAAAGTTAAGGACACCTCTCGACCCGCACCTTATGAGGTCCTGCAGGTGTCTCTGTGTGACAGGGATTACCTTCGACTGCCCTGTTGTTCCCCTGGTCATAACCCAAGTTAGAGGTTCCTCGTCAAGGAAGGCCTCATAGCCCTCGTTTCGGACCTTCTCGAACCAGGGCTCAAGGTCTTTGTATGAGACTGATTGAAAGTTCCTTCTGTAATTCTCTATCGAAGATACTTCAGCTGCATCGTGACTTCTCCCGTATTCGGTATTGCAGTATCCCCTGAGCAGGTCACGTAACACTTTCCCCTGTGCTGCCTGCGGATCCTTGAGCCCTGCCTTCCAAGCCTCAAGGTTACTGTTTATCCTACCTATTGGGTCCTCAAACATCTCTCGACGAGGCATATCTCAAGCGTCCATGTTATAGGGGTTCCCACGGGAATCCCTTTTATTCATGAGGCTCCCGGTGCTAGTGAAAGCAAAATGAAGAAGCAGGTTATTCTTACCGTAGCAGAGTCAAAGAGGCTTATCGCGAAGGGTGTTGCTGCTCTACCCGAGGTTCAAGGAGCCATGCAGGATGGTATAGTAGTCGTCGCAACTGGGACCACGAACGCCTACGTCCTGCAAGAGCTATGGGGAGAGAAGTTTGACATTCGAAGGTACAGAAGCGGAATAACGACGCCTAATGTCCCCGATAAGGCGAAGGAGCAGCAGGGGGAGCTTATACCTGATGTCGTTTTCAGGAAGGGAGAAATCGCCAAAGAGTTGGATCGTTACAACGCTGTCCAATACATGGGCAAGGGAGATGTCTATATCAAGGGTGCTAACGCCCTCGACTATGTTGGGCAGATGGCGGGCGTCCTCATCGCGGGAGGAACCGGTGGTACCGTAGGCGCTGTACTAGGTACAATAATTGGTAAGAAGATCACTTTGGTCATCCCAATTGGACTTGAGAAGCTAGTCTACGAGGACATTAACGAGCTTCACAGATTAACCATGGACCCAGACAACGATGGACCCACTATATGGCCTATCACCGGAATTGTCTTCACGGAGATCGAGGCGCTTGAGGTATTATGCGGTGTTCAGTCGACACTAATCTCCGCTGGCGGAGTTGCTGGTGCTGAGGGCAGCGTCCGTCTCCTAATCGAAGGTATGGATGAAGATGTAGAAGCAGCATCTGAGATCGTGAAGAGTGTTAAAGGAGAGCCCAGATACCTCCTTTAATCGGTGTGCTTAAGGTGTTAAGAGACCAGACCCTCGAACTCCTAAGTAGATTTGGTTTAACTGCTGAGGCCTCCATAGATGAGCAACAGCTTATTGACTCATCATCCATCAAAGCACTCATCGATGCGTCCAACCCCAGAGCATCCGATACTGTACTGGAAATTGGCCCTGGTGCTGGCAATATAACCGCGGAGCTCGCAGCTCGAGTTACCAAGGTATATGCCATCGAGAAGAACCAGAAATTTATTCCTCTCTTAGAGGAGAGGTTTTCTAATTCAGCAAACGTCGAAGTAATTTTTGGGGATGCTCTCACAGTCTATCTACCCTTTTTCGATGTACTAGTCTCAAACCCACCTTATGCCATAACTGAGGCTATTCTACACAGGTTGAAGAGATTGAAATTCCGTATCGCCTCCTTAATCGTCCCATCGACTCTAGCACATAGCCTCACCGTCGACAGGGGTGACCCTGATTACACCAAGTTGACCCTAGAAGCACGCCTCTTCTACGAAATAAAGATAATCAGAGAGGTAAAACAAGAATCCTATCACCCTAAGCCAAAGACAACTACTTTCATATTAGCGATGTCGCCCAAGGAGGGTCTAAAGCCATTTGAGGCGGTGATGAAGCAGTTATTAAATCAAAGGGACAAAAAGAGCAGGAACGCGTTGAGGGAAGCGATGATATCCGCCTCATTGGTGGAGTTTCCGTCGACGAAAAAGGCAGCTAAACGTGCAGTGGATCAGCTTGGACTAAGTGAGGCCATTCTAAATGAAAGGGTCGCTAGGTTAAACCTGGGAGAAATTATGCAAGTCTACGAGAAGCTGGAACATTTTTCTAATCTGTTGAACACTATATAGATATGACTTAACTATCTTTGTGGTCTCAAACCTTCTAATGTGTCCTAGTTATTTGCCAAGCCAAGATCAATACAACTGGAAGACACATAGACCCCAACACAATCACAAGTATAGTAAGACCCTTTCTTAACATTACGAACACCAGTACTAATGTGTATAACGCATTCGTTTAATCCTAGAGAAACGAACAGTTGTTCGAAAACTTAGAACGCATGACGAGATTGAAATAGTACAGAAGCGAAGTTGATATCGAAGGACCTTGAAGGCATACGTTTTATTGAACACTGAGTTGGGTAAGGAGCCGGAGGTCATCCAGGCGATGAAGGGCGCCAAGGAGATCAAGAACATATACAGTCTCTATGGCATCTATGACATCATCGTCGAGGTTGAAGCCGACACTATGGAGAAGGTGAAGGAGGTTGTCTTCAACAGGATAAGGCGCCTCGACAACGTGAAAAGCACCATCACCCTGATCACCTACGGCGAGCCTATTAGAAATCCGTAGGGTTCCAATTTAGGCTACGCCCATTTTCCCAGTTTGGAATTGAATACTATCAGGAACTGGAGCATGCATGTGTCTCAATCACACTCTAGGGTGGCAGGTCGCACTAACAAGCGTTTGTGAACATTTTTAGGCAACGTTTTTATGTTCAACAGTTACAAACTGTCGGGAGATTTCCGCAGTGTCAAGGGAATTCAACTATATAGTAAGGCTACACGGAACGAACCTCGACGGTACGAAGTCAGTTCCGTACGCCATCTCCGACATCAAGGGGATGGGCATACGCATGGCCTTATCCTTGACCAAGGCGGTAGGCGTAGATCCGACCCACAGGTTGGGGAGCCTCTCCGACGCCGAGGTTAAGCGTCTGGAGGAATCACTTGAAGACCCCGTTAAGGTGGGGTTACCCAAGTGGATGCTCAATCACAGAAAGGATCCCATAACAGGTGGTGACCACCACCTGCTCGCCTCCGACTTGGACATGAGGACCAAGGACGAACTAGAGCTCATGAAGGAAACTCGGAGCTGGAAGGGAGAACGCCACGCAAGAGGCATAAAAGTCCGTGGACAGCACACTAAGACCACGGCCAGGAAAGGCCGAAGCGTAGGTGTAACAAAAAAGCAGCTGCAACAGACATCTGCAGCCGCGAAGAAGGAGGAGTAGGAGCATGGGAGACCCCAAGAAGCAACATAAGAAATACACAACTCCCCGCGTCCCCTATAACACCGAGATGTTCATGGAGGAGCTAAAGCTCCTCGGCGCCTATGGGCTACGTAACAAGCGCGAACTCTGGCGTATGAGGACTAAGCTCAGCAGTCTACGCCGCAGGGCTCGTGGCCTCCTCGCCCAGACAGCAACGGAGCGCGAGAAGCAGGAGAAAGAGATGATAGGAAAGCTCTACAAGATGGGGCTCGTCCAGCCTAATGGAACGCTGGACGACATCCTTACCCTGAGTATCGAAGACATCATGGAGCGTCGACTCCAGACCTTCATCTTCAGGAAGGGAATGGCTAAGAGCCTCTGGCAAGCGAGGCAGCTCATAGCTCATGGTCACATAAGCATCTCAGGTAAAGAGGTAAGAGTGCCCGGCTACCACGTTCTCATCGATGATGAGAAGACGATCGATTACACCGACGTGAGCCCATACAGCAATAAGGATCATCCACTCCGCCGAGAGATGGCGGTTAACGAGATCGCTGGAGGAAATAAAGTTGAGTAATGAAACTATAATCCCAACAACGGCCCCGGCACCTACGCCTGCAACGACCACAAGCCCTCCGCCATCAGCTGATAAGTGGGCGATAGTCCACGTCTTCAGTAGCTTCAATAACACGATCATCCACATGACAGACCTCACTGGCGCCGAGACCCTCGGCTTTGCCACGGGTGGTATGTTCGTCAAGGCTGATAGGCTCAAGCCAAGCCCCTACGCCGCGATGAAGGCCGCCCAGCAGATAGCTGACTGGGGCCGTGACAAGGGTGTCACTGGCATACACATCAAAGTACGCGCACCCGGAGGCAGCGGCTCCAAGACGCCGGGCCCTGGAGCGCAAGCCGCAATCCGTATCCTAGCCCGAAGCGGGTTCAGGATCGGGCGCATCGAAGAGGTCACCCCCGTTCCCCACGACGGTACAAGGAAGCCCGGGGGAAGGAGAGGCAGAAGGCCGTAAGCTGGTGGTGCTGCAATGAAGGTAACCGTACTAAGCGTAAACGAGGACACCATCCGTTTCATCGTAGATGGGATAGACAACGCCTTCGCCAACGCACTACGTAGAACCATGATCAGCGAAGTCCCAACAATGGCTATCGAGGATATCTTCTACTATGATAATACAAGCGTCGTCCCAGATGAGATTCTAGCTCATCGTATAGGGCTTGTACCTCTCAAGACCGATTTGGAACACTACAAGCTGCCAGCGGAATGTGATTGCAAGGCCGACCTTGGCTGCCCGAAGTGCCGTGTAACCCTCAGCCTAAGTGTAAAAGCTGAGGATGAGAAGAAGACAGTCTACTCCGGTGATCTACAACCAGTCGATCCCGCTATTACCCCGGTGACTCCGTACATCCCCTTAGCTAAACTTGCACCTGGCCAATCCATAAGCCTTGAGGCATACGCTCAACTAGGGAAGGGTCACAACCACACAAAGTGGAGTCCTGTCGCTATGGCGATATACCAGAATGCCGCTGACATAAAGACTGACTCTACGACCGCCGCTAAGTGTCTCGAGGAGTCACCTAAGGGCGTCGTACTAGCCAAGAAGGACACAGTAAAAGTCATAGACATCCAGGCATTCAATCGAAGCCCTACTTGCTCTAGCCTCTTAAAGGAAGACACCCTCAGAGACCACATGAAGATGGATGAATTCGTCTTCACGGTCGAATCAACGGGTGCACTTCCACCAGAGAAGATCGTCACAGAAGCGGTGAAGGTTCTCAATTCTAAGCTCGAGGAATTTAAGCGAAAAATCGATGCAAACGAGCTCCACGAAGAGATAGAGGATTTCGAGGCACCAACCGAGGTGGGCCGCCACCTCTACAGCATTGGCTCCGGCGAGTTTGAGGAGGAGGAAGAGGGAGAAGAGGGTGGCGGAACAGGAAGTGAACCAACCTTTGATGAACAGTGAACTTGAGAAGACTATAAGAGAGCTAAAGACTGCGAAGAAGAAGACAGGTCAGCCCATCTGGGGTGCCCTCGCCGAGGAGCTCAACAAACCGAAAAGGATCAGGGTTGACGTCAACCTGAGCGCTATAAACCGGCTTACTAAGGAAGGTGAGATAGCCGCCGTACCCGGTAAGGTCCTCGCATCCGGCAGCCTTGAACACTCTGTAACTGTCGCGGCTTTCTCCTTTAGCGAGGAGGCTAAGGAAAAGATCAAGGCAGCTGGTGGTGAGGTGAAGTCCTTAACACAGTTAGCTGCCGAAGGCGTTGAGCCCTCAAAGGTCAAATTAATCAAGTAATCTCCTCATTTTTAAGAACCCAATGTGGCTGAAACCTTTAAATTTGAATGCTTGCATGAGTGTTGGCGACCGGGTTCGTAGCTCAGCAAGGTAGAGCGGCGGCCTCTTAAGCCGTTGGCCGAGGGTTCGAATCCCTCCGAACCCGCCAGTTTTAATTAAATAAAACACTTACGGCGCGCGAACCTGAAAAATCATTTCCAAAAAGAGTATTAATAGACACCTTTATTTTATAAGTGTGAAATCGGAGTGAGACCAAGTTTTGCCGCTTCCTTTAGTTGAAAGATCAGAGAAAGAAATCGCGAAAACAATAAAGAAAAGAGTCGAATCATTAAACGACGTCAAGAACTGCCACCAGATTAGCGTCCGAGTGATCGGGAAAAACTACGAGGTCTCCATGCACGTCTCAATCGACAGAAACCTCAGGTTCGAAGATGTCCACAAAATAGCATCACACGCCGAGGAGGAGGTGAGAACCATTCTGCCAAACGCTAGGGTAACGGTTCACACGGAGCCCGTCGGGAGAAACACGCATGATCTCTCGGATCTCGTAAAGGAAGTAGCTGAGGCGGCGCCTGGCTGCAGGGGTGTTCACAACATCCATATACAGGAGGTCGACGGGAAAACGTATCTTGACTTTCACCTCGAGGTAGCTGCCAACAGGACCGTGAAGCAGGCGCATGAGATAGCTGATGGCGTCGAGAAAAAGCTAAAGGAAGCTAGCCAAGGCATCTCGGGGATAACCGTGCACATAGAAAGCGCTTCAGACATAGTTTCTAGGGAGTTGACTGAGACTGGGACAGAGATGAGGGGCTATATTGAGGATGCCGCCAGGGGTTTCACGGAGATCAGGGACGTTCAGGGCATAGAAATTAGGAGGGTCGGTGACGGCTTGCACATCATTCTCAAATGCTTTTTTGACCCTGACCTGAGTATAGAACAGACGCATGCGATATCTGAGAAGCTTGAGGCGACCATAAAAGGCGCTTATCCAAACATTAGCAGAATAGACATCCACGAAGAACCCTACCTCTAAAAAATATTCAGATCTCTACATTAAGAGATAAAACCTCAAACTTTTCCAAGTTGTCTTGTAAAGCTTCTCGAAGAGATACAACCCGTTCCCACTAGTCTTTGCGTAATACCTAAATCGGGCTTCACGCGTAGTGGTGAACTTTGAGGCGGATTCAGACCCTTATCAGCGAAAACAGTTTCCTCGGAGCGCAAAGACTACTGGTCAACCACCCCAGCCGACCTCTACCAGGCCCTCGAAACAGGCTCCAGCGGATTATCTGAACAGGAAGCCCAAATCAGGCTAAAAAAATACGGATACAACGAGTTTGAGAGACAGCAATTCAGCTGGACCCCAATCCTCGTCAGGCAGTTCAAAAACCCGATCTTCGCCATCCTAGTCGCATGCGCCGCGGTGTCATTCTTCTTCCAACAGCCCGAGCAATCAATCTCCATACTCGCGATGATCGCCGTAGCCGTGACTCTGGGCTTCGTCAACGAGTACAGGGCGGAGAAGACCGTCGAGTCCCTGCAGAAGCGGGTATCCATCAAAGCCGTCGTGACTAGGGATGGGAAGCCCTCAGAGATCAACTCAAACCAGCTTGTCCCCGGCGACCTCGTCTCGGTGTACGTCGGGGACATCGTCCCAGCCGACATCAGGATAGTGGACTCCAAGGATCTTCACGTAAACGAATCTGCCCTCACCGGGGAATCGTTTCCCGTAGAGAAGAGCTCTGAGAGCCTAACTCTTCAACGCCCAACGCCCCAGCAGCTAACCAACTACCTGTTCATGAGCAGCGTTGTGGCGAACGGGACTGGCCGAGGCATCGTCATCTCCACAGGGAAGAACACGGACTTCGGGGCAATATCGAGGAGCCTGATCCGGTCACACCCCGAGACGGAGTTCCAGAAGGGCATCCGGAAGTACGGGTCCCTCCTCATGACGCTTACGCTTGCGCTGACGGTTGGGATATTCGTAATCAACGCCGCTCTCGGTCACCCACTGGTTGACTCCCTGCTGTTCAGCCTCGCCGTCGCGGTGGGCCTGGTGCCGGAGCTCATGCCCGCAATCGTGACGATCAGCCTCTCCCAGGGTGCGAGGAACATGTCGAAGTCGAAGGTCATCGTGAAGCGCCTGGTTTCGATCGAGGACTTCGGCAACATGGATGTGCTCTGCACCGACAAGACGGGGACGCTTACGGAGGGTAAGATCGTGCTCAAGGACTACTACTCGCTGACGGGGGACAGGGATCCGCGGATCATGTCCTATTCTCTGCTCTGCAGCAACGTTGTGCAGGGAGAGAAGGTCACCGGCAACCCTATGGATATAGCGATCTGGGAGTTCGCTGACGGGAACGGGGTGAAGGGAAACGTGGAGCCCTACGACAAGGTGGATGAGGTCCCGTTTGACTACCAGCGGAGAATGATGTCTGTTGTAGTAAGGAGAGACGGCGAGTATACGCTGATCTCTAAGGGCGCACCGGAGTCGGTTGTTTCCAGGTGCAGATATGCGCAGACGTCGGGGAACATTGAGCCCATCGACGGTTACCTGGGGTCGATTAACGCGAAGTTCTCCAGCCTCTCACTGCAGGGCTACCGCGTCCTCGCGGTGGCGTATCGTGGTGTGGAACTCAAGAAGTCCTTCAGGGTCGAGGATGAGATGGATCTAACATTCCTCGGGTTCCTCGTGTTCACGGACCCCGTTAAGGCGGATGCCCATCAGGCCGTCACGACTCTGAAGGAGATGGGCGTCAATGTGAAGATACTGACGGGGGACAACGAGCTTGTGGCTAGTAAGATCTGCGAAGAGATCAAGGTGTCATCAATCGGCGCTGTTTCTGGTTCGGATCTCTCCGGCATGAGCACATCTGAGCTCCGCTTAGCGGTGGAGAAGTTCACCATCTTCTCCAGGATCACACCCGATCAGAAGCTGGACATCATCAAGGCTCTGAAGGCTAACAACCACTCGGTCGGCTTCATGGGGGACGGAGTCAACGACGCCCCGGCCCTGTATGAGGCGGATGTAGGCATATCCGTCGACACGGCGGTCGACGTCGCGAAGGACGCCGCGGATATCGTGCTCCTCGACAAGGATCTACTGGTACTCGCCGGCGGAGTTGAGGAGGGGCGGAAGATCTTCGGCAACACGATAAAATACGTGTTGATGGGGACGAGTTCGAACTTCGGTAACATGTTCAGCGCCGCTGCGGCCTCCATCTTCCTCCCGTTCCTCCCGATGCTGCCGATACAGATTCTGTTCATGAACCTGCTCTACGATATGTCGAACATGATGATTCCCACCGATAACGTGGATGAGGAGTACACGAAGATGCCGAGGAAGTGGGACATAGACTTCGTCAGAAAATATACATTGTTCTTCGGCCCATTCAGCTCCATCTATGACTTCCTCACATTCGGCATCATGCTCTTCATCTTCGGCAGCTCGGTTGGTGGGGCTCACGCGGCTGCGATATTCCAGAGCGGGTGGTTCGTGGAGTCATTCTGGACCGAGGTATTGATCATGTTCGTTATCAGGACGAGGCGTCTGCCCTTCTTCACTAGTCGCCCAGGGAAGTGGATGACGGCGTTCATTTTGGCGTTCGTCGCGTTTGGGACGATCTTCCCCTTCACGCCTTTCGGCGCGTTCATAGGTATGGTTCCGCTTCCGACGGGGTATTGGGTATTACTGATCCTTATGGTTGCCACGTATCTTTTGCTGGTGGATGAGGCGAAGGTGTTCTTCTACAAGATCTGTAGGTATTGATGGGGGTGACTTGTTTGCTTCTTGACCTTTTCACTTGGTGGATCATCAGCATCTCTTGGAGCATCGTTTTCCTTGTTGTGGTTGGGGTTTACCTGTATGTTGGGAGTAGGTCTAAGCGTAGGGAGAGTGTTCAAGTGAAGTCGAATGCGATCAGTGTTGCTGGGAGGTTTATGGTGCTCTGGATCCTGCTAGGTCTCCTAGCTTTTTACATCGTCTCAGTCTACTTTGGTTCCTCGACCTTCTTCGCTGTGGGGAATATCGTTGTGGAAGTTATCTTGATCATTCATGTCGTTAAAAATAGGACTAAGTAATGAATATAATCACACGTCACGCGAACACGACCTATGACTTCTCGGTATTACAAGCAATAAACACCATGTTAATGTATTAGGGCGGTATAGCTGTCCCAATACTCGAGGCATCATCGGACAATACCTTAATTATAAGATACCACCCGAGTAGGGCAAGCAGTGAAAGTGTCTGGATGGAGACAGATGTATCCTCTATGCTTACATTTCCACTAACTTTACTAAAGCCATCAAGTTGAATGCTCATAATTTCCTTTTCATCGTTAATCATCAGCGTCCATTTAGTGTGCCAAATATTAGGAACCCACCGGAATCTTCCTTGATCAGGCAGCCATAATGTTGCTTCTCCATTCCAGCCAATGTTAGCGGTATAGAGATCATTGTCCTTGCCATATTCTCGAATGGTGATTTTAGGCCGTAGGAAGCCACCTCTCTTGAATGTCCACTTTCCATCGGCAGATTCGGCTGTCACAAGGGACCTCAATTTGCTTGTCCATTGTAACTTTCCCAGAACTTCTTTTCCGGAGACGAGCTCATCGTTTCTGCTGTCTCGTTGAACCCACTTCAGTTCCTTGAGGTCCATTTTAAGCGACTTCATCTTTCTCTATAATTTGTTGGAAAGTTGAGAAAGATAAAGCCATCATCAAATTTCAAACGACGACCAGCTTCTCGACTACCAGCAATACGCTCGCTACTATGCTAGGTAAGGCTGGAGGATGACGAGGCACGCTCGCGACTTTTTACTTTCGCAGTTATCTTCCTGTACGCCGCCGCGAGAAGCCTCACGAAGTTCGCAAGACCCTTGTTCTGCCTCTGTAAATTCATTGAAAGCACAGCTTCCTCAGATATAAACTCCCGATTGAGTTCACGCACGTCAGTCTTCTTAGAGAAGTAGAGGTAAACAGGGATCCCCAGAAGGATCACAAACGACCCAACAACCTTGTCGAAGAGGGAGGTTGAGTAGAGTAGGTAGAGGCTTACCCCGACCCCTAGCCATGGAAGTATCCTTTGACCTGGAAGTCCACGCTCGTCACTACTCTTCAGAACAGATAGGGATAGGCAGACAAGGAGATAGCA
Source organism: Bathyarchaeia archaeon (assembly GCA_050014495.1). Lineage (GTDB taxonomy): Archaea > Thermoproteota > Bathyarchaeia > TCS64 > TCS64 > UBA8941. The sequence continues at coordinate 22,858 of JBEKDF010000003.1, forward strand.
GATCCCGAGGTTGAAAACTGCAAACGATATGAGTGTTGATAATCCGGAGAAAGGCGCGAGCGCCAAGGCAATCACGCCCTCCATGATTATTGCGACGTGGGGTGTCTTAAAACGGGGATGAACCTTACCGAACGCCTTTGGGAGCAACCCCTCACTAGACATCGCGTAAATGAGGCGAGCGGTCCCCATCACCTCCGTCTCATCGGTGCCGGATACGCTGGCGAGGGCTCCAAGGCTTGTGATCACTGCACCAACTGTTCCGAGGAGAACTGTGCTGACCAACACGAGTGGAATTGGGCTCTGTGAGAGTTCGGTCGAGTTAACTAGCCCGAAAACTGAGACGTTCGTCATTACGTAGAAGAATATCACTATCCCCATTCCGGTGATCATGGCCCTAGGGATGTTCTTTTTCGGGTCGGCGACTTCGCTGCTGGGGAGGCTGCCGAGTTCGAATCCGACGTAGGCCCAGAAAATCAGAACCAAAACGGTGTTGAAGTTTGTTAGACCCATGGGCGCAAATGGGGTGTAGTTGGCGAGGAGGCTGGGTCTGAGCAGAATAGATCCAACGCCGAGAATGATTATGATTAGGAGGGGCGTGAGTTTGGCTAGGGTCAGCACATCGTTGAGTCGTCCAGCTGCTTTGACGCTGAATACGTTGACTGCCGTGAGGGCCACGATGAAGATGACTCTAACCAGTAGCTGCGCCCAGTAGGTTAACGGAACGAAGAACTGGAGGTAGCTGGTGAACACTATGGCGAAGACGGGGAGCGCGATGATCTCCGCGATACACATACTCCATCCCGCGATGAAGCCGTAGAAGTCGTCGAAGGCCTTGGAGACGAAGGCGAATGAGCCTCCCACGTTTGGGACGTAATAGCTGCAGTAGGCGAACACCATCGCCAGAATCATGGAGATTGCTCCACCTATGATCCAGATGCCTATTGCGGCGGGTCCGATCAGGCCAGCGACGAGGCCGGGGACAATGTAGATGTCGCTGCCGATGATTGCTCCGATTACGATGTTCATGAGGTCGAAGTATGAGAGGTCCCGCTTTAGCCCCAAATAAATTACCTTGGTGAATCCCCGCGATTTTTATTTAAAAGGATTCTTGGGAATTGAACGAACATCCATAATGGTGTACGCATATTCATAGTTTTCCTGAACTTATATCGGTTCGCGCACACGTTGATCATATAGCCAGTAGAAGGATGCGCTGACGCAGTCACACTGGTATGGCCCCAATGAGATGCCCAATCAAATATCCCGCGAACCCAGCTGAAAGCCCGATCAACATCATCTGCAAGGCACTCCTCCAAATCGAGCCCACCGTTATCCTCGCCTCGTATGCGCCTATCAAAAAGAGCAACACTCCACTCAGAATCACCGATGCGATCGTACCGGAGGATATTGTAGCTGCCGTAACGAAGAGGAACGGAATCAGAGGTATGATCGAGCCAAAAACGGTGGCGGACAGTACAACGGCGAAGCTGCGCCTCGCTTCGCTCTCCTCAACCGGTGGGAGTTTTAGTTCGAATGACATCATGAACTCCAGCATCGCCTTCGGGTTAGACGCGATCTGACTAGTTAGAGTATCAAGCTGCATACCCTCGTAGCCTAGGCTCTTCAAAATCCTCCGTACCTCTTCGAGCTCCACATCGCCGTATTTCTTCATTTCAAGCTGCTCCCGGGAGACCTCCTTCAGATACTGTTGACGCCTGGCTAGAGTTGATGTGTAGGCGACTGCGCCCATCGAAATCGATTCTGCGCCCAGTGCTGCGAGGGCGGCGACGTAGATTATCTTCACGTTGCTTGTTGCTGCAGATACTCCCAGTAGAATACCTAGAACGTTTACAAGCCCGTCTTGGCTTCCAAGGACGAAATCCGACAAAAACGAGCGCGAAGAATGGGGCTCCTTATATGGTTTTTTAGATTTGGCATTCACTTCTTTTCCCGCCTCTTATGCATAGCATTTACCCTTAACAAGGCTGTGAATTTATTTAAAAACTCTCAAAAACCCTTGCATATATGCAAATGAGGCTTTAAAGAGTTTAAAATAATATTCAAATTTAAAACTAGTCTCATTGTTCTTCAGCTATTAAAAAATCCATTATGATTTTATTATTGGTTAGATCATGGGGTGTTTTTCCACTGCAGAGATAAGTGATCTTTTTTACATTTCTCGCATCTTTCAATACACTTGCACCACATAATGGACAGCTCACTCCTTGGACATCTTGATAAATTCGTTTAAAAGACATGGTATATAATTTGATAAAAATATATATAAATTTAATTGCTATTGCACCATAATCATTTATTCGTTTTTGACTCCTAACTGGGAGGTTGCTAAACGTACGAGGTTTTATCTGTTAGGTTTGTCGATGGATTGCACCTAAGATTAGTTTCGTAGCCTCATCGATGAGTAGTATCACTAGGGCTAGTGCGAACATGATCCCCCAATCGTACAATGCTAGAGGCGCCGTCCCGAAGACCAGCTGAAGGATTGGCACATAGACTATGGATAATAGGAGAAGAAGCATAGCCACTATCCCTGCGGGGATCCATTTGTTCCTCGACGGGTTCGATGAGAGGATCGAGTGAGATCCAGTCCTCGTGGAGAGCACGTTTCCAAGCTGCCCTAACATTATTCCAGCGAGCACAGCGGTCGTACCAATCGCGTAGAGTGTCGGGTCATTTACTGTGCTGATCCCGAGGTGCCATCCTCCCCGGCTCCAGATCACGAAGGCGTAGAGCATGGGCAAGGCCCCCTCTATTGTGCCTACGAAGGTCGCTCGACCAAGAATCCCGTAGTCTAATAGCCTAACGTCGCGTGCTCTTGGTGGTCTATCCATTATGTCCTCTTCCGGAGGCTCAGCGATCAGAGCTAATGCGATTGGTATCTCAAGGATCACCTCGATGGCGAGCACCCCCATCACTGTGAGTGGGAGTGGAACCAGCAGTAGTATGAATGCCACGAATGTCACCAACTCGGCGAAGTTGTGGGTGTAGATGTAGTAGGCGAACTTACGGAGGTTGTCAAAAGTAGCCCTCCCGAGTCTCACGCCCTCAATGATAGAGGTGAAGTCGTTATCGAGGAGCACCATATCAGAGGATTCGCGGGCAACATCGGTGCCACCTCCCATGGAGATCCCGACGTCCGCCTCGATTAGGGCTGGGGCGTCGTTGACGCCGTCGCCTGTGACGGCGACGATCTCTCCCCCATTCATGAATGTCTTCACTATTCTTAGCTTGTGTTCTGGTGAGGTGCGTGCAAACACCACCTCGCCTTTCGTAACCTCAGCCAACTCATCGTCAGTCATCTTGTTGAGCTCAGGGCCTGTAACGATCCTATAGTCCGTTCCCGTGATTATGCCGGTCTTTTTAGCGATCGCTGCTGCGGTCAGCTCGTGGTCTCCGGTAATCATAACGACCTTAATCCCGCCCTTCTTTGCGTGGCTTACGGCGGCCTCCACTTTCGGCCTTGGGGGGTCGTGGAGGGCCGCGAGGCCGAGGAGGGTCATCTCCCTCTCGACGTTCTCGGATTCCATCTCTATGCTAGCTGGTAACCTCTTGGAGGCTAGGGCGAGAACCCTATAGCCCTCGGCTGCGAAACGGTCAATCTGCTCCCTTATTCCGTCTCTCATCTCATCCGTTAGTGGAGTAACTCGGCGATCGAAGTAGACTTCGGTGCATCTTTCGAGTACATCGTAGCTAGATCCCTTAGAGTAGGCCTTCAACCAGCCTTCTCCATCCCGGTGGATCACCGTCATCATCCTCCTCCTCGTGTCGAATGGCAGGAAACCTACACGCGGCTTCTCCACAGAGGCGAGGGCTGAGTTAAAGTCCCCCTTTCCGGCGAACACGAGAAAGGCCCCGTCAGTTTGGTCACCCAGGATAGACCACCTGCCTATCCGGTCTGTGGGGGCGACGATTCTGGCGTTGGTACAAAACGCGGAGACCTCGAATAAGCTAGTGATGTGAGATCTCTCCTCCGGATTCACCCTCCTGCCCTGGATGGTGACGAATCCCTGTGGACTGTACCCGTCGCCGCTGACGTCGAAGACCCTCCCGCTAGCCCAGAGCCTCTCAACCATCATCTCCCCGCTTGTTATAGTGCCTGTTTTGTCAACGCAGAGGACGGTTGTGGAGCCCATGGTCTCGATCGCGGAGAGACGCTTCACGACGACGTTCCTCTTCGCCATCTTGACAGCCGTTATGGCTAGGCTGAGGGAGATGCAGAGCTGGAAGCCCCAGGGGACGAAGGAGAGGATTACACCTATCGCGAATAGGATATTCGCCACGATTGTTAGGTTGACTAAGACCCTGGCGATGAGGAAAAAGATCGCTCCAACTATGAAGGCGAGTATGAGAGTCAGCCTTGCGGTTCGTTCGATCTCTTTTTCGAGAGGGCTGGGTGATTCACCGATCTCGCTTGAGAGAGCTACGATTCCACCGAACTGCGTCTCCTTGCCCGTGGCTAGTACTACACCTCTAGCCACACCTGATACCATTGTGGACCCAGCGAAGAGGAGGTTCTGGTATTCAGTAGCGGTGTTCGCAGTCAGACCAGGGGTCGTATCCACGAATCGCCGTTGAGCCTCCGACTCGCCCGTGAGAACTGAGTTGTCAACAGAGACCTCGAAGGCACTCACTAACCTTACATCAGCGGGGACCTTATCCCCCTCATCGAATAACACGAGGTCCCCGAGAACCACCTCGGAGACATCCACCTGCTCCTCGACTCCTGATCTGAGCACCTTCGCTTTAGTAGGTATCAGCCTCTTAATTGTCTGGACAGCTTGCTCAGCTCGGTATTCTTGGAAGATGCTGAAGGCGATGTTGATGGCGACCACAGCGATTAGGGCGAAGCCCGTCTGCACAGATCCTATGTCCCCATAGACGAAGCCAGTGAAGAGTGAAAGCGCGGCGGCAAGTAGTAGAAGGATACAGAAGCCATTCTTGAGCTGTTCCGCTACCCGGCTCGCTAGACCTCTTTTCTTAGCAGTAGGTACTGTGTTTGGCCCATTTTTTTCGAGCCTAAGTGTAGCCTCATCTCTAGTAAGCCCGTTTGGACCCGTGGCGAAGCGCTTGTACACCTCGTCTACCTTTGATAAGGCAAAATCCTCGTATTCTATTCGACTCCCCCCCACCCGCCCATGAAGTTTTTTTCTTTCGCCTTCTGTGGTTTTCCTCCTTTTTTCAGTTTTTTATTACTATGTTACTTCGCTATAGTGGATATTAGAAATTTAAACTTTGATGTTTGGACATACTTGCGAATTATGGATTAAAGGCATTAAATCATAAACTTCGAGGCCGCGAGGTCTGAATACTTAACGGTTTAAGTCCCTCCGGTCTCCTACCGATATGAAAACAAATACGAATGGAATAAAATTTTACGCAAATCCCTCCGAACCCGCCAGTTTTAATTAAATAAAACACTTTAATGCCGATAAAATAAAATTTTAGGTTGACACCCCAATCGCGCGCGCGTATCTGCGGAAGACGCGAGAGATCAACCGATTCTCGAGGCCCTTATGTTTTGTCCTCTGAGTTTTTTTCACACATTCTAGAAATGAGCACATATAATCACTAGTAGAATGTTAATTCAAATTTGTCACCAATTTCAGAATCAATAGTCTTCACGGGAATCCCCGCGCGTGCTGATTACCACTATTTTTCTTTTCCCAGTATACTTAGAGACAAGTCACTTAGAATATGCACCAATTCTTCATCAGACTTTGCGAAAGGTGCTTGGAAGAGATGTCTATGAACAAGCGCATCGACTAGACCATAAACCCTGAGGTATTTTTCAACAAGCTCACTTAACTGAGCCGGTGAGCTAATCTCCGTGAAGTTAGCTCGAATCTTGGTTTCGATCAGCTCCGCTCGACTCCGTTTTAGCCCCTCGAAAAGGTCCTTCTTCTCCAGGATTGCCTGATCGAAAGCTCTGTACATCGCCTCGTTTTTACGATGGTTTTCCAGGTGAAGCGTTATCTCCCTCTTAACGTCCTCGTCAGAACCCTTGAGTACGAAGATCGGATCCATCATAACGTTGAGAGACTCCTCCCAAAAACCAGCCGCTATCTCCGGCTTACCCTCGGTGAAGTAGTGATAAATTATACCGATGCTGATACCAGCGTCTTCAGCTATCTTGCGGGTGGTGACTTTCTCATATCCTTCGGAGTTGACGAGGCGAGAGAAGGACTTGTAGATTAGCTTGATCTTCTCGTCTTTGTCACGGGTTATGACTCGTGTGACCATGACCACTAGTTGTTGAATGTTGTTCATAAAGCTTTTATATTGACTAATGTTCAATAGTTTATTGAGGGATGTTCAATAAATATAACGGAGGGAGGCGTGTAGGTTGACAAAAATTATGATCGATGACCTAGAGATGTATTACGAGATTCATGGAGAAGGCTTCCCACTAATAATGATACAGGGATACAATGGAACCACAGAGAGTTGGGATACATTAGTCCCAAGGCTAAGTGATCTGTCAAAACGCTTCAGAGCCATAGTAATCGATAACCGGGGAACCGGGAGAAGCAGTGCTCCCGAAGGGGAATACTCCATCAATACGATGGTGAAGGACGTAGTTGGATTGCTAGACGCTCTGAAAATACGTGAGGCACACATACTAGGTGTCTCTATGGGTGGAATGATAGCCCAGGAACTCGCCATCAACCACCCAGAGAGGGTGAAAAACCTTGTTCTAACCTGTACTTTCCCCGGCGGCCACACTCTAGACTCGATCCCTGGACAGAGAGCGGCCCTCGAGAAAAACGCTTGGCTCTATTCTCCCCCACCGGGTGTAACGCAAGAGGCAGTGAGGGAGCAGATGCTCCGCATGGTTTATCGCCCAAAGTTCCTCGAGGAGAACAGAGCTAAGATCTTATCCGCCTCAGTGAAGTATCCGACTTCATCCTCGACGCTGGAGAAGCATTTTGATGTCATATTGAAGTTCAACACCTACAGTAGGCTTGGGAGGATCCGTTCAAAGACACTCATTATCCATGGCGAGGATGACGAGTTAGTGATGCCCGAGGGTGGGGAGATCCTCGCGAGGTTGATTCCTAATTCTAGGTTGTTGATGTGTAAGGAGGCCAGCCATTGTGTGCTCGAGGAGAAGTGGAGCGAGGTAAAACCCGTCATATTGGATCATCTCTCAGAGCCGTGTCTCGAGAGCATAGGAAGCGTGTTTTAAATGTTAATTAGATGCCCCTACTGTAATGAGACTCTAAGAGAGAAGAGGGACATTTGCCCATACTGCAAGGCATACATAAAAAATGAGATGGATAAGATAAGCGAAGTCGAAGCCAAGCCAAAATATTCAACACTTTTTTTCATAAAAGAAGCCATCATGAGTGAGCTGAAACCCGAACCGATCGAGATGTTACCCAGCAAGGTCGCTTACCGGAGAAGACCCCGCAGCTCGCTGAGGAAGTACCTCATATATGGCACATTAATGATAATTCTCGGCTGCTGCCTTATTTTCGGTGACCTTTGGGTTCAATATATTGGATTAACAATCAACTGCTTCACCGTTCCCATCGTCATCGTAGCCTGGTTTCTACAGAACGACCGCTACGACCCCGAACCGATTAGCCTCGTAGTTTACCTATTTGGTTGGGGTGCAATAGCCGGTTTGCTCTCATACCTCATTAACCCCCTACTTTACCCCTACCTTGGAGTCGCTGGAGGCGCATTTGTGGAGGAGCCCCTCAAATTATTTGGGGTATATCTTTTTGCCAAAGGTAAGGTCTTCGGCTCTGGGATTAACAGCCATCTTGACGGCATGATCTATGGGGCATCAGTTGGGGCTGGTTTTGCCTCCCTTGAAAACATGCTTTACCTCTTCTACGGTAACCCCAGCAGCATTCCCCTCGCCCTATTGGCGAGAGTCACAACGACGTTCTGTCAAATTGCCTGGACCGCCATCGCTGCTAGGACACTTGGATTAGCTCTGGCTCTCCGAGGCAATATGAAGGTGACGGACCTTCTCCCCGGTCTCCTTGTCGTCATCCCGCTTCATTTCCTCTGGAACAGTTTCCCAGATTTCATGAGAGGATGGTTCATGCTACCAATTATGCTGCTGATTCTGTTCAGAGAAGTGAACATGGCTGTCAATGATGAGGTGAGTTGGGGCTTCAAACTCGTGGGGCCAAATGCAAATAGGGTACGACGAAGAAACCTATACGAACAAGTTCGCCACGGGAAATAGTCAAAATATCAATGAAATCAAACGAGTTAGAAACCTTTTTTCTGAAAGTAACTGGCTTACTGGATTTTAACAGCAATCGCCTTTATGATGTCAGAGGTGTTCTTGCACCAGTCTGAAACTAACTCAAGTGAGTCCACAAATTCAATCAATAAATATAGAGGCCCCGGCTCCCAATCGACGAACTTGAGTTTTCCGAAGTTAATCCTCGATTTAGCGTGGAGCATATCGACTTCTTCCTCAATGTTTTCAACCTTTTGCGTCAACTCAATGCATTTTTTTGGGTTAAGCCTCATATAACTGAAGCATTCAGTGAGGGCCTCGACGCACGCATAATCCGTCTTACCCATATCTAAGATAATGTCCTTCAACTCTACTGGTACCTTTTGTAAATCCAACACGCTCAGGAGTGAACCCGCCTCATGGCCGCTATCCGCAATATAGTCGATTGCCCTGGTTAGATCGATTATATCCATCTTCTCCTCGGGAAACATCTCACTCACAGACATTTTATCTATCAGCTCTTTTCTTATTAAGTCGGCTTCATGTTCCTCTTGATGCAGATCCCAAAAGTATTTTTCAATTTCCTCCGAATTTCCCTTCAATGACGCCTCGATCATTCTGTTCAGATTCCCGATTACATCTTTAGTCAGCGCGAAATGTTTCCTAGCTAATTCGATGATCTGATTACCCCTCTTCTGAGAAAACCAGCTAAACAGAACTTTAGACAACTCATCACCCCAATTATTCAATTAACTGACGATATATTTATCGCGCATGCAATATTGGGTTAAGACCTTATTCTAATTCGATAACTAATTTTTAAAAAAAATCAGGGAGAAACGCGCGCACTTATTTCCTTCTATCTAAATACTAATGGAATAAAATTTTAGGCAAATCCCTCCGAACCCGCCATAATACTCTTAATGATCTTTTCTAAGAATCCGTATTAGATAATAGCGAGGCTAGCTGACCATCTGTGGTTCCTCATCCGCTTTCTTATCTCTGAAGAAGAGGGAAATTAATATGAAAAACCCGATGATTCCAAGCACTATACCCATATTCCAAAGTATTGGCACCTCAATTCCAAACAATGTAGCGAATGTTTTCACACCTAGGTATGCGAGAACCAAGGCGAGACCTTTACTCAGGTACTTAAGTTCACTCATAGCGTGAGCAACTACAAAATAAAGGGCTCGTAACCCTAAGACCGCCATTATATTGCTCGTATACGCTGTGAAGAACTCACCTGTAATCGTAAGTACTGCTGGTACCGAATCAAGGGCGAACAGAATGTCCGTCGTCTCTATGACGAGCAGGACAATGATGAGAGGAGTGCATTTTAGAACCCCATCGATTTTAACCAAGAACTGGTCATCATGGTATTCTTCACATATTGGTAAGAATTTCTTTGCGAACTTGACAACGAAGTTGTCACCAGGGTTCGTCGCCTCATTGCCTCCTCTGAGAAGCTTGTACGCTGAATAGAGAAGGACTACTCCGAAGACGTATATTATCCAATTAAAGTTCTCGATGAGGTCGACGCCCACGAAGATGAAGGTAGCTCTTAATAAAATGGCCCCAAGTATCCCGAAGAATAGGGGCTTATGCTGCTTCGCAAAAGGGACACCAAAATAACTGAAGATCACTATAAAGACGAATAAGTTATCGACGCTGAGAGCGAGCTCTGTGACATAAGCGGTTACATACTTTATACCCTCCTCCTGCCCAAAGTTTAGGTAAATATATCCACCTAGTGAGACAGCGATACCAATTATTAGTATACTCCAGATAATATTACTATGAAGCGTTGGTTGTTTCTTCTTTGGCAGGAGGTCATATACAAGTAATAATATGATAATGAGATGAAATAGGACCCAGAACAGCAGGGGGACTTCAACCAAATCAAATAGTCCTCCAGATTGAATTCTCCGTGCTAAATAACCCGACCTCCTAAAAGGATTTGGGTGACTCTAATAGATGTTAAAACCGAGAAGGTCATTTTTAAACGATTGATTTGTTCAAGAAGGGTAAGGTCGATCTTCAGTTTATCCGGGAGAGGCTAAACTCAAGTTTACTAAGCGACGTCCTCGATGGAATGGGAATAAGGAATCAGTGCATGGCGGAATCGATACGCCCGATGTACCCTGGAGCAGTCATAGTTGGGAACGCCCACACGATGCTTATGGTTGACATTCACGAACCTGAACAGGACACTTTCAAACTTCAGCTCGAAGGAATAGACGCTCTGAAGAAAGATGACCTCATGGTAGTCGCCTCTAATGGCTCAACATCAGCTGCCCTCTGGGGTGAGCTGCTCTCCACCGCAGCACGAATCAGGGGGGCTTCTGGCGCTGTCATCGATGGTCTCTCCAGAGATATTGGACAGATCGAGGAGATGAAATTCCCTGTTTTTGCTGCTGGCGTACGCCCGATAAGTAGCAAGGGGCGGGTAGTTTCCATTGGCTACGGATGTAGGATCAGGTGCGGGGGAGTCAACGTCGAGGAGGGGGACCTCATAGTAGGCGATATTGACGGGGTCACAGTGGTCCCTGACACTGCAGCAGAGGAGGCGGTGGAGCGTGCCCTTGAAAAAGCTACTAGCGAAAGAAAAACTAGAAAGGAGCTACTAAAGGGTTCCACACTCAGCGCTGTATATGCCAAGTATGGCACAATCTAGTGATACTCCTGTAGATTTAGCAAACTCCAAAGTAACCCCTAGGGGGCTAACGGAGCGAGCGCGATATAAAGGATGACAGAATAGCAGGACGAGGGTAAAGATAAACATCTTTTTCGATGTAAGGTATTTCTCTCTTGATATTAAAGAAGCTAAGAATAACACGAGTTAGTTCCTTTCTCAACTCGCAAAGATTAGAAAATGCCCTTGCGCATGATACCAGAGGAGGATCGTAGAACTTGACATCTACTTTCTCAGTCACTATGGTTTTAGAATCTTTGTGAATCTTAAAATAGTCTAACCAATTATGAGAATCAAGCAAGGCTGAAGAGGAACCGTGGCGTCTTTGCGGTGCAACCTTCACGGCGGTAGTCGATGCTTTTTTTGACTTTGCCCGATTCGATAAGTTCGTCTAGGGTATCTATGAGAGGGTTTACGATACTAACTCCATAGTCACGGCATAGGACATCCCATTCCTCTTGGTCTAGACCGTAAGCCTTCGCCCAATGAGTCTTATCTAGGGAGTACCATAGGCGATGGAAGTCTAGATCTGATACGCCGAGGATGCTAAGGATCCCCTCCTTGAGTATCCTCTTATTCAGCTTCAAATCAGCGACCTTGTAATCAGGGTCGAGGACTTCGACGTCGGATTTGCCACGAGTAAGCTTTATGAGGGAGTTCTTCGGTGTCTGGTAGATCTTTTTCAGGTCACTCTTGACAGGTTCGAGGCCAACCTTGCTGCTAGCCCACATAACTTCATCCTTGCCGATGCCTATGTAGCAGGGCTGCCACCTGTTTGCGAGCCAGATCGTGTCGGATTCCCTTTCGCTTATGAGGCAGAGTAAGACTTGACCTGTTAACTTTGGCATGACAATGCGTAGTGCCTCGTCGAATCCGGCGCCTTTCTTCACTTCCTCATCAATCATGTGGACAGCTACCTCGCTGTCAGTTATCCAGTCGACAGAGGGATTGTAGCTCTTAAATTTATGACCGAGTTTGAGTTTAGCCCAATGTTCCTTAAAGTTGGCGATATTACCGTTGTGCATCATAGCAATATCTCCAGCATCATTCGTGAAGGGGTGGCACATTGTGTCAATGTCGCAGCGGGGGTCCTCGCGGGCTATGGAACTGTACCTACTGTGGCCGATACCTACATTTCCCTTGAGTTTTGTTATAATGGTAGACTTCTTCACTGAGATGACTGGTCCCGTTGCCTTCTGAATCTGTATTTTACCTTTGGGATCAATAACACCCATACCTGTGGCGTGTGCGCCGAAGTAACCTTCCTGTAGCTCGAGAGCGTTGAGTATGAGCGGCGCTATCGACCTATAGCCAATATACCCGACAAGCTGGCACATGGGGGGAGATTAATGCGCCGCTTGTATTAAGAACTGACGATTATAGTAACAAACAATCCATCAGAATGGCTGAGAAATGAGCGATTGAAGCCTAGGCGAGTTTAACGTTTCCCCTCTCGATGGCGGCTGCCCCAGTCCTACTCATCTCCTCTATCCCAATTGGAGCGATCCGCTTCAGGAACTCATTAATCTCATCGGTGGGTCCAGTGACCTCGGCTATTAATATCTCAGGCTCAACGTCGAGTATAAGACCGTGGTAAGCGTTCACCGTGTTAACAGCTTCGATTCGCGCAATTGGGTCTGAAGTCTTCAATTTAATCAGGAGAAGTTCCCTACTCAGCGTCCTGATGGGGTCGAGGCGCTTTACCTTGACAACATCGACCATCTTGTCGAGTTGCTCCACTATCTGGTTGAGGACACGACTTTCCGCGTCGACGACGACAGTCATTCTACTTAGAGGGCTCCCCTCGACTGGACCGACTGTTAGGCTAGTAATGTTGTATCCTCTACGCCTGAAGAGGTTGGAGACCTTGAAAAGGACGCCAGGCTTATTCTCGACAAGGAAGCTGACTGTATGCAGCGGCATATCATGCGCCTCCTAGGAGGATATCTTTGAGTCCCATGCCCGGTGGGATCATAGGGTAGACATTCTCCTCGGGGTCTATCGGAACATCGATTACTGTTGTCTGCTTCTCTTTGACGCTTCGCCTGATGGCTACTTCTATCTCCTTTATAGAGTCCACCTTTACCCCCGTTGCCCCATAGGTCTCGGCGAGCTTCGCGAAATCTGGGTGCATTGGTCTCTTTATAGTGCTATATCTACGGTTGTAGAATAGGCGCTGCCACTGGGCGACCATTCCTAAGACGCCGTTGTTTAGTATTACGACTGTTATGGGAAATCCCTCATCGACGGCTAGTGCTAAGTTGTTCTCCGTCATAGCGAAACTGCCATCTCCCGAGATGTTGAGGACAGGGAGATCCGGCCTCGCAGCCTTAGCCCCGATGGCTGCTGGTGTGCCCCATCCCATCGTGCCTAGTCCCCCACTTGTGAAGAACTCACCTGGGCCTCGGACATCGTAGTGCTGCGCCGCCCACATTTGGTGCTGCCCCACATCGGTGACCACAATGCTATCTGGTGGCATCGCCCTTCTGATAGCCTTGATTACCTCTGGACCCGAGAGTGGTGAGTCGCTGTCCAAGATGTTTGTTTGTGCTCTGAGCTCCGCTATACGCTTCACAAGAACGACATCAGTTGGCATTGTAGATCTCTGCTGGGCGATCTTCTCCCTAATTCCCCTGATAGCTATCTTAGCGTCCCCAACTATGCGGGTGATGCTGTCAACGTTCTTGTCTATCTCACTCCGATCGACGTCGATGTGAATTATCCTCGCGTTTGGAGCGAAGCCACTGAGGGCACCTGTTGTGCGGTCGCTGAAGCGTGCCCCGACTACGAGGAGGACGTCGGCTTCTGGTACTATGTAGTTTGCCTCGATGCGTCCATGCATGCCACAGAGACCGAGGCATAGTGGATGGTTGCTTGGTATAGCCCCCTTACCCATTAAGCTGTGAGCTACAGGCGCTTGGAGCATTTCAGCGAGTTCAACTAACTCCATCGTTGCTCCCGAAGCTATCGCTCCCCCGCCCGCAATAATGACGGGTCTACGCGCCTTCGAGAGTAGAGTCGCAGCCCAATATATCTCCTGAGGATTAGGGTCAGTACCAGGGTGGTAACCACGGAACTCGACCTTATCTGGGAAGATCATATCTGCCCTGTCAGTCTGAGTGTCCTTTGGGATGTCGACAAGTACTGCTCCCTTCCTCCCCGTAGAAGAGAGATAAAATGCTGACTTGATGGCGTGCGGTATCTCCGCAGCCTCCATGACCTGTATATTATGCTTGGTGACGGAGGCGGTGATACCTATTATATCAACCTCCTGGAAGGCGTCTGTGCCAACCATGTTTAATGGGACCTGCCCAGTGAGTGCAACGACGGACGAAGAGTCGAGTTGTGCAGTTGCGAGGCCTGTTACTATGTTCGTAGCTCCCGGGCCACTCGTAACCTGCACTACGCCGGGTCTTCCGGAGACGCGCGCGTAGCCGTCCGCCATGTGAGTGGAGCCTTGCTCATGGACTCCGCCGACGTAGCGGATCTTCGAATTAAGCAGTTCGTCGCATATTGGCATGATCGCAGCGCCAGTAATACCGAAGAGATACTCGACGCCCTCCCTCTCAAGCGCCTTCACATAAGCCTCAGCGCCAGTCATTTCAGGCATAAATGGATACTCCTTGATACTTTTCTCGTTTCGATGATCCATAAATCGTAGTCTCGGATGGATATCTAGTGGCTAAGAATACGATTCCCCATTCAACTATCCCCCATATTCGGGGGCTCAACAAAGCAATACCCCATGTTTCATCCTCCCAACAGGGATGTAAGCTATCCAAACAATGATTCGAATAAAAGGGTTTGGAGAAGACTACTTCTGGGCTAAATTAATGACCGCGGAGACGAGCGCCTCCTCTGTGTCTGAGTGAATGATCCTTATGCGATAGAGCTCGGCGAGTCTTAGTTCCTCAGTCTTGATGGGCATGAGGGAGGCGATGAGGTATCTCGCAGAGGCGATGTCGGGGATAACATTGCTCTTCTCAATAATCTTGTTGTAGATCGGCTCATTTAAGACGACATCTATACAGAGGCGACTATCCTCGATGGTGGGGTCCATGGCAAGGATGTCAAAGTCATAATTCTTGGATGATTTCCCGATGACAATACCTGGGGCCTCAGCTTCCCAACCAGCCTCCTCAAATCCAACCTTGATCTTCTTTGATAGAAGCTCGGCCCTCCTCCGTTGGGCTGCGAGACGAAGTCTCTCCTGCAGAGGCTTGCCAAGTTCCCAGTAGTCCTTGAAAACAAGCATCATCGTCCCCACATATGCAGACATATTGGACCAGATGGTGCGATTCTGCGATACGGCGTATGGCACGTTGAGGAGGACCTCCTTTCCGTCAATTGCTACGAATACGAGGTCGGTAACGGCAGCGTTCTCCGAGACAACTATCGGGGTGTCTGCGATTCTACTCACCTCCGGTAAAGTTTCATTATCTGTTCGGGTTAATAGCCTCATTTTGATACCATTTCTCGCCATATCCTCAAGCATGGAGAGCGGTACAGGGAGCGTTGTCGCGTTCCTAGCGATAATGTCTATTGATTGACTGGCCTTAGCTATCATCTCACTGAAGATTGTCGCATACTCCTCTCGCGTAGTATAAGTCCTGATTTCAGGTGTAGCTTCCCCCGTCTTGATTGACTCTATAACGAGCTCTGCATCTGGGGCAAGGCTCCAAAGTGCATCATAGAATATCCCCAGGGCTTCCACATAGCTTGGCGCGTCTGTCCAAAGGCCTGTGTCGGAATTCGTAGTCATGCTCATGGAGTCGTCCATGGCGACTGTTGTGAGGGCTTCCCCCTTATCGATTATAGCGAATCTTATCGGATTCTGGAGGGTTATGTGACGGGTCTCAGTAAAGCTACTGTATGGCTCAACTTCCTTCCAGTTCTCTATATCAATTTGGGTGAGAATCCTGATCTTCTTCCCTTGCCTGTTTAACGCTTTCAGTTTGTCATCAAGCCCCCATAGACTGAGGCGAGCGAGGTCACTTGTCGTTGTGACAAGCCTGACTGTCTCATGGGTCCTGTCGTACATTTCAAGGAGAAGTTCGAGAACCTGCTGTCTACCCTGGAATATGCGGAACCTCGGCTCCTCTGGACGCTGCTCCGAACCACGGGCAAGGTTCTCCCACTCCCTTATGAAGGTGTCCTGATTTACCTCGAGATCGGTGAGCGTCTGGCGGAGACCCCCCAATTGACGGTCTATGACACTTCTCAGTGGGGCAGCGATGAACTTGACAGGCCTCCCCATGACTCGCTGGACGAACTCCTTCTCTTCTAACACCTTTAGGCTCCTGTAAGCCTTCATGCGGTTTAAGTTGAATCTCCTGGCGACAACTCGCGCGGGTGTTGGACCCGATGCTGAAAGGAAGACGTAAATTTCTGCCTCCTCCTTTTCGAGTCCAAAGCTCTTTAGCTTGCCTGCGAGCCTCTCGGTAGCCATGGTTTTGTTCTTTCCATCCATCTTTTAAATTGTTCGTTCATTTGTTACAATCAATATGTACGTTCTATTGTTACTGATCTAAGGTTATCCCTGCGACACCGGAGCTAAGTTCAGGCGTGTGTCATGAAGAGGCTCATACTAAGGAGCAAGGACAATTTGTGGCCGACTGTAGTGTGGCAGGGATCGCAGCTCGTCGTCTATTATTTAGGCGAAGACGAGGACGATGTCGAGATAAGGGAGACGCGCGAGTTAGATTTCGAGGAATTCTTCCTACATCTCGACCGTGGTGGCTCAGTGTTTGTAACCATGAACCCCCACTCGGAGTTACCTTATCTCAATTGTCCTCTAGTATCAGAGCCAGGGGATGAGCTTCTTCAGGACAATTTTTGAACTATGGAGCGTGTGAAAAATGGAAGAAGCGTTTAGTCACGTATGTCCGAAGTGTCAAAGTACTCGTATAATCAGGGATCAGGAAGCTGGCGAAGAGGTCTGCGCGGAGTGTGGGCTCGTCATTGATTCGATTATAGATTCCGGAGCCGAGTGGAGGGCCTTCGAGTTCTCCGAGATTAGCAGATCTAGGGCTGGCCACGCCCTAACCCCCTCCCTCTGGGATCAGGGTATGTCGACAAGCTTCAACTGTCTGAGGGACGGAACTGGGAAACCCCTGAACATGAAGGCGATCGACAAGATGTACCGGCTGAAGAAGTATGACAACCGGTCGAAGGTGAACGATACCCAGGCGAGGAACCTGAGCATCGCCATGGCTGAGCTTAGCAGACTCTCCACAGCTATTCACCTTCCTGAGAACGCGAAGAATAATGCCGCGACTCTATACAGGAAGGCCTTGAACAGGGACATGATAAGGGGTAGAAGCATCGACTCTTTCGTCGCGGCTTGCATCTACGCCTCATGTCGCATGCATGGGATACCTAGGCCGCTTAAGACCATATCAGCTGAGAGTCATCGTGACGTCGGAGATGTGGCGAGGACCTATCGACTGCTACTTAAGGACCTGGGAATGAAGATGCCTCTCAATGAATCGGAGAAGTTTGTGCCGGGGATCGCCTCCAAACTTAATCTGAAGAGGGTAACTGAACAGATCGCGGTCGAGATACTCAGGGAAGCGAAGGCTAGACAGGAATTATCTGGGAAGGACCCCAGGGGTCTCGCAGCTGCCGCCCTCTACCTCAGCTGTGTGAAAAACAGGGACAAGAGGACACAGAAGGAGGTCGCGGAAGCTGCGGGTACTACAGAGGTTACGCTCAGGAATAGGGTTAAGGGACTCGAGGACGCCGTAGTAGCGAAGACGTTCGACCTACCTTCGATGGCTTACAACCCTATTTTAACCGCCGGAAAATAACTGGGATAGCTATCTATCCCTTAGGCGATCCGGGTTTTTCTATTTATTTTGTTATGTGAATATTGATCGCAAGTTACAGTTGCTGGAAAACCTCATCCCTGAGGGTGGCGCAGGTCTCCTTAATCTCGCTCGGAATGCTGCTATGTGGGATCACAATCATCATCTTTAGTCCGAGGTCGCTGCAGGCACGAAGCTTCTCAACCAATACATCAGGGGTCCCAATGAAGACGTCTTCCGCCACATCTTTGATGATCTTATCCTTCGCGATCTTCTTCAGGATCTCGTCAGTTACCGCCTGTGTCTTCGTCGGAGTTATGGTCGTGAAGCCGTGGAGGTAAAAGTCCCTCATCCGTCTTCCGTTCTTCTCTAGCTCTGGTGTGAGAGTCTTCAAATAGCCTCTGATTGCGTTCATATTCCCGCTCCCATTCATGCCATCAGCGAACTTCGCGGCGATGCTGATCATCCTTGGTTGTCTGGCTCCCACGCTGAGCCTCATTGGCCTCTGAACAGTGCTCGGTACATTCACCGCCTCCTTGAGCTTCCAGTACTTGCCCTTGAAACTGAAGACCTCGTTGTCGAACATGCCCCTCAGAATCTGGGTGGCTTCCTTGAGTCGAGTAACTCGCTCACCGGCCTCAGGCATTCCTGCGCCACCTCCCATGAGGTCATAGCCTAGGTACTCTGGTTCATTCCATCCCGCCCCAAGTATTGTCTCGTATCGTCCGCTCGTCATCACGTCTAGCGTCGTTATCATCTTAGCTAGGACAGCGGGGTTCCTCATGCTATTAAAGAGGGTTATGTGTCCGATCCTGATCTTTCTAGTCTCGACGCCTATCCCCGCTAAGGCGGTGAAGGCCTCGAGGTAAGGTTCCCTACGATCCCCACTAAGCCCCTCTATGTGATCGTTCAGGAAGACACCGAAGAGGCCAAGTTCCTCGGCGTACCTTGAAAGCTCCAGCATGTCCGGATATGTATTTGCTGGTCTGATGTAAAGACTAAATTCCATGCAGGCATGAAGTTCTCCCCGTATTTAGACGTAACCGAAATAGATTTCCAATACCTTTCACCGATCCTGAATCTCTTTAAATTCACATATCGAGGGTCCTTACGCGATGTGCCATGTGTAACACCGACGTTTACCGCATCTATAGAGCTGGAAAGGATGAGTCTGAAGAAGAGAAGAAGAAGGTTGACATCAAGCTTGTATGCGCCTCGACGAGTATCCTAGCGGCTGTTGTCAGCCCAGCGAAATAGATACTTGATACTCACCTTATCTATGCCGTGAGAACCGTCATAGATATAGCCCCTTAGAGCCTCACATAGAAACCAGATTAACCTTGGCTAAGAAGCCTCACCCATACATACCTAATTCCGTCCCAGAGATAAGGGCGGAGATGCTCAGAATCGTTGGCGCGGAGAGCACGGATCAGCTCTATGCTGAAATGATCCCTGATAATCTCCTTTTAAAAAGAAATATGAATTTACCCGAGTCGTTGCCTGCTGAGCAAGACCTCAAGAAACACGTCTCAGATATTCTGGATAAGGACAGGTCCTGCTGGGATACCCTCAGTTTCCTCGGTGGAGGCTGCTGGAATCACTTCATACCACAGGTATGCGACGAGATAGCACGCCGTGGCGAGTTTCTGACCGCCTACGCAGGTGGCTACTATAGTGACCTCGGCAGATTCCAGGCGAACTGGGAGTTCCAGAGTCTCATCTGCGAGTTGGTAGGTATGGAAGTAAGTGGCATACCGACATATGATTGGGGGAGCGGTGCTGGCAACGCGGTCAGGATGGCTTCGCGTCTCACTCGCAGAAAGGAGGTTCTTGTACCCGCGAGTATGAGTCCTGCTCGCCTATCTGTCGTAACCAACTTTTGCAATCCAACCGAATTACCCGGAGCAATCAAGGTAATAAAAATAGACTATGATAAGAGGACTGGCGCACTCGATCTTAAAGACCTCAGGAATAAGATCAGCTCGTCGACAGCATGCGTCTACTTCGAGAACCCCGGTTACCTCGGCGTTATCGAGGATCAAGGAGAGGAAATAGCTGATATAGCGCATAAGGCTGGTGCGGAAGTCGTCGTAGGAGTCGACCCAATAAGCCTTGGGATCCTCGCTCCACCAAGTGACTACGGTGCTGATATCGTATGTGGGGAGGTCCAGCCACTCGGCGTCCACATGATGGCGGGAGGCGGCCTCGCTGGATTCATAGCAAGTCGGGACGAGGAACGGTATGTCGCCGAATATCCGATGCGCATCATTAGTATAACTGATACCGTCGAGAGTGGTGAACGTGGTTTTGGGCAAGCAGCGTATGAGCGGACAAGTTATATGGCCCGCGAGAAGGCGAAGGACTGGGTCGGCACAACCACCGCCCTCCACGGCATAATAGCCGCCGTCTATATGAGTCTGCTCGGTCCCCAGGGAATGAGAGATGTTGGTGAGGCAATACTACAGAAGAGCCACTATGCATTTACGAAGCTATCCGAGATCGACAATGTAGATGTAAAATTCCCTTGCTTCTTCACCGAATTCCCTCTATGCATCGACTCCACTAGTAAGAAAGTCAACCAGGTTAACCGGATACTCCTCACTAAGAGCATCCTCGGCGGCAAAGACATCTCTAGAGAGTTCCCTGAACTTGGACAATCCGCACTGACCTGCGTAACCGAGGTTCACAGCAAGGGAGACATAGATAAGTTTGCTGAGGAGTTGGAGGCGATTCTTCGATGACTGATGTTAATGTGCGTCCATATCATGCCCCGGTCTGGAGCGAGCCATTGATACATGAACTTGGAGCAAAAGGTGAACGGGGCGTCATCTTGCCAAGGGTGGAGCCTGAGATACAAGATGTGGTAGGAGAAACGGACTCACTCATACCAAAGGGGATGAAACGCAACACGCCACTGAATCTTCCCGAGATCAGCCAACCCCAGGTCCTGCGACACTGGCTCCGCTTGAGCCAGATGACTCTCGGGATGGAGATGGAGATAGACCTCGGTGTAGGGACCTGCACTATGAAATACAGTCCCAAGGTCAACGAGGAGCTCGCTGCCATGGTAGCAGGGATTCACCCTGAC
Source organism: Bathyarchaeia archaeon (assembly GCA_050014495.1). Lineage (GTDB taxonomy): Archaea > Thermoproteota > Bathyarchaeia > TCS64 > TCS64 > UBA8941. The sequence continues at coordinate 43,671 of JBEKDF010000003.1, forward strand.
CAACCCGAGGAAACGATACAGGGCCTCCTAGAGGTCGCGTGGCGTTTTGGGGACATCTACCTCCGAGAGATAAGCGGGATGGATGCCTTCACATTCCAACCACCGGGTGGATCTGCAGGTGCATTCAATAACGCTATCATAATGCGGAAATACTACGAGGAGCAGAACGAACTCGTTCAGCGCAACGAAGTTATAACGACTATTTTCAGCCACCCCTGCGACGCTGCGTGCCCTGCGACGGCTGGCTTCAAGGTGATTACACTTTATCCCGATGACGAGACAGGTTACCCCAGCATCGAGGCTCTCAAGGCAGCTGTCTCGAAGCACACAGCAGGAATATTCGTGACTAACCCCGAGGACACGGGTATCTTCAATCCACATATAGACGAATGGACGAGGATTGTCCATGAGGTAGGTGGACTTTGTGCCTATGACCAGGCGAACCTCAATGCTCTAATGGGTATCACGCGTGCACGAGATGCTGGCTTCGATATGAGTTTCTTCAACCTCCACAAGACGTTCGGTAGCCCACATGGGAGCAGCGGCCCAGGATCCGGTGCCGTTGGGGTTACAAAGGATCTGGCGAAGTATCTCCCGATCCCCGTCATAGTGAAGAGAGGTGATAAGTACCATCTCGACTACGACCGCCCACACAGCATTGGTCGAGTGCGAGACTTCCTAGGCAACCTACAGGTTGTGGTCCGTGCCTACGCTTGGGCCGCAGCCATGGGGGCAGACGGTCTCAGGGAGGCTGCGGAGATCAGCATGCTGAACAACCAGTACCTCAGCGAGAGGATGAAGGAGGTCCCAGGCGTCACAAAGCCCTACGGCGGTAGGCGTCTCGACCAGGTCCGGTGGAGCCTCGACAAGCTGAAGGAGGAGACTGGCTGCGGAATAAATGAGGTCAATAAACGAGTTGTCGACTTTGGGGTCCAGAGCTTCTTTACTAGTCACCACCCGTGGGTGGTTCCCGAGCCATTCACACCTGAGCCATGCGAGACCTACAGCAAGGCGGATATCGACTACTGGATCGCTGTGCTGAAGAAGGTCTGCCAGGAGGCATATGAGGATCCGGAGATCCTCAAAAAGGCGCCTCACAACTCTTCGATACATTCCGTAGACTCAACGCCTTTCGATGACCCGAAGAGGTGGGCGATGAGCTGGAGGGCGTACAGGAGGAAGATAAAGTGAAGAGGCTAGAGGGTAAGGTTGCTGTTGTCACCGGTGCAGCTCAAGGGATTGGGGCGGGCATCTCGAAGGTTCTGGCGGCCAATGGTGCCACCGTATGTTTGGCGGACATTCAAGAAACTGTCGAGAAGACAGCGGAAACGATCAGGGCGGTCGGCGGTGAGGCAAGTGCATATCGGATGGATGTCACTAAGTCAGTGGATGTTGAGCAGGGCTTCGCCAATATTGCTAAGGATCATATGCTTGTAGACATCCTCGTTAATAATGCGGGTATTTATCCAAGGCGCAAGCTGGTAGAGATGGATGAGGAGTTCCTCCATCGCCTCTTCGAGATCAACGTCTTCGGTATGTTCAGGTGTACTAAGGCGGTTCTGCCTGGCATGATGGATAGGAGGTATGGGAAGATTGTGAACATGAGCAGTGTGACAGGGCCGATGGTTGGGACACCGGCAGGTGGGCAGACAGCTTATGGCTCCTCTAAGGCAGCGGTAATTGGATTTACAAAGGCGTTGGCACTCGAGATGGCGCAGTACATGATAAATGTGAACTGCATTCTACCCGGCTACGTTTACAGTCCCAGTGCCTTTGTGATTAGGGGGAGCCTGGGTGATGTGAACGCGGAGGCTGCGATGAGGGAGTTCGGGAGGAAGATACCTATGTGCCGACAGGGAAGTCCAGAGGATGTGGGTAATCTAGTCCTCTTCCTCGCAAGTGACGAGTCAAGCTACTTGACGGGCTCAGAGATAGTGATCGATGGGGGAAATATTCTGCAGGAGGAGTTCCTAGGTCCATACAATCCAAGATAGAATCCATCGTGCACACTCGATTAAGTCAACGATCCATAGCATAATAATCCGGATGCTATGGTCAAACCTCTTTGATTCTATAGACAACGCGTCTACCATAGTCGGTGACGACACGAGTGTAGCCGGACAGCTCCCTGTCGAGCGTAGGATCCCCCGTGTCAACCAGTAGCGGTTTACCATGGAGAGTAGCTAGCTTCGCTGGAGTCGCGACTATTACTATATTATCCTTCCCGATCGCACGGATAACTTTGGGGCTTATTTGCTGGTTGCCACGGCCGAAGACGAAGCCCTGCCCGCCGATTACGGTGACTATAATCTTCGCCCTCTTCCCGGTGACAATGTTAATGATCTGGTCCTCATTAACGTCCGAGGCAACAATTTTTCCTCCCTTGACAACGTCGACACCAAGGAGGGTCTTAGCTAAACGGAGGTGTTCCGTTACACTGCTTATGGTGGAGCCTGGCCCTAGAACATAGAGTGTATCAGGGTCCATTTCGTCGGCGAGGTCTGCGGCTATTGCCTTGAGGTTTTCATCCTCCTGGGTTGGGCTTGCTTCCTTCGACCCCTGCACATAGGACTCCTCACTAGGGACTCGTAGGTATCCATAGAGGCGTGCACTCAGCCTATTTTCGCGGAACGCCTCCTCGTCGATGTCCATGACCTCTGACTGCTGAACCGATGTGACCTCTCCTCTGAGGTACTTTGCAGCAAGCTCACCGGCTGCTGCTGGTGAGACTGCGAAGACACCCGAGTGAATCTTTACTCCTGTTGGGATACCGAGTGCGGTAACCTTCCCGTCGATGGCCTCAAAGACGTCGCGGGCGGTTCCATCGCCCCCCGCGAATAAAATGAGGTCTACGCCTAAGCGAGCCATCTCGGACGCTGCAGCTTTCGTGTCTGCTGAGGTAGTCTCACCCGGTTTGATCTTCCCTAATACTCTTGGCTCGAACCCAGCGGACAGAGCCTCGTCTTTCCCCATCTCCCCCGGATAAGTAATAAGCTCAATCTCCCCCTTTAGGGAGGTAAGGTGCTTGAGTGTCTCAACGGCCCTGGCGGGGGACGTCTCGGTGGCGCCAAGTTCCTTCGCCTTCCTCAGGGTCCTTATACCGTCGCTACCCTTCAACCCTACTCGACCACCCATCCCCGCCACGGGGTTGACGATAAAACCGAGGCGCACTACTAACCCTCACTGAAAAACGAGGTCGAGGATTTAAACTGAATCTAGAAATTTCGATTATTGATAATATGTGCGCGCGACGCTCCTAAAGTCAAAGAAGACGGACACGACCAAGTAAGGGTGGAACTAAACTTTCTCTGCCCTCGGTGGCTCTCCCAAAAAGACATTGGCGCCCGCAACGGGGTTACCGGCGAGTCTCCTGAATGAGTTTATCTGCCCTGTGTGCGTAAGGGCATCGGAGAACGGCCCATTTATCAGGTTCCAGAAGGGCTTATCGCGTATACGCAGCTTCCCTAGATCCTCTTCGCTCATCGCGAGCATCGCCTCCCTGAGGTCATGGATTATGCTTAAGGTCTCCTCACTCGCGGTTGGGCCATCCTTGGGCTTCTCGTAGGGCCTGTTCAATGCCGAGCTACTCACCCAATTCATGAGAGACCAGACATGGGTTACTAGCTCCTCGACGCTCATTGTGCCTTTAGCAGGGCGGAAGGTGTAGTCCTCCGCTCTAAGCCCCTCCGTCGCCCAGTAGAAGCGGAATCCGAGGCCGTCCAGCATCCTCGCTAATACTGTCGTGCTTGAGAGATGATCTGGATAAGCAGGTATCCGATAGTATTCATCCAACTCAATATCGCCTTACGTAATAGGTTCTTCACTCGTCTCTAAAAAAATGCGTTTAATTTGGCTGGTTGCACCAGCGGAGGATTGCTAGGGTGTAGGTCTTCGCCGCCTTTTCTAGGTTCTCTACACTAACTGACTCGTTGGCTGAGTGGGCCTCCCGCAGCTCCCCAGGACCGAAGATCATCGTTGGAGTGGAGCCGAGGTTGACGAGTAGACGCATATCGCTGCTGTAGGTCTTTCCCTCAACTTTTGGGCTGGAACCGGTAACTTCTCTGTATGCTGTTTTCACGGTCTCCATTATTGGGTGGTGGGCAGGTATCTTCGCTGGGTCAAAGCGATACCCGTTCCAGTCGACTCTTGGCTGGTGCACCTTGAGCCATGGGTCCGCCTCCGCTGCCACCTTAATGGCGTCCTCAACCTGCCACTTAACAAGGTCGCAGGTCTCATCGGTGTGGACTCCAACGCGCCCCTCGAAGTAGAGGTTCTCGGGGACTGTCCCCGGCCATTCGCCGCCCACGATCTTACCTATGCTCACGGGGGAGGGTATGTCGTAGCCAGCGTATAGTGGGTCTTTAATGCGGGTGTTCCTCTTCGCCTCAAGCCTCTTCAAAGCATCATAGAGGGGGAGGAACTTGTCGATGGCGCTTACGCCGTCTGTGCGTATGCTCGCATGAGCCGCCTTGCCCTGGACTGTTACCCTGAATGCCATAACACCGGCATGGGCCGGGACCGCACTGAGCTCACTTGGCTCGGGAACTATCGCTGCATCAGCCCTGTAGCCCCTGAGAACAGCATCGAGGGCACCGACGCCTCCATCCTCCTCGCCGATGACGGTTTCGAGCATCACTTTACCTTTCATTTGGAATCCCGTATCAACAATCGCCTTTATCGCGTAGAGTGCCGCGACTATGCCACCTTTCATGTCGGAAGAACCACGCCCATAGATCCTACCGTCGGAGACCGTCCCCTTCCATGGCGGATACCTCCACTTCGACTCGTCACCAGGGGAGACGACGTCAATGTGACCGTTGACTATCAGACTCTTCCCAGACCCCTCACCGTAGCTGCCCACGACACCAATGCCCTCCATACGAGGTATGGGCATGCTGAAGGCAGGATGGCTCCTGAGTTTCTCGAAGTCGACATTCCAAGTCTCGACGCTGAGGCCTATAGCCTTCATCTTTGCTGCTATGTTTCTCTGTGCAGGGGACTCTTGCCCGCCCAAACTGTGAAATGAAATCAACTCACACAAGTATTTGACTAAGCCATCAACATCGACCGCATCGAGCACTCGTTTCTCAGCATCCTCCATAGACTTCAAGATTAGGATGCACCGCAGGGAATTAGAGCATTGCCCGTCGGGGAAGCGTTTAATCCGGGATCAGTGTCCCATAGCTGTGTAAAGGTGCCTGTGATGAGAGCAGTCGTTAAAAGTAAACCAGAGCCCGGCGTTGAATTCGCTGAGGTGCCCAAACCCAAACCCGCTACTGACGAGGTGCTGATAGAGGTCAAGGCTGCCGCTATCTGCGGTAGTGACCTTGGGATCTATGACTATTCGCCGGCTTACTCGAAAATGAGGCTCCCTGTTGTGATGGGTCATGAGTTCTCGGGGAGGGTTGCGGAAATCGGACCACAGGTAAAGGGCTACGCTGTCTGTGACCGTGTCCTCTCCGAGTCCGTAAAATCCTGTGGGGTCTGCGCTTACTGCCACTCGGGTCACGAGAATCTTTGTGATGCCTCCACCCTCTTCGGAATCCACACCGATGGAGGGATGGCCGAATACGTTACCGTACCCTATAAACTCCTACACCGCCTCCCCGAAGAGCTCAGCTTCGAGGAGGGTGCTCTCATCGAGCCCCTCAGCAACGCACTTCATTTCGTCAAGGATTGCACACCCATCAGACTCGGTGACTTCGTGGTTGTCCAAGGCTGTGGACCAATAGGCATCTTCAGTGCCCAGCTCTTCCGCCTAGCAGGGGCCCAGGTGATGATAACCGGCGTCAACGTAGATATGGAGCGTTTTAAGATAGCCGAGAGAATGGGGCTTGAAACCTTCAATGTGGAGAAGGAGGACCTTGCTAAGCTAGTCCTTGAGAGGACTGGGGGTCGTGGCGCTGACATAGCCTTCGTTGCTACAGGTGCACCCTCCGCTGTGGCGCAGGCCATTCAGATAGTGAAGAAACGAGGACAAGTGACAGTGATAGGTATCTTCGGGCGCTCAGTAGAGGTCCCCATGACTCAGGTGGTCCGCAGGGAGATAACTCTGAGTGGTGCATATGACGCGAAGCCAGAGAACTTCGACCAATCCCTAAGGCTGGCGAGCAGTGGCACGATTAAGGTTAGAGAGTTAATAACACATAGGCTATCCCTTGAAAAGGCAGGGGAAGCCTTCGAGACGGCGAAGAGTCGCGTAGGATGCAAGGTCGAGTTCATCCCCTAATGATACACCGTGTGTGCGCATCTTAATCGCTCGCCTATTGGGCAAGGTATAAACAGTGAGTAGCAAGCGCGAGGTCTATTTTGTTAACGAAACTAAGCTACGCATTCTACCATTTATGAGCCATTTAGCCCTGTTTCTGTCCCACCAATACGCGACTATCACGCTTCGACGCGAGCATAAGCCTTTGGAAAACCTTTATAATTATAGACGTGATGTAGGCTGGGTGCATCAGGCAGCCTGAGCCGATGAATAGGTTGAATCAGAGATGAGCACAAGGACAGTCATAGACGCCGACGGCCTCATTCTTGGTAGGATGGCCAGCGTCGTCGCCAAGAGGCTCCTAGCCGGCGAAACAATAGTGCTAGTTAATGCGCAGAACGTCGTAATCTCCGGCAACAAGAAAAAGTTGGTCGATGATTGGAAGGAATTCATAAAGGTCGGAGGCTTCGGCAAGGGCCCCGTCCATCACAGGAGGCCCCACGAGATCGTTCGCCGAACCGTCCGGGGGATGCTTCCTTACAGGATACCAAAGGGTGCCGCTGCCTACAAAAGACTGCACGTACACATTGGCGTTCCCGATGAGTTAGAGAAGGTGGAGAAGCAGAGCCTAACCGAGTGCCATAGCAGCAAGCTCAACAATAGATCGGCAACCGTCGGCGAACTCGCCGAGGGCATCGGCTGGAATAAGAAGGGAGTAGATTAAATTGTCAGCGCCCGTAACTAAGAAAAAGCCTGTACTCGCAACTGGTAAACGTAAGACCGCGAAGGCACGTGTCACAGTCGAAGAGGGTAAAGGCAGGGTAAGGATCAATAATGTCCCAGTGCAGTACCACGAGCCCCTAATGGCTCGCGAGATGATTATGGAGCCCATACTCATCGCCGGCGACGTAGCCAGCAAGGTCGATATAAGTATCGAAGTGGCGGGTGGAGGTCCACTAGGCCAGGCTGAAGCGGCTCGCATGGGTTTAGCTCAGGGACTCGTCAAGTACACGAAGAGTAAGAGACTCAAGAGTACATTCATCGAGCACGACCGCACCATGCTCAGCGGTGACGCCCGTAGGAAGGAGCCTAAGAAGTTTGGTGGCCCAGGCGCACGCAGGCGAAAGCAGAAGAGTTACAGGTGACCCCCATGTCCCGCTTCATTTCACCAATGGTCTTCCGTTCCGACACCATTAGGGAGGGCCGCGGCTTCAGCGTCGCTGAGGTACAGGCGGCTGGCTTGAACCCTGGAGAGGCAGAAATCCTCGGTATCCCCGTTGACCTCCGCAGGAAATCGACTCATGAGGAGAATGTCGAGATCCTCAAGGAGTATGTTGCCTCAGCTAAGGAGAATAAGTTAAAAATTTCCAAGCCAAAGCAGACCTCTAAGGGTCAGAGGGGTAGGGCCGCCCGCAGCGTCACGAAGGCAGGTCAGAAGTCGAGGGGCCTCGTTAGAAGCATCCGTAAGAACTAGTCACATCGATCCTTCTAACAAATTATAAGTATAAACCTGCGCTAGGTTGTATAAAATGAAAAAAGAGCCTATTCTGGGCTCTACTTCTTCTTGACGGTCTTGAGGGACTTCTCGATCCTGTCGAGGGCCTCACCAAGAATGGCCTCGCTCGTTGCGATGGTCATTCTCATATGCATTTCGCCTTCGGGGCCAAACTCCGTGCCTGTTCCGAGGCCGACCTTCGCTTTTTCCTGCATAAGTTTAGCGAGCTCCTCGTGGGTCATCTGCACGTTGAACTTGGGGAACATGAGGTAGGTTCCCTGTAGCTCGGGTACGGTGCATCCCATCTCTGTGAACCGCTTTGTTGCGATTCCCCTTATCTTCGTTAGTTGGTCAATGATATCCTTGATCCAGTACTCACCGTGTCTGTCGAGTGCCGCAATGGCGGCGTCGAGGCTGAGGGTCGAGGACCCGCGCAGCACTCCCTTTGCGTGCTTCTTGAGTCCCTCCCTCATTTTAGGCGTCGCGGTGAGATACCCGCACTGAAGACCGGGTAGGCCCCAAGTCTTGCTTATGCCCCAGCTCGTCACTGTTAGGTCAGCGACCTCGGGACTGAGGGTGGCGAGGCTGATGTGCTTCTTTCCGTCGAATACTATGTCGTCCCATAGCTCGTCGACCATGATGTTGATCTTGTGGTCTACTGCGACGTCGGCGATGCCCTTCAACTCTTCCTTTGTCATGACGCGGCCGGAGGGGTTGTGGGGATTGCAGACGAATATGAGCTTGGTCTTCTTGTTCACTAGCTTTTTCAGGCCTTCGATGTCGAACTTGTAGCCGTCCTCCTCGTTAATCTTCCAGTAGGCGGGCTTCATTTGGCAAGTTTCGACGGCGGTGAAGAATGGAAAATACATGGGGTTAGTGACAACGATTTCGTCGCCCGGCTTAGCCCCGCAGTTCTGGATGGCTAGCCACATTGCGGGGATGACACCCTGGGTGACGTAGATATCATCCTTCGTGATCTTGAAGCCGTTTTTCCTATTGACTCTCTCCGCCATGACCTCTCTGGCCTTATCGTCGGTTCCATAGAGTAAGTCCTCGTCTTGAACTGCGTTGATTAGTGCCTTCTTTATGAAGGGTGCTGTCGGGAAGTCTGGGTCAGCGAGCCACATGCCGATGACATCTGGGGGGTCGCGGTGCCATTTGATTCCCGGCGCCGCAAGCATGCCCTCAATAGTAGCTGAGTTGAGAACATCTGCATTATACATAATCTGTCACTTCGACATGGAAGGGTCCACCAGATGGTAATAATGGTTTTGATGAGCGCGCGCGCATGGCAAACACTACATAAAGTCGTTGGCTTTAGTTCACACAAATTCAGAAAGTCTAGAGCCAACTGGTTTGCTTCACAACCAGATGTTGATTTAAAGGGTATGCTTCAGTGGTTTGGCTGGGCTAGAATTGCGACAGCCGATTCTTATGTTGCACCAGCAAGAGAGGCAACCAAGATGAGAAAGATACTGGATAGGGTTTCGTGATGGTTTACCCTAACCCAATTTCTTCTGTATTACCTCTTCCTTCCTGATTATTTGTGGGGCTTCCCTGAACATATTAGATGTAGGTGGGATGTCGGGTCTTGCATTGTGAAGCAACTGCTCAATAGTTAAAATCTGAATTTTAGGATATTCGTGATTCCAGTTAGGGGCAATATATGGGTCTGTGGCTTTAACTTCTTTAACCATCTCATCTGTTGGCTCTTCAAGGGTAATGAATAGCCCCATTACAGCACCCTGTCTTTGAACAACATCCCTTAGTTCACGAATATCCTTCATTCCAACGTGTCCAGACTTTACCTGTACAACAATTCTCTCAACTTGAGATTCAGAGATGGGGAATCTTAGCCAACCATCAATTCCCTCATCTGCCCCCTTTCTGCCAACTCTGGGTGAAGAACTTGTTGAGCCTACTGGTCTAGCACCAATCAAAGATAGTGCCCACCACTGGAATTGATACCTATCTTTAGAAAGTTCTCTTGCTGATTCAACATCCTTTGGTTCTCCTGTGACCTGAAAATCTGCATTAGGAAAAGACTCTATAATTCGATTCTTGATCAGATTGATGGCTAAAAACGTAATATCAATGCCAATCCAATGTCGATGTAATGTTTCTGCGGTAATAGTGGCTGTACCACATCCACAGAATGGGTCTAAAACAATATCCCCTTCATTACTACTTGTTTTGATTATTCGTTCAAGTAACTCAACTGGTTTTTGAGTTTGAAAGCCCATTCGTTCAGAACTATGTGATTGTATTGGATTTATATCAGTCCAAATATCCTGAAGAAGAACACCTTTACCTTCATCTTTATACCGCTTATATCTTGGGACACCACCAATCTTCTTTGGAAAATAAATTCTTCCTTTTCTATCTAGTTCTTCTAAATTTTCTATAGTAAATTTCCAATGATTACCTCTAATATTGGGGTCGATTCCTTTCCAAACTTTTCCGCTTTCTCCTTTTCGTGTTCCTGATGCCATAAGGTCGGATGATGTCCATTCTCTTCCATCTGGGTCTTTATTTTTATAGAATTTATCAAGATAGTCTTTATCATAATCAGAATATTGTGGATTAAATGTATAATCATTTGACTTTGTGTAAAATAGGATAGAATCGTGTATTCTACCATATTTAGTAATTTTACCTTCTCCTGAATGTGCTGATGTTCTCTTCCATATTATTTCATTCCTAAAATTCTCTATTCCAAATATTGAATCCATTATCAATTTGAGATAGTGACTAGCGGTTGAATCACAGTGAAGATAAATAGAGCCTGTTGATTTGAGAACTCTATGAAGTTCTAATAACCGAATATCCATCATTACTAGATATGCTAACATATCATTGATTCCTAGAAAATGTTGTAGTGCAAGAATCAAGTTAGCGACATCGTTAGGGGTTTCAAGTGTGAGATAATCAAAGGCTTTTCTTGCCTGTGTCCCAATGCCAAGTATCTGTGAAAGCCTGAATCTGTGCTTGTGATTGTTCTCCTGTTACTTCTTTGAAAAGAATATTATAATCAGCTTGACTGTTGAAAGGTGGGTCTAGGTAAATCAGGTCAATTGACTCATCCTGAAAGTATTTGGGATTGCGAAGAACCGCAAGATTATCCCCATAATATAGGGTGTTTTTAAAATCTGGATGAGCCATAAAGACAAATCATCATAATGGCTTAAAACAATTAGGGCAAATATTAGTTTCTTAATATCCTATATCTAGACCACTCATTTTATATCCGACTACCCTACCACTTCCGTGAGCAAAATTGACACACAATGAAAGGGGCAAAGGTATGAAAATACGCTTACGCCTAACCTTTTCATTATGGCAAACGCTTACGGGAGAAAATCTATGATAATACTCCTCTACTTCGATTGGGTTGGTAGCAAAAAGGAGCTGAAGGAGCACGATAAGCGTATGCAGAAAGCCTGTGAGGAAACTGGGGTTAAGTACATGGGGATCCATGGTTCTATGAACCAGAAGTGGAACTACTGCTGGCTGTTTGACACTCGCAGCTATGATCACTTCATGGAAATGACAGCAAAGGTGCCGCGCCCACCACAGATGACCCATTACATAACCGAACACCTGATTCCAGTGCAGCTCCCAACCGAGCAGCCCCATCTTTAAGATAGGACAAATATCTAGTTTCTTCTAGAAATCACTTTAGCGCCGTCGTCATCGATCCCGACAACTACAGCTTCGTAGCTGGGGAAAGCGGTTTCGATCGCTCTAGCTGCCTCCTCTGCTTTTTCCCTTAACATGACGCTGAATGCCACTTCGCCGAACATCGCCATAGTAAACATGTAACCAGCTGATTCCATCTTATCGAACAATGTTCTAAGCTTCGGGGTCACGAGGCCTACATGCTCCGTGAATTGGCGGCTGGATCTCATGAAGTGAATAGGTGTAGGGTCTTCGGTGAGTTCATCGACGAACTTACCTCCCATCTCATTGATTCTTGCCCTTAGAGCGAGGTTAGCGAGGGCTTCTCTCGTCTTAATGGGGCCAAAGTGGACGTATACGACGCGCAGTTCCTTTGTATTTGGATATGAAATTGCTTCGCCGATACCTGGGGCGCCAGGTTTGGTGAGTATCCCGAATCCACCGCGCTCCGAGGCGAAGACGCTGCCTAATCCCGTTTTGCACTCAATTTCGGCGATATGAGCTATCTGAGCTGCTTCCACCCTCGTTAATCCTGAGCCAGCTGCTTCATTCATGGCCAGGGCTAGGCTAAGTGCGCCTCCACCGCTGCTACCAAAGCCAGCGAAAATTGGCGTCTCTACGTAATGCTCGACGGAAATGACCTGCGGTATAATCAGCTTCGAGAACTTCGTTAACACATTCTCTGAGACGAAGGCCTCTTCAGTAGTTTTCCCGTTGATCATTATCTTCCATTTCATTACTTTTGCGGGTTCGGCAGTAACCTTAGTGTAGACACCTAAAGCAAGACTTACACCCGAACCCCTCGATCCCTTCTTCAGTGGGTCGGTAGGTTGGTCACATATCTGGAATAGGCCCGTTATGTGCCCTGGTGCGAAAGCTGTGGCGGTGGCCATGGCGAATCGCGTCAGGGGTGTGGCTTGCCCGTGATAAGTCTTACTACCTTAGAGACCCATAGTCGAAGGGTCTCTTAGGGTCAGCAACGGGCGCCTTGACTGTGAATAGATCCGTGTACTTGAGGCCGGAGCCTGTGTTGAAGATGACGACGCGCTCGTTTCTTTCAACCTCCCCCTCTTCCACCATCTTCCTGAGAGCGGAGATGGTTGCAGCGCCTTCGGGGCACGCGAAGATTCCCTCTAGGCGACTTATCAGGCGGACGTCAGCCATAAGCTCATCATCAGTTACCGCGATGGCGGTTCCGCCACTTTCTCTCACCGCCTTAAGGATTAGGAAGTCGCCGAGGGCCTTCGGGACTCTCAAACCGGACGCTAAAGTGTGTGCGTTTTCAAAAAACTCGCTCTCATCCTTTCCCTCCACAAAGGCCTTGATGATTGGGCTACAACCTTCTGCTTGGACGCTCACCATTCTGGGTCGCTCGCTCCCTATCCAACCCATCTCCTCGAGCTCGTCGAAGACCTTCCACATTCCAATGATTCCCGTGCCTCCGCCAGTGGGATAAATGATGACATCCGGCAGCTTCCAATCAAGCTGCTCCGCGACCTCGAGGCCCATCGTCTTCTTACCCTCAATCCGGTAGGGCTCTCCGAGAGTGGCTACGCTGAACCAAGCCATCTCCTGCTCACCGTCGCGGACGAGCTTCCCCGCATCGCTTATGAGACCCTTCACATAAACAACTTTAGCGCCAACAACGTCAGATTCTACAGCGTTGACCTTTGGAGCGTCCTCTGGCATGAAGACGTAAACCTCTAGACCCGCACGTGCCCCGTAGGCAGCCATCGCACCCGCAGCGTTACCAGCTGATGGGAGTGCAACACGCTTAATTCCAAGCTCCTTCGCCCTGCTGATGGCGACGCTAAGGCCCCTCGCCTTGAAGCTACCGGTGGGGATGACTCCCTCGTCCTTGACAAGGAGGTTAGATAGACCCAGGGACTCACCTAAACGTGGTGCTGGGGTGAGTGGGGTCCACCCCTCCCCGAGGGTAACGATGTTCTGCTTTCTTTTCACCGGAAGAATCTCCATGTATCTCCACATCGAGGAGACTCTCCCAACGAGTTCCCGTTTCGTAATCGTCTCTTTCGCTGCCTCTAGGTCATATCTAGCGAAGAGGGGTTTACCGCACTTTCTACAGACTGTCTGAACCTGATCGGCGTCGTGGAGTTCACCACACTTCGAGCACTCTAGGTGAGTTAGGTTACTCATGAATCCACTCCTATGGTTTACGGGTCTCGGCGGTGTTAAGTTTAGCGTGGTACAAACATCATACTGTAATTATCTTCACAAACTTTTTATTTAGTGCCGCTTATTTCTTGGCTACATACAGTTTGGAGATTGGTTTCATGGGGTATCGTTTTATCATTGCCGCCGAGTTGAGGGTGGCGTAGATGGGGTATCGCTTTATTCGGTAGTACAACACCCGTGGAGTGTCCCCAGTTCTTAATTTGGTTTAGTTCCTCAGTGATGGGCTTAGTCGCTTGGCTTGGTCCCCGATTCTACGATTTGGAGGAGTTCAAGTTTGGTTGAGATGGCTGGTACTAAGGCATTCGTAAAGTCCCTTGAGTTGGAGGGTGTGAAACACGTCTTCGGGCTACCTGGCGGAGTAGTCATCCCGTTATGCGATGAGATTCTTAACGGAGACTTCCGTTTCATCCTTGCCCGGCACGAACAGGGAGCAGCACATATGGCTGATGGATATGCCAGAGCCACTGGGGGGGTGGGTGTTTGCCTCGCGACGTCCGGCCCAGGTGCCACTAACCTCGTCACCGGGGTAGCGTCTGCCAATATGGACTCAAGCGCAGTCGTCGCCTTCACGGGGCAAGTGACTCGTGCAACGATCGGCACCGATGCCTTCCAGGAGGTAGACATCATCGGGTGTAGCGCTTCTGTGACCAAGTACAATATGCAGGTGAGGAAGGCCTCTGAGATACCGAGAGCGGTTAAGGTCGCTTTCCAGATCGCCTCGACGGGGAGGAGGGGTGCAGTCCTCGTAGATTTACCTAAGGACGTCACGACCGACGTCGAGGACATCAGCTTCCCCGAGACCGTGAAGCTCAGGGGGTATCACCCCAACTATCAACCGGACCCACGCGAAGTTGAGTGGGCCGCGACGCTCCTCGCTAAGGCTCAGCGCCCCGTCGTTGTAGCCGGGGGCGGGGTCGTGAACTCCGGCGCGACACGCGAACTCGTTGCCCTTAGTGAGTACCTTATGGCGCCTACCGCAACTACCCTCATGGGCAAGGGCTCCTTCCCAGCCGACCACCCACTCAGCCTCGGCCTATGCGGGATGCATGGCACACAGGCAGCTAACAACCTCGTCCCCGAGGCGGACGTCCTCTTAATTGTCGGAGCGCGCCTCAGCGACAGGACGACGGGGGCAGTGAAGAGCTTCGCGCCCAACGCTAAGATTATCCACCTCGATATTGACAGGAGCGAGATCGACAAGAACGTGGAGACAGTGACTCGCGTCGTCGGGGACGCTGCCCTAGGCTTACGTGGCCTTCTCTACAACGTGAGCAAGCTCCGCGCGGGTGGTGAGGTGAGCTCCGAGTGGAGCAAGAAGGTGGCGGAATTCCGCTGCCAAGTCAACTCGAACGGTAATGGACATAAGGAGGGATATCTAAGAGCCCCCGACGTCATCAGAGCGCTCCGCAAATCACTCCCCCGTGAGTCGATCGTCACAACCGAGGTGGGGCAGTGCCAGATGTGGGCCGCGCTCCACTACGACGCCTACGACCCGAGGACCTTCTTCACTAGTGGTGGCCTCGGCACGATGGGTTGGGGTTTCCCAGCCGCCATCGGCGTAAAGGCTGCGAGGCCCAAAGTCCCGGTCGTGGATATAGCTGGGGATGGCAGCTTTGGCATGACGGAGAACAGTATGGCGACGAGTGTCGAGGAGGACCTGCCTGTCGTAGTAGTTGTGTTGAATAATCAGATGCTAGGCATGGTCGCCCAGTGGCAGCGTCTCTTCTTTGACCACCGCTACTCTGCGGTGAAGTTGAAGGGTAACCCTAACATGGTGAAGCTTGCTGAGGCGTATGGGGCTGAGGGTGTCAGGGTAGACACCTTGGAGGCTTTCGAGTCCGCAGTGAGGCGAGCGATTAAGAGCGACGTTTCGACAGTCATCGATGTTCCGATAGACCCGGAGGAGAACGTATACCCGATAGTTCCACCTGGTGCGGGATTGAAGGACGCGCTTCTGGAGGCTTAGAAATGAGCGAGATGCATGTAGTCGCGTTCTTGGTCGAGAATAGGCCGGGTGTGCTGTTTAATATAAGCAACATGTTCCGTCGGAAGAACTTCAACATCCACAGCATCACTGCTGGGACAGTGCTCGACGACGAAACGGTGAGAATAACCATCGTCGTTCAAGCAGACTCCAGAGGCGTCAACCAGGTTGTGGAACAGCTCGATAAGATGGTTGACGTGGTGGAAGTAAAGCGCCTTGACCCGCTTCGTACAGTGAACAGAGAGCTGGCACTTGTGAAGCTAACGACGACAGACCCGATGGCGAGAGAGGATGCCCTACGGTTAGTGAACGAATACCACGGTCTGATCCTGGATATCGAGCCGGACAACCTTATAGCCGAGGTCACGGGTGAGTCTGAGGAGATAGACGCGTTCATAGAGGCTGTTATGCCCATAGGGGTGGAGGAGATCTCGAGGACGGGAGTGACAGCTATCGAGAAGGGACGGCTAAGACTAGAGAAGGGTGAGTACTGATGGTGAAGGTATACCACGATAAAGACATAGATGACAAGGTTCTGAAGGGGAAGACCGTGGCCGTAATCGGCTACGGTAGCCAGGGTAGGGCTCAGGCCCTCAACATGAAGGATAGCGGAGTTAATGTCGTAGTGGGTCTCCGCCCCGGAGGGAAGAGTTGGAAGCAGGCCCTAGCAGATGGCGTTAAGGTGACGACGGTCCTCGAGGCCGCACAGCAGGGGGATATAGTCCTCATGCTTGTCCCCGATATGGCGCAGCCCACAGTGTGGAAGGAAGAGGTCGCCCTAGCTATGAAGAAGGGGAAAACCCTCCAGTTCGCCCATGGATTCAACATACTGTACGGCGCTATCAAACCGCCTAAAGACGTCGACGTAATAATGGTGGCCCCAAAGAGCCCCGGTGCAGAGCTCAGACGCCAATACGAGGCCGGCTTCGGCGTTCCATCACTTGTAAGCGTCCACCAGGATGCTTCTGGAAAGGCGTTACAGACAGCACTCGCCCTCGCGAAGTCGCTGGGCAGCGGAAAAGCAGGGGTCCTAGAGAGCACCTTCAAGGACGAAACTGAGGAGGACTTATTTGGAGAGCAGGCTGTCCTCTGTGGTGGGGCTGACCAGCTGATCCGTAGGGGATTTAAGGTCCTCATTGATGCGGGTTATCCGCCAGAGCTAGCTTACTTCGAGGTCTGCAACGAGTTGAAGCTAATCGTTGACCTCATCTACAAGTCGGGGATAGGTGGGATGTACCGCGCTGTAAGCGACACAGCGAAGTGGGGTGGCCTCACTGTCGGCCCCGTTATCGTCGACGACCGCGTCGAGGAAAACATGAGGAAGGTGCTCAAGGACGTGCAGAGTGGTAAGTTTGCGAAGGACTGGATTGCCGAGTACAAAGATGGCTCGAAGCACTTTAAGGTCCTCATGGACGAAGTCGACGCACTGGAAATTGAGAAGGTCGGTAAGCAGATCAGGAAGATGAGTGGTCTCGAGAAGTAGTCCCCTCTTTAGCCGTCTCGTTTTCTTACCCACAGCGATTCTTATGAAGTAATTTTTCTTCACCTTTACTAGGTATCAGTTATATTCGGCTTGGACTTTTGGTGTATTCATGCCAGAGAGGGGCCTCCACGCCGAGTTGAAGGAGTGGCTAAGGGAGCCTGGGGACCTCGTCGAGGGGACGGTCTGGGGCTACAGGGCGGACATAATCCGGGGGGACCTTCTCATCGAGATCCAGACTGGGAACTTCCCTCAGATCAGGGCGAAGCTGGTAAAGCTGCTGAAGGGGTACAGGGTCAGACTCGTGCATCCAGTCCCCGAGAGGCGGTGGGTCATTAGGGAGGTGGACGGGAAGAGGCAGCGCCGGATCTCCCCCCGTATCGGGCGGGTCGAGGAAGTCTTCAACGAGCTCATCTATTGCCCCACGCTGCCTCTGGACCCGAACTTCTCTCTTGAGGTGCTGCTCGTCCACGCCGATGAGGCGCAGTCGGTCAGGTGGAGGGGAAAGAGAAGGACTCGGTACACAGTGAAGGAGAGG
This sequence comes from Bathyarchaeia archaeon, assembly GCA_050014495.1. GTDB lineage: Archaea > Thermoproteota > Bathyarchaeia > TCS64 > TCS64 > UBA8941. Next base: position 61,250 of record JBEKDF010000003.1, read on the forward strand.
CACCTCGTGAAGGTTGTCAGTAGCACCGTCTTCGAGAAGCCTGAGGCCTACTTGAAGCTGATACCCGACATGCATGGCGCGTTCACAGCCCGCCAGCTGAGCAAGGCCACGGGGCTGAGGATCACACTAGCTCGTCGGATGGTCTACTGCCTCGCCAAGATGGGGATGTTGGAAGAGGTGGGGATTGTGGCACGCGCTAAGCTCTATCGGGTGAAAGCTTAGCGAGGGATACTTAATGAGTCAGTGTGCGTCTCGTATGGGCCCGAGTGCGTGAGGTAAGTTTTAACCTACGCGCTTAGATTCTAATCAAGCATAATGGTACCATTAATTTTGTTATTTATTTGATATTCATACAGGAGAAGCCACAGGAGCCAGTACCTCCTAAAATCAATTCCTGACTTTGTAGGTAGGTTGGAGAGTGATGTTGCTGACAGGGAGTTCCTGCAAAGCAAGGGGGTGACCCTGCATGACTTTGGCACTGATGGTGAACTACGGTGATGATGACTCTGCTGATGAGTCTGGCATCAATTGAGATGTTGCAGAATGTGTACCGTCACCACAGGCTAGTACTGTAGTAGCTAACCACACTTTGTCAGGTACACCCATCGACAGTCATCGACACCCATCAGCAGTCACCCACAGCCACCCACCAGCAACACCCATTGCAGAGCCATCAACAAAGCCATCGACACCCATTGCAGAGTCATCGACAGCCATTGCAGAGCCATCGACAGTCACTGAAAGCCAGCGAAAGAAGCCAACAAAGAGGTCAAAGGAAGAGCCACCCGCAGTCATCGACAGTCATGGACAGTCATCGACACCCACCAGCAACAGTCAAAGAAGAGTCACCAGAGGAATAACAGACTGTCAAGGAAAGTCAGCAGAAGAAGTCATCAATAGTCACCGACAAGTCACCGAAGAAGTCAAAGGAAGACCCAGCGTCACCCATCGTCGCGCACGCACCAAGAGAGCAAACACCTGTCACCATCAGTGTGGTCGCTACGAATCTATCAATAAAATGGTACCAATCATAAAATCTGACTTCATGAAACAAGCACACCAAAACTCACCACGCTTGTCGAAACGATAAGGATCATAAAGGCAAATAACCCGAAGAAGAATGGTACCATTGTCTGAGAGGAGGCGCTGCTTGTACCAGTCAGAGATCCCGAAGGTGATCCTGGGACTAAGGCTTCGATTGTTGGAGTTGATCATTATTAAGGAGGAGGCTGAGAAGGCCTGAATCGCGTATAGGTTGTCTCACATGCCTACTCGGGGATAAACCCGGTCGGCTCAAATACTCTGATTTCAACTGGGACGCCTTATCTTACTTTCTCGACGAGGGCGAGGACCACATCAACCATCGGTTGTACAATATGGCATACAGACCGCAAGCAAAAGTAAATCAAGAATGAAAAACTAAAAGTACCCGAATGACACTCATTTTTTTGGTCTTGAATTATTAACCTATAATTAAGCTGGTTTAATTAGACATCTTAGCATTTCTAGTTATGTGGGCAACATTTTATCGTCAGTCGACTGGGGCTCCTGTCCGCTTAGCCTCCTCAAAAGTGTGAAGGAACTCAAGCCGAATAATCCAGCAATAATCCACATTAGACATACCGAGCGACCCGGCCTATCTGGGCCAAATAGCAACAAGCTTCTGAGCACATCGAGGGGGAAAGATGCAGCCATCGAGTTTGGCGAACGCCTATCCGATGATAGGAGCTACCGCGTCTACCATACCATCGTTGATAGGTCGAAGCAGTCAGCGGAATCGATCGTCGAAGGAATAAGGAGGAGTGGAAACAAGGCAGAGATCAGTGGGGTGTTTCCCTTCCGAACATCCTACGACCCTAAAGCTATGGACAATTATATAGACAAAGTCTTCAAAAAATGTGGAGACGAGGATTTAGCGGTTGCGGAGATGATGAACCGCTGGCTCGCAGGCTTAGCTCCTCTGGAGATATTCCGGCCCTCCAGTGAGTTCGCTAGGATGGTAGCTGAGTATACTTTGCTCCGCCTAAAAACAGCTGAGCCAGATAACATCGATCTCTACGTCACCCACGACACATGGGTCGGAGCCACACTCTTCCACTGGTTCGGCTTACCAATTCCCCTCGATGGGATTAGGTTCCTCGATGGATTCATACTCCAACCCCTCGATGAGGAGATGGCGGTTTGGTTCAGGGCAAAGGCTTTGAGGATAGAGTACCCGCATTGGTGGGGTGGGTAAATAGCTGTTTACTTATCTCCTCGACGTCAGCGGGTGGATATCCAGAGTAGTACTTGCTGAAGTAGGCGTAGACATCACGCCCTGACTCGAGGTATCTCTTCGCCTTATTGGCCCATTCAGCTGTCTCTATCCCCCTTTCCACCTCGACAATCCCCCTCTGTCCATTCACGGCTTTTCTGTCTCCTTCGAGGCGAATATAAGCGAAGCTGGCGGTCTCGACATTTGCAGCGTCCGACCTGTTTGTCAACGCGAGGGCGACGCCATGGTCTCTGAGTAACTTGTAGGTCTCCTCGGTGAACCAGCGCTTATTCCTGAACTCGGCGGCGATGAGCCTCTTCTTAGGGATCTTCTCCAACAGGTCGTTGAGGGCAGTGTGAGTGGGCTTTAGGAATGGTGGAAACTGGAGGAGCATTGGCCCCAACTTCGCCCCGAGAATATCTATGTGACTGAGGAAGACCTCAAGCTTCCCCGAGTCGTAGACGAGGCCGGGGACATGGGTCACTGTCTGTGGGAACTTTACAGCGAACCTGAAGTCATCCGGCACCGCGTCCCTCCACGCCTCAACGGTTGAAATGGAGGGTATCCTGTAGAAAGTGGCATCGACCTCGACGGAGTTCATCACTTTGGCGTACTCGGTGAGGTACTCAGTGGTCCTTGTCCCCTCTGGGTAGAGCTTACCTACCCAGAACCTGTAGCTCCACCCCATCGTGCCTAGGTAGGCTACTCGACCCGCTTCTTGAAGAGGAGCCAATTCTTCTCCCCAGCCTTCCTGAAGCGGACGAGCTCGTAAGGCCCCTTAAGCCGCTCTCCGTGGATGACGAGCTCTATCTTCTCCTCCCCCCACTCCTTGGCCTCATAGATGCCTCTGTCCCATATCTTGACAGTTCCGGCGCCGTATTCGCCTTCGGGGATGATTCCTTCGAAGCCACTGTAGTCTAGAGGGTGATCCTCAACTGCGACTGCAAGGCGCTTGTCCCCTACCTTCTCAGGGGGACCCTTTGGCACCGCCCAACTCTTCAGAACTCCGTCCCTCTCAAGGCGGAGGTCCCAGTGGAGGTGGCTCGCGTGGTGCTCCTGCACAACGTAGATGTTTTCCTTCAGCTTCGTCGCCTCCCCTACGGGCTCGGGGCTCTTTGAGAAGTTCCTTTTCGCGTTGTAGTCTTCGAGGGTCACAGGTCTCACCTGTGATAATGTGCAGTCAAGGGGTTTTTTATCGGTTCTTAGTCTGATGAAACGCGGGGCACGCAAACGGTTGTCGTCCGTTAGGTTCTGGTAACCCACCTCAGCGATGACCATTGGCTTCAGCCACGTAGAACCAGAGGGAATGTCGGTTGCTTCGAGCTGCTGCTCCGCCGTCTTATAGGGGCGGAAGGTGGCGAGTAACTCCTGGAGTGACTTATCCGTGAACCCAGTCCCCACCCTGCCCACGAATGTGAGTTTATCCCTCTCATATAGCCCCAGCAGCAACGCCCCGAAGCTATAAGCCCTGATCCCCGTCCCCCTCGTGTAGCCGACGACGATGCAATCCACCGTCTTGACGCTCTTCACCTTAAGCCAATCCCGGCTCCTCTCCCCGGGGCGGTATGGGCTATCAATCCTCTTCGCCACGACCCCCTCCAACCCCTTCGCTACGGCGGCCTTGTAGTAGGCTTCCCCCTCCCCGATGACGTAGCTAGAGACGACGACATGCTTTCCATCCCTAAGCGAATCCCTAAGGATTGTCTTCCTTTCGCTAAGTGGCTTACTCGTCAGAGTTATCCCGTCTTTCTCTAAAATGTCGAAGATTACGTAAGTGCAGGGTATCTCGCGAGCCTTATGCTCTATTTCCCCCTGCTTTGAGGCTTGTAGTCGCTTCGCCACCGCTTGGAAGTCGGGCCTGCCCCCATTCATCACGATTATCTCCCCATCGATAACAACTTTGGATGCCAACGTGGAGAGCTCTGTGAGTTCGGGGAACTTGCGGGTGATATCGTTGGAGTTCCTGCTCGTGATGCTTAGCGTCTCCCCAATTTGGGCTATGGCACGGATGCCGTCCCACTTTACCTCGAAGAGCCACCCCGATCCACTGAAGGGGGCGTCAGTGGGCTCCGCGAGCATCGGCTTGTATTTCATCTCTTCTTCATCTGCTGGAGTGTCTCCTCAAGCGCCACCATGAGCTCCTTGACCTCCTCCCTCTTCTCCGGCTTCTCCACTTTGATTATTTCCCCCTTCAACTTCTGTTTGATGAGCTTCTCCACGTTCTCCCTGTAGGTGTCTTTGTACTCGGTGATGTCGAACTCACCGGTGAGGTTGTCGAGGATCTTAAAGGCGAGTTCAAGCTCCTTCTTGCCCGGCTGCTTGAGCTCCTTAATATCCTTAACTGTGCCAGGGTCGATGACCTCGTTAGTGTACCTAAGCGTGGTGAGGATGAGAGCCCCCTTATAGGCATGTATAAGGACTGGGTACTCCTTCGTCCGCATCGTGTAGCGGCCTATCCCCGCCAATCCCTTCTTTTCAAGCGCCGAGTAGAGGAGCCCATAGGCGTCGCCGCTCTTGTCGGGACCCAGGATGTAGCTACTCTGGAAGTAGAGGGGATCGACCCCGAGATACTGGACGAACTTATCGACCTTTATACGGCGATCCGATTCCGGGCGTATCGCGTCGAGTTCCTCCTTTGTAAAGGTGACGAACTCACCCTTCTGCACTTCATAGCCACGGGACACGTCCCCCCACTCAACCACCTCGTTATCGTAAGTGCAGACCCTTTGGTATCTGAGGGGGCACCCGTCCCTCTTCCTGAGGAAGTGGAAGCTGTAGCTCTGGTCCCTAATCATGGTGTAAAGCTTTACGGGCACATTTACAAGCCCAATGCTTATGGTACCGCTCCAGAAGCTCCTCCCCGGCGGAGCCTGTTCCTCTTCGCTCAAGCCAAATTCCCTGTTTGAATCTCGGAACCCGCAGCCTTAACCTTTTCACAGTCTCAGTCCAGAAAATACTTGATTTGCCTTAGAAAATCCACTCGTAGTGCGCACAGGTGAGGAGATCTACGAAATTGGCCTGAAGCTCGCGACGGGAACTACTTAAGTAGCCCCGAATCTCAGCTTCGGAAAGCCTTTCTCCAGATTCTGAGGATTTTAAGGGAAAGAAGCTCTCAAGAATTCAAGTCTTCTTAGTCTTCCAGAACTCCTTCCAGACGTCAACCCTGTCGAGGACATTATCTATCCTGAGCTTGCTGGGGTCTAGTCCTTTCAGCTCATCCCATGTGAGAGGGGTTGAGACCGTCGCAGTCGGAGTAGCCCTGAGACTGTAGGGGCATGCCATCGTCCGCCCATGGCCGTTCTGCGGGTAATCTAGGTAGACAGTACCAGGCCTCTTCTGCGCCTTCTCGGAGGAGACGATTCCCGTCTCTTTAGCGAGCTCAATGCCTAACTTATGGGCGTAAGCACGGGTTTCGTCAAATGTCTCCTTCCGATCCGTTGGTGCGATAATGTGTAGTCCCCTCTTTCCCGAGGTCTTCACCCATGCCTTGAGCCCCTTCTCCTTGAGCTTCTCCCTGATCAATCGGGCGACCCTTCCCGCCTCCGCCATCCCCGCTGGGGGTTGCGGGTCAAGGTCGAAGAGAATTATATCTGGGTGATCCAGCTTATCGATCCTCGCTAGGGGAATGTGTAGTTCAAGAGCTGCGAGGTTGGCTAGCCAGATAAGGGTGTCGAGGTCGTCGCAAACTATGTAATCGAGCTCTCTACCCGCAGCCTCGGAGTAAGAGTGGTGGAGCTTCACCCAGTCGGGTGTCCCCTGTGGAGCGTCCTTGCCGTAAAAGCCCTGAGTTTCCACCCCATCCGGATACCGGGTTACGACTAGCGCCCTCTCCTCTAGGAAGGGCAACATCATGGGAGCCACCTTGATGTAGTACTTCACGACATCGAGCTTCCTGACTCCCACAACGGGGTAGAGGACCTTCTCCAAGTTCGTGAACTGGACCCTCGTTAGCTTCTCCATCGACTACGTATCTGAATGGAGGTTGAAAAACTGGTACCTGCACCTCTCCCTTAAATTCGGGGATACCCCAAACTCGCATGTTAGTAATGGTAACGGTTCTTTTCATCTGCGTCCACAACGCTGGGAGGAGTCAGATGGCGGAGGGTATATTCAACAGCCTATCAGGTGGTCGCCATTACGCCATCAGCGCAGGGAGCCAGCCCTCTTCCCAGGTGAATCCGGTCGTTATCCAGGCCATGAAGGAGATTGGGATAGATATAAGCGGCAACAAGCCAAAGAAACTCACCAGCGAGATGGCTTTGCAGGCTGATCTGGCCATAACGATGGGTTGTGGTCCCGACGTATGTCCAGTAGCTGGCGGTGAGATGAGGGAGTGGGAGATAGAGGACCCACACGGTAAGCCAATAGAGGGGATCAGAATGATCAGGGATGACATACTCCTCAGAGTGAAGGCTCTGCTGAATGAGCTAATGTCTAGCTCTTCACACTGATCTGATCGGGTTCGCCAAGCTGAGTATCGTTCGACTGTATGTAATTCAATGCGCGAGCACTAAAGATGTCAGATAGGACTACGTTTTTCTTACACGAGCTCTGAGGCCCTATCCTCGGCTTCGCATAGGTAAGAACAATTAGAGTCATAATTTATTTAGAGTAGTCTTATATGCAGCAAAAACCTTCGATCAAATGTTATGATCAAAAAAGCTATAATCATGGGCGCTGCGGGCCGTGACTTCCATAACTTTAATGTCTTCTTCCGGGAAAACCCCTACTACGAGGTCGTAGCCTTCACCGCCGCTCAGATATCAGACCTTGATACAACCGCTGGTATCGAGAAGCGCACATATCCACCCGAGCTCGCGGGAAAACACTACCCCGAGGGTATACCGATCCATCCCGAGTCACAGCTAGAGCAGCTGATCAAAGACCTGAATGTTGAGGAGGTCTTCTTCAGCTATAGTGATGTGAGTCATCAGTACCTCATGAATGAGGGGAGCCGCGCTATTGCGGCGGGTGCAAGCTTCACCCTTCTCGGTCCTAAGGAGACGATGATTAGGTCCAAGAAGCCGGTTATCAGCGTCTGCGCCAGTAGGACTGGGAGTGGAAAGAGTCCGACGAGTAGATGGCTTGTTGATCTCTTGAAGCGAAGGGGCTTCAAGGTCGTCGTGATACGCCACCCAATGCCCTATGGCGACCTCGTTAAGCAGCGAGTGCAGCGATTCGCAACTTTAGAAGACCTAGATAAACAGGATTGCACAATCGAGGAGAGGGAAGACTACGAGCCCCACATAGAACGTGGAGCCATAGTCTATGCGGGCGTAGACTACCTCGACATTATCAAACGGGCCGAGGAGGAAGCGGATATCATAGTTTGGGATGGGGGCAACAACGACTATCCCTTTTACTGGCCTAAGATCCAAATTTGCGTCGTCGATCCACATAGGGCTGGAAACGAACTCACATATTACCCCGGTGAGGTAAATGTTCGCATGGCGGACATTGCAGTAATAAGCAAGGTGAACACTGCCCCTCCAGGTAACGTGGAACAGGTTCGGAGAAACATCCTGTCAATCAACTCCCAGGCACAGATCGTTGAAACTGACATGGTTATCACCGCGGACGATGAGTCGAAGCTCCTCGGAAAGAGTGTTCTCGTCGTAGAGGATGGACCAACAGTCACACATGGAGGAATGGGCTATGGTGCTGCGACTATCAAAGCGAGGGAGCTAGAAGCGACAATAGTCGATCCGCGCCCCTATGCAATGGGGACCATAAAACACGTTTACGAGCAGTACCCTCATCTTCAGAGGGTTCTCCCGGCTGTTGGCTACAGTCCAAACCAGATGAAAGAACTTGAGGACACAATCAATGCCACCCCTTGCGATCTCGTGTTATTAGGAACTCCAACCGATCTACGAAGGTATCTGAAATTGAATAAACCTGCAATGAGAGTGAGATATGAGTTGAAGGAAAGGCAGAGGTGGGAATTAGAGAGGGCAATAATAAGCAGGATGGGTACCTAGAGGACGTTTATTGCTTGTTACTTTAATTTTGACTTATGCGGAGCACTGATCCTAAGACTCTGAAGACACATGAGCCTTAGCCTTAAAGCGTAGCGTGAGCTATGGAGACATTTGTTGTATGTTTTAGTTTTGTTACTCACTCCTAGCTACCTTGGGAACGTAACCACGAACAGACTCGGGACTAAATTTTAGCATCTTGCCTTCTTCTGCAGATTTGTAGGCATGCATCATGAGCCGTGTGACAAGTAGGCCATCCCCCCAATCCTCTGTCGGCATCGCGCCACCCCTAAAGCTGTCAACCATATGCCTACACTCTGCGACATAGCCGTATGCAGCTGCCTCGTCGGGGACGATGGGCATGAGGCCCTGCTCTGCGGCTTGCTTCTCGATGAAGTCCTCTGACTGCTCTGACTTTATATTCCTACTCAGGAAGACGTTAAGTTCCTGCTGCAAACTGTTCACACTTATCGAGTACTCCGGGCCGAGGACCTCCATGCTGAGACGGAGACCGGGACCACTGTAACACCAGCTTACATGCGTCTCTGAGAGGGCGCGCACCCCATCGTCCTCGTAGATAATATCAATGGACGCATAATCCTCAGCGGGAGTCTTAGCATAGTCGACGGCGTGTTGCCTCCTGAGTTGGGAGAGGGCGGGTTCCCTCGTCCACTTAAGGCTCTGGGTGCTACACTGGATGGTCTTAGGCTTGAGGCTGGCTTTCGTTTTATCGGGATCGGTCAGTAGGAACCTCGACGCCTCAATGCTGTGGCAGGCCATGTCGAGTAGGACGCCTCCCCCACTCCGACGTGGATCCCAGAACCAGGCCATATGTGGGCCGCTGTGCTCCTCGGAAGCACGGGATAGATAAGGCCTCCCCGCGACCCTCGCCCCGTACCTCCAGACAGCATCTCGCCCCCTGACGACGCTCGGTGAGAAGACTTGATTCTCCAGGTATCCGTGTAGTAGACCCGTCTTCTCTACACTTTTCAGCATCTCCTCAGCCTCATCTGCTGTCCTCCCGAGGGGCTTTTCACAGGCGACGCCGACTAAATTACCCCTACCCTGCGTAGCCTCCTCAGCGATGGCTCTTACAGTCTCGAGGCGAGTATAGTTGGGGTTCATTATCCACGCCACGTTTACCTCCTTATCCTCCAAAGTGGAGTGTATGTCGGTATAGATTCTAGGCCTTGGTAGACCAAGAGACTCTATGTAGGCTGCGAGTTTCTTCGCTCCGCTCTCGTGAGGATTGTAGACCGCTGTTATATTGGCGTCCCTGACACCAGTCCAGCTTTGGGCCATGAAGCGGGCGATGAAGCCTGTACCTATGAAGGCAACGCCTAGTCTTTCCATGGTTGTTCTTTACACCTCCGATTGATTAAATCTGTTCGTGGAATGTGGGGCCTTTAAGTGGCTTATAGTGGCAATTTGGGGGCTCTTATTTGGTTTAGCTTTGAATGCTCTGGCTCTGGGAACGCTGCTTCGATGTTGAACTGATTCTCTTGAACCCAAGTATCAGAATGAGACCCAGGATCGCCGTGAGCACGATTGTGGCACCTGAAGCCGTGTCAAGGATTATGCTTATGAGTAAACCTGCTATGACGCTGATTGTGCTGAACACAGGTGACAGGATGAGGGTATGTTTGAAGGAGCTGCTGACCTGCAGACTCATCAGCGCAGGGATGACTATCATCGCTGAGATGAGAAGAACTCCGACTATAGGTATCGAGGCTATTACCACGATTCCCGTGAGGACGCTGATTAGGTAGTCGAAGAAGGAGGTGCTAATACCGGAGGCCCTTGCCTGAGACTCATCGAAGGTTGTGTACTGCAGTTCTTTATAAAAAACAAGAATGACCCCCAGAGTCAAGACTAGGACGACCCCAGCAGTGAGTATCTGTGTGGAGTCGACGAGGAGAATGCTGCCAAAGAGCAAGCTATCTAAATTGACTCCGAAGCCCCGAGCCAGGCTCAGGAGTACTACCCCGGAGGCGAGCCCCAACTGGAGGATAACTGCCACTGCTGCATCTCCAGAGATTTTCTTGGAGCGTGTCGACTTCGTTATCCCTATGGCGCCAACGACCACTACAACTGCTGCCGCCCAGAGAGGGACTACGTCTAGATAGTAACCAAGTGCCAGACCACCAAAAGCAGTGTGGGCGAGGCCGTCGCCAATGAGGGAAATCTTCTTCAGAACTATGAAGACGCCAAGGACACTACTCGCCAGGGCTATGATGATGCCCACTAGGAAGGCCCTCTGAATGAAGGGCTCCATAAGTAGACTTAGGAGGCTGCTAAGCATGATCATTGTGAGTCAGGTGCTCCAGTGGGTAGTCGCAGACTCTGCCATCCTCAGTGATCTCAATTGGGTAGTCGTACATCCTCGAGAGGACCTGATCACTGAGCTCAGAGGTCGAGCCCTGGAAGAGAAGCGAACGGTGGAGGAATGCTACCCTGTTAGTGAGTGACTTCACCACTCCTATATCGTGGGTGGAGAGCATCATAGTAATTCCTCTTACTCTATTCAGCTCCGCGAGGATCCTATAGATCTCAACCCTGGAGGGGGAGTCCACGCCACTAGTGGGCTCGTCGAGGACGAGGAGGTCAGGGTCGCCGACGAGGGCCTTCGCCATGAGGACCCGTTGGGATTGCCCCCCCGATAGTTCCCCCATCTTTCTTCTACTTAGTTCATGGATCCCAAGCAGCCTTAGTACCTCCTCAGCCTTGTTGTAGTCCTCATGCCCGAGACGATGTAGGGGTCCTGCTCTGGGGGTACGCCCCATGAGAACCGTCTCGTAGACAGTAAAGGGGGAGTTGGCTTCGGCGGTGGCGACCTTCTGAGGGACATAGCCTACCCTACGCAGACCAGATGCGGACACGGAGCCGCCGAAGAGGCTTACTGAGCCACGCTTAGGTGGTGTCAATCCAAGCAGCACGTTCAATAGAGTCGTCTTCCCGGCTCCATTTGGCCCAATGATTCCTAGAAAATCTCCCTCGTAGATGTCGAGGGTTATGTGGCTGAGTGCGTCGACGTCTCCACCGTAGGTTACATCGACATCAACGAATCTTGCAACGGTTTTTTCACTCGACATTGTTCAGAGCCACCGTAATATTGTTGGCATCGTCACGCATAAGGGCGATGTAGTCTTTCCCCGTAACGAGATCAGTGGGGGTCAGACCCTCGATTGGGTTCATGAGGATCAGCGTTGCGTTTGTCTGCCCGCTTATGGCCTGGGGGATAGCAGTGTTCTCAAGGGACTCATATCCGACATATCGAAGGTGATACTGTTTGATTGCAGAGACTACACCCTGTATATCACTCGGGGTAGGCTCCTCTTGGAAGGGACCCTGTATTGGGATCTGTGTGAGGTTGTAACGGCTCGCGAAGTAGGCGAAGGCCTCATGGAAAGTGACGAAGTACTTCGTCTTCGTCGTACTGACCTCGCTTAATATCTGAGCATCTAAGGCATCGAGTTTAGCCTCATAGGTGTCAGCATTGGACCTGTAATAAGCTGCGTTTCCCGGGTCCGCCCCCATAAGAGCCGTGGCTATATTCTCTACCTGCTGCCGCGCACGAGTTGGATCGAGCCAGATATGGGGGTCAATGGTCTGACCTTGCCTCTGGAACTCTGGCGGGACGGGTAGGAGGTTTATTCCTTGACTCGTGTCAACAACGATAAGGGAGGGTCTATCTATGGCGGCGAGAAGGCGAGGTACCCAAGGCTCCAATCCCGCCCCATTGATTATGAGGATGTCCGCTGTGGCCACTTTTTCGATGTCTGAGGGAGTGGGCTCGAAATTGTGTACATCGACTGTCTCGGGGACGAGGATAGAGACATTTGCCCTGTTACCCGCCACGTTTGAGGCAAAATCATAGAGAGGATAGAATGTAGTTAGGATGGTGAGACCCCTTTCCTTAGGCTGCGGTTGCTCCGCTGATGTCAGCGCATATGCAGAGATTGCGATGGCAACAATTGCCACTGCAGATATAGTCGCAATCACTTTGAGCCTCATAGTTATGTGATATACGCACCAATTTATTAATGATTTGAATATTATTATTAATTATTGTTATATAAACAAGATTTTTTTATTAATTATAATTTTATTGATCTCTCAACGACAATAAATGCAAAAACTAATAATAATCTGGTTTAGAAGTGGATTAAAAAGAGTACATCTAACAACCTTTTGGATATTTAAAGGAGTTTTAGATCAGCAAGTATCATTGCAAGACGGTTTCTCCCTTCATCATTGAGGGGTATCTTAGGGCTCCTACTGGTTGCGGCATTGATGACCCCCCGGTGCTTTAGGGTCTCCTTCTCTATCTCAGCGGTTGCCCCAGGGCTTGAGTGGAAGAAGTCTACCCAGGGCTTGTATCTGGCGTATGCTGCATCAGCTTTTTTTAGATTACCCTTTTTGGCGTTTATCCAGATCTCCTTAATGAGGTCGGTAAGGCAGGCGCTGGGAATAGTCCCGTCAGCGCCTAGCTCTGCCTCTTGGAGGATTAGCTTAGCCGCCATTCCTCCGAATACTGTGACGCGACCAGGCATTAGGCGCTTAATATCGCGGAGCTTGTCGAGGGTGCCTGGGCCTTCTAACTTTATGCTGGCTAGGTTGCTGTGCTCATCAGCGATGTCGATGTAGGTGGTTGGGCATATGTGTATCCCTGTTGCGTCCTCGGCGTCTTGGAGCATTACTGGGAGGCTGGTGGCACTACAGATGTCGGAGATGTGCTTTTTGACAATGGCGCGATTAGGATTATGGTTAAAGTAAGGGACCATTGCTATAATGCCATCGGCACCCCTATCCTCAGCGTGCTTCGCTAAGCGTATTGCTAGCTCGGTTCCACTGTGGCTCACCCCGAAGAGCAATGGCACACGGCCATCAACCGCTTCAACTGTTGCATCGAGGATGTCCATTCGCTCATCTTCACTGAACTTGAAGAACTCTCCCGCGATTATCCCGGGGCACAAGCCGTCCGCCCCCCACTTTATATTCGCCTCTATTTCATCGCGCATGCCCATCACGTCTAGGTTACCTTTTACATCTGTTATGGTGCATAGGGCGGGAAAGACCCCAGCCCAATCAGGCTTGACCATGTCTTATTTAGGGCAGTCATTCCCCTTAACGGTTACCACGAAAAGTGTTTTCTAAGCCTTTGGCGGAGCCACTCTCAGTGATCCGATGACGAGGCTACCCTACTCAAAAAAGAGCCTGAGAGAGATGGGCCCACAACGCAGCTACGGCCCAGAAGCGACGCAAGCCGCGTTCCTCCTCGGAGGAATCGGTACCGGAAACGTTAGCGTCGGAGCGCGGGGAGAGCTCCGTGATTGGGAGATATTCAACAGGTCGGCTAAGGGGCAGAGGATGCCATACAGCTTCTTTAGCATCGCGGTGAAAAATGAGGAAAAGGTCTATACTCGTGTCCTCGAGTCGCGGCTGACCCCGCCTTACGCAGAGAGCCATGGTTTTCATCCTAGCACCACTGCTGGTCTCCCCCGCTTCGCCCATAGCGAGATGCGTGGCGAGTATCCCTTCTGTTGGGTTGATCTCTGGGACGATGAGCTCCCATTAAAGATCACATTGGAAGCCTTCACGCCCCTCATACCTCTAGAGCCCGATGACTCAGGCATCCCGACTGCCACTCTCACATTCATCGTCAAGAACACAGGCACGACTCCCATCGAGGCCACGATTGTTGGCAGCCTCACCAACGCCGTGGGCTATACTGGCGTCGACCAGTTTGGCGCCCTAAATACACAAGGATTCGGAGGCAACGTCAACGAACTCCGCAGAGAGCAGGGGCTCACAGGGTTATACCTCTGGTCCAAGAAACACCCCGAGGATGACATCCTCCACGGTAGCCTCGCTTTGGTGACTACCAACAAGCACACGACTCATAAGCCTCATTGGTTACGGAGCGGCTGGTGGGATCCACTTCGAGAGTACTGGGACGACCTCCAAGATGCCAAACTAACCCCCCACGATTACACTGATCCAAGTGAGGAAGGTAAGACTGACATCGCAAGCATTGGTGCCACAGAGATAATTAAACCCGGTGAGGAGAAACAGTTTCGCTTCATTCTCTCATGGCATTTCCCAAATAGGGTCAAGCACTGGGACCAGCGTCTCTGCGCCTGCGGTGGCGACTGTGAGCAGGGTATCGCTCGAAATCACTATGCGACCCGATTCATGGACGCCTGGGAGGTCGCTCGTTACGTGGTTGACAAATGGGACTACCTCGATGGTATGACCCGTGCTTTCCACGAAGCCCTGTTCAGAAGCACGCTCCCTAAAATCATCCTCGACGCCGCATCGGCAAACATCACTGTGTTACGTAGCAACACCTGCTTCTGGCTCGAAGATGGCAAATTTCTCGCCTTCGAGGGCTGCTTCGACGACGCCGGCTGCTGCAGTGGCAGTTGCACCCACGTCTGGAACTACGAGCAGACCCTAGCCTATCTCTTCCCAACACTTGAGCGGAGCATGAGGGAAACCGAGTTCCGCAACGAGACTGATACGGATGGCAGGATGAACTTCCGCGCCAGCCACGTTTTCCCTAGCAGTATCAACTGGGACACCGCTGACCCCGCAAGCGACGGCCAGCTTGGTAGCATAACCCGTGTATATCGTGAGTGGAAACTTTCAGGGGACACTGCGTGGATGACGGGTCTCTGGCCCCAGGTCAAGCTCAGCATGGAATATAGCATAAGAACCTGGGATCCCGATTTAGATGGAGTCACCGGAGGTCGTCAGCACAACACATACGACATTCAGTTCTACGGTCCTAACCCTCTAACCGGCATCATTTACCTAGCTGCCCTCAGGGCAGCCAGTAAAATGGCGGAGGCTGCGGGAGACTACGAGGTCGCCGACCGCTACAGCTACCTCCTAGCTAAGGGAAGCAGGAACCTAGATAAAGAGCTCTGGAACGGTGATTACTACGAGCAGCGCCTCCCTGACGTCGATGCATACAAATACCAACACGGTGTCGGCTGCCTAGCTGATCAGCTCCTAGGGCAACTTAACGCCCACCTCGCTGGCCTCGGATACCTCCTACCCCCGCGGAGGGTTAAGAAGGCGATAAGCGCTGTATATCATAACAATCTCCTAACCGACTTCACCCACCACGACAACTGCCAACGAACTTATGCCCTCAATGATGAGGCTGGCCTCCTCCTCTGCACTTGGCCGCGCGCGCGCGGAAGGCCCAAGATACCCTTCCCATATAGCCACGAGGTATGGACGGGGATAGAGTACCAGGTCGCATCCCACCTAATCTGGGAGGGGCTGTTAGACGAGGGACTCGCCGTTGTGAAAGCGGTGAGAGATCGTCACGACGGTGTTAGGCGAAACCCGTGGGACGAGTTTGAGTGTGGCCACCACTACGCACGGAGCATGTCTAGCTGGGGCCTTATCCTCGCCCTAAGTGGTTACCAGTGCGATATGGAGGATAAGAGGATCAGTTTCGACCCACGGATCAACGAGGGAGACTTCCGATGCTTCTGGAGCACCGGCAACGCTTGGGGTATTTATACACAGCAGTTGGACAAAAAGGGCAAGCTCATCTACGACATAGAAGTCCTTCACGGCGTCTTGAAAGACGTCAAGGTAAACGGGAATACTCAATAGCCTTTAACAGCACACCATATAAGCAGGTAGAACCCGTCCACCAATTGTTAAAGGGGGGCAAACAACGGCTACTAGAAAACCCGCCGAATCTCACATGCAGGGTGAGGCGGAACTAGTCTCCACAACCGAGCTACTTACTCTCCCACCCGCCGAGGTCCTGAAGAAACTCGACTCGAAGGATCAGGGCCTCACCACAGAGGAAGCGGGAAAACGCCTCGAGTTGTACGGAGCGAACGAGGTCGCCGTCCGAAAGAGACGCGCGACCGCTATCGAGTTCCTCCTCCAGTTCCGCAGTCCCCTCATACTTCTACTGATATTCGCGGGTGCCGTTTCCCTATACTTCGGTGAGGCCATCGACTCTATCATAATATTCACCATTATAATTGCGAGTGCCTCCCTCGATTTCTACCAGCAGTCGAAGGCGCACCAAGCTGCCGAGCTTCTCCGCTCAAAGCTCATATCCACTTGCACGGCCCTCAGGGATAGTAATAAGAAGGAGGTGAAATTCACTGAGGTGGTCCCGGGGGACATCCTCTACTTCTCTGCTGGGGACATGATCCCAGCTGACTCCCGCATACTCCTCGCCAAAGACTTTTTCGTCAACCAATCAGCCCTCACCGGCGAGTCGTTCCCCGTAGAGAAGATCGCGGTTCCCCTCGTAGAAGCTGGGACATCACTCACCGACTGGACAAACATGGCTTTCACAGGGAGCAGCGTGGTCAGCGGGACCGCAACAGCCGTCGTCGGGAGAACCGGAAGTTTCACCGAGTATGGCAAAATAGCGAAGACACTCGCCTCCCGGGGCGAAGAAACAGAGATGGAGCGAGGCCTGCGTCGCTTCGGCTACCTCATAATGCAGATAACTTTCCTCCTCGTCATCTTCGTCTTCTTCGTCAATGCTTTCTTCATGAGGGGACTCCTCGATTCCCTCCTTTTCAGCGTCGCGCTCGCCGTCGGCCTAACCCCCGAACTCCTACCCATGATAATCTCTGTCAACCTAAGCAAAGGCGCCTTTGCCATGAGCAAACGCGGCGTCCTCGTAAAGCGTCTAAACTCAATCCAAAACTTCGGGAGCATGGACGTGCTCTGCACAGACAAAACGGGTACCCTTACTGAGAACAAGATCACCTTGGTCCTACACATCGACATCGAGGGCAGAGACGACGATAGAGTCCTAGAATATGGTTATTTAAACAGCTACTACCAAACAGGGCTCAGGAGCCCTCTCGACGAGGCAATATTGGCCTTCAGGAACGTTCTAGTATCGGACTACCAAAAAGTCGACGAAATACCTTTCGACTTTATGAGGCGACGCGTCTCCATAGTCGTCTCCAAGAACGGGGGTAGGCTCCTGCTAACGAAGGGCGCTCCTGAAGAGATCCTGAGTGTCTGCGCCCACGCCGACATCGCTGATGGAGCCACCGACCTCATTGAGTCGGTTAAGGAGAGAATAATCACCCAGTATAGGGAGTTAAGCGCACAGGGATTCAGAGTCCTTGGCGTATCTTATAAGAAGCTAAGAGACGAGAAGCCATCCTACTCGGTAGGAGACGAGAACGATATGGTGTTCCTCGGCTTCGTGGCGTTCCTCGACCCCCCTAAGCAGACTGCGATGGAGAGCCTCAACCTCCTCAACCACGTCGGCGTCGAACTCAAGATACTTACAGGGGACAACGAGCTCGTCACCCTCCATACATGCGAGCAGCTCGGCTTCAAGGTGAAACGCGTCGTCCTCGGCAGCGATATCGCCCAAATGGGAGATGAAGCCATTCAACGCGTCGTCGAGGAGGCAAACGTCTTCGCCAGAGTCAACCCAAGCCAAAAAGACAGGATAATGGGTGCACTCCGGAGGAATGGGCACGTAGTGGGCTTCCTAGGTGACGGCATCAACGATGCGCCAAGCCTAAAGCGCGCTGACGTCGGGATAAGCGTCGATAATGCAGTCGATGTCGCCAAGGAGAGCGCGGATATAATTCTCCTCCAGAAGGATCTCACTGTCCTCCAGAACGGGGTCATAGAGGGGCGTAGAACCTTCGGCAACACCATGAAGTACATAATGATGGGGACCAGCAGCAACTTCGGCAACATGTTCAGTGTCGCAGGTGCCTCCCTTTTCCTCCCCTTCCTACCTATGCTCCCCACACAAATCCTCTTGAACAACCTCCTATACGACCTCAGCCAGACCACTATCACAACTGATCACGTCGACGAGTCCTACGTCGAGAAGCCAAAGAAGATGAACATCCGATTCATCCGTCGTTTCATGATATGGTTCGGCCCGATAAGCAGCCTCTTCGATTTCCTAACCTTCTTCATCATGATGTGGGTCTTCTCCGCCTCGCAGGGACTCTTCCAAACAGGGTGGTTCCTCGAGTCCCTTACGACGCAGACCCTCGTCGTCTTCATAATTAGGACGCAGCTAGTTCCCTTCTGGAGGAGCAGACCGAGTAAATATCTCGTGGCCACGTGTCTCGCAATACTCATATTTGCATTTGCGTTACCGTATACCCCCATAGGCGCTCTTTTCGGTTTCACTCCACCCCCGCTGATTTTCTATCCGCTTCTCGCTGCCCTTGTATTCACCTATCTTGCCATGGTCGAGGGTGTCAAACTCCTCTTCTACAGGAGGTACATACACCTCCTCGAAAGCGGATGATTCCCTGGGTAAATGCTTTAATCCCTCCTATGCTCTCGGATGGGAGACAAGTATTGTCATGGGATGCCGAATACTCCAAGAACAGGCAGATTTGGGGGGAGAGGCCGAGCGAGCTTGCTCTCGAAGCGGCGAAGAGGCTCATCCGCTCTAAAGGCAGGCCTATGAGGGTCCTAGATGTGGGCTGTGGCTACGGTAGGGACACAATCTACATAGCTAAGAGTCTCGGCTTCAGGATTCTCGGCATCGACATCTCAGAAAAGGCCATAGAGCTGGCGAAGGAGAACGCTGTCAACGCTCTCGCTAAGGAAGCAGAGTTCAAAGTTGTGGACTTTCGTGAACTCCACGGCTTATTCGATGCTATCCTTGTTTCCAACCTTTATCACCTTCTCAATCCACAGGGTCGGCTCGACCTTTCCCAGCACGTGACGAGGCTTCTCGCACCTGGCGGCAGGCTCTTCCTTAACGCCATCTCTGTCCGGGACAAGGAGCACTACGGCGTAGGTACACCCGTCCTAGGGGAGGAGAATACTTGGGTCGATGGGAAATACATCCACCTCTCAACTGAAGAGGAGCTACGCTACGAATTCGCTGCCCTCACCATCCAAGAGCTCTACGAGCACGAATATGAGGAGCCCCATCCTGGAGCGAGGACCCACAACCACTTGGCTTGGATAATTGTCGCTGAGGAGGCTGGCTAGAATATTATAGGATCACCGAGATCATTAGGAATTAAATACCCAGTTTGGCAGAACTATGCTGCTCGCGTAACGACTAATCAGGTGTAGAAAGAAGGCATTCAGGTAATGTTTCGAGTTCATGCATGTGGTGATTTTTAAAATAGATTACCTTCAAAATGTTGGTGCGGTCGCCGGGATTCGGACCCGGGTTTCCTGCGTGGCAGGCAGGTATCCTACCAGGCTAGACTACAACCGCGTGCATCCAGAAATGTTGGGGGCTTGTATTAATCTCTTACCCTGGCTACTTCACGAGAAGTGGAAGCAGAAGAAGAGCCGTTAAACATACGAGTTTCATGTAGATAATTAGGCTCGGTCCAGCGACATCCTTCATAGGATCTCCGACTGTGTCCCCTACAACGGCGGCCTTGTGCGTATCGCTCCCCTTCCCGCCATAAAGTCCTGTTTCGATGAGCTTTTTCGCGTTGTCGAGGGCAGCGCCACCGTTATTGAAGAAGACGGCGAGAGCTACCGAGGAAACCGTGATACCTAGCAGCAGTGCGACCAATGTCTCGGCGCCAAGGAGTAGCCCAACAATGACCGGAGGTATAATTGCTAATAGTCCGGGCCAGATCATCTCCTTCAGAGCAGCCCTTGTGGAGATGTCGATTGGGCGGGAGTAATCTGGCTCAACCGTCCCCTCCATGACACCGGGGATTTTGAATTGTTTTCGGACCTCATCGACCATTGTCATTGCCGTCTTTGCTGTAGAGCCAATAGTTAGGCTCGCAACTAGGAAACTGAGTGTGACTCCTACGAAGAGAGCTGCTATGTTCCAAGGGTTGATTAGGCTCAAGCTTTTCACGCCGGCAAGCTCAAAGTAAGTGATAATGACTGCAAAGGCCGTGAGAGTCCCTGTCGTCATACTGAGTGCCTTTGTATAGGCCTTCATGCTGTTCCCTACTGCGTCGAGGAGGCCAAGGTTTTTTTCCACCCCCTTCTCGTGGGCCATCTCGCCCACGCCGTCGGCATTATCAACAATTGGTCCGAAGGCGTCGGCTGACATAATGAAGCCTATCATGAGGTCTGTGCCTATGTTAGCTAGGGCAATAGCGTATAGGCTGTTCCCCGAGATGATGTAGCTGAAGACCGCGGCGCCAATCACTCCCGAAACGGGTATTATCGGGTTCTGGAAGGCGTAGGCCAGCCCCGTAATCAGAGTGATGGCAGGTCCCCTCTGAGAGGCCTCGGCTATCGTTCTGACGGGTTTTCCCCTATACCCTGTGTAATACTGGGCGACGAATATTGAGATTAGGACGGCGGTCAATCCACTAAGTATCGAGAGAAATATTGTCACATCGTTGAGGAGATAAATTGAAAGAGAGTAACAACCGATAGCGCAGAGAACGAATGTTGTGACCAGTCCTACTAGGATGCTTCGACTTGGATCCTTCTTTAATTGCTGGACAAGAAATACACCCGCCACTGAAGCGAGGTAACCTGCTACTGGTAGGATTATCGGGAAGATGATGGCGTTGTAGCCATATCGGCTCACGAAGGCGGCTCCCAACATCATACCGGTTATCATGTCTCCGCTGAAGCTCTGGAAAAGATCAGCGCCCCTTCCTGCACAGTCGCCTACGTTGTCGCCAACGAGGTCAGCGATCACTGCTGCGTTACGGGGGTCGTCCTCAGGTATTCCTTGCTCTACTTTTCCGACGAGGTCCGCACCTATGTCGGCGGCCTTTGTGAAGATACCTCCGCCAACTTGAGCGAAGAGGGCAATTAGACTCGCCCCGAACCCGAATCCAACTAGGAGATTTGGGTCCTTTAAAAGTAGAAAGAGAAAAGTGACACCTGCGAGGCTGATAGCCGGCACGGAGAGGCCCATAAGGCTTCCCCCCATGAAGGCTATCCTGAATGCTGTATTCGCTGAGGTCTTAGCTGAGTCGGTGACCCTAGAGTGTACCTTGACGACGAGCCTCGTTACTGAATATGATGAGAGTATCGACATCACAGCGCCGAAGACGAAGGTTGCCGCTGCCTCCCACCCTAAGAACCAGAATATTGCCACTGCAAGGATGGGAATGAATAAGAGGATGACCCTGAATTGGGTGTTCATGTAGGTCGAAGTCCCTCTCTGGATGAACTCTGAGATCTGTGTGATTCGCGAGGGCTCAATCCGATGGCTGAATATCCAGCGGTATATCAGGGTCAGTAGCGCGCCTGCAAAGACTATCGTAGCGAAGGTGATCCATAAGGGATTCAATGTTCAAACCTTTGTTATTTCTAATAGGCAAATCTGTAGAGATGCTGGCTTAACATATACTCCTTGATGTGCCATTACTTGTTCGCTTTCGGGGTGGATCGAATTTAAAGTTTCTTATTATTTTTGCCTACTTTTGCCTTAATGAAAGCAAAATTAGCTAAAACGACCCTGGCCTTCCCACTTCTTGAAAATTATCTCAGATGCAACCTCTGCAGCTATCCCACAGACCTTGGGACACCCCTCGTCACCATGTCCGCCGCAAGCGTAGAACGCTTCCCGTTGTGTGGTATCTCGGAGGTCGTAGCTACGTCCGTAGATCCCTCTCTGGATGTCCCAGCAGATCGTCGATTTTAATGGCTCCTTAAAGCCAAACTCCTTCTCGACACGTCGCTGGAACTCGTTGGCTACCTTGTCGGCCTCAGCGCAGGCCGCCGTGTAGGCCGGTGTGTCGGTGATTCTACTTCGCCCCTCAACGAGGCCTACAGCCATCAACGCCCCAAGTAGTGCCCCGCATGTCTCACCACGCCTTGCGACTCCTCCACTGAGCACCGTCGCCGCACGAAAAGACTCCGCGTCACCGACTCCGAGTCCTTCCTGAAGCGCAAGTAGCACAGACTGGCTACAGCCGCTATATTTATCGTAGAAGAGGGCGCGTCTCCTAATCTCCTTCACAAATACCTCGTCGACCATGGGTGAGTGATGGGTGGTTTCCGATTTAAGACATGAGGAGGGGTATCACCAAGGTTTATATCGGAACATATCCGCTTCCTGGAGGAATGATCGGCCTACATCTTATGCTCGACGGCTTGATGGGTACCCCAGTAACGAGTGAGATGGTTGACTCCATACTGCGCGAGCTCCCCGGTCGAATTGGCATGAAGATTATCGCAGGGCCAGTCGTCGTGGAGGGTAACCCCTGTAACCCCGGGTGGACCGGCTTCGTCGTAATCGACAAGAGCCACATTGCAATCCACACATTCACGGAGGGTAACCGAATCAGTATAGATGTCTATAGTTGCCAGCCCTTCGACGCGGAGGAGGTAGAGCACTACCTAAGCCAGAAGATCGCATTGACCCATCTAAACAAGAGGCTCGTCAACCGATCCGAGGCCTAGCGAATCTCAAACACATCTTCCAACCTCTGCTCCGCCTCCTGTGCCGAACGCCTTGCAAAGAGGAGGAATAAAAAGATTTAAACTGCTATGATTAGGCGCGCGTGGGGTACCCGAGCCAAGG
Organism: Bathyarchaeia archaeon; assembly: GCA_050014495.1. Classification (GTDB taxonomy): domain Archaea; phylum Thermoproteota; class Bathyarchaeia; order TCS64; family TCS64; genus UBA8941. The sequence goes on from JBEKDF010000003.1 coordinate 83,952, forward strand.
TTTATCAAGAATCCTTCCCAAACCGGTGATAGGTGCAATATACATGAGCAAAAAGGACGCAAAGATGGCCGAGAAGTTCAAGGAGTTATCAGTGTTAGAGAACGACTACGCAGTTAAACTCGACACCGAGGTACGCGGTTACGGGAACGAAATATTCAGAGATATTATTGGCTCAATAGCCGTAGACAGCAAGAAGCACTCCGGCCTCTTCAAGGCATGCGCCGCCATATGCAACGGGGACAGTCTCAGCCTCACGGAAGACGAGTACAACGGACTTGTCAATAGCCTCAAGAAACACGAGGCAGTCGAAGGCAACATGATAAAGACCGTCGACGACCTCCTAGCGAAGATTAAGGACGACCGCATCAGGATGATGCTGAATCATATAAAGGGCGACGAGGTTAGGCACCACCTCCTGATCAATAACCTGACGAAGATGGTGGCGAAGAGGGAGGTAATCCTAGAGAAGGATGTTTGGAACCAGCTCTTCAAGGACGTTCTTACACATGGCCATGCTCCGCCGGATCAGTTTGAGGAACCAGAGTAATCTAAAAATCGAACGCATAATTATGGCCATAAAATGGAAATAAATAGAAAATACGGCCCCTTTCAATAACAGGGGCTATTTTTTATGGGAAAACTTCTTTCGTCTCTTTATAAGGGTTAAATTTAAATAAATTCCCTCTCTTACTAACTATTGCTCGAAATAACCCCAGGAAGAGATGTTACTGAATAGGGAAGATTATCTGCGAGTGGAAGCAGAGTATGATGGCAGAGGGTTAGAGATTAGGCTAAACGGGGATGCCTACAGGGTCGGTTATCCCACTGGGGTCTGGGGGAGCCTTGATGAAGAAGCGAAGAAGCTCGTCACTGACCACGTCGCCTTCCTCTCGACGAACTATCTACCCATAGTCCTCGGGAAGAGGGGTGTGATCTATAACACAAGGCAACCCATGCTGGAGAGCTTCGCCTTCAAGAGCACCGTCTATGATCTACCCAGCAGCGCCCTCCTCGACGGTCATCCAGCCGTCGAATACATCCGGCGCTACTATAACACCGACTTCATCTACGAAGGGGGTGAGACTGTTGTCTGGAGGAAGGGGTACAAGCCAAGGGATAGGGCTATAATCAGCTTTACTAGCGGGAAGGAAAGTCTCCTAACCCTAGCGGTATGTAGGGAGCTGGGTATCGAGCCCATCCTCGTCAACGTTGTGGAGCCCTCTAATCTCTACGAAGAGAAACACAGGCGTGGTCTACTCAAGAGGATGGCAGCCGAATTCGGTGTTGAATACCACATGATTCACCACGAACCCGGGGTCTTCCACGACGGACGCAGGATGGGGTACAAGCCATCAAGCTTGGGATGGGGGAGCCAACTCCTCTACTATCTAGTTCTTTTCCTCCCCTTCCTGATCCACTCAAAGGCACGATACGTCTTCTTCGGAAATGAGAACAGCTGCGACAAGGAGGCACCCCACCCCGAGGGATTTAGGACTAATTATTGCTACGATCAGAGCAGTGGCTGGACTCAACAGCTCGACAGCGCCGCCAGAATACTCACAAATGGCTCGACGAGAGTCGGTAGCCTCGTAGGACCGCTGAACGAGATCGCTGTGACTAAAGTCCTACACGAGGGTTACCCCGAACTAGCGAAGTATCAGATGAGCTGCTTCTGCGAGGACCCACCAGCCGAGGATCACAGGTGGTGCTGTGCATGCAGCAAATGTGCGAGGACTAACGCCTTCATTCGGGGGTTGGGCTACGACCCTAAGAGGGTTGGGTTCTGGAAAGATATGTTCACTGAGGAACACGCAGGCCTCTTCTCCGCACTAAATGGCTCGCAGACCTTCGGTTTCGACCGCTCAGGGCTCGGAAGAGAGGAACAGGAGCTTGCCCTCTTTATGGCGGCGCAGAGGGAGCCAGAGAACAGATTCCTCCAGAAGTACATGAAGACAAGCATCTATAATGGCATCTCCGGTGAGGGTGGGGCTGGAAACGAGAGGTTCCGCCGCGACTACGAGTTCTACATGACCCCCCAGCCATACCCAGCCATCCCCGAGGAGCTCCGAGAAAGGGTCTACAACTTATACAACCGCATCCTACGTGGTAGCTAGTTCAACTCAACCTCGAGAGAGTATGCAAATCGATGGAGATGCTTCCTCGACTCATATGCTAGACCAGCCCAGGTGACCCGGAACTATCTCCCTCCCCCTGAACATTTACGCACCATTTATTGTCTTGCACGCACTCATAGATAATGAAATTGAACTTAAAATATGATAATGTTAAAAGTTAGCAAGGGTTTTAGTGATTTTTATTTTAAATTTAGCAGAATTATCACATTTAAAAATGTTTTTAAATAAAGAACGGCTAAAAAAATCTAGACATGTCCGACGACGAAAAGAAGTACCGATACCACACCGTCAACCTCCCAGAGAACTTGGCTGCGAAAATAGAGGAGGTGATCGCCAGTGGAAATCATGGCTACACTAGCGTTCCCGACTTTGTAAAAAGTGCCGTACGAAGATACCTCAGGGAACTCGGCTACCTAGTCTAGAATTAGACTCTCAGGCGTCTCTGGGTCGACAACTAGGATGCGCATACTTAAGTTCATTTTTATGACCCCCCATGGGTCATCCCAGATCGTTGTAAGTATTATTTGGTCATAGAACCTGGTGCCAAATATACTTAATACAGTGCTCGCATTCTAAGGGTCAAAAAAAAGAGGGAGAATCCTACTCCTTGATAACATCGATTTCAGTATCCGTGTGGATTTTGGATGGGAACTTGGCAAGGTAGTGCACCCACTCTTGCGAGACCGAGTCGGGGTGTTCTCTGACAAATTCCTCGTGCTTCTTACAGTGTCTCCCCCTGCAATTTGGGTCAGCGGAGATCAACATATGCATCCTGAGGGCACCTGGTCCTTGGTCGGTCTGGAGGTTACATCCCTCCACGGGACAAACGTAATAAGTGTTAATTGACGATAATCAAAAGCCATTTGAACCTATAAAAAACGTGGCAAAACATCCTAAACAGAGATTACATCTATTAAAAGCAAAAAAAATGATATTTAACGTTTAAATATCAACGTTCCCCAACCGAAACCAAGTGAAAAGAACTATGTCTTACAAAGTCGAGATCGACAGGGAGACGTGCATAGCCTGTGGTGTATGCTACGGAACAGATCCCTCCCACTTCGAAGGCGATTCGGAGAGCAAATCCAAGGTAATTGGCGGAAATAGCAATGGAAAATCTGTAGGCACCTTCGACGACAGTGCTAAGGATGATGCCCAACGTGCAGCCGATTCTTGCCCTGTTTTAGCCATAACCATAACCTAAATACAACTCCTTAAAACAACAAATCATTAACAGTTCCTAGATGCGAAAATAGATCTACCTTAATTATGCATCTACGCGCGCTCCCGCAACAATTAAACATCCGCGGAACAAGTCACACGCGACCCCCAGTGAAAGTCCTCTGTGCCGGAAGCTTCATGATAGACATTGTGGCTCCCCACTTACCAGCCATCACTCCTCCGGGAGGCCTCATCTATGCTCCGAAGGGGATAACACTAAGCATAGGAGGCCACGCCGTCAACGTCAGTGTTGACCTTGCCCAGCTGGGACAAAGCGGCGTCGCAGCAGCTGGCTGCATTGGAGATGACATTCTTGGGAGGTACATACAGGAGACACTAGGAGCCATTGGGGTTGAAGCACGCCCCCAGGTGCTCAAATCCACACCGACAGCGAAGAACATTGCACTCACGGTGGAGGGGGAAGACCGACGGTTCATAGCCGAGCTGGCAGCAAACACACTGCTCACCCCGGATCACATCGAATTCCTCCTCACGGAGCGACCGCGTATTTTCTTCCTTGGTACTATTGGGGGCCTAAAGTACATCGATGCAAATCTTAAGAGTCTCTTGGCTGTCGCTCACGCCTCTGGAGCCACCACCGTCGTTGATGTTATACAACCGACAGAGCCGGACTGGAGTCATCTCACGAGGGCGATGAATGGCATCGATATTCTCCACCTCAATGAGGAGGAGGCACACCAAGTTACCGGGCTCGTTGACCCAATTTCCGCAGCGAGAAGACTCAGAACTGGAGGAGCCAACACGATAATCGTCACGAAGGGCTCCTCTGGCCTCTTTGCCCTGCGAGGTGATGCGGAGATTATCATGCCTGGCTTCAGGATCGAGGAGGTTGACGCGACGGGAGCGGGGGACGCCCTCTGTGCCGGGCTCATCCACAGTCTCATGGAGACGGGTAACCCCTCCGAAGCCTCAGAGGACGAGTTCATACATGCTTTACTCGAGGGACAGGCAGCGGGCGCGGCCTGTGTTACCTCCGCGGGGGCTACGACGTCCGTCAACTCCAAAAGCGTCAAGGCCCTGCTCCGGGAGCAGGGGGAAGCGATCTTGAACTCGGCCACTCTACGTCGAGGAAATATATCGAAGTGACTGCTATGATTGAAGGGGGGCGAAGGATACCCACGGGCTCGGCAAGTCTAGACACCCTTCTATCTGGTGGCCTAGCCATGGGAGGAGTCACCTTCGCATATGGTGAGCCCGCCACCGGTAAGACAACCCTCGCCATCAGCGCTGCAGCCAACCTCTTCCGACTCAATCACGCCGCCAAAGTATTATACATAGATTCGGACGCGAAGTTCACTCCCACACGACTCACACAGATGACTGGGGAAGAGGTAAGCCTCAGACGTCTCGTCTACATTCGTCCATCGACCTTCGAGGAACAAGCTGACTCCATAGACAACCTCCCAGACCAACTACAGCATGGCGACCTCGTATGCGTTGACTCCGTCACAGGTTTGTACAGAGTCGAGACGGGAGATACGCAGAAGACATTCTCAGAGAATAAGGAACTGAACAGACAGCTCGGCTCCCTTAAGGAGACTGCTCTCACAATAGGTGTCGCAGTCTTGCTCACGGGACAGGTGAGGAGTGTCCTCGACTCCCCTGTACCCGCCATCGAACCAGTCGCACAGCGCCTCCTCCGATATTGGAGCGACACAGTCATTAGGATCGATAGCACAGCGACCCAGGGAGTAAAACAGGTCACTCTCGAGAAACCGGAGGTCCTCAGGGGAGCGACTAGAGTCGCGATAACTCAGACGGGAATAGGAGAGGAGCAGCGTTGGTAGATCCGGTCATCTGGTTCTTAGATACGATATGGCTCTTCCTGCCTGCCTACTTCGCCAACGCGGCCCCTGTTCTCCTACACGGTGGCGGACCCCTCGACAGGGGAAGGAGTTGGAGTGATGGGAAGCGGATCCTCGGTGATCATAAGACCGTCTTCGGCACACTCGCGGGAATAGCCGTCGGGTCTCTCTTCGCATTAGCTCAGGGGAATTTCCTGCAGGGATCGCTCTTCGCTATAGGCGCGATAGGCGGTGACCTTGTCTTCGCGTTCATAAAGCGGCGATTGGGACTAGAGCCAGGCAAGCCTCTTCCCCTATGGGATCAGGTTGGCTTCATCATCCTAGCCATCTTTCTAGGGAGTCTAGTTATGCCTAGCCCCACGTGGCAACAGGATGTCGCCATGATTGTAACGACTATCCCGGTACATTATGTTTCTAACCTCTTCGCATGGGGGCTAAATTGGAAGAAGGAACCATGGTAGAAACAGATGATGCATTGACAAAGACCCTTAAAACATCGTTCAAGACATTAGAACAGCCGTTCTAAACCCTCTCTTTAAATGGGTTGACCCCCATTATCTACTTCGGAAAAATGGAAAATCGGTAAAGGTTTTACGCACGTAGGAGCATTAATCGAATTGGAAACTTCGGACCAGGAGGCAGTGCTTGTCTAAGCGTAAGATGCTGGCTGCGGAGGAGGACCTGGCTAACAAGGTCGCTGAGCTGGCGGAGAAGCGCGGCCTCACGGTCTATCAGACCGTGAACGATATCCTCGAGCAAGCGATCCGGGCAGAGGAGCAAGGCCTCAACCTGAAGGAGGCTGTTGACCGCCGAGGTGACATGGAGCATGCCCGCGAGATGGGTCTAACCTTCACAGTTGAGCACCTATACTACCAGGTCGTTGACGCCGCTTATAGCAAGGATAAAGAGAGGATTCGTCAACTCTGGAGCGACATGGGCTTGTGGTACGGCAAGTACTTCAAGAACAAGGGAGGCGAGCCCGTCAAGGGCCTCACCGAGGCCCTCGGCTTCCTTACCCACGGCAGCCAATTCACAGCTGAGAGGGGGAAGCCGGACGAACTCATAGTCAGCTGCATAAACGAGCGCTACTCGAGGGGCTACACTGAGGTCTTCGCAACCTTTATTGAGGCGGCATTCCAAGTCCTCGGTTATAAGACCTTGGAGAATGAGGCTAGCCGAGGGATAATACGGATACGACTCGCGAAGGAGTGATGGGTTGACTAAGAAGCAGCCAGAGGATACGAAGCTCCTGATGCTCCCGAGTGAGCTTGTTGATAGACTGAGGGATGCCTCCAGCAGAAATGGGACCAGCCTCTCTGGCTATGCCATCGAGGTCCTAGAGGAGGCTTTGCGAGCTGAGAAACTTGGGGCTCGCCTAGGTGAGGCGGTGGAGGCTTACCGAATGGATGAAATTCACAGGGGGGCGGGGGCAATGGTCGTTCCTAGGAGCAGTCTAGGGCATCTCGTGGAGGATCTGAACGGCCACGGGGAGAATATCTCTGCCATCTGGGAGGAGGCTGGTCGATGGTATGGTCGCTTCCTGACAGGAAAGCTCGCGGGGGACGAGGTGATGCCGTTCCTCCGCAGGGACCTGCTTACTAGCTGGAACCTAGACGAGGTCGAGATATCTGATGGCGATGATGCGGTGCTAAGGTTCACGGGCTTCGGGATGTCGGAGGAGTTCACTAAACTCCTCCTTAGCTATGTCCACGGTTTAATGGAATCCCTTGGATACGCTGAGGTTGAGATAGATAGTCTACGGGGCATGGCCACGATTAAATACATCCGACACAAAATGTGATTTTTTTATATCAAGAAATCAATTTTTGATAGAATAGCATTTATTTTTGATATTTTTAAATTATGCGTTATTTAGGCTCGTTTTCGCTAGTTTATGAATAATATCGACGTGCATAGTTTTTGGTTCTCTATTTTCTTGAAAGTTGATTGAAAATACATATTTCTTGTTCTTTTTTTTTGAGACAATCCACTTTACTGTATACATTGTCCATTATCTGTATACAAAGGCGGGAAGCTGTAGACATACGCTTAAGTATGATCACCGGGTTGTCTTCTCAATCGTCGAGGTAGAGTAGGTTAGAGACTTCTCTGACCCTCTACCAGACGATAAACAAGGTGAAAAATGAAAAAATGAATGGTAAAAAAACTCTACCATTGTTAGTAATTGCTACTCTAATGCTATCACTTCTACCTTCAATTATGTTTGCTCATGCTGCTGCATCAATCACTTCTCCAATTTTAGACACACACTATCAGAAAGGTGACACCATTAAAGTAATAGGTACTGGTGTGGTTTCTGGAACAACCGTCCAACTATACTGGGATGATGCCACTATCGCCTGGAACGGCGTAAAGGGTCTCACGAACTCAACCACCGGAGCCTCGGATGGTACATTCGAGGTCTGGATGGATGTACCTGACGCCATCTATGGCGTCCACTACCTCTGGATAAAGGACTCCAGTGGCAACTTTGCGTCCCTAGAGATTCTTGTTGAACCTCTACTAGATTTGAGCTCCAGCTCAGGTCTCGTGGGAGATTCTATTACTGCTAAAATGTCTGGTTTTGCGAAGTCCGCTGCCATCACCCTTACTTGGGATGGTAATAGCCTAACTACCGCAACAGCTAACTCACTCGGTACAGCGACAGCATCGTTCAAAATTCCAGCGGATACCTCTACACTTCACACAGTTACAGCCTATAACGTAACCGATACAACCCCACCCGTAACTGTTTCTACTACCGCTGGCTTAACTATAGGCCCCGTAATAACTGTGAGTCCTACTTCCACTAGTGTGGGTTCGCTTGTTACGATCACAGGCAGAGGCTTCTATGGCACTGCAGCCTTCATCCCCGCTGTGACACTCGTTCTTGGAACTAGTGTATTCCCCGCCTACATCACTACTACTACTCCCATAACACTTGACTCAACAGGGAGAATCAGGTTAACCTTCGTAGTTCCCTCGGTTGTCGATACGAGTGATAGCTACGTAATTAGCATCACCGTTAGTACATACACGGCCACTGCAGACTTTGAGGTAACGGCGCTGTCAGATATCACTGTCACTCCTGAGTGGGGTGCTACGGCTTCCTCAATAACCATCACTGGTGTGAACTTCCCTAAGATTAGTGGCAAAGAAATTGACATTACCTTAGGTACCATACCTGTTGGAACCGTAAATACTCTATCTGATGGTACATTCAGCAAGGTCTTCAGAGTTCCTGCGACTGAACTAGGTACACAGACTCTACTCGCTCAGACGGCTGACGCCTACTTGGTCTACGCTACTACTAACTTCAAGGTTGGCTCCATGAACATCATCCTAAGTGATGACTCTGGTCCAACTGGACTGAATGTTGGCATCACTGGTAATGGCTTCCAATACCCGGGATCATTTAATGCAACTATAGGCGACACGACTCTAGATGTCACTGGTACAGTTTCAAGTGCCGGTTTAATCAATGACTATTTCATGGTACCACAGTTACCGGTTGGCACCTACACAATTACTGTGTGGGATGTCGCCTCTGAGATCATGCTAACTACTCAATTCAAGATAACTTATACAACACAAGTCACACTTAATGTTCCTAGCGCACCAAACGGATATAACGTAACATTCACAGGTATAGGGTTCTCTTCTACGGCCTTGAACGATCTTAATACTCTGATCTACAACACAACTAGTACTGGCGCTACTGATTGGTGGATGCCAATCACCCTGCTTAACAAAGCAACCAACGTCGCCCTTCATGCACAAACAGATGACAACGGTAACTTCACCGCTTACTACGTCGTTGACGACTCAGATACCATAAGCAAGGGTAACTACTTATTCAACGTTACAGACGCTAGCGGCGACTATTCTGTCACCGTACCCTTCGTTGTTGGCGCCACCCACATAGTTGCTACGCCTCGGAAGGCCTCCTTCGCAATTGGGGAAACAGTCTCCTTCACGCTGGAGCACACATTCGGTTTGACAACTAGCTACTTGAAGATCTACGACCCAAGTGGGAACATATACTACCGTGGAGATCCGCTCGCCATCTGGACGAGTGTGGGTACATACAAGGTTGCACCCTACTCAAGCCAGACCGCTGGTGGTAACCCAATGACACTCGTCGATGATGCACCTACTGGCACGTGGTCCTGGAAGTGGTACGATCCAGTCGCTGATGAGAACGTCGCAACTGGTACCTTTAATGTGACCGCTTCAGCAGCTATTCAAACTGATGTAGCGATCGCTGCCCTAGCCACACAGGTAACGGCTCTCACAAACAACTTAAACACTTTGAGCACGACCGTTAGCACCGTCTCATCCACAGTTACCGCCGCGTCTGCAGCCGCCACCGCAGCTTCACAGGCTGCAACAGCCGCCGCGACTGCAGCAACAGCAGCGAGCACCGCTGCCACCGCCGCAGGCGGGAAGGCAGATGCCGCGACCACCGCAGCGAACACAGCCGCAACCGCAGCACAGGGCGCACAGTCCGCAGTAAACGGCCTCACGACGCTAGTCTACGCAGCAATAGGCGCAAGCCTGGTGGCTGCACTAGCAGCAATCGTGGCGCTGATGCAGATCAGCCGCAAGATCGCGTAAACAAATCCCTATCTTTCTTTTTTTTCTCATTTCAGATCCCCAGCGGAAGCTGGGATCACTCTTTCGACATTTTTTTAAACCACCGAGTGTAGGTGCGTAGGATGCTCTCCCCCGTCGTCGTTGGTGCTCTAACAGAGACGGGGGTCATCATAATCCTCTGCGTAGGCTTCACCTTCACCTACATGGTGGAGAAGTTCCCAAACTTCGCCCACACCGCCGTCGCTACGATTGGAACCGTGTTGAGCTTCTCCCTGGTTAAGATTTACGGCGTCGAACCCTACTGGACGATTCCCTTCTCGATGGTGTTCTGTGGTCTAGTTGGGCTTCTCCTCTATGTCATGATCGTTCGCCCGATCAAGGCGACTGGGGGTCGGGAGATCACACTAACCTTCGCTTTCTTCGTCGTCGCAGTGATGATAGGATCCCTCGTCAACATGTACAGTTACTGGTTCCTCCTGAGTCAGGGTTCCCCAACCTCCGGGTTCAGCCTCGTCTCCAACGACTTCCAGTGGGGGGGATACCCCGGAATCCTCCTTGTAACACTTCCCATCTGTGCCGTTCTAGTCGCCGCCCTGTACCTATTCCTCACAAAGATGAAGCAGGGCATCGCCTTCAGAGCCGTCGCCGAGGATGAGACCCTCGCATCAAGCCTCGGCGTAAACATCAACTTCATCCACTTACTAAGCTGGTTTATAACTGGGGCCCTCGCTGGCCTCGCAGGGGCGGTGATCCCCCTTTGGCAATACACTGGACTCGGCTACAGCGACGCATTTCTAGTGATCGTAATGTCTGGGAGCGTCATTGGTGGCCTCGGCAGCGTTGCCGGGGCAGTGATCGGAGGCTTCCTCACCGCTGTCTCCCAGAAGGTGCTCACGGCACTAACCATAGCCGTCTTCGGCATACAAGCAGCGGACTACGAGTCTCTTTACCCCACGATCTTCATATTTATCGTACTCATGCTCGAGCCACATGGAATAATGGGAATCTTCGAGAACCCACATCACCCCATCAGGACGCTTAAGAATGATATAGCTCGTGTCATTAGTAAGTTATCAGCGTTAATCCACGCCACTTAAATGCGATGCCGCAGTCCTTTAGGCGATGCCCGAGTCGAGCGAGGGTTGGAGGAGCCTCTTCCCCTACGACCCCTATCCTCAGCAGGTCGACTTTATGAATGATGTCGAAGGGACACTCAGCATGGGGGGCACCCTCTTCGCGGAGGCCTGCAACGGCTTCGGTAAAACCGTATCAGCCATCAGCGCTCTGCTCCCCCTCGGTAAACAGATTGTCTACGCCACAAGAACCCACGAGCAGGTCCGCCAAGTCCTGGCTGAGGTAGAAAGAATCAACATCCACGCCAACGCATCCTACACCGCCGTAAACCTGGCGAGCCGGGATCACCTGTGTCTGAACTCCGACTGCCGGGGTCTACCGAGCGGGGAAGCACAGGAACTCTGCGGAGTCCTTCGGAAAGAAGAGAGGTGCCCCTATAGATCCGATTTCACGGAGGCACCCACTGGGCTCCCAAAGGTACTCTCTGTTGATACCCTAATCGCCACAGGAAGAAGAGCAAGACTCTGCCCTTATTTCTTAGCCCGGAGGGTCGCCAAGACGCGACGCCTCACAGTATGCCCATATCCCTATGTATTTGATCCTAAAATTAGGCTGATGACCGGCCTCGATCTTGAGGGAAAAATGCTCGTCCTCGACGAGGGTCACAACGCTGACCAGATTAGCCAAGATACCCTAAGCGATACTCTCAGCGACCGAAGCCTAGCTGCCGCCTCAGACGAACTAAGATCCGTCGGCCTCAACAAGACCCCCCTCAGGAGACTCGAAGACCACCTAGCCGAGACTGTAACAGACCAGCCCACACTAGTTAACGCAGAGGAAGCGTACAAGAACATCGCCACAGCTCTAGGAGGAGACCTAACTACATTCACCGAACACTACACCCCCGCTGTCGAGTCCATCCGGGAGAGGAAGGAGAAAGCCGGTGAACCACCCCTCAGCTACCTAAATGGCGTCATCAACTTCATAGAACTACTCATCGAGAGCCGTAAAGACAAGTACATCGCCATCTATCAGAAGGGGAGATACGGCTCGAACCAGCTAGAATACCGCTGCCTCGACCCCAGCCTCGCCATAGGCCCCGTAATCACCGAATCAGCCGGCACACTCATAATGAGCGGAACTCTAAGCCCCCTCCCCCTATTCGCGGAGATCCTAGGCCTACACAGAGCCAAACTCAGAAGCTATCCCGCCATCCAGACAAGTGAAAAGATCAAGATGACTATCGACCCACGTGTTACAACTGCCTACCGGGACAGAACCCCCGAGATGATCATCCAAATAGGCGAGACAGTTTCCGCTACTCTTATCAATGTCCCAAATGGCTCGCTTATCTTCTTCCCTCAGCGCGACCTAATGGAGAGGAGCCTCGACGCCTGGACCCACATCGGACTTGTGAAGGTCATTGGCGGACGTCCCTATCTCAGTGGCAAGCCATTATTCCGTGAGGGACGAGACGCCCATGCTAATCAGGATACCGTGATAAGATACAAGGCCGCTGCTGTCACCCCTCAGGGCGCAGTCCTCACCTGTGTCTTCCGTGGTAGGAATAGTGAGGGGAGCAATTTCCCCGATGATCAATGCCGCGGAATATTTCTAATTGGTGTCCCCTATGCGAACTACGGTGACCCTCTCGTAAGGGCACAGATCGCATACTATGACCGCCGCACCCCTGGCCTCGGCCACAGATGGTACACCATGGACGCATTTAGAGCTGCTAACCAGGCTCTGGGCCGAGGCATAAGAAGCCGAGAAGACTGGTGCCACTATTGGCTGTTGGATCAACGATACGCCCAGCATAGTGACCTAATAAGTTCCTGGGCTAAGGGCGCTGGACCTACGATCTCAGGTTGAGACTCCATAAATTCCCCCAAAAACATAATTCGATATATTAAGTCAGCAACCGTAGAGACCCTACTCGGCGTGCGTTATGTCAACTAAGAAAAGCAGCTTAGTTATTTATCCTATGCTCCTCAAATCATTTTTATAAAAATAAATCGAGCTCCTTTTTTTATAGATTAAGGCATATAATATTTTGATGTATTTGGTAAAACCTCCAGCCGCACCCGAGGCTTTTAGTTTATTTGGAGAACCCCTCGACCAACAACCCCCTCGCCCCGAGTTGGTGGAGAAGAACAAAACCCTATACAATGCTGCTCTACAGGATTGGGAGACAAACTCTGACGATGCTGACAAAATAATTTGGCTCGGTCGACGCACCGCATATCTCGGCCGGATAAGGGAAGCCGCTGCCGTATTCAGCCTAGGTATCAAGGCCCACCCAGAGGACCCAAGAATGTACCGCCACAGGGGGCATCGATTCATAAGCCTCCGCCTCTTCGACCAGGCAATAGATGACCTGGAAAAAGCAGGAGAACTCATCGAGGGGACAGTCGACGAGGTTGAGCCCGACGGGATCCCCAACGAGCGCAACCAGCCAGTCAGTAGCCTTCATTTCAACATCTGGTACCACCTTGGCCTAGCTTACTACCTAGTCGGCGACTACGAGTCCGCCCTCAGCTGCTACGAGGAGTGCCTAAAGGTCAGTGATATACCCGACAAGCTCGTCGCTACGACCCACTGGACCTACATGACCTTACGTCTCCTGGATAGAAAGGAGGAAGCCGAGGAGCTACTAGCCCCCATCACTGAGTCAATGGAAATTATCGAGAATCAACAGTACCACAAGCTCCTACTGATGTACAAAGAGTTGGTGACCCCTGAGCAGATTATGGAGGAGGCGAGAAAGCTTGGGCCACTTGCGGTCGCTACTGTCGGTTATGGCGTTGGTAACTGGTATGTATACAACGGGCATGAGGAGAAGGCAGTGGAAGTATATAACGAGATCCTCGATACTGGGGGCTGGGCAAGCTTCGGATACATAGCGGCTGAGTCAGACCTGAAGTGGCTAAGCCTACCACAAGACTAGTCACGCGCGCAAGAGCCTAGATCAGGGATACCTAATACCGCATTCGATAAGTAGCCGCTCTCCCTAACCTCGCAAAGGGGGACAACTTGGAGAAGAAAAAGGAAGACTACATTCGAGAATATCTCGGATCCGCAGACAAACTAGGAATTAAGCTCAACCCACCGGAGGAGGCCATCTTAAAGACAGCCGAAATGGCGTGGGTTGTGGATTCCTATGAGGTCAAACCCGGTGACGAACCCGCGGACGAACCAAAGAAAAAGGAGACTTGACAGTGGAGCCATTTCAACTCACCGTAACAGAATCTGCGGAGAAGATACGATACGGGCAGCTTACCCCTACGGAGATTGTCGAATCTCTCCTAGGTAGAATTGAGGAGCTCGAGCCGAAAGTCGATGCCTGGGCCACCATCGATACCAGAGGTGCCCTCAAATCAGCAAAGACCCTGACGAGGGAAGCAGCGGATGGAAGGTTGAGGAGTCCGCTCCATGGCATCCCAGTCGGGATCAAAGACATCTTCAATACGAAGGGGTTAAAGACGAGAATGGGTTCCCCTCTTTTCTCCGACTATGTACCCGAATCCGACGCAGCTGTTGTTGCGAATCTGAGAAGAGCTGGGGCGATAATTCTAGGTAAAACGGAGACAACCGAGTTCGCATACCTCGACCCCGCACCAACGAAGAACCCTTGGAACATGGAATACACTCCCGGAGGCTCAAGCAGTGGGTCAGCAGCAGCTGTCGCGTCTCGTATGTGTCCCCTCGCATTTGGCACACAGACGGGTGGCTCCATCACCCGCCCTGCCTCGTTCTGTGGTATACCAGCGATGAAGCCAACACACGGTCTTCTAAGCACCGAGGGAATATTCCCCCAGTCGTGGAGCCTAGACCACGTTGGTTTCATGGCGAGATCGGTTGAAGACCTATCAACAACACTCCAAACCCTAACGGGGATAGAGCCCCCTAAGACGACCAGAAAGCCAAAGATCGGCCTAGCCAGTAGTTACTTTAACGAAGCCGGGACAGTCGATATCACATGTAATTATAATAAATCAATAGAGCGGCTTAAGAGGAGTGGAGCCCAACTAGTAGAAATCGAGCTGCCCGAATCCTTCCGAGTAGTTCATCCCTCCCACAGAGTGATCATGTTCGCTGAGGCCGCGGCTGTCCACGAGGTAATGTTTAGGAAAAACCCCTCATCCTATCGACAAAACATCCAGGGCGAGGTGTACTCGGGGCTTCTCATACCCTCATCGACCTACCTCCACGCACAGAGAATACGTGGGAAGTTTATACGAGAAATTCAAGCAACGATGGAGAGCATCGACGCGCTGCTGACCCCAGCGACCATAACGCCTCCTCTAAAGGGCCTCACTTCCACTGGTGACGCTGCTTTCAACGTCCCTTGGAGTTTCAGTGGATTCCCAACTGTGAACGTCCCCTCCGGGCTAAACGATGAGGGTTTACCTCTGGGAATTCAGTTAGTGGGTAGGCCCTTTGAGGAGGCGAATCTTCTGGGTGTAGCATTATGGTGCGAAGAGGTTCTCCTCTTTAACAATGAAGCACCTCTCAGATAGAAACTTTTCCTCGTCACAAAGGCTCAATTACCCTACAGTCTTTATCTCTCTTCCATTCTCGATAGCTACTAACTCAATGAGGTGGGCGAGACCACTCGTCTCAACCTTCTTTCCAATGACCTCCTCGATCTGGAATACACCCGCTGGATTGTCCATGTAGATCTTTATACTAACCGCTTTCTCCTTGCCCCTCTCCAAATCGACTCTCTTGATGGCGGTCGCAGAGATGCTATGCATATCCACCTTCCCGCCTCTGTATGGTATCCTTGCCCGCCCCTCCGCCATGTCAGTACCATCGGCAACCTTTGCTGCACCTGCCTCAATGCTAAGCGCCTGAATAGTGTCCTCATGAGCGTAAATTGCGTGCATGGTCTCACACTTCATCTTTAGCACAAGCTCGGGTTCATCCGGGTAAACTGTGGAGTACATTCTCTCCAAGATTGGGGCGGCGAGGTAACAGCTGTGCATGATATGATCCATCCTGTGAACACAGTTACCTATGTCGTGGAGGTAACTACCCACCATCGTCACGAGTTTAGCCCCCTCCAGGTCGCATATCCCATTGGCAACCGTCGTGGGCTCTACGACACTTTGAACAAGATCAAGTATCTCCAAGCTACTACCAGCGGCTATCCTAGCGTGAACGGGGCCATGGTCGTTATAATTCAGTCTCTTAACAACCATCTCATTCGACATCTTAAGGTATGTTTGCACCTCAAGATCCCCTTCGAGCAATTCGAATACTCGACGAACGCGGGGCTCCTCAAGGTGATTAAAGATGAGGCGATTCGTCACTGTTACCAAGGTGATCAGGATGTACCAGAGGCATCGGGTGATAAACGCCTATCGAAGCCTGGGGCTTTAAACTCCGATGTAAGGCACGAGAACAACCGCCGTAATAAAGGCGAGCAAACCCGCAGTCACGGCTACCGCGGCTGCGACGAGTATCGGCCTGGTCCCAAGGCTGAGTATACTCTTGAAGCTTACCTTAGAGCCTACACCCGCGAATGCTGTGGCGAATGTAAATGGAAGAAGACTTCCTGAGATGAAGCCCTTAATGGTAACCCAATCTATGCCCAAACCCAGAAGTAAGGCCGTATTCACATCCAATAATGCGCAAACCAGTGAGCCGATCGTGAATGCTACAGCGAAGAGAGGGACGACAAATGACCTCCGACCACCTGCAGTTTTCTCGCACCTCGAACAGTACCACGAGAGGAGAAAAACAACGGGTCCGATCATGAATATCCTCACAGACTTAATCAACATGGCAGCTTGCACCGCAGACGCGTTGACAGCACCAGCAGCTGCGATCACCTGCGCCGTCTCATGTACACCGGCACCAACCCAAATTGAGTAGGCGTTCAAGTTACCGCCAAGCAACCCGTTTACGGGCGTGTAAAGGAAGAGAAAGGGGTAGAGAAACATCGAAACTAGCCCAAACAGGGTTATTCCAGCCACCGCGAGACCCGACTCCTCCTCCTTGGCACCGATCGCTGGTGTTAGGGCCGCGATCGCGGATGCGCCACAAATCGCAGTGCCGACACCGATCAGTGACGCAAGCCGGTGGCCAATCCTCAGCCTCGCACCAAGCCAAAGGCTCAAGCTAAGCGCTGCAACTATCACGACAAAGGCGGCGATGACACCTACTCCAACCCGAGTCCAGATAAGCGCACTCGTCACAAAGCCGAGTACAGCCACTCCGATCCTCAGAAGTTGCCCGGAGCAGAAACCAATCCCCGTCTTCATCGAGCTTCTATACCCGATAAGGTTCGCGATCACGATACTGATGACGAATGCCCACATCATCTGGCTTACCGGTTTGTAGAACCCCCAGATGATGAACGACACTATAGCAATAACCAGGCAATAGGCCACGCCCGGAATTGCCCTAAGGAATGCTTCGGAGTTGGGTAATGAGACCAAGGTTCTCTGAAGAGGAACTGCGAGCATCTAAATGTTTCGCGGTCAATCGCGTTTACTGACAGGCATAGCTACCGTGAAAGTCGTCCCTTTCTCCAACTGGCTCTCAAAGGATATGTCGCCACCATGAGCCTCTACTATCCTCTTGGCTGCGGCTAGTCCCAGGCCGAACCCGCCTCTCTTCTTTGTACCGAATGCCACGAAGATTTTCTCCCTCACTGTTTCAGGGATTCCAATACCTGTGTCTCGTACGCTTGTGAGGATTTTATCACCTTCGATCCGAGTCATAATTGCCAAATTTCCACCGCTCGGCATCGCCTCGACAGCGTTCTTGATAATAATTGTGAAGACCCGCTTAATCTTGTTGAGGTCAATTTTAGTCTCTGGTACACCTTGATCAAGATCAATCGAAATCTTGATGGTTTGGGGTAACTGGGAGTCTTCGAGGGCCTTCGTAAGTAGCTTGTTGATGTTTCCCGGCATCGGTGTTATCTCGTAACCTCGATAATACTCTCTAAAGCTATCTAGGAGGGAAGTCGCCTGATTCAGTGCTTCACCTATCTTTGGATAGTAGGTCGTATCCCCTGGTTTCCGCTCCATGAGGAAGAGGCTGTTTGTTATGGTCTGAAGAGGGCTCCTGAGGTCGTGAGCGAGCTCCGTGGAGAGTCTTGTTAACTCAGCCTGAAACTCCACTTTAGCCATTTCCCGAGCGCGTCCATCGACATCAACGAGCAGCTCCTTATACCTACGCTCACTTTCAACTAGGGCCTTCCTTAATTCCTCAATGGAATCTTGTTTATTCTCCCTCATGAACCCACCTTAGCACTCTACAGACCCGGATACTCTATTTTCAACTTATGGATTTAAAATATGACAACCTTTTTACCACGCCCAGCGGAAAGTCTATGCTACCATAGAGGTAGAAAAGGTGAGCAAGAATCAGTCAGCTTCGATGGCCGTCGTTGGCGGTTTCATCGTCTTCTGTTTGATGCTTTCGGCTTTCTTCCTCTCTGGATCAGTTGCCATCCTATCGAACGCCCTTGAATCCATAACAAATATCATAGCTTCTTTCATGATGGTTATCTCGATACACATATCGAAGACACCAGCTGATGTAGATCATCCCTATGGGCATGAAAAGGTCGAGAATATCTCCGCCTTCGTAGAGGGAGCCCTAGTTATTGTCGCAGGTATTCTCATTGCTTATACAGCGTTAGGCAGACTCTTCAATCCCGTCGAACTCGGTAGTCTAGATCTCGCACTAGGAATAACCTTAATCGCTACTGCCATTAACGGTGGTCTTTCGATGTACTTGATGAGGTCTTCAAAGAAACATGGCTCAATGGCGCTTGAAGGCGATGCAAAACACCTCCTGACCGATGTCCTCTCATCAATCGGTATCGTTGTCGGCTTGTTCATAGCGAGCCTCACGGGTTGGAAGATCCTTGATCCACTCATAGCTATAGTCGTAGCAATATTGGTCTTCAAAATGGGTTCAGATCTCGTATTCAAGGCAGGTAACGGGTTATTAGATCAGTCGGCGGACGACGAGCAAACGAGAATTGAGAAACTCCTCAACGATCACCACCCCGAGTTCATTGACTATCACAATGTAAAGACTCGTAGAAGCGGGAACAAGGTTTTCGCAGAGCTCCACCTCACCGTAGACCCAAACATATCTGTCCAGAAGGCTCATGATCTCACGAAACACTTGGAAGAGGACCTCCACAAGGAACTCCCAGAGGTTAGCCTCACAATACACGTCGAGCCGCCCAAGGCTCATGGCGAAACAGACTAGCTGACCTTTTCAACATGAAGATGTACAAATAAGCAAAGGTGATACATCTTGGGAGGTATTCTTGACAAGTTCTCGTTGAAGGGGCAGGTAGGTGTTGTTACAGGTGGTGGCCAGGGACTTGGTAAGGTATTCAGCCTCGCGTTCGCCGAGGCTGGAGCCAGCGTCGTAGTTGCCGAGCTTAACCCAGATACTGGCCCGGAGACCGCCAAGGAGATTGAGGAAAAAGGAAGCGAAACGCTCTTCGTCGAAACCGATGTTAGAAATCGTATCAGCATAGAGGCGATGGTGGATAAGACCGTAGATCGATTCGGGCGGCTAGACTTCTTGATGAATAACGCTGGTATTGTGAAGTGGTGCCCCGCCGAGTCCGTCACTGAAAAAGATTGGAGAGAGGTAATAGATGTCAACCTCAACGGCCTCTTCTACTGCAGCCAGGCTGCCGGGAGACAGATGATTAAACAGGGTGGAGGCCGTATAATCAACATAGCCTCCATGTCCGGCTACATAGTTAACCGCCCACAACAACAGGCGAGCTACAATACCTCCAAAGCCGCCGTCATCCACCTGACAAGGAGTCTCGCCGCTGAATGGTCGTCTTATAACATCAGGGTCAACGCCATTGCACCCGGCTACATGGACACCGAGATGACCCACAAGGCATTCGATGACCCCGCATATGGTACCATCTGGACAGATGGTACACCGATGAGACGCCCAGGCAGACCAGAGGAACTGGCACCCCTCGCGATCTTCCTAGCCTCAGAAGCATCCAGCTACGTAACAGGATCAACTATTCTAATAGATGGAGGTTATACAATCTGGTAATCTCCAAATGCACTCAAACCGATTGAGTTCTCAGATAAGTTTTTACGGTCCACGCCCCGGGATTGAACCGGGTGGATTTTACGAGTAAGCGGGAGCTCCTTGTAAGCAAGATTGACAATGGGATCGTCATAGACCACATCCCCGCAGGGAAGGCGTTTCAGGTCCTTCGCCTATTAAAGATTGAGCCAGACGCTCAGGCCTTCATAGCACAGAACGTGGATAGCAAGACGATGGGGCGAAAGGACCTCATAAAGGTCGAGGGAACATACCTGACAAGCAAGCAGATAGATCTTATAGCCTTCTTGGCCCCCGAGGCTACCCTAAACATCATCCAGGACTGGGAAGTCAAGGAGAAGAGACGGATACAACTCCCAAAGCAGGTCGAGGGCATATTCAAGTGTCCCAACCCCCTTTGCCCTACTAATGCACCATACACACCTCCCAAGACTATCTTCAAGGTCGAGAAGAGGGAGAGGATCGAGGAGACGCAACTGCACTGCACATACTGTGGCAGTATCACATACTACGGCCCTGTGCTCGAACAACTCACGAAGGATGGCATAGCCATCGAGGGCAGTGGCCTAGTCAGTCAGGAGAAGATTGAGCGCGTTCTCCTCGACGCCCTCATAAAGGGTGGTGCCCTTAGGTTCCCACCCACGCCAAAAGAGGCATTCACCCTGAAGAGTGGGCGCAAGAGTCCCTACTTTATCAATCTGGGTGCCCTCACCGACGGAGAAAGCCTAGCCAAGCTCAAGTGGGCATTTGCCAGCTACATAGCTCTACAGATGGAGAAGGGAGAGATACCAGACTTCGACTATGTCTTTGGCCCAAGCTACAAGGGCATCAGCCTCGCGGCTCTCACATGCGAGGGGCTCCGAGAGCTCTTCGGGATGAAGAAGCGCTTCTTGTATGATAGGAAGGAGGAGAAGAGCTACGGGGACATGACCGCTGATAAGGTCATAGTAGGAGCCGGCTACTACAAACCGGGGCAACGCATCCTCGTCGTCGACGACACTATCACCACTGGCGCCACCAAGATAGACACATTCGAGAAGCTAGGTCTGCTCGAGAACCACAAGGTCGTTGGCCTTGTCATCGCCGTCGACAGACAGGAGAAGATGGGGGACTCCGAACACATAGAGGCAAAGACACCCAGCGAGAGCATAGAGGAGACCCTCGGCATCAAGGTTTTCAGCATACAGAACATAAGGACCATCTACAGCCTCATCAAAGACGGTCTAGATCCCGAGATGAAGAGACTATGGCTCGAATACTACAACAAGTATGGGGCAGTTAAGCTCGAGTAGGCAACATATTTTATTTCGCCTCTCCGCTCCCACTGCCATGGAGCTTTTCGACGTCCTAGTTGTCGGCTCAGGCTCAGGCATGACAATAGTGGAGGGAGCTATAAATAAGGGTCTCAAAGTCGCACTCGTAGACAAGGATCCCCTCGGGGGTACATGCCTCAATCGAGGGTGTATCCCGAGCAAGATGATAATTTACCCAGCCGATGTTATTCAGGAGGCCAGAAGGGTCTCATCCCTCGGAGTCAAGGCGACCATCGATGAGATTGACTTCAAGGCAATAATGGGTAGGATGCGCGCTAGCGTCTCCAATGACAGGCATCACATGGAGGAAGGCGTCGGGAGAATCAAGAACCTCAACTACTACCCGGTTCAGGGTGAGTTCGTCAGCGACTACGAGATGAAGGTAGGCGAGGAGACAATCGAAGCGAAAAACGTCTTCCTCGTCTCTGGGGCCAGGCCCGAGATTCCTCCGATCAAGGGTATTGAGAACGTGAATTACCTCACTTACAGAAATGTCTTCGAACTTGAGGCTCCCCCGAAGAGCTTAGTGATCGCAGGTGGGGGTTACATCTCCTGCGAACTCGCTCACTTTTTCAGTGCAATCGGCGTCGAGGTGACAATTGTCAGCCGTAGCCCCAGGCTTCTACGCCAATTTGAACCTGAGGTAAGCGAGACGCTCATACGGGCTCTGCGTACCAGAATGAAAGTCCTCACATCGACAGAGATGAAGAGCGTCTCCGAGAAGAGTGGGATTAAGACCGTGACAATCGCTGACTCGGAGGGGGAAAGGACAATAGAGGCAGAATCCCTGCTCGTTGCCGCGGGTCTGAGAGGAAACTCGGACATTCTGAATACAGAAAGGACTGGGGTGAAATCGGATGATCGCGGCTACATTATCGTAAATGAGTTCTACGAGACCTCGAAGCCACGTATATGGGCATTTGGGGATGCTATAGGTAGAGGCATGTTCAAACACGTCGCGAATAGGGAGGCTGAGCTTGTCTGGCATGCTTTCGATAACGGTCATAGACAAGCATTAGACTTCGATAAGGTTCCATACGCAGTTTTCAGCTGGCCCGAGGTCGCTGGGGTGGGGATCACTGAGGAGGAGGCTATCAAACGCAGGCTGAAGTATCTCGTCAGCTTCTACCCCTATTCTGAAACGGCTTATGGTTCCGCAATGGGGGAGGAGGAGGGCTTCGTGAAACTACTCGTCGAGGATGAGACATATAGGATACTGGGGTGCCAAATAGTCGGTCCGCAGGCTCCTATACTCATCCACGAGGTAATAGTAGCTATGAATGCGGGTGATGGCTCTGTCTACCCCATATTAGACGCGTTACATATTCACCCATCACTATCAGAGGTTGTTCAGCGATGTGTCTGGCACCTCCAAAAACCTGGTCACGACAATGCATGATCACGCGTGAGCGTCTATTTGGTATTATCTTAATAAAAAGGGCGGAGAAAGTCTCCTCTTACTTGGTAGCGATGGTGTACTTGACGCCTAGTGGGGCTAACGCCTCGTCTATCTGTTCGATGA
The DNA here is from genome assembly GCA_050014495.1 of Bathyarchaeia archaeon. Taxonomy (GTDB): domain Archaea; phylum Thermoproteota; class Bathyarchaeia; order TCS64; family TCS64; genus UBA8941. The sequence goes on from JBEKDF010000003.1 coordinate 106,720, forward strand.
GTTGGTTGATCTGCTCGACCTTCGGCTCCTTGAACCACTCGAAGACAAAGTCGTAGTCCCCCATTTTTATACCGCTCTTACTAATTATCGTGGCACAGCGCTTCTCCGGGATTTCGCCAACCGTCGAGAAGTAGTTCATTACGCCCTCCTGTGTATTGAACTGGGGCGTAGCTGTCTCGATCATAGAGTCCATTATGCACACCTCTGGCGTGTTGATCGCAAGCTTCTCGAGGGCCCTCATAGCTTTAAGAAGTGGCGGCCCGTAGATCCTAACATAGCTCTTCATTTCTGGAACCTCATGTAGGCTGAGGAGTTTATATTAATAAAATTTGGGTCGGCGATAGTCGCTGCTCAGAACATCTTGAGTTGCCTCTCAATCTCAGCATAATCAGGCTCAACTCCGGGATTACTTGATATCCACTTCCACTTGAGTACGCCTTCAGCGTCTATTATGAAGATGCTCCTCTGGGCCACGGTGTAGCCCTTGAGCCCCGCGAAGTCGCGTAGCTCTACGCCGTACGCATTAATGGTCTCACGAGCGTAATCGCTTAGGAGGGGGAAATTTAGGGCGTTGTCTTCGTGGAAACCCTTGAGTGCAAAGGGATCATTCACGCTTATAGCGACGACCTGAGCATTAAGAGTCCCTAGTTTTGCTAAAGCGTCGCGTAGAGTGCACATCTCTTTGTCGCAAACTCCAGTGTATGCTCCGGGGAAGAAGGCTAATACAAGCTTCTTTCCCATGAACTCCTTTAGGCTCCTCTTCTTTAATGTATAATCAAAGAGTGTAAACTCTGGAATCTTCATGCCTACCTCAACCATATTCATCACCTCCAGTTTTACACCGAGGGATTTAACATGCGAGGTTTACTACTCTCGAGTGTGTAGCTTAGGGATTTCCATGAGTTCATTCCGCCGAGCAGGTTGAAGACGTCCTTGAAGCCTCGGTGTTTGAGAATGCTCGCAGCTAGGCTCCCCCTACCCCCCCAACTACATGTTAAGACTACAGGTTTCTCACTCGAGATTTTTCCGACATTCTCACTTATTTGGCCTACATAGAAGTTGATTGCACCCGGTATGTGCCCAAAACCATATTCTTCTGCATCACGAACATCAATAATTGTCACCGCATTTCTACTGAGTAAATTCTTCAATTCTGGGGCTGTTAGCACACCGGAGGACTCAGTTAGGTTACCCTTGTTTCTCCAGGCATCGATGCCTGGGCATAAGTAACCAATTATATCCACAAACCCGATCCTGTTGAGGTATGTAATTGCCTTCTCAGCATCTTCCTTTCTCTCTAAAACTAGGATTATTCTCTTATCATAGCCTACAACCCAGCCTGGATAGTAGGATGAGCCCTCCAACCAAATGTTTAAAGAGCCGGGAATATGGCTAGCTGCGAATGCATCAGGGTTCCTAGTGTCGATGATAATAACATCTGGTTGCTTCCAGATTGCATCGAAGTCCTGCACCTGTATTTGCTTAGGCTTGGTTGCGTTCCGTAGTAAAGGTGGGCCATTTAGGTTCCATTCCTCCATTCTGGAGAAATATGGGGGTCTAAGCATCTGATTTTCAAGCATCGTTTTTATGAAAACCTCCCTACTGAGACCTACTAGGGGGTTAGTCAGTCTTTCGATGCCAATACTGGTTACATCCCTGTCACTAATCCGGTTACCACAGATGCTGCCCGCCGTGTGTGCGGGGTACACCATAACTTGATCCCCGAGTGGTAGTAATTTTTCGTGGATGCTATCGAAAAGAAGGCCGGATAGTTTAGACCAGTTCTCAGGTCCCATTAAATCTGTTCTGCCCACGTCGCCGGAGAATAGTGTGTCACCCGTAAAGACCATTATAGGCTCCTGATTCAGCCTAGTATCCACGACGGCGTAACAGAAGCTTTCGAAGGTATGCCCTGGGGTGGCAATTGTCATTATTCTGAGCCGCCCGATGTTGATTAATTCATTACCTTTGAGACTTTGATCTCCGTATCCGAATTTGAGATCCATACTATGGCAAATCTTGGCTTCAGTTATCTCTTTGAGCTCTAGGCTCCCGATGACGTAATCCTCGTTACGATGTGTCTCAAGTATGTACTCTATCTTTGCGCAGTCTTCCTTGGCTAGATCTATGTAGACCTCCACGTCTCTCCTCGGGTCAATAACAACAGCTTCCCCTCCATCGCTGAGATAGTAACTCATATGTGAGATGCCATGGTCTTTTATCGACTCGAGCCTCATCGCTTCTACCTCGGATCAGATCCCTTAACAACTGGGTTCCGCGGCCTACTGCTCCACTCCGTCCAGCTTCCCTCGTAGATCGATACCCTTGGATACCCTAAGAGGTATCTAAAAATAGTGAATTCATTAGTCGCCTCTCTACCGGTTCCACAGCTGCAGATTATCATCTTGTCCTTAGTAGCCCCAGCTTCCTCAGCAAGCCTCTTTATCTCAGGAAGCGGCTTTAGAAGTGCCTTATTTTTTTCATCCATAAGGCTTGCCCAAGGTAGGTTTACCGCGCCAGGGATGTGCCCCAATTTTATCCATGGCCCCGCCTCCCCCCTATAGATGTTTGATGGACGGGCGTCAAGGAGTATCACCCCCTCCTTATCTTTCAACTCCTTAACCCTCTTCATATTGAGGAAGAAGTCCTCCTGAAGCGACGGTTTAAATGATACTGACTTTACTCTCGGGAAGACCTGGCTCGTTCTCCTCCCCTCAGCAATCCACTTATCCATTCCGCCATCGAGGAGGTAGACCTTTTTATGTCCCATCCTCAACAGGACATAAGCAACCATGCACTGCTCCAGACCATCCCCCCAGCCCCTCCACCCTCCCTTTGCGGTGTAGATTACGACGGGTTTATCGTTGCTAATTCCTACCCTCCCAAAAAGTGAGGCGACAAGTCTCGGTTGGAGTATTACTGCCGGTAACCCCCTCAAAGGTGCACGTAGGGTCTTCTCCTCCAGCTCCACAGAGCCTGGTATGTGTGCGAGGAAATAGTCATGACAGTCCGGCTGCGTGTCGAGAACCGTCAAATCGTTTCCTAGGTGCTCCTCGAGCCACTCTGTTGAGACCCACCTTAGATCACCGCTCCCCCTCGGTTTATCAACCATAGAAATCAAAAAGATCATTGGAAACCGGAATAATAACACTTTTTGATTGTCAGCTCGGCTAAAGGCATCAACCCTCATTTGCGCATATTGTATCAATAAGATAGGTGCGATGAATGCCGAAAATAGACGGTCTTGTTACCTTTCTTTATTTCGACGACCTAGAAAGGGCGACACAGTTCTATAGGGATGTCATGGGACTGAAGATCACATTAGATCAGGGATGGGCGAAGATCCTGAGGTTGACTGACGGTGCTAGTGTTGGGTTAGTCGACGGTAAAAAGGGGAGTCTAAGGCCTAGTAAGGATAAGCCCGTGATGATCACAATCCTAGTTCCAGATGTGGATGCTTGGTACGTCCACTTCAAGAGCTGGGGTATCCCGACCATGAGTGAACCCCATGATGAGCCCTCTCTTAAACTGCGACAGTTTATGCTAAAGGACCCAGAGGGCTATGTAATAGAGATCCAGCACTTCTATTAGAATATCTGCCCGATTTCTATTGGTAAAGCATAAATTACCGGCTTCGTGGCTCATCTGGATAAGTGATGAGTGTCAAGTCACCGCACCAGTATTACGATGAGATACTAGATACGTTACAAGAGCATCACAACGCATTCAATAGATACATACCCCTGATAGCGAGTGAGAACGTGCCTAGCCCTGCGGTGCGAGAGGCGCTTACCACAGACTTCGGCAACAGGTACGCGGAGGGCTGGGTTGGTGATCGCGTATACGCGGGGTGTGAGTATATAGATCGGGTGGAAGGCGCCTGCATCGAGCTGGAGAAGAAGCTCTTTGGCGCCGAGTTCGTTGACCCCCGCCCCATATCAGGCGTAATATCAAACCTCGTAGTCTACACAGCCTTTACAGAACCCGGAGATACTATAATGGCGCTACCAATAACTTGCGGTGGGCACATAACCTACGGGAGGAAGAACCTAGGCGGCACTGCTGGCGCCGTAACTGGCCTCGAAGTGGAATACCTGCCCCTCGACTATACTGAATTGAATATCGACGTCGACAAGACTGGGCAGAGGTTAGTCAAACTAGTGGAGGAGGGTAAAGCTCCGAAGCTTGTGATCTTCGGAGGCAGCGTCTTCCTATTTCCCCACCCTGTTAAGGAGCTCGCAAGTGTGTTCCACGACGCTGGTACTATGATCCACTATGATAGTGCCCATGTCAGCGGGCTCATTGCGGGTAAGAGGTTTCAGGATCCCCTCAGGGAGGGTGTTGACACCGTTACGGTCAGCACTCACAAGACCTTTTTTGGCCCTCAACATGGAACAGTCCTCAGCTGGGACAAATATGCAGAGCCCATAAAGAAGGCAACACTACCAGGTCTGGTAAGCAATCACCACCTCCATGCCCTTGCGGGTGTCGCAATAGCTTCGGCTGAGATGCTCCAGTTCGGTGAAGCCTACGCTACGCAGGTCATAAAGAACAGCAAGGCCCTCGGGCAAGCTCTCTATGAGCGGGGCTTTAAAGTTCTTGCCGAGCACAAAGACTTCACAGAGAGCCACATGCTCCTCATAGACGTAACGAAATACGGTGATGGGGGTACAGTGGAGAAGAGCCTGGAGAAGGCGGGTATCATAATCAACCGTAACCTACTTCCATGGGATGTAAAGGAGGGGCGCCACTACATGAACCCCGGTGGCATCCGCCTGGGGACTGCCGAGCTCACCCGCCTAGGCATGGGTGAACAGGAGATGGTGGAGATCGCTGAGTTGATGAAGCGAGTTGTCGTCGATGGAGAAAATCCCAAGAGTGTCAAAGAGGATTCAGCGAATATTCGCAGTGGATTCGAGCATGTCCACTATTGCTTTGAGAACGCCACCAAGGCCTATCAATACGTCAAGATCAGATAGGCTCCTCTGGGAATAGTTTCTTAACATTCGGTCTCGATATTCTAACCTGTTCTATTCAGGAGAAGTATACCATGGATGAAACTATTGTAAGGAGACTCGTCGATGCAACGGGCTGCTCCGCTTTCCTAGCATTCGGAGCGGATAACTTCCGGTACCTCACTGGTGCCACCCTCCCATTCGCGGAGAACTATCCCGAGAGGCAAGCCGTGGCTATAATCCCCTCAGAGGGGAACACTTGCGTGGTAGTTACACCCGTCGACTGGCTTCAAGCTGTTAAGGATCAGGAGTGGATGGAGGGAGCTGTCGCCTATGATGAGAACGAAGGTCCACACCCCGCAGCATTCGTCAAGACCCTCTCCAAGACCCTCACAGAGATGGGGCTGAATAAGGGAAAGTTAGGGTACGACGCTGAGCGCACCTCTGCGGGCCTCGTTGAGGCCCTGAGAGCCAGCACGAAAGCGAAACTAACGCCCGTTGACGGCGTTCTCTCCGAGGCGAGGATTACCAAAACCCCTGCGGAGGTTGCTCTCATTGAGAGTAGCTGTGAGTTCGCCGACAGGGGAATAATCCACGCCTTAAACCACCTCGAGGGAACCCTTTGGGGGCCTGGTTATACCATACCTGAGTTTGCGGAGCGCGTTAGGGTACATGCCTTCGAGAGCGGGGCTAGTGGTGTGGGCCACATCGCGGTGACGATGGGTGACGATACTCGTCTTGAATACACCCCGCATCGCGGCGACGTCGACGAGGACATTCTAATTCGCACCGATATAACAACTAGCAGCATGGGCTACTGGTCGAGCATAAGCAGGATGGCATACACAGGCTACGCACCCATCGAGGTTGAGGATGCTTACGCTGAGAACCAGGCGCTCAAACTACTTGCGGAGAGCCTCCTCATACCTGGCACAAGATGCGACAAGATTTACGCCAAGATTAAGTCTGAGGCGGAGAAAGCTGGAGTTAAGCTACATGGCTCAATCATTGGTTATGGAGTTGGCTGCAGCCACTTCGAGGCTCCTTTTCTCGTCGAAGGATACCCGGAGGAGTTGAAGCCGGGTAACGTTATCGCCCTCGGAGTCTCCACCCTCGGCCCTCGAAGGGAGATCTACGTAGACCGCGACGTTTACGAGATCACCAACGAGGGTGCAAGGAAGCTCAGCTGGTACCGCAACTGGGACACAATCTACGAGGTGACCGGCTTCAGGGCCGTCCACTGAGGAGGATGAATGAGATGGAACTTTACGAAAAGATTTGCATGGGTGTAAAGGCCTCGACCTTCGATGCCGTCCTCGTGACGGGCTCAGATAACTTCGCCTATATGGCTGGAGCCTCAATTCCGTTCCTGGTCCTCTACCCCGACTCACCGGTGGCTGTCCTCTGGCCGAGGAGAGGTGACCCGACAATTATCACTCCTGAGGAGTGGGAGGAAACTGTGGTAGCTCTAAGCAGTGTCAAAAAGGCAAAAACCTACTCAGGTGGAGTCGACGCTTTCGTCGAAACTGCCGCCGGACTCCTCAAGAATAAGAAGGAGGCTAGGGTTGGCATCGACCTACTCAGGGTCCCTGAGGCTACGATGGAGCTACTCAGGAAACATCTTCCGAGCGTCGAATGGGTTAGCTGCGACGGACTCATCCGCGAGTTACGCTCTGTTAAGTCGGATGACGAGCTTGAGTTACTTGAGGACGTCGCCTATAAGGTAGATCACGGCATCTTTGGTACACAACACCACGTCCTCATAACGAGTATACGAAGCGAAATGAGCCTGGGCGAGGAGATCAGGGTCCACTGCCTTGAGCGGGGCCTCGATGTTATCGGTGGACATAGCATAAGTCAGGGAGCGAGCGGCGCTAACGCCACAAAGTTCTGGCCACGTGCCCCCTATTACGGCATAGGTTACGAGAAAAAACTCGTGCAGGGAGAATTCGTAAGAATGGAGGCACTATACAGCCTCGACAGCTACTGGGGAACTGGAAGCCGACTAATGACGCAGGGATACCCAACATTGAAGCAGAGGGAGGCCTACGACCACCTTGTCGCGCTTAGGGAAGCCGCAATAACCAATATGATGCCTGGCACAAAGTGTAGCGAGGTCTACTTGGCGATGAAGGCAGCGGCGAAGGATAGAGGAACCAAAATCGTCGAAAAACTCGCCCTTGGTCACGGCATCGGAGTCGCTGATATGGAGGCACCCTACATCTCAGGCAAGGACGACACAGTTCTGTGCGTGGGGATGGCATTCGTGATCCGCCCCGTCATTGAAGGCCCCGAAGGAGAGCTCCTCTGGAGCAGCGACACAGTCTTCATCGAGAAGGACGGACCGCACGTTGTAGGCTGGTATAAGGACTGGCGCGCACCCTACATCGCTAACTACACACTCTAGGTGCCGAGGTGTGTCACTAAGTATTGGAGGAATCGAGGTTCCGCCGGGGACCCGCAGCAAAGGCTACATTAGTATATGCGAGGCTTCAACTCATGAGGTTAGGCTCCCTTGGGTGGCTTTCAACGGCTTCTTCCCAGGTCCAACTCTTTGCATCCTCGGGGGCGTCCACAGCCTTGAATGCACACCGATCGAAGGGCTCATGAGAATAATTGAGGAACTCGACCCCTCCACGATGATGGGTAGGCTCCTCATAGTCCCCGTTGTTAACACAACCGGATTCGAGGCCCGTACCCCCTATGAGAACCCATGGGACCACCTAAACCAGAATAGGGTCTGGCCCGGTGACCCCGAGGGTCCTCTTACTAAAAGGGTAGCACACACCGTATGGACGGAGTTCCTCAGTAGGGCTGACGCCGTCGTCGATGCCCACTCAGCCGACCTCGGCGAGGACGCGACGCGTAGCATCTACATATTCAAAACGGGGGACGAGTCCCTCATGGCTAGGATGCTCGAGATGGCTGGTTGCTGGGACATTGACTACGTTGAGACCACAGAGATCACTGGGAACACTGGGGAAGTTGTGGCCCGCATAGGAATCCCATGCGTCATGACGGAGGCTGGCGCACCCTACCCGATAAGAGAGAAGGACGCGTGGTGGTTCGCCAAGGGAGTCTACAACCTCATGCGCCACCTCAGCATACTTCCCGGTGACCCCATAATGAGAAAGGTGCCCGTCGACCCCGAATCGAGACGCCTCTACGCAGTCCATGGTGGGGTGTGGAGAAAACTTGTGGAGGTTGGAGGCAAGGTAAAGGAAGGGCAGCTACTCGGCTCCGTCTACAGTCTAGTCGGGGACAACCTCCAAGAGGTAAATGCACCATACGATGGCACGGTCACCTTCTTGCGAACCCACTTTAGCGTCAACCAAGGAGACACCCTACTATGGCTCACCCGAGTGTGATACGGAGCAGCACTCAAACTATCAACTTCTCCCCACCCAGACACTAATCAGCTAAGATCGCGTATGCATTGACCTTTAATGGTCCTCCAACATTCACCAATCTTTTTCTTCCTAAAACTTTAATAAAGTTAGTAAGTAGGAGAAAGTTTCGCACTAGAAACTATTCGAAATATAATTTGAATCTCATTCAAAAAGGAAACGAAGCGACACCTCTTTTATACGGCATGCATAGGTTTGACTTGAGGCGACCCCACGAGGAGTGCCTATAATGTTCGACTTTCTAACTATAGATGACGTAGACGTGAAGGGGAAGAGTGTCTTCCTCCGTGTGGATATCAACAGCCCCCTTGACCCGGCTTCGAAGCGGATATTAGACGATGCTAGAATTCGGGCGACTGAGGCAACCCTGAAAGATCTCAGGGAGGCGAAGGTAGTGCTTGGCGCACATCAGAGCCGCCCAGGTAAATTCGACTTTACTAACCTCGAGGCTCATGCCAGGGTCCTCCAGATGTATAACAATGGGAAAGTGAAGTTCGTAGAGGACATAGACGGCCCTAAGGCTCAGGAGGCCATTAAGGCTTTGAAGATTGGTGAGGTCCTCGTCCTCAACAACCTCCGTATGCACAAAGATGAGAACCTCGATGCGCCCCCAGAGAAGTTAGCGGAGACGGAACTTGTCAAAACGCTAGCCCCCTATTTTGATCTATGCGTGAACGATGCCTTCGCAGCTGCCCACCGCGGCTCCGCGAGCCTCACCGCATTTGGCGAGGTTATGCCCATGGTAGCGGGGCGACTCATGGAGAAGGAGCTCAGCGCCCTCAACAAGGTTATCTACAACCCCGCCCGCCCAACCGTCTATCTGCTCGGAGGAGCCAAGGTAGATGACCGCCTCCCCGTCATAAACCGCGTCCTAAAGGACAAGATAGCTGACCACATCCTAATCGGGGGCCTAATCAGGGATAGCTTCCACATGGCTGGAGGCGCAATGCCAGAGAGATATGCATCCCTGAAAGAAGAAGATAAGAAACTCGTCGACGAGGCAGGAACCATTCTTAAAAAATACAAAAAGAACATAGAACTCCCCATCGACGTAGCCCTCGACACCAAAGGAGGCCGAATCGAGGTACTCACCACCCAGATAACCGATGAGACGAACATCTACGACATCGGCCTAAACACGGTGGCGAAGTTCAGTAAATTCATCAGGGAAGCGGGCACAGTCGTCGCCGAGGGCCCCCTCGGAATGTTTGAACGCCGAGGATTCGACGTGGGCACAAAGGAGCTCCTCCGAGTGATGGCGGAGGCACCTGGTTACACCGTCGTCGGCGGAGGTCATATGGGTGGCCTAGCCAGTATGCTCGGTATTGAGGACAAGATGAAACACGTCAGTACCGGTGGTGGCGCAATGCTAAGCCTCCTTGCAGGGGAGGAGCTCCCAGTAATCGAAGCTATGGCTAAGGCGAAGAAGCGATGGGGCTAAACCACCCTTTTAAATCCGCTTAAGTGCCACGAGCTGCATCTGCGCGTATATTGGCTGCTCCTTAAACCTAATTAGAGGTATATAGTTCCAGGGGAGCTTGCTATAGCTACCGAAGAGTCTATCCAACTTTGTCGCAAGGTAGCTCTCACCCAACTCATTAATAGCAATTGTGAGATCATCGAGAGCTTCGTTGAGCCACCCAGTTCTAATAGGTGTTTGGAGGTTCTGAGCCTGTATTGAGTAACTTATGAGGTCCGGATCTTTGAATTTGGTGAAGACTTGGTCTCGCCTGTTGACCATGCACTCGAGGGAAAGGCTTGCCTGCTTCTCCGATAGACCAACTTTGCGAGCTATCTGTTTAACTTTGACCGGTTCCCTAATTGGTGAGATTGAGACCTCGTCTAAGATCCTCCTGGAATATGGACCGAATGGCATCTCATCGAGTTCCGCGGGTGTCATAAGCGTGAAGGAACCTTCGTTAAGTTTCCTTACTGCCTCGATTCCAATTATTGGTCCCATTTTATCTCACCTAGCCTCAATCTAAGGCTTGGTCTCTACCCCGAAGACACCCAATAATGAACTGGACTTCCTACAATTTTAGCTTCACTATTTTGAAGTCCCCTACGAGCCCTTATTGGGGATAAAGATAAAACAAAGGCGCTACGATTAACCGGGTGCTGGGATCGTGGTCTAGCTTGGTCTAAGATACGCGGCTTGGGCCCGCGTGGTCCCCGGTTCGAATCCGGGCGGTCCCACCACCTTCATTCATCACAGGTTGATGATGATTCGAACATTTTTTTAGTAGCTGGGCACAGAGCCGATTGAGTGATACAATGGAGAAGACTTTGAGTCCATGTGGGTTGGACTGTGGCTCATGTGAATGGCATACAGGGGGAAGACAGCCGAGTTGCTCTGGATGCATCGAAATAAAGGGGAAGCCCTTCTGGGGGACATGCCCGACTTACGCTTGTGTCCAGGAGCATAAGGAATCGCACTGTGGCTCCTGTGATGAGTTCCCATGTGACAAGTTCGTGGAGATGTTCGACCCGAATGACCCTGAAGGTAAGAGGAGCGCCGTCTACAGAGCAGGTATAGAAGCCTACCGTGCAAGGCACGGCGACGAGAAGGCAACTGAGCTGATCAGAAAAACTACCAAGGCCCACTGAGGCGTCAGCTGAAAAGTTATATTCACCCCCTACGCCTTTCACTCTGCGCGCCGGGTTGGCTGAGCGGTTTAGGCGGCTGCCTGCAGAGCAGCTATACGGGGGTTCGAATCCCTCGCCCGGCTCTTTTATTTAAAACTAAAAGATATGAATCCGTTGGCTGTTTTAACTTAATAACCGTTTTCGTTGCTTCTATATTCTATCATATATCCAGCGTTTACTAAATGCGTTTAGATTTATCATAACTTAGTTCGATGTAAAAATCGTGCTCGAGTGGACCGACCATAACTCACCTTCTACTCGATAAAATGCGCGTGCGCCAAGGTGGAGGCTATGATACAGTTGTCCGTGAGTGGCGCTCACGGCCTTGACATAGATGAGAAGAGTGGACTCGCCTACGTCGCATGTGATGGGGGAGCTGTCATCACAGTTGATCTAGGGAAGAGGAGAGAGTTGGGTAAGGTGGAGATTCTGCCCAATCCTGATGTTGCATGGTTGAATGTTAAGCGAGGATTGCTCTATTGTGCCAACTCGAAGCCCGGTGTGGTTCAGGTCATTGACGTTAAGAAGATGAGGATAGTGGAGGAAGTACTAACCGAAGAGGGCTGCCATACGATTACTTTCCATCAGGAGGCTCAGATTTTACACGCTTCCTCCCCAAGAGCTGCAGGGTAGCCTTCTATCGGGAATCCTAGCTGCTCCCTAACTCAGTTGTTTTGTAAATAGTCATATAAGTAGATAATCTATCTACATATTGTGATAAATCATGAAATGGGTAACACGCGCTGGTGCGATGGTTGATAGAATAGCCTGTCCGTGGCTAATCAACAAGTTCGTGGATTCCCACGCCGAGTTCCTCTATGTCTCCGCTGGCATGGTGAAGGATGTCGTCGACAAGGAGAACGCTATACCGTTCGACGCTGAGGGCGTCGAGTTGAATCACTATCAGGAGGATGGCTTCGAACACGTCAGCTTTGACGCCATAATCAAGAAGTATAACCTGAAGGATCCAGCGCTTTTGGAGTTGGCGAAGATCGTGAGGGGAGCGGATGCATCGAATCCTCACGATGCCCCACCGGAATCGGCAGGTCTCAAGGCGGCTGCTAGGGGTTTCAAGTTCATGTGCAAGGATGACTACGAGAATATTTTGCATCAGTTTCCAACTTACGACGCATTGTATCTCTACTGTCAGCTGAAGGTGCAAGCAAAGGCATAGCGTGGATAGGTTTTCCGCCAAAATATATAATCTTATGCTGTTATTTGTCCGTCTCTAGTGTTAGTGTCTGTGATTTTATCAGTCTAAGATACTTTTCATTCGTTTTCAGGAGCTTACTGTGTTTTCCAAATGCGACGAGTCGGCCCTCGTCGATTACTATCACCTTGTCGGCGTTCTCACATGTGGAGGCGCGCTGAGTGATTATCAACGCGGTTCTGCCCACTAGAAGCCCATCGATAGCCTTACGTATGAGGGTCTCGGTCTCCGCGTCCACATTGCTAGTAGAGTCGTCGAGGATGAGGATCGAAGGGTTCATGAGTAATACTCGGGCGATTGCGACCCTCTGTCTCTGGCCCCCGCTGAGAGTGACTCCCCTCTCTCCAACCTCCGTGTCGTATCCCTTTGGCAGAGAAGCTATGTAGTCGTGGATCTGTGCAATCTTAGCAGCTCCTATGATCTCCGCATCAGTCGCGTCTGGCTTACCGAACATGAGATTTTCCTTGATCGTAGTTGAGAATATGTAGATATCCTGAAGAACGATACCAATCTGTCCCCTGAGAGACTTCAGTGACGCTTCCCTGACATCGTAACCATCGACTAGAACTGTCCCTTTAGTGGCATCGTAGAATCTGGGAACCATCTCGGTCAGAGCACTCTTACTGGAGCCGACGAAGCCGATGATTGCAACCTTCTCCCCATGTGAGATCATGAGGTTAATATTCCGTAGGACCTCCGATGTCTCGCCATAGCTGAAGGAGACGTTCCTGAACTCTACCTCGCCCTTTAACCTCGGGAGTTCGATGGGGTGTTCGGGCTCGGGCACGTCTCTGCCTATGTCGATGACCTCGTAAACGCGACGAGCACTCACCAACCCATCCTGGTACCAATCAATGAGCCTAGCATACATCCTCACAGGCCCAGCCATCTGAGCGAAGTATGAACCGAAGAGCACCAACTCACCCAAGGTAAGACCGCCTCCAGATACCAAGATGCCACCGAACACCAGAGCCAAAGCTATACCAACAGCTGTAACTACGGCGCCATTAGACGTGTAGGCCGCCTGAATCTTCAAGGTCTGCAAACTCTTCTCAACGTATCCCTGGTTCTCCTTTTCAAACCTAGATGCAAAGCTGTCCTCCTGACCGAAGCCCTTTATGAGTTTCTGGGCTGTGATCCCTTCGACCAGAACATCATTGAGGGTGTCATACTGAGCCTTCGCAGCTAACATGCGGCTTCTGACGCTATTCGTGTAAAACCATGTTGCCAGGAAGATGAAGGGGAGTGGAATCAGGGTTATTATCGTTAACTCGGTGTTAATGGATAGAAGGATCACAATTGCGATGACCAACTGCACGGTCATTCTGAAACTCTCCCTCACCGTCTCGGAGTAGAAGAGATCGATGGCATTCATGTCGCTGGTAACTCGACTGACGATCTGGCCGGTCCTGACTTGGCTCAGATAGCTGAACGACTTACTAATGAGGGCTTCATACAGTTGCTTTCGTAGATCACGGAGGATGTTCTGGCTGAGAATGCCACGGGTGTATCTGTGAATCACCGTTAAAATTGATCTAACGACGGCAATCAGAATCATTAGGCCTACAAGGATGATTAGTAGACCGTACCTATCCGTGACACCCGTCCAGTTCTTGATGATTTCGAGGAACCAGTTCATATCTCCGGGAACGGGGACTAGGATGTAGTCGATGACTAGCAGAACGAGGAGTGGAGTAACTAGGTTGAGTACGCTCCAGATGGATGTGAGATTGATCAAGAAAAAGATGCCCATGTAGGGTTTGATCTGCCCCAGTAGTCGCTTCGTCAGACTCCCGCTACTGGGGTTATAATCCGTCAAGGCTTGCATATCCTCATTCGTATAAAATAGTTGAAAGGTGGAGCATTACTAAGCTATTTTCACGAGCTGCATCTCGCACAGGCGCCTATACAGCTCGTTCCTCTTGAGCAGCTGAGAGTGAGTCCCCTCAGCCTGGATCTCACCCTGATACAGGACGATGATGCGGTCAGCGTCACGCACGGTGCTTACCCGATGCGTTACAATGAGGATTGTCCTATTCTCCATCTCAGTCTTCAATGCATTCTGGATAAGCTGCTCGGTGTATGGGTCAACGCTGCTCGTAGCCTCGTCAAGTATGAGTATCTTCGGGTCAACTATGAGTGCCCGAGCTAGACAGACAAGCTGGCGCTGCCCATAGCTCAGGTTGTTACCCCTCTCACGCACCTCCTCATCGTAACCCTTAGGCAGCTTCATGATGGGGTCGTGGATCCCAACGAGCTTGGTGATTCTCAGCATATCCTCCTCGGAGGCCTCCGGGCGACCAAACTTGAGGTTGTACCTGAGCGTCCCCTGAAAGAGGTAGGGCTCCTGAAGGACAATGCCGACTTTGTGGCGGAGCGATTTTAGCTTTACCTTCTTGAGGTCTAGCCCATCTATCAGCACCTCACCAGAATCTGGGTCGTAGAAGCGTCCCACGAGGTTTATGATGCTGGACTTCCCCGAGCCGGTTGGACCGAAGATCGCGAGACGCTCTCCCGGCCTCGTCTTGAAGTTGATCCCCTTGAGAACCGGCTGATCCTTGACGTAGCTGAACTTCACATCCCTCAGCTCGATGATCCCTTCGCCCTCTGGGAACTCGACGGCATCAGGCGCTTCACTCACATCAGGGTTGATGTCCAGCACAACGAAAATCCTCTCCGCGCCCGCTAAAGCAGCCTGTATCCCGCCATAGAAGGTGCTGATGTTGTTGATTGGGGTCAGGAAGCTGTCACTGTACTGAGTAAAGGCCACGAGGTTGCCGAGGCTCCTCGCCAGGGCTACGACCTGCTGGCCTCCGACGAACCATATCAGGGCGCTGATGATCGCCGTGAAGAATCCGACGGTGGCCTCGTAGATGTTCGCGGTCACCTCGGCTCTTATCTGAGCCGTGGCGTTGGCCTGGTTTACCTTGTTGAAGTCGGTGAGGCTTCGCTCCTCCTGAGCCATCGCCTTGGTAACCTTGGCGCCGTACATTAGGTCCTGAACCTTTGCGGTCATGGAGGCGATGTTGAGTCTGGCAATCCTCCATCTGTTGCGTACGTACTTGTTCAGAGTCCACGTAACGATCATTATGATCGGAGCCAAAGCTATCGCCACCAGGGCAAGCTGAACATCCAAAAAGAACATCGTGACAAGTATCGCTACGGCGGTTAACAGGTCGGCGACGACACCGATCATGCCCGAGGAGACAAGCGTCCTCATCGCCTCCGCGTCGTTTGTGACCCTTGACACAAGCTTACCCGTGTTACCATACTCGAAGAAGTTCTGGCTCAGTTTCTCAAGTTGTTTGAAGAAATCCGACCTTATGTCGGCTATCATGTGGAAGCCGAGCTTGTTGATGTAGTACTCCTGGAGGCTCATTACTATCCATAACAGAACGCCAACACCAACATAGACCAGTCCAGCGGAGACGATATTTGTCCAGACGTTCGGTGATCCGCGGGTTACGAATGAGGAGATCCCCAGCATTATTCTAACGAGCCACTGCTCGTTCGCCTGGGGCTGATTACTGATGAAGTTATCTAAGGTGACCATGTAGATGAACGGCCCAGCCAAGACTAGAATCGTCTTCAGTACTATGATGAGGCCGACGCCGCCAACGAGGGGTCTGTGTCGGAACATGTAATCCTTCACTATTCTCTTGATTAGCTGCCAGTCGGTGAACTTTCTCTGCGTTGACTCAAGGGAACCCACGTCGTATCTTCCAGAGTATTCCGCCATCAGTCATCAGCCTCCTGGTCCATGGTGAGGGTCTGTGACTCGATCAGGCTACGGTACTTCTCACTCGTCCTAAGTAGCTCAACGTGTTTGCCGATGGCGGCGATGTGCCCCTCATCGACTACAACCACCTTGTCGGCGTTTTCACATGTTGATGCACGCTGAGTGATTATCAGCGCTGTTCTACCCACCAGAAGCGCGTCGATGGCCTTCCGAATGAGAACCTCCGTCTCCGCGTCAACGTTGCTTGTTGAGTCGTCGAGTATCAGAATCGATGGGTTCATGAGCAACACTCGAGCGATGGCGACCCTTTGCCTCTGGCCTCCGCTGAGGGTGATTCCCCTCTCCCCAACCTCTGTGTCGTACCCCTTTGGTAGAGAGGCTATGTAGTCGTGGATCTGCGCGGCCTTAGCGGCTGCGATGACCTCCTCATCCGACGCATCAGGCTTACCAAACGTGATGTTCTCCTTGATTGTCGTTGAGAACATGTAGATGTCCTGAAGAACTATCCCAATCTGGCTACGCAGAGACTTTAATGATCCATCACGCACGTCGAAGCCATCAATCAAGACTTGGCCGGCGGTCACATCGTAAAACCGTGGTACAAGCTCCGTCAATGCGCTCTTACCTGAGCCGACGAAGCCAATAATAGCCACCTTCTCCCCCGATTCAACCTTGAAATTAACATCCTTCAGAGTCTCGGCTGCGCCGTAGCTGAAGGAGACGTTCCTGAACTCTATCTCACCCTTGAGCCTCTGTAGTTCGATGGGGTGTTCGGGTTCGGGCACGTCTCTGCCTACGTCGATGACCTCGTAAACGCGGCGAGCACTCACCAACCCGTCCTGGTAGAAATCGATTAGGCGGGCGTACATCCTAACGGGCCCAACCAGTTGGGTGAAGTATGTTCCGAAGAGCACCAGTTCACCCAAGGTTAGGCTGCCCCCAACCACTAAGGTTCCGCCGAACACGAGGACCAGGGCTATGCCGACTGCGCTGATTAGTGTGCCGGAAGGTGTGTATGCGGCCTGAAGTTTGAGGGTCCTCAGGCTCTTCTCGACGTATCCCTGGTTCTCCTTTTCAAACCTACTACCAAAGGTTTCCTCTTGGCCGAAACCCTTGATTAGTTTCTGGGCCATGATTCCCTCGACTAGGACGCCGTTGAGGGTGTCAAACTGTGACTTTGCGGCGAACATTCGGCTCCTGACCCTCGGCAGGTAGAGCCACGTAGCTAGGAAGATGAATGGGAGCGTGAGCAGAGTGATGCCCGTCAACCCAGGATTAATGAACAGGAGAATAATGACCGCGATGACCAGCTGAAGGGTCATTCTAAACGTCTCCCTGAGTGACTCCGAGTAGAAGAGATCGATGGCGTTCATGTCGCTTGTGACTCTGCTAATGATCTGACCAGTCCTGACCTGACTGAGGTAGCTGAATGACTTGTTGATCAGGGCGTTGTACAGATCCCGGCGCAGATCGCGGAGAATCTTCTGGCTTAGAACCCCACGGTAGTATCTGTGTATGACGAAGAATACGAATCTTGTAATGGCGAGTAGAATGATGAGGCTGACAAGAATGACCAATAAACCATACGGATTCGTGACTCCCGTCCACTGTTTGATCAATTCTAGGAACCAGTTCTTATCCCCAGGAACCGGCACCAAAACGTAGTCAATGATGAGCAAGACGAGGAGTGGAGCAAGCAAACTATAAACACCATCCCTACCAAAAGCCGTGAGATTGATCAAGAGATATGTCCCCATGTAGGGCTTGATCTGTCCCAGCAGGCGCTTCGTCAGGGTCCAGCCACTTGGGTTATATTCTGTCAAATGCCCAAACCTGATCCTAGATAGATATATTAGTGATATATGTAGATTTTCATCTTAGGTGAGTGAGTTGACTACGATCCTGCCTCGGGAAGAGAGGATTAGCCCAGTTCAGATGTGGCTATTGTTTGTTTTATCTGATGGGCCTGATTATGGCTATAACCTAATCCAGCGTCTGGATCGGATGTTCCTTGGGTACTGGAAGCCAAAAGCCGGAACAATATACCCAGCCCTGGATAAGCTCACAAACGAGGGCCTCATATCGAGAAGCCACGAACACAGGGAGGAGGGCTTGGATAGACGTAATTATACCATCACGCCGGAAGGTGAGGAGGCTCTACGTAAGGGGATGGATCGCTGGAGCCAAGTCATGGAATATGTTGAACTCTTTGGCGAGAGGCACAGGGC
>JBEKDF010000004.1:0-107938 GCA_050014495.1 Bathyarchaeia archaeon
GATAATAGATATGCCCCCAGGCATCGGCGACGCCACACTTGATATGATAAGACTCATCCCACGAATAGAATTCTTGGTTGTGACGACCCCTAGTCGATTAGCCTATGAATCAGTCCGTAAGCTGCTTGTCCTTCTTAGGGATCAGGGGATTCCAACAATCGGAGTCTTGGAGAACATGTCGATGAAACACACTGACTATATTGAGGAGCAAACGAAAGTGGCAAGCACCCGGTACCTCGGCTGCATCGACTTCGATGAAACCCTAGAAGTCTCGATTGGATATCCGGAGAGTCTGGTGAAGACGAACTTATACAAGCAGCTCGCTGAGCTATGTGAAACGATTTAATTTAAATTACGCTCATAATGAGGAGGACGACGAGGTAGTTATGCATCGAACTATTTCTTTTCGTGAGCGAAACGACAAAAAGATAAATTCGTTTATATGATATACCCTGGAATATACTTTCCTTCATACAAATCTCTATTTTGCAAATGTTTCTGTGGCGTCAAATTCTTTAACGCAGACCCCAATATAGGCTACAGAGATGTCGACAGCCAAGCTAAAGAAAGATGTACTAAAGTTTCTTCAGGTGAAGCCACTCAGCCTAGCCGAGATCGCGGAGGCAATGGAGCTTAAAGAGAAGCGCGTTTTCCGTCTGCTCCGTAGCCTCTTCGAAGGAGGTGAGATAGTCTCCCTACGCGGGACTGATGGTATCCGAAAGTACCGCCTCACAACTGAGGAGGAGAAGACCGCTGCAAAGAAGGCAACTGAAGGTGAAGAGGTCGAGGTCGACGTAGATGAGGAAGATGTAGATGAAGACGGTTAGGTTCTTCTCCTCTCAACCTCTTGGAGTATCCTACTAACCTCCAACACACTCATGTTCAGGTTGTTGTTTGCTTTGAGACATCTGGCCACTTCCTCCGGGCCTGCCCCATCGGCCGCAGCCTTTGGAACTATATTGCACATATCCTCGGTGTAGTTCCATGGGAAAACGACCCATCGCCAACTAATCTCATCACCAAAATAGTCTGGCTTAAACTTACCACCAATGATGTGGCGGAGCGTCGCTGTCTTCACGACGAGGGGATTCATAGTCTCGACGTATTCTTTCGCTACCCTCATACTCTCACCGGTATCAGTGATATCGTCTACTATTAGCACCCTCCTCCCTCTAAGCTCGATGCGGAATGGGTACTTGATCTGAGCTGAGCCATCGGGAGTCGCAGTGATACCCCAGTGCTCCACCTTCAAGCTCACTAGATCCTTTACTCCGATGAAGTCGCAGAGGACGCGGCTCAGTACCCAGCCCCCACGGGCGAGACCCACCATGAAGTCTGGCTTAAACCTTGATTTAATGATCTTATCAGCGGTCTTCTTAGAAAGTTCATAGAATAGGTCCCAGTCCATTACCTCGCATTCGAACTTTTCGGACACGGTATTGAGAATCAGGTGCGGGTGGATAAAACGATTCGGGTGTGAGCTTAGAACTCTGGCATCACTTTCTCACTGAAAAGTTTGAGGGGTTTGAGATCCTTCGTCGCCCCAGGGAAGACGAGCATGAAGCAGGAGACACCGAGATCCGTATACTCTCGTATTTTTTGGACGCAGCTATCTGGAGTACCGACTATGTTATGTTCCTCGTCTACTTCACCCGTTCTTTTTTTCATAGCTCTTATCTCGTCCTCGTCCCTCGCGATTAGAATTCTACCCTGCCAGGATTTCTGGACGTCGTCGATGTTCCTGTCCAACCTGGTGCAATGTGCCCCCAAGACGTCAAGCTTATGACGATACTCAGCTGGTGATAGACCAATAAAATTGCAACCGTCAGCGAGCTCCGCTATGGCCTTCAGGGTGAGCTCCTCTCCTCCACCCCCGATCCAGATCGGAGGGTGTGGCTTCTGTATCGGCTTTGGGTTGTTTACTGCACCTTCGATGTCGTAGTACTTGCCATGGAAACTCGTCTTCTCCTCTATCCACATGCTCTTGATTATCTTGACTGCTTCCCTGAGTCTCCCAATTCTGGTGGCAGGTTTGTCGAAGGGGAAGCCATATGCCTTGTGCTCAACCTCCGCCCAACCCGCGCCAATACCGAACTCGAGTCTGCCACCGCTTATCACGTCGAGTGTAGAAGCCATCTTGGCTAGGAGAGCTGGATTCCGATAAGTTGCGCAGAGCACAGTCACACCAAGTCTGAGTTTCTTTGTCTCCACCGCTAGAGCAGACAACGATGTCCAACACTCGAGACAGGGCTCGAGAGAAGGCCCAGCACCAGGAAGTTCGAATAGGTGGTCGAAGAGCCACCCAGAATGGAATCCAAGCCTCTCCGCTTCCAACCAGACTCTCTTTAGCCCCTCATAGTCTCCATAATCTCTCGCCTGAGACGTCTTAACACCGAACCGGATCAACTCTTAGCACCAAAGGATTAGTTAGAACGCATATATTTGAAACAGACTAGACTTGTTACTCGTTGTTTTTTTTACCATTTGGAAAGATGTCGATGAATAAAATTGCCAAATAAGTATATTCCATTGGGTTCTTGGTAAATAACACTAAACACTTCGACATCGTCTCCCTTATTCCATCCGATCATGACCCGGAGCCCATGATCAACTAGGTCTCGAGGCGCGAGTAAGAAAAATTATTCATGCCCCCAAGCTGTTCCTAGCCATATTTCTTTAATAAACAGCATTTCTAAGACAAACAAGGAGATCAGCATGCCCTATTGTAAGGAGTGTGGCACAGAAAACGAGGAAGGAGCCAAATTCTGCCAGAAATGTGGGACCCCGCTTCAGGTTACAGGAGTTATTTACCGGAGATCTAACAGTTGGCACACCGAGAGAATAATTGCTTTGATCTTCGGGGGTTTCATCTTACTCATCGCCCTCGGCCTAATGATTGGAGGAGGCGTACTACTATGGAGTCAGAACTCCCTCACAGACCGCGATGGATACATGATTATGAATCCTGTCCCGCTCACAGTTAGCAGCTACGCCATTGTCCAGAATAATATCAACATCTACATGAACCCCGGTTGGTGGGATACCTCAAATCAGAGCATAGTCTCAATCAAGATAACCTCCACATCGAACAACGATAAGCCAATCTTCGTTGGAATCGTCCCTCAACAGGTAGCATTAACCTATTTCAATGGAGTGAACATAGACAGACTAATCTCTTACAATTGGGCCCCTGGCAGGATGATTGGGGGTGATGTACCCGCTTACAGAACCATACCTGGTGGTCCCCCTCCGACTTCACCGACAAGCCAGGTAATTTGGGTGGCCCAGTCATCCGGGAGTGGCACCCAGACTGTGAAATGGACTCCCACTTCTGGTGAGTACTGGGTTGTAATCATGAATGCTGACGGTTCGAAGGAGGTGAACGCTGATGTTCAAGTCGGGGTGCGCGTTACCATCCTCAGCTGGATAAGCTGGGGGCTGCTCATCGGTGGTATACTCGTGGCTCTGGTCGGTATCATCATAATTTATTTCGGCGCCATCCATCACCATTAACCCCGGGAACCTTTTTTAAGACCCGGTGTACCTCCTTCTTGGACGACCAAGAGATATAACTCCGGGCGTCACCGAGGATGTGAGCAGGTTTGGAGAAGGACTATAAAGCGATGCTAGACAGGGCCTACAAGGAGCTCCCTGAGCAAACAAACTTTGTAGACAGGTTTGCAGTCCCAAAGGCGAATATTGCCCTCCAAGGGAGAAAGACGGTTATTATCAACTTCAGGGAAATCGCTGAGCAGCTCCGAAGGGAGCCCGACCACCTACTCAAATACCTCACCGGGGAGATGGCGACACTTGCCAACTTCGACGGTAACCGCGCCCTTTTCCAGGGTAAACATAATGCTGAGTCTATACGCGGCCTCATCGATGCCTATGCCAAAAAATATGTAATATGCCCCGTTTGTGGCCGCCCAGACACTCAGCTCATAAAAGAGAAGCGTCTATGGTTCCTCCAATGTGAGGCCTGTGGCGCACGAAGCAGCATAGGCACGAGCTGAGCGCCATGAGCGAGGTCTACCTCCGGACTATCAAACAAGGGAGGGACACCCTCGTAGCAGTCTGCGACGCCGAGCTACTTGGTCAAACCCTCCAAGGAGGCCGAGTGCCATTCAAGGTGAGCGAGGAGTTCTATAGGGGAATCCCCGGTAGTGTGGAAGAGGCTATCGAAGCGATGCGCCACGCCACCATTTGTAATCTTGTCGGGAAGAAGATAGTCGCAGCTGCGATAGGTGAAAGACTCGTCCATGGAAGAGCTGTCCTATACTTCGGAGATATCCCACACGCCCAGATCGTTAAGATGTAATCTCTGAAACGTCTTATACACCAATTCGCACAATTTACTTGGTAAACTTGAGCTACAAGGTTAAAGATATCAAGCTCGCCTCGAGGGGTGAGCTTCTCATAGAGTGGGCTAGGGATCATATGCCCGTTCTCGCTCTCATCCGGAAGAGATTCGAGATCGAAAAGCCCCTCGCGGGTATAAAGCTCGGGGCCTGCCTTCACGCGACAAAGGAGACGGCGGTCCTGGTCCGTACACTCGAGGCTGGTGGTGCAGAGGTCGCACTCTGCGGCTCAAATCCTCTATCCACACACGACGATGTAGTCGCTGCACTCGCTGCGACGGGGACGAAAGTCTTTGCATGGCGTGAGCAATCGATGGAGGAGTATTACTGGTGCGTGAACAAAATAATCGATCAGGGCCCAAACATCACGATGGATGATGGCGCGGATCTTGTTAATACACTACACTCGAAGAGGACTGATAAACTCAGGGGAGTGAAGGCGGGTAGCGAAGAGACGACAACCGGAGTCATAAGACTCCGTGCCATGCATAAAGACGGAGCGCTGAAGTACCCAATAGTTGCTGTCAACGATACCCCCACGAAGCACATGTTCGATAACCGCTATGGAACGGGTCAGAGCACGATCGACGGAATTCTCAGGGCGAGCTCGGTGATGCTTGCCGGCAAGGTCTTTGTCGTTGTGGGCTATGGCTGGTGTGCGAGGGGCGTCGCTACCAGAGCTCGAGGAATGGGGGGCCAAGTGATCGTGACCGAGGTTGACCCAACAAAGGCGTTAGAGGCCATTATGGATGGATTCCAGGTCATGCCCCTTATGGAGGCAGCAGAGATTGGCGACATCTTCGTCACTGTTACTGGGGACACAAAGGTGATTGACGAGCAGCACCTTAGGGTGATGAAAGATGGTGCCATGCTTGCAAATAGTGGCCACTTTAATGTCGAAATCAACATTCCCTCCCTCGAGAAGTTGTCTCAGGGGAAGAGAAGGATGCGTCCAGACCTCGATGAGTATCAGATGAAGAATGGTCGGAAGCTCTATTTGCTCGCTGAGGGGAGGCTTGTTAACCTCGCCGCAGCGGAGGGGCATCCGAGCGAGGTTATGGATATGAGTTTCGCCGATCAGGCTCTTGTCGCCGAGTGGATTCAGAAATCTGAGTGTCTCGATGTTGGCGTCCACGACGTACCAAAGGAGATCGACGAGATGGTGGCAAGTATGAAACTTCAGTCAATGGGTGTCAAGATCGATAAGCTCACTGATGAGCAGAGGAAGTATCTGACAAGTTGGAAAGAAGGCACTGTTTAGCTCATCTTTACGCCTTTCTCTGTTTTCTCCAATATTCCCCTAGATATTAGGTAATCTAGCGTCTCCTCGGTCTCCCCTGTGCTGTAGCCCTGCTTCGCCATCTCCCTTTCCAACCATGTGGTCCCATAATCAAACCCGGGTATCCTTATTGTGCGTAGTAGCTGATTTGTACACGCCTTGATCCTCGTCTCCCCCCGCTGTATAGTGCCATTAAGGGTTTCCTCTTTAGCCGATAGAGCGCTTGCGTCAACACCTAGCCTCTTTCTCACGTATTCGGGAAACTCTCTTGTCATAGTTCCGCCATGGAAGGTTAGTACCCTCTTAGGCTTGCATCGGCGAATGTACCCGAGGAGGCTCTTGAAGTCTGCGTGGTCACTGAGTGCGAAGGCACGTTGACGCCCACCGAATAGGACAGCCCATCCTGAGGCAAGGGCAGGGTCGAGGTTATCATATGGCAACTTCGAGCCTTTAGGTGAAATTATGACACACTTCCCTCCCTCTAACAGCTCCTCCCCCTCCGGGGACTTTGAGTCGTAATAATCAAGGCTATGGCCGAAGCTTTTGTAGACGTCACTCACCTTCGTAGCGCTCTTCGCCGTCACGACGGGGAGCTTGGTTAGCGTATTAAAGATACGTATTACCTCTTGGGCGTTACCTATGGAGTCCGTCTTCAAGGTAGGTATGCGCCCAGACGGGATCGATTCCATAGTGGCCCAACGGACCATGTCGAGGGCGATGTCTCTTCTTTTCGGAAAACTGAACATGGGCGCCCCGAATGTTGTTTCGACGACGAGGATATCACAATCAACGGGCTCTGCAGGATGCATCGTGTATGATTCCTCTAGACCAATGTCCCCGGTGTAGAGAACGACGCCCTCAGGAGTGTTTACTTCAAACTGGACGCTACCAAGTACATGCCCGGCATTATGTATGCGAACTTCTATGTCATCTACTTTGACTTTGTCACCTAGTCGTATCTGCTGCCAGTTGTCGAGATGTTTCCAACCGAGGCTGTGGAGAAGCTGATGAGTCTCCTTAGTAGCATATTTTTGTCTTTCAGGGTACTTGAAAATGGCGGCGTGGTCGGCATGAGCGTGGCTTACAAAGACGGGGTAGCCATGCCCATTTCCTGTTGGGTCTAACACGACCCCTGATCCTTTGTATTCGATGACGACACCGTGCTGCTGCCTAACCCGGAGAGCCACTGTGAAGCCTCTAACTCGTCTGGAGCATGAGGATGGCCTTGGCTAAGTCCCCTTCACACTTGGCGAGGGTCTCACGGGCCTTCTCCATACTCACCTTCGCCTGCTGGGCGACCAGTAGGACATCCTCCTCTGGGATCTGAACCGAGGGCTTCTCCATTGGAGCCGCATCCTGTACTACAGCGGCCTGAGGGGAGCGCTCCACAGCCTTTCCACCGAGGACCTGATACATCTTCTGTCCCTGAACATTGATGCTTGTGACGGTAGGCTGTTCGATGACTATCTCCTTGCCGGGGCTCTGTATTATTACCCTAGTTACGCCATTGATTTCCTGCATTTGCATGCCCATTCGCTGCATCATGCGTCGAGCGTTACGTGAATCCATCCTCGCCAAAAGGCTTCACCTTATACAATGGGGGTGGTGTTCGGGTTTAAAATCCTTGATGGCGGTTTGGCTTATTTATGAGAAAGTGTTGAAATTAAGCGGTCGAGGCAGCCTTAATTGTGTTGCGTAGAAGCATCGTTATGAGCATAGGACCTACTCCGCCGGGAACAGGGGTGATTGCAGAGGCGAGTGGGCTGACACCCTCGTAGTCAACATCGCCGAAGACCTTCTTCCCCTCGTAATTGTTCCCGTTATCGATTATGACTACCCCTTTCTTCACCATCCCAACGGTCACGGCACTCTTCTTGTAAACCTCGATGCAGAGGATATCTGCCTGCTTCACGAATTCTGGGAATCGGGTGTCCGCCGCGGCGAAGGCTGTTACCTCGACCTTTTTGTTGAGAAGTAGTGCCACCATGGGTTTACCCAGCCAGCTCGTAAGGCCGGCAACTACCCAGTGTTTTCCATCTTGGTCGATCTTGTAGCGTTTGAGAAGCTCCATTATAGCCTCGACGCTGGCGGGGAGGAATGACTTTTCGCCTAGGATGATCTTGCCGAATGTCACTGGGCTTAAGCCGTCCACATCTTTTTCTGGGGCGATTGCCTCGACTATCTTTCCCTCATTTACCTCTTTTGGTACGGGTAGTTGTACCATGACGCCATGGACCTTTGGGTCGTTGTTTAGTTTTTTTATGAGAGATACAATCTGCTCAGTAGCAGCGGTCTCTAGGTGGTAAAACTGTGTTGCAATACCGACCTCCTCAGCACGCTTCTTCTTTAGCTCTACGTAACGTATCGATCCAGGGTCTGTGCCGACGAGTATGAGTGCGAGGGTTGGGTTAACACTATTAGCCTTAAGCTTCTCGATATCAGCCCTGATCTCCTCTACAATCTTCAGCGAGGTCTCCTTTCCGTCGAGGACGACAACCATCTCAAGCCAGCCCCTTTATTATTCCCTTCTCGTCGATGTCCATCTCCTCACTTGCAGGATGCGTCGGTTCGCCTGGCATTGTGCTTATGTCGCCGCAGTAGGCGACTATGAAACCGGCGCCCGTGCTAGGTTTGAGGTTAACGATGGGGAGGATGTATCCCTCTGGGGGTAATCCCTGCAGGTCCTCATTGTCGGTGAGGCTCAGTGGCGTCTTCGCCATGCAGATGGGAAGCTTGTTGAATCCAAGTTTCTCTATCTGCTTCAGTGTCTTACGGGCGTCGTCCGTGAGGCGGATATCAGTAACTCCATAGATCTCCTTAGCGATGGTGCGAATCTTCTCCTCCACTGACATCTCCAATGTGTAGAGATAGTGGAAATTATTCGGCTTTTCTAGCTCCTTGAGGACAAGGTTTGCTAATTCCACTCCTCCCGCACCGCCTTTGAGAACTGTGTCAGTGAATGCAGCGGGAACCCCATTCTCCTTCGCCCAGTTCATGATGATGTCAATCTCCTCCTGGGAGTCGTTTAGGAAGTGATTCATGCACACGACAGGGTGAAGGCCGAACTTCTTTGCATTCTCTATCTCCTTGGCGAGTATGGGGAGTCCCCTCTTTACAGCCTCGGCGCTCGACTTGTCAATGTCCTTGTATTTGGTTCCGCCATGCCTCTTCAGGGCCTTTATTGTTGCTACAATGACCACAACACTTGGCTGGAGACCTCCCGCCCTCGACGCGATGTTGCAGAACTTTTCCATCCCCAGGTCAGCGCCGAAGCCTGGTTCAATAACGACGTAGTCTGTCAGCTTCTGCGCTGTCTTGATGCCAACTAAACTTGGGCAACCATGGGCTATATTGGCGAATGGCCCCCCATGTATGATCGCAGGAGTCCCCTCGATTGTCTGGACGAGGTTCGGCTTAATAGCGTCCTTCAACAAGATTGCCATAGCGCCAACGACTTGGAGTTGTCCCGCTTTCACGGGTTTTCCATCCTTGTCATAGGCGACAGTGATCTCCCCCATACGCCTCTTGAGGTCCATGAAGTCGCTGCTTATCGCGTGGATCGCCGCGATCTCAGATGCTGTGGTGATCTCGAAGCCACTCTCATAGGGGATCCCATTGTTTTTCCCGCCGAGACCGACAACGATCTTCCTTAACGTCCTGCTCTCGATGTCGATGACCCTCTTCCACATTATGTCCTGGAGGCTGATTCCCAGCTCGTTACCCCTGTTTATGTGGTTCTCCATTATGCTCGTGAGGAGGTCGTGAGCGCAGGTGATTGCGTGTAGGTCTCCGGTGAAGTGGACATTTATATCCTCCATGGGGAGCACCTGAGCGTAGCCAGCCCCACAAGCGCCTCCTTTCACCCCGAAGACGGGCCCGAGGCTTGGCTGGCGGAGGACCACAATGTTTCTCTTTCCCAGTTTGCCGAGGGCTTCTGCGAGGCCGATGCTCATAGTCGTCTTTCCTTCACCGAACTTCGTTGGCGTGATGGCTGTGACAATGATCAGCTTTCCGTCGGGTTTGTCTTTGTTTCGGAGGTATACTTCGGGGCGGATCTTCGCTTTGTACTTTCCATACATTTCTATGTCGTCGGGAGAGAGCCCGAGACCCTCAGCGATTTCAGTGATGGGTCTGAGCTTCGCGCTCTGAGCGATCTCAATTTTCGTCTGTAGAGCCATAGGCATTCATAGAATAGTCCCATCCGTCTGTTTAATAACTTGTCAGCGAAAAACATGCAAAGTATTTATCTTAGAACCTTCGCCACAAAGGCGAATAGTAACTATTAAGCGGTAGCTCGACGATCCGAGTAGAATGTAATCGCCCCGGCGGTATGAATGAGTGTAGCCAAACCAGTACTAGATTGGATAGACGCGATGAAGCCCCGGACAGATATAAGGGGCTCCGGAAAGGAGTTCAGGATGATTTTGAGGTACCACCGACCCTATCTCCCATACTGCGTCCTCACGGTGATCTTTAGCGCAGCTAGGGCGACACTCTTCGCCCTTGAGCCCCTGTACCTCGCGCAGATAATCAATAAGGTAATCATAGGCGGGCAATCAACCCTGCTAACCGGGCTCGTACTCAGTACAATACTTGCAGTCCTCGGTGTAGGAATGTTCACCTTCTTCGAAACATTCACTAATGGTTATGTAGCAGAACTAATAATCAGGGACATAAGGTCGGACTATTACCGCTCCCTCGAGGAGAAGTCCTTTGGCTTCTTCGACTCCAACTCCGTCGGCGATCTCATCTCCAGAGCCACGATGGATCTTCAAGCAGTAAACAACTTCTGCGCGAACTGGATAATGAATATCTTTGACTCCCTGTTCGTAGTCACCGCCTGCTTATGGATTATGTATCCAATTAACCCGATGTTGACTCTTCTCACATTCGCGCCGATGCCCCTAGTTGCCTATATCCAGATTAGACAATTTACCCAGGTGCGTCCCCTCTTCCGGAAGATGATGCTCATCCTCGGTAAGCTTGGTGCATATGTCCAGCAAAACATCATTGGGATGAAGAATGTACGCATCTTCGAGATGGAGGAAGGCATGAAGGATGGCTTCGAGAAAGTCGAATCAAAGTACGTTGCCACCGCGATATCCGCAGGAAAAATACAGGCCCTCTACATCCCCTCCCCACAGACTATTCTGCAGATCGGCGTAGCCTTCGTTTACATATATGGGACGAGTCTCCTCCTTGGACCAAACCCCATACTCATAGTAGGGAATCTCCTTCTCTTTGCAACTTATATGCAGAGGATCGTTCCACAACTCAACCAATTAGCAAACATCGTTGGTGCCTGGATCAACTCCTCCGCAAGCATCGAACGAATAAATGAGATAAAAAACACGCCAATCGACGTCAAAGAAGACCCTAACGCCAAGAATATACAGATAGAGAGAGGTGATGTCGAGTTCCAAAACGTCAGCTTCGGCTACTCAAAGGACATTGACATACTCTTTAACATCAGTTTCAAAGCAGCAGCTGGAGAGAAGATAGCGATTTTAGGCGCGACTGGTTCGGGGAAGACGTCGCTCATTTACCTCATCCCGAGGTTCTATGACCCACACGCCGGTAGTATAAAGATAGATGGTGTCGACATCAAGGAATACGTGATCGACTCCCTGCAGCGGCAGGTAGGCGTGGTCCTTCAGGATGTCTTCCTCTTTTCTGGCACAATCAAGAGTAACATTGCCTTCGGAAAGCCAAATGCGACTGATGAGGAGATCATCAATGCTGCGAAGTTGGCGCGGATACACGACTTCATCGACTCTCTCCCGGATAAGTATGATAGCTATGTCGGGGAGAGGGGTGTTACCCTGTCCGGCGGGCAGAAGCAGAGGCTAACTATCGCCAGGGCCATCCTCACCAATCCAAAGATACTCATCCTTGATGACTCCCTCAGTTTTGTCGATGCTAAGACAGAGCAGGAAATACAGGAAGCACTTGAGGACGCAATGAGGGGTAGAACCACATTCATCATAGCGCAGCGACTTTCTACCATTAAGAACGCCGACAAGATACTCGTACTGGAGAAAGGTAGGGTCGCCGAGTTCGGGAAACACACAGAGCTCATGGCTGAGAACGGGATATACAAGCGCGTCTATGAGACCCAGTTCCTCGAAAAATCCACCGAGGAGATCCTCGGAGAGGAGGTGGCTTAGATGGCGATAAGTGGACCCGGCGGGGGCGGAGGCGGTGGGGGAGGCGGAGGCGGAGGTGCAGGACCAAGCAGCTACGGTGTATTTTCTACCCTAGGAGAATCACAGAAGAAGAGAACCTATACAGATAGAGAGCTGATAAGAAGGCTCCTAAATTACGCTGTTGCCTATAAAAAGAACTTCATCTACGCCACCATCGCCCTAATCGTCAACTCGATAACAACCGTTCTCGTACCCTATATGGGAAAACTCGTTATAGACAACATCATCACTCCAAAGGATATTGGCGGCTTCGTTTGGTGGGTTCCCCTCTTCATGGCTATCACGGCTGCCTACTTCGTGGCGCAATATGTCCAGACGTGGCAGGTCAGAATCCTCGGTGAGAACACTGTTGCGAGAATCAGGGAGGATATTGTTGCTAAACTCCAGATCATTTCCCTTAGGTACTTCTCGGAAGGTGAGACGGGGAGAATAATCGCCCGCCCAATAAATGACGCTAACGCCCTCAGAATGTTCTTTAGAACCGGTTTCACGAGCATAATCCTCAACACAGCCTCACTCATCGGTGGCTTCGTAATCATATTCTTCCTAAACGTCCGACTCGCCTTACTCTCCATAGCCGTCATGCCAATAGCTGCAATTGCAACCTACTACCTAGGTATATTCTCTCGCAAATACAACAGGGCTGCATTCCTCCACACATCAGGGATGATCTCTACAATGCAGGAAAGCCTCTCTGGGATGAAGGTGATAAAGGCCTTTGTCCAGCTCGACAGATCCCACAAAGCATTCAACGATGAGCAGAACAAGGTTGTCAAGCAGAGGATAATGGCGGTACTCGTCTCAGCTACATACCAGCCTGTTGCCTATTCGATCAGGGTTGCGGGCACCGCCATGGTCATATGGTTCGGTGCAAACATGGCGATGAGTGGAGAGATAACTTTAGGCACATTCATAGCCTTCACCAGCTACCAGCTTCTGTTTTTCAACCCCATACTCGCCTTAGTACAGGCTTACGACCAATATCAGCAGGCCATGGCAGCTACGGAGAGGATGTTCGACCTCATAGATACCGAACCCGAGGTCGAGGATCCCCCCGAGGATAAGGTGGTTAAAGTAGGGAGGGCTGAGGAGCTTAGCTCAAAGGATGTTACCTTCGGCTACGACCCAGACATCCCAGTCATACACGATGTAAACTTCGAAATAAACTCAAAGATCATGAAGCTTGCCATAGTTGGCCCCACAGGGGCTGGGAAGAGCACCATAATCAATCTAATCTCAAGGTTCTACGACCCCCTTTCTGGCAAGATAGAATTAAACGGGGAAGACATTAGAAACATCAAGATAGCGGACCTACGGAGCCACCAAAGCATCGTACTCCAAGACTCTTACCTATTCCCCATGTGTATTAGAGACAACATCAGGTTCGGGAAACCAGAGGCAACTAGTGAGGAGGTGATCGAAGCCGCGAAGATGGTTGGCGCACACGAGTTTATCATGAACCTCCCAGGCGGATACGATTACCTAATCCAAGAGGGCTCCTCCAATATCTCCATCGGACAAAGGCAACTCATCAGCTTCGCAAGGGCGATCCTCATGGACCCTGAGATACTGATCCTCGACGAGGCAACATCCAGCATCGACCCCTACACCGAACTTGTAATCCAGAGTGCCTTGAAGAAGCTCCTTGAGAATAGGCGTGTAATAATAATCGCCCATAGGCTTTCCACAATCAGGCTCTGCGATGAAATAATTGTCCTAGACCAGGGTAGAATTGTTGAGAAGGGAACGCATTCAGAGCTCATGGAGATGGGTGGCATATACTCCGCCTTCTACAGGATGCAGTTCAAGGAGGAGAAGGGAATCGGTGTGGGTGGGATCGACTAGCCTCGAATAACTTTGAAAATCTTAATACCACGTCGAATGAAAACTAAGCATAGCCGTGATTTGCCTTGGTTAAGGTCACCTTCGTCAAGATTGGGTACATTGCCACCACCACACTGATAGATGCCCTCCTAGATGAGAGGTCGGGGAGAAAGGATCTACAGATGCGTGTTGTCTCGTCTAGCACGAGTATGGAGGAAGAAGCCGCAGTTGATGTCGCAAAAATAGCCGCTGGGATCCCATCAGACCTCTATGTGGTTGTTTCCCCAAACGCTGTAATGCCCGGGCCCACAAAAGCTAGGGAGGCGCTCCACGCCACAGGGAAACCAGTTATAGTCATCTCCGATGAACCGAGTAGGAAGACATTGAAGGAGAACCCGACCGAGGGCGTCGGCTACATCGTTGTGATGAACGATCCCATGATCGGAGCGAAACAGACATTCCTCGACCCTATCGAAATGGCACTCTTCAATGCTGACGCGATAAGAGTCCTCGCCATAACAGGCTCTTTCAGGATCGTGCAGCAAGAGATTGACAATGTGATCGAACAGATAGGAAAAGGTGAGAAACCTGTACTACCTCAAGTAGTGATTGAGAAGGAAAACGCATTAGCCGCCTCACAGATCGCAAACCCCTACGCCCAAGGCAAAGCGATAGCCGCCTTCGAAGCCGCCCGCAGAGTAGCCAACCTCAGCACCGAAGGCACATTCAAGGTTGAGGAACCCGAGAGGTACCTCCCAATCCTCGCGGCAGCACACGAGCTGCTTAGACAAGCAGCGAAAACAGCAGACGAGGCAAGAGAGATCGAGAAAGCGAACGACACAGTCGTCCGCCTCGCCCACTTCAGTAAGGGTTATACCAGGAAGAAGATAAAACTCGGTGAAAAGTTCGAGAAGTAACCTAAGTGTCTGTTAATGAGCCACGTCGGGTCTTCACAGCGACACCGATCTTGAACTCCTTCATCTCCTCGCTTACTAGGAGCGCCTTTCCCACGCCTACAACACGAGCTTCCTCATTCACTATTATTACTTCGTCGCCCGGGCGGATCTTCTCCCCAGAGTGTATGACGTGTTTAGCGAAGACGTTCTTGCCCTTGGAGACGAACTCGGCTGCTTCCGCGTTCACTGTGACGGTGTAACCCAGATCTGGAACCTGCGCAAGGAGGCGCTCAGCAGCAGCTATGGTCAGGGTAAAGAGCCCGTCATTCGGACGAAAGTTGGCCAGTAAAATGTTCCCAAAGTAAATATGTCTGATCCTGCCCGTGTTCCTAGAATGAATTATTCTAACGTCATCAGGGAAAAGGGCAGCACCAGAACTGGAGCCGAACTGGTAATCAGCAATAGCCCTAATCCGTCTCAGATCATCATTCATTCCACCCCAAACTGGTCGTCCATCCTTTATTATGCGTTGCTGAAATATTCACCTCTAATTTAGTCATGATAAACTCACTTTAATCAGTGTATGTTTGCACATCCATTGAGAATGGAAGTGGCAATTTGAGCTCAAACGTGTTTAGGTGTCCATAGACGACTTTTAATGATCTCAAAATTAATATATCAAATTAGATAAGTTACTCTCACTTGGTGAGAGTAGACCGAATGGACAGCAAATTGATGGCAGGACTCGGTCTCATGAGTGCATTGAGTCTAAACCAAATAAATGCAGAAACAATGTTGGCGATTGTCTCAAGTCTAAGTTTGTTACAGCTTTTAATACTCAGGATTCGTGGCTCAGTATTCGTTGATTGGGTTAGTTTTGAGGGATGGAAAAGGAAACTCCCCTTCTATGTCATAAGGTGTCCTAAACATGGATATCAGATAAGTTACCCCAGTGGATACGATGAGGTTCTCATTTGCCCGAAGTGTTTGAGCGGTACTTCAAGTTAGGATTGTAGTACAGATTATTTTCACCCCCGCGCGTGCAAACATTTTCTTGAGAATCATAATCTTCTGTTGCACGTGATTTGCTACCGAATTTCATGGTTGTATCGGAAAAATAAAAGGCAATTCGAGTCATCTTTAAAACTTAAAATTCCTAGTATTTTTAGGGTTGTGCTTAGAGCATGCGCGCGCGCCTTTATAAGCCGATTTAACTCTCAATATTGGGGCTTCGATATGCGCTGCGAGGTATGCGGTAGAGAAATTTTGGGGCCTCCTCAGCGAAGAATAATTGAGGGGGCGAAGCTAACGGTCTGCTCTAGATGCGCCTCCTTTGGTACCTCCGATTGGGCACCTGGCAGACCAACTCCGACAAAGACGCCGAGCAGGTCACAATTAACTTCGATGCCCGCCGCCCGTCCAAGAATGAGGAATGATGTAGAATCAGTCGAACAACTAGAGCTAATCGAGGATTACGGTACGCAGATCAGGAAGGCCCGCCAAAAACTAGGTCTATCTGAGAAGGATCTGGCCAAGAAGATGCAGGAGAAAGACTCCGTGATTAAGAACCTCGAGAAGATGGAACTAACCCCCGACAACAAGCTCATCACCAAGATCAGGAAGTACCTCGGCCTCGACATAGTGGAGCACACCGACGTATCTAAGTCCCAGATACTCGCAAAGCCTACGGGTGCGAAGACTATCGGGGATATGCTCCGCATAGACTCGGAGAAGAGCGAGAAGCCTTAATGGCGCGGGAAATGGAGCCAAAAAGCATAGTTATTTTAATATCTGGCACCCCTGGCACTGGGAAGACAACTGTTTCTTCGCTACTTTCCCGGGAGTTGCATGGTGAACATATAGATCTTACTCATCTCGTCAAGGAGAGGGGATTAAGCCAAGGCTGGGACGATATACGCGCAACAACAATAGCCGATTTAAAGGCTCTACGCATCGCAGTCGTCAAAATATTGGATGACTCTAAGAAGCCAGTCATCATTGATGGCCACTATTCCCCTGACATCGTATCCCGCGAAAAAGTCACCCTTATCATTGTGTTAAGACGCGCTCCCTGGGTTCTGAGGGAAGATCTCAGGGCTCGAGGATACAGCCCAATAAAAATTCGTGAGAACGTTGAGGCCGAGCTCCTCGGTACCTGTCTCGTCGACGCTTTAGCCACACAAGATACTAGAAAAATATGCGAGATCGACACAACAAGAATGGATCCCAAGGAAACAGTTAAGCTGATAATTGCCATCCTCGAAGGGGATACGGATTGCCACCACGGGGTCATCGACTGGATGAACTTTCCTGAAGTTGAGACGCTTCTAGGGGAGCTTTAAAAAATGTACATAGTGGTCCGCTGCCCTAGGTGCGGAGAGCTCATGCTTGCGAACACAGCTAACCAGACAAGGTCCTGCCCAAACTGTAACAACCGAGCCGAGCTCAAGACACTCCGCATCTACGGAAAGGCCGAGACTCCTACAGAGGCAACGCAACTCATGAAGTCTCTCAAAGCGAAAGAGGGGGGTGGCGAAGACTACAAGCCGAGTTTTAAGCGCCTCGATTCATAGACTGATAGTTGCACATAGGAATTTCTTGTTGCTCAACTTTCGCATTTTTATACTGGGGGAGGGTATCTGTGGTCTAGAGGTTAAACGAAATGGCGGCTGTAACCAGCAGAAGATTCTTCGAGGAACTCGGCCTACTCGTCGGAAAGTCTGTAGCAGTCTTTGACACGACTGGCAAATCCTACGATGGCGAGTTACTTGGGTACGACTCAAATACGCTGAGCATCTGCCTTGGCAACGTTAACACCGAGCGCGGGAAAGTACACAGGGTCTTTATCGTAGGCGGTAGCGTCGCTCGAATCCTAGCCTCAGAGAGACCATTCAACCTCGAGGGGTTAAAGGAAAGGCTGGAGAAGGTCTTCCCTAACATGGTACAGCTAATACCAGAGGCACGAGTCATCATCGTCATGGGAAAGATAAGGCTGAACGAGACTGGTGTTATCGAGGGGACGGGACCAGCTGCGGATAGGGTCAGGGATATTTTCCAGAGATTTAAGACCGAGACCCAAGCTTAATTTTTTTTAATCGAAAAGTATCGACGTTTTTTTATTACAAATCGCCAAGGTGAAATACCCGATACCACACACCCTCAGCCTATATGGCATTCGAGCTAAGGGATAGGGACTTAATGGGCCGGATCGGTCGTCTAAAGACGAAGAGCGGCATCGTCGAAACCCCCGCTTTTATGCCAGTAATAAACCCCCTTACTCAGGTCATCCCACCGAAAAGGATGAAGAAAGATTTCCATATAGAAATCGTTATCACGAATAGCTATCTCGCCAAGAAGAACTTCTCTGAGATCTCCGACCTCGACATCCATAGGCTCCTTGATTATGACGGTGTCGTCATGACTGACTCTGGTGCCTACCAGATTCTCGTGTATGGCGGGGTCGAGGTAACTCAGACAGAGATCATCGAGTACCAGAATAAGATACGATCCGATATAGCTGTCATCCTGGACATCCCGACAGGTTGGGATGTTCCTCGCGAGAAGGTGGAATATACAGTCAACGAGACGCTCCACCGTGCAGAGGAGGCTATCCCCCTAATAAGAAATAGTGACGCTCTCTGGGTCGGCCCAATTCAAGGGGGCAGACATCTCGACCTAGTCGCTAAGTCTGCGAATAGTATTGGTAAGATGCCCTTCCAGATTCACGCATTGGGCAGCCCAACCGAGGTCATGGAACGCTACATGTTCACTGTCCTAGTCGACATGATTGTGGCTGCTAAACGAAACCTCCCTCCTGACCGACCCCTCCACCTCTTTGGTGCTGGCCACCCAATGATGTTCAGCCTCGCCTCAGCACTAGGCTGCGATCTATTCGACTCTGCTAGCTACGCCTTATACGCCAAGGATGGAAGATACCTGACCCCCAACGGCACCCTGCGTCTCGAGGACATTAACTACCTTCCATGTAGCTGTCCAGTCTGCAGGAAGTACTCAGCGGAGGAGCTAAAGACCGCAACGAGGGGCGAGAGGGAGAGGCTTCTCGCTGAGCATAACCTCCACGCTTGTGCAATAGAGATAGAAGCTGTAAAGCAAGCCATATTCGAGGGGAGTCTCTGGGACCTAGTTGAAAGGAGAAGTAGAGGACATCCCGCCATGACTTCGGCCTTAAAGAGGCTCCGGGAGTATCAAGTTGACCTTGAGAGAGGTAGCCCCACATTCAAGGGTCATGGTGTATTTTATTACGACTACCATAGCCTCGCCCGCCCCGAAATAAAGCGATACACACGTCTACTCAATCAGAACTATAAGAGACCCGTTGGAACGGAGGCCCTCATCCTAATTACTGCCCCCTCGCACAAACCCTTCGACGGAAGCGATGAGTACAGACACCTTAGGCAGAAACTCTACAACGAATTAGGAGAGGACCTAGATCGATTCCACTTTTGTTTCTATGCTGCCCCGTACGGGCCCATACCAGCGGACCTATCGGAGACATACCCACTGTCCCAGTTTGAGATAGCGACTCCACTTGACA
The DNA here is from genome assembly GCA_050014495.1 of Bathyarchaeia archaeon. Taxonomy (GTDB): domain Archaea; phylum Thermoproteota; class Bathyarchaeia; order TCS64; family TCS64; genus UBA8941. The sequence goes on from JBEKDF010000004.1 coordinate 19,119, forward strand.
TAGAGACGATCCGATACTCTGCAAGCGCCGTTGCCAGCTTCGTTGCATGTAGTAACTATAGGACTATCTTTCTCTACAGAGGAAGGGGTGAACTAGATGATGATGTGGAGTCTGCCCTAATGGACGCCTGCGAGAGGGCCAAGATAAACCTCACCACGATCTGGAATAACGATCCATGGGAAGCCAACGCCTTCTCTGCCCTCTGCAACACACTCAAAACTCGAAGGTAGACACACACGCATGAATCCTTATCCCTCAAACCATTTAGGGGTAGCCCTAGTGGGAAGGTATAAGTGCATGAAAAACATAGATGCACCGTCCCCCCAGGGGGTTAGAAAGGCCACCGGGGAAAGGACTCGACGATCCGTAGGCATTAGCCTGTAAACAGCGGGTCGCTTCGTTGCCTAGGCAAGGTATAGATAGCAATGGTAAAGTTAGAATTCATGGGTGGAACCCATGAGGTAGGTCGTAATGCGATTGTGCTTCAGTCGAATGAAGCAAAGTTATTATTGGAATACGGTGTTAAGGTCGGGGAGCCGACTGAGTTCCCCGCCCATGTCAGGGCAAAGGACATCGACGGTATAGTATTGGCTCACGCTCATCTCGACCACAGCGGTGGCGTGCCCATGTTCTACCTCTCAGAGAGGAAACCTCTCTTCTGCACATCCACGACAGCGGACATCTCTAAGTTACTCATAGAAGACATGATTAAACTCAACAATTACTACCTCCCATTCGAATATATCGAACTCGACAACATGATGAAGCAGAGAAATGACCTTGCCTATGGGCAGGAGGTCAAACTCAAGGATATCAACTTCAATCTACAGAACGCGGGCCACATCCCTGGATCCGCCATGGTAGACCTCGAGGTCAACGGCAAAAGCATCCTCTACACTAGCGACTTCAACACAATAGAGACACGCCTCTGCACCGCAGCAAAGGTCCCCAAGAAGAAGTACGACACGGTTATAATCGAATCAACATACGCGACTCACGAGCACCCTGAGAGGAAGCAGCTCGAGATAGAATTCGTTAAGGCGGTCAAGGATGTCGTCAACGATGGCGGCAAGGTCCTTATCCCCGCCTTCGCCGTGGGTCGGAGCCAGGAGATGTTCAGCATCCTCCACGCCCACGGCTTCGAGGGCGCTGTCGTACTCGACGGAATGGCTCGTGCGGTAGACCGAATCCTCCTCGAAAGACAAGAGGCGGTTAAGACCCCTGCACAGTTCGAGCAGGCGTGTATGAGAGTACAGGAGGTACGTGGCTGGAGAGACCGGAGGAAGGCGATTAGCCAGGCGAATGTCATAGTCGCCCCTAGTGGTATGCTTCAGGGAGGCACAGCTGTCTTCTATATGGAGAAGCTTGGCTTCCGCCCCGAGAACGCGATCTTCCTCGTCAGTTTCCAAGTTCCGGGCACGGGGGGCTCCAAACTCATGGAGCAGGGTACCTTCAACATCGCCGAGAAGGATGAGAAGGTCACAGCCAAGGTTCGCCACTTCGACTTCAGTAGCCACACCGGCGCTACACCCCTTCAAAACTTTATTAAAGGACTCAAGGGAAAACCAGACCTCTACGTCATCCACGGCGAGCCTGATAGCTGTGACTACCTCGCCCAATGGGCGCAGGATGAGTGCGGCCTAAAGGCAACAGCTCCAAATTTGGGCGACGAGTTCGAGGTCTAACCCCAACCGAAAGGCTAAATATTAGCCTCTATTTCTCTTGTCAAGACACGGTGGCAGGTATGCCGAAAGAAATCACTAACATTGACGAGTTCCTCAAGCTATCGGAGAAGGCGAGTGAGTGCAAGGTTAAGAAGCTCGGCGAGATAACGAAGCTCAAGCTGAGAACTCCTGGCAACCTATTCACCATAAAACTCGAGGCGAAGGCAGCTGAAGAGCTCCTCGCAAAACTAACCTGTCTCAAGACCGAGTTGTAATTCGGCCTGGCCTTTTAGACCTGGTGCCAACGGCACAATTAATCAATTGAATGAAGAACCAATATCCAATTCTAAATCAGACGTGGAGGGAAAAACAAGCTAAGTTAGCGATTGTTGGGGGGAGGGTGGGTGGGGGAGAATTCTATGTACGACGAATGCGCCTTATCGAGGGTCGATGAGGTCTATGCACGCCTCCAGTCAGGGCCAGGCGGTCTGACCATGGAGGAGGTAGCTGCACGGCTTCAGAATTATGGCCCCAACAAGCTACCCTCCGCTAAGAAGAGGAGCCTCACGAGCAGGATGATCCTCCAGATTAGAAATGCCTTCAACTTGCTGCTTCTATTCGCCTCAGCTCTAAGCTTTTTTAGTGGATACACTTATGGAGACCCCGGCTCGGTGCAGATGGGTGCCGCGATATTAGCGGTCGTAATAATTAATGTAGTCTTTAGCATCTTCCAGGAGACCCGCGCTGAGCAGGCCGTCCAGACTATCACCAAGCTCATCCCAACTAAGGCAAAGGTCTTCCGTGCCAATGTCGAAGTTGCGATAGAAGTTTCGGACATTGTGCCCGGCGACATCGTTGTCCTCGACGAGGGTGACAGGGTCCCCGCCGACCTCCGCCTCATCAGCGCCTTCGAGGTCTCGGTTGACAACTCGATCCTCACCGGTGAGTCGGAAGCGCTGAGGCGCTTCGTCGACATGACACCAGAGATGACTGTCAACAACGTTGTGGAGTATCAAAACCTCCTCTTCGCGGGCTCCACTATAGTATCCGGCGTGGTGAGGGGCATCGTCCTGACGACGGGGAAGGACACTGTATTCGGGCGAATAGTCACCCTTTCGAGTCAGATCGAGGACCCTCTTAGCCCTCTGCAAAAAGACATCGATAGAACGGCAAAGGTCAACCTCTTCCTCTCCATTGTAGTGGGTGCCCTCTTTTTTCTCGTCGCGAAAACCTTCGTCAATCTCACCGTGATAGAGAGTATACTCTTCGCCATAGGTGTGATGATCAGCCTCGTTCCTGAGGGCTTCCAGCTCACCGTATCGCTTAGCCTAGCCATCACTGCCCTCGGCATGGCGAAGAGGAATGTCATTGTAAAACGACTATCAGCCATTGAGACAATCGGTTCCATGACCGTCCTCTGCGTAGACAAAACAGGAACAATAACGAGTGGAGAGATGATGGTTGAGAAGCTCTGGACCAGCGGAAAGGTCTTCGATGTGAGCGGCGACGGGTACAGTCCCGAGGGCTTCGTCACCATCCAAGGAAGGAGGATGAACCAGGAAGAGAGACCCCACCTCATGAGCCTCTTTGAGGTATCTGCTTTCTGCACAAACGCAAAGCTCGTCGCTCCAACCGACAGAATAGGGCGTTGGTCGGTACTAGGAGACCCAACGGACGGCGCCTTCCAAGTTTTTGCAGGCAAGGGAGACTTTAACGCCGCGATCGCCTTAGCAGAGACTCCACGCATAGATCTCATTCCATTCGACTCCACGAGAAGGATGATGACCGTCATCCATGGAGCCTCTAGTGGCGCCATGAAGGCGTACACAAAAGGCTCATGCTACGATGTCTTGGCACGCTGTACCTCCATCTCCTATAAGGGAAGGAATGAACATCTCACCGAGACCATGATGGCTGAGATAAACCGCATGATAACCTCTTTCGCCTCAGACGGATATAGGGTCCTAGCCATGGCATCGAAGGAGCTACCCCAAGGTATGGCAACATCTGAAGAGGCTGAGAAGGAAATGACCTTCCTGGGACTCGCAGCGCTTCACGATCCGCCGAGACCGAAGACAGAGGCCGCTGTTCTCCATGCCAAAAGCGCGGGTGTTAAGGTCATCATGATTACTGGCGACCATGAACTCACAGCTGAGGCCGTGGCCAGGAAGGTTGGAATTATATCTGACTCCAATCACGCGGCGGTGACAGGCTCTGAACTTAACAAGATGAGCGACGAGGAGCTCTCACGTATTCTCGACACCAGAGAGATGGTGTTCGCAAGAACGACTCCTGAACATAAGTTGAGGGTCGTTAAAGCCCTTATGGCGAAGGGGGAGATAGTAGCCGTGACGGGGGATGGGGTTAACGACTCCCCCGCCCTCATCGAGGCAAACGTGGGCATCGCCATGGGTGCAGGTGGTACCGACGTTGCACGTGAGTCCGCAGACATAGTTCTCTTGGACAATGACTTCACTTCAATCGTCGAGGGACTAAGACTTGGTAGGGCAACATACGATAACCTACGCAAGTTCGTCTACTACGTCTACACTCACAACTTCGCTGAGCTTGTCACATTCGTCGCCTTCATAATACTCGGTATCCCGCTTCCACTTCTGGTAATACAGGTCCTGGCCATTGACTTATTACTAGAAATACCCGTCTCCCTTGCCCTTATCACGGAGGCCCCGGAGCCAGACGTTCTGGAGAAGCCGCCGAGGGCGAGAAACATCAAGTTGATGGATAGCAAGACGCTCGGTAGGGCAGCTGTCATCGGTGTAATAGTCGGTGCCACCGCGGTACTATACGCCTTCAACGTCTGGGGTCGGGGAGGATGGTATTACGGTTCCATCACATTGATCGATTCACGGATATACGCGATGGGCACGACAGCGGTGCTGGTTGGAATTATGGCGGGTCAGTTAGGGAATCTTATTTCGACACGAGTCGGCCTTCACTCGGCGTTAAAATCGAACCCATTTAGCAATAGGTGGATACCCATAGGTGTACTTGTTGAGCTGGGGATGCTTGCACTTATTGTCTACGCACCGTTCCTACAGCCCATTTTCGGTACCGCGGCACTGTCTCCTGTGGATTGGCTAGTTCTTTTCATATTGGTGCCCCTCGTCCTCCTGATCGACGAGTCGAGGAAATACCTTACGCGTCGGTTAACCAAGAAGAAGCGCTGAAACTCTACCTCGGCCAGTGCCTGTAAACTCTGATTCCCTCTTCCTCTAGAACTCCCCCCGTTATCTCAGCGGGTGTATCGAGACGCTTATAGATCTCCTCGCAGGGAATGTATGGGGATCCTCCCGTGATGAGTTTGGCGAAGGTCTGGTAGGTGACTCCGTAGACTATCCGCCTTATTCCCGCCTCCCATATAGCGTAAGTGCACATGGCACAAGGAGCGGTGCTAGCGTAGATAGTGCTCTCTTCAAGAACATCTCGAGGAATGGTCCTCCTAGCCTCCGCGACAAGGTTGAGCTCTGCATGCCTCGTCTGATCCCTATCGGTATTGACTGTGTTCACAGCAGTCAGAATCACCTCGCCGCTGTGGACGAGGATGGCGCCGAAGGGGTGATTACCTTTCACCGCTGCGGAGACCGCGAGGTCAAAGGTCCTCCTCATGTAGATATCATGTACAGTCACACGTAGCCCTCAGTTTAGATTTAAAGAATCTCAGTAAAAAGAGGCTCATAGATGTCTAAGCCTTAGCAAAGACCTTCATCGCTGCCCCAACTCCCGCACCTGGCTCCTTTACGTAGTTGAGCTGATGTAGGGCCATCTCCATAGCGGAAAGTGTGGCCGTAAGGTCGTTTACCATGTCGCTGCCCATATGACCGACACGTACAGTCTTGTCCGAGACGCTTCCGAGACCGCCAGCGATTATCACGTTGAACTTCCCAACAGCGACGCGGAAGTCGCTTCCCTTCACAGCCTCGGGGAGCCTTGGCACACTCAAAGTGTGGGCGAGGCTCTTCTCATCAGGGAAACTTGTCAGCCCCATGCCCTTAATACCCGCCTGGAACGCCTTGCTGAAGAGTGCATGCCTCTTCCACCTGGCTTCCAGCCCTTCCTCGTTGATTATTTTCAGCGCTTCAAGCATTCCGAGAACCATACCTGTTGCGGGGGTGGCGAAGTACTTCTTAGGGTCTTCCATTATTGGACGCCACTTCTTTAGGTTGGTATAGTAATCCGCGATTGGTGTCTTCCTAGACTCTATCGCCTTCCACGCTTTATCATTTAGACAGAAGAGACTCAACCCTGGTGGAGCACCAATGGCCTTCTGGCTGCCTGTGAGGCAGAAATCAATACCCCACTCATCCATCTTGAGCGGCATACCGCCAATTCCACAGACACTGTCTACGACGTAGAGGACGTCCGTGCCTTTGACCAGTTTGCCGATATCCTCAATTGGGTTCCCAATCCCCGTGCTGGTATCAACATGTTCGACACAGACAGCCTTGTAACCGCCTTTGTCGAGCTTTTCCCTCACCAACTTAAGGTCCACTGCCTTACCCCACTCGAATGTAAGGCGATCTGCGATACCGCCGTGACCAGGTACAATCTCCTGCCACTTCTCGCCAAAAAAGCCATTCTCAATACAGAGGACCTTGTTCCCCTTCTCAACGAGGTTGGCTGCGGCTGCCTCCATGCCTAGAGTCCCACTCCCCGAAATGAGAAATGGTGTACCACTCGTCATGAAGAGGCTCTTCTGCAGTCTAAGAGTCTCAGCATATGCCTCAGTGAAATCCGCTGCACCGTGGCTCAGTATCGGTTTGGCTAGGGCCCTGAGGACCCTGGGTGAGATCATCGTCGGTCCCGGAATCATGAGTAACTCGCGCTCGTGGTCCAAAATGCGCACCTAGGAGCATAGCCTACGGGTGGCGATTAATATCTTTCCTAGACGCGGAATTTGAACAGAATAAGAAATCTGAAACTGGTGTTGTGGGCGACATGGTTTTCACAAGGTTTCATAGACCCACTTGAGCGGCTCGGAGGGTTCGAAAATTGACAGTTAATACTCACCAAGTATACCCCACTTTATGATCCAAAACTTCATAAATTTCTGAAATTTTAAAAGTATACATTGCCACCAGAGCCTCGGCTTTAGTATCTCGCGTGCAAAGCCGTGGGTCATGATTTTAGCTTAGCGTAGTTCTCCCAGAACCTTTTTTTGCATCTCTCTATGAGCTTCTTTGAGTCATCGACGTCGTTCCACATCTCGACTCGGGTCTCCTTGTCTTCTGGCCTCTTGTAATTGTTATAGAAGTAGTTCAGTTCGTCTATCATGCTCTTCGGGATATCAGTGAGGCTATTGATGTGTCTGTAAAAGGGGTCTGTGGTGCTGACAGCGACTATCTTATCGTCGAGGACGCCATCATCCCACATCCTTATGTTGGCGACCGGACGCGCGACGGTGACGCAGCCCGTGAATGTGTGCTCGTTGATGAGGAGAACGACGTCTAAGGGATCGCCATCGTCGTCGAGAGTCTGTGGTATGAAACCGTAGTCGCAGGGGTAGTATGTGTAGAGGACGCGGTTGAGGATGAAAACACCCTGCTTCGCCTTGTACTCATACTTGTTCCGACCACCCCGCGTGATCTCGGTGACGACATATATTTCGCTGGGTGGATTGGGCCCTGTTGGGAAGTCGCGCCAGTAGTCGACCATAATGTTCAGAATAGTAGAGGCGCATCACATTTTATATTTACCCGCCACAAACCAGCAACGATGATTACTACTCGAACGAGTTCAAAGGCAACTTGATCAATGGGACGACGGTCCGACTTAGGCCCTTCGGAGTCGAAGACACGGATTTCCTTCAAGGTGGAACAACGACCACGTATACTTGGGCGATTTCGAGCCCTTAGAACCCGTATCCCGGGAGGAACTAGGGGAATGGCTCCCGAAGAAGAAGCCGGGTCAGCTATGGTATGTCATTGAGACCCCAGAAGGTGAAAAAGGTTGGCCAGATCGTCGGCAGGCATCAGGAAGACGGCTCGGTCCAGATAGGCTATCGCGTCATACCCTCCGCGCGTGGGAAAGGCTACTGCACAGAGGCAGTGAGAGCCTTAATCACCCACCTCTTCTCATCAGGCGTGGAGAGGGTTGTCGCCGAGGTTAACACAGGTAACAAGCCCTCAATCAGGGTGCTGGAGAAATTGGGATTAGGGATAAAGAATACAAGGAGAAGCTGGTTAGGATTAATGGAGTCTGGTTGGATGGGGTAGTTTATGAGCTTAGATTGGGTTAGGGCTCATCCTCAGGCATAGGCGTGTTGGCGAGGACCTCTCTCCAAGCCTCCAGTGTCTCCAGTGCCTCCTTCTCGTCGAGTGTCTGGATCACGAAACCCGTGTGGACGAGGACCCAAGTGCCAGGTTTGACGGTGCCTTTCTCCATGAGGTCTATAATCGCCTCGCGTTTCACGCCGCCGAAGTCGACTATGGCAACCCTACCGTCGATTGATTCGATCTTCCCGGGGATGGCGAGACACATATCAGCAGTTGCAGGGGGTCGGGAGCTTATAACCCCTACTCCGGTGAACCAAATTGAGTTTTTTTTTTGAGACAATCACTTTTTTTGGAAGGTTTTAATACCCGCGCGATAAGGGATTACTTCAAGACTCAGTCCTGAGAAGCCGGGTTCGGTTCTCGTCTACCTCACCATCCCTAATCGAGACTGAATAATCCCTTTCCGCAGATTCCGAGGAGACGAGGCCGTTCAACATGTCCCTTAGGACCATCTGTGTGTCCCTCCTCTTCGGGTCTCCATATCCTCCCCCTCCGGGGGTGTGGATTATTAGGGTGTCACCTTCCTCGATCTGGATGGTGCACTTTGAGGGTAGCGTAAGGATATTGCCCCCCTTCTTGAGGAGCTTATACTCCCCCAGTGCCCCGCTTTCACCTCCTGTAGGCCCCAGGGTCGTATCTTCGTCCTTTCCGCGAGGATGCTTAGAGTCGCCTTCGGGGCAGTGAGGGTCCAACTCCTCTCAATCCCGCAGCCACCACGCTTCTCCCCAGCCCCTCCTGTATCTGGGCGCAGACCGTAGGAGACGAAGTGCATCGGCAGGTAGGCCTCCAGGCTCTCGATGGGAGTGTTCATAGTGTTCGTCATGTTGACGTGGACGCCATCCACGCCGTCGTGCGCGCCTCTCGTATCCGGTTTAATGTCAACGGCGTATTTCCCTGATGACCCCACCATCCTCGAGTCTCATGATACGGGCTGAGACACTCGCTTACACGAGTTGATTAGAGGAACCCCTCCTCCTTCGCGGTCTTCTCCACGAAGACACGCGTAGACTCCATGATGTCAACGGAGCTGAGGTCGTCGAGTCTCACCCACCGTGCCTCAGCGGCGTCGTCGCTAGCTTTTAGCTCTCCGGAGACATACTCGCAGAGATATTCGAAGAGGACATAGTGCCAATGTACCCGTCCGTCATCGTCCCTGCGAATGGAGTCGAATGTCGTGATGTGCTTTACGGGCCTGCACTCACAACCGGTCTCCTCTCGGACCTCCCTGATGAGAGCCTGCTCGATGGTCTCACCGACCTCGACGATGCCTCCTGGTATCCCCCACTTACCCTTACTAGGTTCACGCCCCCGCTTAACAAGGATAATCTCCTTTCCTCGGAGAACGATCCCTGCAACCCCGGGGATGGGATGGATCGGATATTCTCTGCTCGTAGGACAACCTCAGACTGTTTGGGCACCGGCCTCTATTGCCCTGATGTTAAGCTCGTGGAACTGGGGCCTTATAAGTGCCTTAACGGAATCCCTGAGCTGGTCAAGGGTTATGATGTTAGTCTTCTTCGTATAGGCGGCAAGGATTATCATGTTAGCAACAATGGAGTTGCCGAGCTTCTCGGCTAGGTCCGCTGCAGGGACCGAGACGGTCTCTACGTCTTTCCTGACCTCCTCTGGCTTAAGCCGCGCAATGACGCGGCTGTCCACCATGACTAGGCTCCCCTCCTTCGCCACTCCTATGTACTTCCGGTAGCCGGGTAGACTTAGAATTAGCATCGCATCGCTCGCCTCGAACTGAATATCGTAGATCTCCTTGTCACTTGCAATCACAACGCTCTGGGCGCTGCCACCGCGAGCCTCCGCCCCGTAGCTTCGCGTCCCCACAACATGGTAACCATTCCTAAACAATGCTTCACTCAAGAAGTCAGCAGCGGCGAGGATGCCTTGGCCACCTGTTCCACTTATCATTATGTTGGTCTGCATTACTGCTCACCCCTAGCACGTCTACCGATCTCGCGAAGTGCCTCCGTGTACTCGGTGCGCTGCTTCCTGACGAAGACACCTATCTCTTGCTTTCCCTCGTGGGCGTCGGCTATGCGCTTTACCTCGGGTATCCCGAGCCTCGCCTTAGCTGCCTCGATGTCAGTGGCGTCGACGCGCGCCACCCTACCTAAGGTGAGATGGTCGACGAGCCGCACCTTACCAGTGTCCCCTATAGCCCTCTCAACTCCTTTAATGGCTGCTTCGGGCTCCCCCACGAGGACTATGTAGAAGTAGTTTTTCCTCTCCTCCCTGTCTACAATATAGGTGCTCTCGGCGAGCATGTCGAGTAATCTGCTTGGCAGCTCCTGGGCCGGAGCTCGGACGTTGAGTATGTTCCTCTGCTGCGTCGGGCACTGGCTAAGGACCTCTATGAAACTGAAGCCTGGGTTCTGCATCGCCTCCTTCATACTCCCGGTTAGCTCCAGGACGTGGTTCGTGGTCCACTTGGCGACGTACGTGGCGCCCGCCGCCGCGACGAGCTTGGCTATGTCGAAGGGCTGCTCCGGGTTGCCGTAGGGGCTCGTCGAAGTCTTAGAGTCGTGGAGTGTCGTAGGGGCGATCTGGCCACCCGTCATAGCATAGTTGAAGTTGTTGACAAGTATGCAGGTGAGGCCTATATTTCGGCGCGCTGCGTGGATGAGGTGGTTACCACCTATCCCCGCACCGTCCCCGTCCCCTGTGAAGACCACAGTCTTCAACGAAGGATTGAACACCTTCGCGCCCGTTGCGAATGCAAGTGCCCTCCCATGGGTCGTGTGGAGGGTATCCCCCCTGAAATGCGGGCTCGGGATCCAGCTGCTGCACCCAATCCCCGAGACGCAGAGTATGTCATCCACGTTCCAGCCGAGGTCGTCGACGGCTCGGACGAAGCAGTTGAGGATCATACCGTTCCCACAGCCTGGGCAGAATGCTGTCAGGTTGTTGACGATGTAATCGGCCTTCAGCTGTCCCAGGTTCTTCATTGTACGAGCCTCCTAAGTTCCTGGGCTATGTCACCCTGCGTTGGCGTGACACCCCCGAGACGGGTGAGCGAAGCGATCTTTGTCTGCCCGCAGGCGACACGCTGGACCTCGCGAATTAGTTTCCCCGCGTTCATCTCGACGACGAGAATAGCATCCACTTTACCAGAAAGGTTCGTGATTTCATCCTCGGGGAATGGCCAGAGAGTCTTGAGCCTTAGCAACCCCGCCTTTATGCCCTCCTCGCGGAGTTTCTTGACGGCCCCATAGCTAGGACGCGCAGATGCGCCAAAACTGATAACCGCCACTTCGGCATCATCGATGTCGACCTTGGCAACGTCCCTGATCTTAGGCTCGGCTTGCGTAATCTTCTTCATTATCCTCCTAACCTTGTCAGCATGAACCTTGGGGCTATAGTCGCGAACACCGTTGGGACGGTGGCTGCTCCCAGTGACTTGCAGTCGGTAGCCCTGACCGAATTTAGGCATCTCTGGGACGAGTGAAGGATCATCCGTCCCGAATGGTGTGACGTTTGGACCTGAGGGTGACTTCCTATTCACAATCTCCACATCCTCGGGGACTGTCAACTCCTCTCTGATGTGACCTATCATGCCGTCAGCGAGGAAGTAGACTGGGGTCCTGTACTGCTCGGCTAAGTTAAAGGCGCGGACCGTGAGGTCAAACATCTCTTGGGCACTCCAAGGACTTATAGCTATGACCTCATAGTCTCCGTGTGCACCATAGCGGGCCTGGTAGAAGTCCTGCTGGGACGCGTCTGTCGACTGACCTGTAGATGGACCACTGCGCTGTACGTCGACTACGACGAGGGGCGTTTCAGTCATGTGGGCGTAACTTAGGTTCTCCTGCATTAGGCTGAAACCCGGGCCGGAGGTTGCTGTCATGGGCTTTGCCCCCGCCCAGCTGCCTCCGATGCAGGCTGCGATGCTCGCTATCTCATCCTCCATCTGAAGGAAGTAGCCTCCAACTTTTGGGAGTTCACCGCTCATGTACTCTGTGATCTCGTTGGCGGGAGTAATTGGGTAACCAGCGAATAGTCGGCACCCAACACGTAGCGTCCCTTCAGCACATGCAATATTTCCAAGGACAAGATGCTTACCCGACTTAAGCATCGTTCTTTTCCTCCTCGATTGTTATAGCGAAGTCTGGGCAGTACCTCTCGCACCAGCGGCAGCCAGTGCACTTATCAGCCCCTTCAGGTAGAGAACCACCGAGGAGCGTCCTCCTCTGTCCATATTTGAGGTTTTTACCTCCCTTCGTTTCGCAAATATGAACACAGATACCGCAGCCCTTGCAGGTCGTCTCATCCACTGTCACCTTGAACTTCTTAGCCAACGGTTTCACTCCGGTCTAATCAAGTGAACTTATCTCGCCTCGTGTTTTAAGATAACGGCTCGATGGGAGAAGCTATCTCCGTGATCATTCGTACTAGACTTGACTCGATTTGGGTGATGGAATGCTACACGTAGGCGTTGCAAAGTTTATTCACGACGGAAACTTCGCAAGGAAGGAGTTCGATGAGGGTCCCGACATCATGGAAAGGAGCGGCCTCTACAATCTCCTTGAGAGTCTAGGCGTCGAGGTCACCGAGACTAAGACTGCGAGACTCACACCAGAGGAGGAGAAGCAGTATGGGACGGTTAACCGACTCGGATTAGCGGGTCGCCACATGGCGGAGATTATATCCGCGCAGATTAAGAGGGCGATTTCAACCTCTCTCTCCTCTCTAACTGCGTAGGACTCACAGGAATGCTGGCGGGGGCACAACGAGCAGGCCCCGATTGGAAACCTCTGCGGGTAGGTTTAGTCTACTTCGATGCCCATGGGGACATAAACACCCCAGAGACGAGTCTCAGCATGATGATGGGTGGAATACCAGTAGCCGTTGGCTGCGGGTTATGCCTACACCGCTTGAGGAGGCAGAGTGGGCTAGAGGTTCCACTCCCCACACGCTACGTAGTACTCGCAGGTGTGCGCGATATCGACCCCCTAGAGCAGGAGATAATCGACAGCAGTGACATCGAGCACATCACTATCGAGGACATCCGGATGCTCGGCCCAAACGTAACAGCGCAGATGGACCGGCTCTCACGGATCACAGACATCATATATGTCCATGTCGATACAGACATCCTCAGTGCTGAAGAGGTCCCTGGCCACACAACGCCGGTACCGGATGGGTGTAACAGTGACCAGCTCTCCGCCACACTCGAGATCATGTTCAGGTATCCTAAGGCAGCCTCCTTCGGCATCGCTAGTCTCCCCACGAAGGGCGACCCAGACGGCGTGCGTTGAAGGCAATGTACAAGAGGGTAGAGGGAGTCATCAAGGGTGTAGATAGTCGCTCCCGCAGAGCTTAGACTTGAATTATTACACTCTCTGCCTTCTTGCCACTAAAGTAATCGATGTCAATCCTACCGATGAGGATCCGCTCGGTTGAGTGAGGTGTTATCTGCTCCTCAATTATCTTATCAGGATCCTTGTCGAGATGTCTGATCATCAAGCGCAGGGCGTATGCCTTCTCCTCCTTATCCTCGACGAATGTGACCCTGCCATGAAACTGGGCTGTCTTGTAGAGGTGGTCACAGCTTCCCTGCTGATATCCGTTGTCTATCATGACTTGGCCCCAGACACGCGGATTCGTCTTTAGAATATCGACCTTCTTTCCTTCCCGCGCGGAATGGAAATAAATTCTATTCTTTTCCTCATCATAGCCGTGACTCAGGGTTGCGAGGTAGGGTTCTTCGTGGAGGCTCATAGCGATTGTTACATATTTTGCCTCTCGGAGTATTGCCTTAACCTCGATCTCGTTTGTGATCGCCTTATCTTTGCGCCTCATTTGGTGCATTTCGGACACCTTTTTAGAGTTTAACGGGTTTCGGGGGGTTCGGATAGGTGTATCTGCTCTGTGTGAGACCTAACTCGATAAGCATCTCCGCTAATCTGATTGAGGTCCTCCCGGGATGCACTAGCGTCGCCCCCGGGTATGATTCCTTCAATTCTTTTGTGAGTCTATCCACATGATTGTTGAGGGCCATACAGCCGAAGCATACGGCATCTGCCCCGTCATCAATTGACTCAATGACTGTTTCCTTTACAGCATCGTAGCTCTCCGGCTTTCCAAGTTCTAGTACAGGGATATCGACGCTATAGACGCCTATACACTTCTCCTCTAATCTATAATCTCTAATCTGACGCCATGCGAGCTGCTCCACCTCTGGGAGCTGCACTATGAGACTGAAGTAGTCGGCAAGGAAGGATGCGATGTGCATCGAGACACTTCCTGGCCCAAGTACGGGTATATTCACTAAGCTCCGAGCCGAGAGAAGGGACGGGTCATGGCCCCCCCAGATCAATACTGCATCTGCACCGTCTTCCTCCGATTTAACAACACGCTCAAGTATACCGGGAGCCGCCAGCTCCATCTCCGCTAATGAATCAACTGATGGCGGCGGATTCCTTGTCATTACTAGATTAATCTCTGTACCCGGTGAGGCGTAGCTCTTTAGAATCTCGATCCTGCTCTTCAGGTCAGTCTCCGGTAGACCACCTATTAGCATTACGACATCAATACGCAAACGAATCACTAACATTAGAGGCCTGGTTTGAGAATAAAAGGCCCTGAATAGAATCATCCCGGAGTCAGTTACTCATGATCTTCTTTAGTACGAGATTTGCGACAGATGAATCCTGTATGGCGATGCCAACGCTCTTGAATACGGTGAGACCATCCGTGGGGGTCCTGCCTTGTTTTTCGCCAGTAACTATCTCACCGAGTTCGGCGTATATGTGAGCCTCCTTTATCACGCCTTCCTTGATTGGGATGAGAATGTCACCAGACTCTAGCCTTATTGCCTCCCACTCGTCGATGACGACTTTGGCATCCTTTATTATACGCGTCTCAAGCTCCCTCCAGTCAGGGTAGAAGGCACCTATCGCGGAGATGTGCACCTTGTCAGCGAGCCAAGCACGCTTAATGACGGGGGTCTTTGATGTCGTAGCAGTGAGGATTATGTCAGCACCCTTACATGCCTCCTCTCCACTCACAGACTTGGTGATCGGTATACCTAGCTTACTCTCCATATCCTCAGCGAACCTGTCTACAACGGATTTAATTGGGTCGTAGACCCTTATCTCATCGAGTTTTCGCACAGTTGCCGCTGCCCAAACTTGGTTCCTTGCCTGTACTCCAGCGCCGAAGACCGTAGCAATCCTCGCATCTCTAGGGGCAAGATACTTCACCGCGACCCCAGAAACCGCGCCTGTCCTGACCCCAGTTAGATACGTAGCATCCATGAATGCCCTGACCTGCCCTGTTTCCGGGTCATTCACGACTATCCATGCAGCAGTCGTGGGTAATCCCTTCCTCGGGTTATCCGGGTAGATGCTAATTATCTTCGTCGCTTGCGCCTTAGATTCCTCGAGATAGGATGGCATAAAGCTGATGCTTCCATTGTATTCTTGGAGCATTATTGTATTCCTTGTAGGCATCACTACGTTTCCACGTTGAAGCTGGGCAAATGCTCCCTCTACTGCCTCAATAGCCTCCCCCATCGTCAGTAAGCCAGCGATGTCACCATCGCTCAGAATGAACATGGGTAACTCACCGCGTCCACCCAATTAAAAACATGAGTGAAATAACTATCAAAAAGAAATTATGATAGAACGAAAAATATACCAAGAAAACTATGTACCCGAAAAATTATCTTTAAAATATGACTCGATTTTATGTTCTGATTCGGGTGCGATAAAGGTTCCTAGAGTTTGCTCGTGAAGCTATTGACGCGCTCCACGACATCCCTCAGAACTGGTATCGGTGCCGTCATCGGCACTCTGATGAAACCCTCCTGCTTCGTACCGAAGGCTGAGCCGCTGCTTAGCGATACATTCTCTGCCTTCTCCAGTTTCTCGATGAAGTCATCGCTCTTTAAGCCATACTTCCGGGCGTCGAACCATGCGTAGAAGGCACCCTCGAACTTGTGGCAGGGCATACCCATATCATCGATCGCCTTTGTGAAGTAGTCGCGGCGAGCGGAGTACTCCTTCCTCCTCTCATCGACATATTTGAAGTCGCCTCGTAAGCACGCGACTCCAGCTGGGTAGATGAAGGTCGCCGGCCTAGGCGCTGTGACCCTCGCAACCGTCTGTGCCTTCTCAAGGTACTTGTCCGGCACAATGACGTACCCAAGCCTCCAGCCCGTCATGCTGAATGTCTTGCTGAAGCTCATGATGTTAATTGTTCTCTCGCGGAGGTCACCTATGGTGCTCGGGGCGATGAACTTATTGTTGTCATAGACGTAGTGAAGGTAGATCTCGTCGCTGAAGATAGCGAGGTCGTGGTCCTCTGCGAGATCGCCAACTGCCTCAATCTCCTTCTTCGTGTAAACTGAACCCGTTGGGTTGTTAGGGTTGCAGACTAGGACCGCCTTCGTCTTCTTCGTGACATAGTTTGATAGTTTGTCAAGGTCCATGTGATACTTATTCTCTCTGCGTAGCTCGGGTATCTGCATCTTAATACCCATGTCCTTGAGCATGACGTAGTGGTTGCTGTAGCTGGGCTCCCAGAGAATGATCTCGTCTCCCTCCTTGAGGACAGATGCCATCGCTATGTATAGGGCCGCGCTGCTACCTGCTACTGGTATGACCTGCGATTCCTTGTACTCGGGGCCGATCCACTTCTTGTAGTAGTCTACGACCGCGTCGCGGAACTGCTTAGGAATTTCATTACCACCATAGTGAGTCCAGTTGCCCCCCTTCTTTATCGCGTCCTGAGCCGCCTCGATGGCGTACTTTGGAGCCTCAACATCAGGGTCCCCGGCGTTCAACTTCACATAAGGCTTGCTCGGCATTTCAAGCACCTTTCACTAGAAGGCGTCGAGAAGGGTATTTAACACTAGTCGATAATGGATAAGACAAAATCGGACACGCGTTACTTATAACCATCTGTCTGGGAGAGAAAGTAAGCCTCCTCGAGAAAGAAGTAAAATTCACTCACCTTATTTCCATAAAGAAGCGGGGTTACACCCTTAACTCGCGAAGACAACCGCATGTCTTATGAAATCCGTTTAGCCGCGTCATTTGTCGTTGCCGATGTAAAATTTACTAGCAGCGCGCGCGACTACAAGGCGTTGCCTAGGTCACTTCATAGATACTTCGAGAAGCCGACGCAGGAAGAGGAACTAGCCAAGTAGGTTCTGTAGATAGTCCCCTATCTTCTTTTGTACGGGTATGCCGGTTGCTTCAATAAGTGCCTTATAACCTGGGTAACAATTTGCTTCGAGGACATATGGTTTACCGTCCTCACCAGGCAGGATGTCCACTCCACATATCTTTAGCCCAGTTGCTTCTGCGACCTCTATGGAGAGTTCATCGTAGATCGTGTCATTGAACACTTCCGCGGAACCCCCAACAGCGACGTTGTAGCGGAAATCCTCATTGTTGAACCTTCTCTCTCTTCCTACCACCTCATCATCTACGATGAGACATCGGACATCATAGCCAAGGTTTGGTACGAACTCCTGGAGGTAGTAGACACCCTGGGCGTGCTCCCTTGTGTACCAGACTAGAAATTGGAGTAGATCATCCCGCCTCCTTATACCGCTAAGCTTAGTGACTCCTATCCCCCTCGCACCACAGGTGGGCTTGAGGACAACTTCTTTTTCCCTCTCGATGAGGTCGTGGGCGAAGGCGTACGCCTCTTCGACATTTTCCGTGGCAATTGTCTTGGGATGAGGCAGACCTAACTTGACTAATCTCATTGTTAGCTGCTCCTTAGAATATTGGAGCATCGATTCTACCGGGTTTACCACGATTGCCTTCTTCTCTAATTCACGAAGAATCAGCAGTCTATGAGTAAGTTCGTATGTGCTCCCACGGTGAAGCATGTTGCTGGGTGCGTAGACGACTTCGGCGTCGAGATCGGGTAGGTTTGGCAGGCTGAAGTCCCAAGGTGCCATTGAGCGTACTTTAAGCCCTCTCCCTCTGAGCTCCTCTGTGACGAGTTTTACCTCCTGAACTCCAGGATTATCCGTGAATATGAGTATGCTCAAACCGGCAGCCAAATAGGGTTGAGGTGCTTCACTTAAATTCCTTTTTAGAATAACTCAGTTATTGTTCCTTCTGCGATAATCCTGGAACGAAATTTATATAGATTATATAGATTATGTAGGAGTATATTTTCTATGAAAGGAAATTATAAAGCTGATCGATTAGATTCGATCCTAATATCCCTTACATAACTATATACTGGAGTAGAGAAAATGGCGAATCGGCTACTTGACTCAATTATGGTGAGACTCGACAAGCTGTCTTCTCACCGCGAGTCAAAGAGAGCGGTGTATATCATCGCTGTAGTCTTCCTAGTTTTCTTCATTCTGCTTCCTCCAATCCTCGGCATAACATTCGAATTAGATCTGGTCGGGCAGGTCTTCTCTAATAATGACCTTCTACTGCGAGCAGAAGCCTCGATATTCTGGTCATTCGCTATCGCGTTATCCGTGGCGACGTTAGACCTCTTAGCTGGCCTCCCCTTCGCTTGGTATATCGCTAGGAGTAAATCACGCTGGATTAATATATTGGATGCCCTTGCGGACATACCGTTCGTCATCCCGACGGTTGCACTGGGTTTTTCGACGCTGCTCTTCTGGGGTAACACAGGACCAATCAGCGTCCTTGGGGTCTCTTTGGCTCCTGGGTTGATCCTTGTACTTTTACTCCACTTCACATTCTCCTTCCCGGTAGTTGTTAGGGTAATGGTCGGTGAACTACTCGCGTACAACACTATCTATGAGACAGCGGCGAAGACCCTCGGGGCTCGCACGTTCACGATAGCGAGAACCGTGACCCTCCCCCTCCTCAGACCTGGATTAATAGCGGCGTTCTTACTGGCCTTCGCTAGGTCACTATCTGAAACCGGTGCAACAGTGATAGTGGCTGGTGGCTTCGAGAACGGTCCTGTCTTCATAAACAATGCCAAGAACGCTGGCCTCCAGGGTCCTATGGTCCTCGTAAGCTTCACACTCATAATATCATCTGTTACAGTCTTCGCTCTCATCCGTCTGCTCGGTAATAGGCTGAAGATTCCGATAAACAGGGTCTATCCAAGTCCAGAAGCAAGGTTGAGCTCTGGTAGGAGCGTAAATATGAGAAACGGGCTAACCTTCTTCATCTTCGGTTTCTTCGTCCTTATCCCAGCGATCTACATCACATTCCCTACATTCACCGCGTTGACGGATGGGACGCTTCAGAGAGCGATCTCTGGAGTAGGAGTCTGGTCCAGTTATTGGCAGTCGATGACATTCTCCTACACTATAAGCGTGCTTGTAACGTTGATTAACATAGGCTTAGGGCTACCCGTTGCCATTCTCATCGCAAGGAAGAGGCTTGGTAGGCTCTGGACGACCCTACTCGACGCCATTGTGAACGTCCCGATAGTCGTGCCTAGCGTAGCACTGGGCGTATCTCTCGGAATATTCTGGCGCTCCTTTGGTTTCCTACCAGAATTCTGGATACTCGTCTTTGCCCAGATGACAATTACATACACTTACTTTGTTCAGGCGATGGCCGCTGCGATAGAAGGAATACCTTTAGAGATGGAGGAAACAGCGAGAACTCTAGGCAGCAGGCCCTTTCATGTCTTCAGGAAAATCATTGTTCCGCTCACAAAGTATAGCTTCCTATCCGGAGCGATACTCGTCTTCACGAGAAGCCTCAACGAGACTGGCGCTGCGACCGCGGTCTCCCAGACCCTGAAGACCTCTCCGGTGCTCTTGGTCTCCTGGATCAAGCACCAGGTGCCAGCAACACAGTCAGATATCGCATTGGGAATCGCATTCTTAGTCTTGATTTCCTTTGCCTCTCTATTAGCGCTTAGGCTCATAGTATATAGGGGGAAGAAGTGAGATGCCCACACTCCGCTTGTTGAACGTTACGAAGCGCTTTGATAATGTTAAGGCACTCGACGGTGTAACTTTTGATGTGAAGGATCGTGAGTACGTTTGTATCCTCGGATCAACGGGAAGCGGTAAGACTACACTGCTTCGGACGATAGCTGGCATCATCAAGCCGGATGAAGGCGAGATTTTCATCGACTCGAGGAATGTCAATAAAACCTTGGCTGAGGATAGGAACACCGTCTATGTGCCACAGACATATGCCCTCTTCCCGCACATGACTGTCCTAGAAAATGTCGCATTCGGACCATTGGCCAAGGACAATAGTAAGGTCAATGCGGAACAAACCGCAATGAATGTGCTAAGACTCGTGAGATTAGACAAACGTATCGATGCATATCCGAACGAGCTTAGTGGAGGTATGCAGCAACGTGTAGCCCTCGCGAGAGGCCTCGCATCTGGTGCTAAGTTACTCCTATTAGACGAACCCTTAGGCGCTCTCGACGTCAGATTACGTCTAGAACTTAGAGTACAGCTTAGACGACTCGCGAAGGAGTCAGGTTTTACTGTCATCCACGTGACCCACGACCAGGAGGAAGCAATGACTATAGGCGACCGTATTCTAGTCCTCCGTAAGGGACGCTTGCAACAGTACGGGACGCCTTACCACGTTTACAACCGTCCAGAGAAGATATTCGTCGCCAATTTCGTAGGGAACACAAACTTCCTCGAGGCGATTGTTGAAAGTAGGTCGAGGGAGGGAAGCACCTTAACCCTTAGGGAAGGTCTGAAAATCAGAGTCCTCGACTCAAGCTTCGAACCGGAGGAAGCCGTTATCGTTGCTTTAAGGGAGGAGAAGATCTCGGTAACGCCCGAACCGAGAGGGGATGAACCTAACAGATTATCTGGTGAGATAATTGAGGTCCACTTCTTAGGCAGCCATGTTCGATATGTGATCAGGTTAACGAACGGTGACGAAGTTGCCGCCCGTGTTGCAATAAAGGAGGCAAGAAATGAACTCAATCATGGTGACTGGGTTAGTATTAGTTTCGATCCGATGAACTCACACATCTACGAGTACCCGATGCTTGGGCTACAGAGCGAGCTGGAGGCGAGCTAGATGCCAGAGATTAAGGTCGTAGGACTCAGGAAGCAGTATGGAAAGGTTATAGCACTTAACGGTATCGACCTCACAATTTATGATGACGAGTACCTCTCAATCGTTGGTCCAAGTGGCTGTGGAAAGACGACACTCATCAAATCGATCGCTGGAGTCGTTCAACCCGACGAAGGTTACGTACTAATCAATAATAAAAATGTGACAACCCTTCCCATTGAAGATAGAGGTATTGGCTATGTTTTCCAAGAAATAGCCCTATTTCCTCACATGAATGTCTATGATAACGTTTCCTACGGCCTCATGATTCGTGGCGTCTCACCTATTGAACGTGATAGGCCCGTAGAAGAGATGCTCCACATGATGAACTTGGAGGATTATGTATCTCTTTATCCTAAGGAACTCAGTGGCGGAGCAAGGCAGAAGACTGCGATATCTAGGGCTCTCACATCGGGTTCAACCCTCCTACTTTTAGACGAGCCCCTCGGAGCCCTTGATCTCAAGGTTAGAACCGTCCTCCGATACGAGCTTCGGCGACTAGTAAAGGATCTAGGTCTAACCGCGATACACGTGACACATGATCAAGAAGAGGCCTTATCAGTTTCAGACCGAATTATCGTTATGAAGGCTGGGAGAATCGTGGAAGTTGGTCCGCCAAAAGAACTCTACATGAAGCCAAAAGAGCTATTTACGGCAAAGTTCCTAGGAGAAGCTAACTTCATCACCGGTGAGATACTTGAGATAGATAATACTGACCTCTTAATCGACGTGAATAAATTCAAGATAAAGACAAAATGCGATCTTACACCACCGCTCAGGAAAAAGGAAGCCTGTGTTTTAGCAATCCGTCCCGAGCTCATAGATCTTAACAGGAATCCCCAAAAAGAAAATTCATTTAGATGTGATGTCGTCGAGGCGAATTTCGTTGGGGACTCAATAAGATATACGGTGAAGACCGAGAATGATATATCCCTACTAGTTAAGACGCCTATCATAGGCGAGGAGAAGAACCTAGCGATAGGAGATGAGGCATACGTAAGCCTACCTGTTGTGAATCTTCTAATTTTCAGAGTCCCCGATGAGGGACTGGAGAAAGCTCTATCACTTGAATAGGGTGAGATGTAACTGTGAAACCACTCGAGAGTTGGCTAAAGACGCGTAGAAAGGTTCAAGCAATAAGCATGCTCCTGGAGCACTCAAAGACCACTGTAATGGCTGCAGAGCAACTAGATCGATGCATCAACTTTGCACTCCAAGGGAAGAGGGAGGACCTTGAACGCAGCTTCGAAGTTCTTCAGTTAAAGGAAAAGGAGGCCGATCTCTTAAAGAGAAAAATTATTGGCGAACTCGCAACAGGCGACCTCCCAATTTCAGAAAGGGAGGATCTCATGCGCTTAGGGAGACAAATCGATGACGTGATAGACTGGATAAATGAAACTGGACGAATACTCGTCGAGTTCAGACTCTTAGATATGCCAGATGAAGTGAAGGTAACTACTGGCGAGATGGCACACGTGATAAAGACATGCGTCATAAAGCTCGACGACTGCATAGAAAAGTTGACAGATAGGGAGTTCCAGGATGCCTTAAAGGCTGCTGACGAGGTTGAGCGATTGGAAGAGCAGATGGATGGTCTCTACCAGAGAGGGAGACGATCCATATCGGGTCTCACCACTGCATCTGTCGAGATCGGTCAGGCCATCCTTCTATCCGATTTTATGGACTCGCTCGAGACAATTACTGATCGTTGCGAGGACACATGCGATGAGGTCAGAGTCATCGCAGTGACGGCCCCTGAACTTTGATCTCTGTGCTTATATAATTAATTCATATGGTTAAATTGACCTCTTCTCCATGCATTCCTCGAGAGTAGCTATAATATCCCCGTGCTGGTGCTAACCCAGAATTCGAATTGTTTATGATTAGAGTACGGTTGAATGATCCTTCTTTGAAATGTTTTAAATCGGTTGCGCGTAAACAGTTCCTCGGTGCACAAATTTTGGCCAACCCTTGGCTTGAAGTTGATAAAAAGATAGTATCCGAGATATACACGTCGTCAGAGCCGATGGACAACCTGAAGATGCTCTGCGATGTTTACGGGAGCAGATTCCCTGGCACTCCTGGAGATCTAGGTTCGGTCAAGTATATGGTTGAGAAGCTTAAGGGCTATGGGATCCCCGAAGCTTACTACGAGGGTTACAAGATACCTGGCTGGAAGAGGGGGCCTTCGAAGCTTGATATCGTAAGCCCCTTGAAGAAGGAGATCGGCTGTATCAGTCTACCTCATAGCATCGCTGGTGAGGTAGAAGCAAACCTTATTTGGCTTGGGGACGGCGCTATCGATATTTACGAGAAAAGGAAGAAGGATATCGATGGTAACATTGTAATGGTTAGTAGCGCGAATCCGCTGGGTATGACGCGGTCGCTTCACAGGTCGGAGAAGTTTCTGAGGAGTGTCCTCGCGGGGGCAAAGGGTTGGATATTCATGAACCAGTACCCCGCCTACGGGCCTCAAACTGGCGGTATCAGCCCAGTCATCCCCTCCATTAGTGTGAGCTACGAGGATGGTATGTACCTTGTGCGGAGCATTGAGAGGGAGGGGAAGGTTACTCTTAGAATCAAAACGACGGATAAGAACATGGAGGTGACAACCTACAACGTCATCGCGGACATCCCTGGGACGTCGAAGAGTAAGGAATACGTCGTCGTGGGTAGTCACTACGATGGGCACGACATAAGCCAAGGGGCTGAGGACCCCGCCTCGGGCACAGTAACGGTATTGGAAATCGCAAGGGACCTCACCATGGTCAAGCAGAAGCTCAAGAGACGCGTACGCTGCATATGCTTTGGCGCAGAGGAGATCGGTCTCTATGGTAGCTACAACTATACCGCCATGCATGCAGATGAGATGGATAACATCAGGTTTATGCTCAATCTCGACGCAGGCGGTGGTAAGTCACGGAAGGGTATTATCATACACGACTTCCCTGAGCTCGAGCCATTCATGGATAGCTGCGCCAAGGAGATGAAGACTGAACTGCCCTACTTCGAGCGTGTTGGTCCATATAGCGACCATTGGCCATTCTACCTTAGGAGCGTTCCCTGCGGGAGTGGGGGAGATCCGGAGACGATACGCACGAGCACTGGCAGAGGCTTTGGCCATAGCCAATACGATACAGTTGACAAGGTCGACCTAGAATATCTCCGCCTCGCAGCCTCAAACTACACTCGTTTCCTCCTGAGGGTCGCCAACGCGAATAAGTGGGAGGTGAAGAGGAAGACCCAGAAGGAGATCCAGGAGTTCATAAAGAAACAGGGATACGACCAGACGGTTCAGCTCACTGATAGGGCAAAGGCGTATGTGAAGACATGGCCGGAGATCCACCCAGAGACTAAGGTTTGGTTGGATAGCAAGAGCGACTGGTAAGTGCCTCATGTCCTTTTGGGGTTCCCCAAGTTTTTCTTGCGCGAATATTGTTTGCGTCGTCCATTGTTTCAATCTTTGAATTCCGGTGCTCGCGCCACTAGCAAGATTAAAGTGTTCTCGCTTCCAAGCCTGAATTGGGTGTAGAATTTGTCTTATTGTTCAAACTGTGGCAAGGAGATCGATGCTGAGGCAAACTTTTGTCCTAAGTGCGGCGTTAGGACCGAGAAGGGGGTCAAGGAGAGTGTGTCCATACCATGGGCTTCAGACCCACACTGGAGGCAGGAGATGGATATGGCCCTTGATAAGGCCTCTAAGGCCATTGATGAGGGGGTAAAAATTGTTCAGGATACTTTCCGAGAGGTCGCTCAAGAGGTTGATAAGAATGTGAAGATTGCGAAGACGAATGTAACAGAAAGGACCACAACCGTCTACTGTAAATACTGTGGTCAGGAGAACACTAGGTACGCGAAGTTCTGCACAAAGTGTGGAAAACCGCTCTAAACCTCTATTTTCTCGGGACCTTATCAACGTCGACTAGGACGACGATTACCGCGTTGACCATCAAAATTGGGTGGGTCTTCGCCTCATCCTTTGTAGAGTCGGTTGGGAACCTGAAGCCGCCTTTTATGACATTAATTCGCCTCTTCCCTTCTGGAAGGGTAGAAAGAACTACTTCACCATCCACCTTTTCTGGGTCAGGCGTAGCTATGGTGACGTCAACCATAAGAGCATCTTCAATCTCGGAGAAATTTTTGATCTTAAACAGCTGACTTAGGCCGATCATGCTGCTATGGCTTATGGCGTCCTTTACGGCCCTCTGAGCGGCCTTCGTTGCGTCCTCGCCATGAAGGTCGATCCCAGTTCCTACCTCAACTAGATATCTCCTGTAGTCCATCCCTTCTACCTCGGGATACGGTAGGAGGAAGGAATAAAAGCCTTGGGAAAAGGCCATTTGTAACTCTTATTCACCCCCGTCCGACTCTCCCGAAATTAGTAGGTAGTCTTTTCACTAGCTGGTTCTATTTTTCTCAGCATGTCTGTAATAGAGTTCGAAGGTAAGAAGCCGAAGATCCATCCAAGCGTTTTCTTGGCCCCAGGCAGCTGGGTCATTGGCGACGTTACTCTGGACGAGGACGTAAACGTCTGGACGAATGCCGTGATACGTGGGGACGACGACAACGTTGTGATAGGTGCTCGCACAACCGTGCTTGAGGGATGTCTGATCGAGGCACCAACGGGCAACCCCGTCAGCATTGGTAAGGATGTAATCGTGAGTCATGGAGCCACGGTTCATGGTGCCAAGATCGGGGATAACGCTATAATTGGCATTCAGGCCATCGTTCTCGATAGGGCTGAGATCGGGGAGGGGGCGATGGTGGGATCCGGTGCCCTCGTGAGCCCGCGGAAGATTATTCCCCCAAGGATGGTCGCCCTCGGAATTCCTGCTGAGCCGAAGAATGATGTCACTGAGGCTACCGTCCAGTATATGGCGAAGGAGCGGGAAAGGACCCTTAGCAAGGCGAAGGTGTACAAGCAGATTTATCATGAGCTCGAGCACGCGCGCTCGTCTGGGCACTTCTATTCTTCCTAAATCTTTACCTTTTTGAAGATAAATCGGTTCATTATGGCCTTATAGTCAGATCCAAATGATATTCATGTAAACCTAAAATAAGTCTAGCTAATTGTCAAATTTAATAGGATTTCTAAAAGCAGATCTACACTAATTCTTGTAAGAGTTTGGAGGCTCGAGCCTCCTGATGCTGGTATCGTCAGCTACGAGGCATAAGTACAGTAACTGACATGGTAACCTTAGGAACCCATAATATAAAATCAAAGTAGGCCATTTGGGGTCTCTGGTGAGTGAAACTGGTTATCTCCGGTTGTGTGAAAAGGTGAATGCGGAGGGGCAAAGCTTACTGACGACGCAGTTGGCGCAGTCTGGCTTCTTAGCATCACAGATCTTTCTCCCGTGTGTTATGAGTAGATAGTTCACCTCAAACCACTTCTTCCGGGGGATGAGTTCGAGGAGGTCTTTCTCAATTTTATCCCTGTTTTTCTGCTTGGACCAGCCGAGACGTTGACTGAGGCGAATCACGTGGGTGTCGACAGCTATGCCCTCGACGATCCCGTATGCGTTTCCCAGGACGAGGTTTGCTGTCTTTCTGGCCACACCCTTGAGGGTAAGGAGCTCATCCATTGTGTTGGGGACTACTCCGTCAAACTCATCTACTATCTGTCGAGTTGCTGCCTGTATTAGCTCGGCTTTTCTATGGAAGAAACCCGAGGACTTAATGTAGGTCTCGAGCTCGGTCCTCTCCGCTTTGGCGTAGTCAGCTGCTGTTTTATATCGTTTAAAAAGAGCGGGGGTGAGTTTGTTGATCTGCTCGTCGGTGCTTTGGGCTGACAGTATTGTGGCTACGAGGAGCTCCAAGGGGGTCTCCCAGTGGAGCATTGTCCCTTTATCAAGGGGGTACTCGACTTCTAGTAGTGCTATAATCTTCTTCGCTCTCTCCCGATCATCCATGATGCTAACTGGGTGGTCTACGTGTTTAATCCATTCTAGGCTTGGGCAGGTTTATTGCCCTCGACGATAATGGCTTTACTCGACATTGTTCTGGAGGAAGAAGAAGCCTGAGGGCCCCCGGGGCGAGCTTCCGCCACATCAGGCTCCCATCAAAGAGTTAATGAGGTGGGGTATCGACCACCCGGGCATAACCCCCATACTCCCAGTCATCGATAAGAAGGACTGGAGCCTCGTCGTCGATGGAGAAGTGGATGTGTCGTTCAAGCTTAACTGGGACGACTTCATGGCTCTACCCCAGGTAGAGGTGGTGAGTAATTTCCATTGTGTGGAGGGTTGGAGTGTGCTCTCTCAGAAATGGGGTGGTGTGCTGTTCAGTGTCCTACAGGAGAGGGTTAAGCCAAAGGAGGTGGCGAAGTACGCTTTGTTCGAGTGCGCCGATGGATATACCACCAGCCTTCCCCTATCGGATCTTCAGGGTGGAGACGTAGTTCTCGCCCACAGGCTAAACGGCGCTGACCTCAGCCAGCCTCTTGGTGGGCCGATGAGGCTCGTTGTCCCAAAGAAGTACGCTTACAAGTCCGCAATGTGGCTGACGAAGATCACGTTTGTCTCTCATGACAAGCTGGGTTTCTGGGAGCGAGGCTATTACAGTAACACGGCGGATATCTGGACTAACGACAGATACCGGAATGATAACTAGAATCACGCTCGACTAACCATTAAAAACAGCCTAGATAAGAGAAACGGAGCACGTTTACCCCCTCAATAAGCCAATTTTCCCTAAAACCCGATAGCTTTTTAACCCAACAACAACTCATTTTAGCACACCTATAGAAAACGAATGTCTGGAGGAGTCCAAAGTGGAGAGATCTAACACCGTATTCATCGGACGAAAGCCTGTACTCAACTATGTCCTCGCATGCATGACCCTTTTCAAAAGTGGTCAGGAGAGCATTTCAGTTAAGGCACGTGGACAGTCAATCAGCAGGGCTGTCGATGTCGTTGAGGTACTCAGGAACAGGTTCATGCCGAGTGTCACAGTCTTAGAGATTAAGATAGGTACTGAACAGATGCAGTCCGAGGAGCGTAGCACGCCTTCAAACGTCAGCACAATCGAGATCGTGCTCAAGCCTTAAAGGCGCAAACCATTAGGCTCTCGCGGCGGCTCCCCCGGATACCCGGAGGACCACTGAGTGCAAACGCAACTATGTGAGTTCTGTTTAAAGAGCGGCATGCTATGCTCGAAGTGCCAGACGAAGATCAAGACAGGCGCCGTAACAAACGAGTACATGGAAGTGGCTAAGAAGCTCATTAGCTACGAGGGCCAGAACCAGTTCCTTCAAACCGTCACTCTGGATAACGTGGTAGATGCAGGGGGTTTCCTCGTACTAGTTGTTGGGAAGGGTGACTCCGCTAAATTCAACGTTAACCCTAAACCTATTCGCGATCTCGGTGACGCACTGAACAAGAGGGTTGTCGTAATTGAGGCTGGAATGAACGACAGGAAGTTCCTTGAGGACCTATTCTCAGGGCAGCAGATCGTCACAATCAATATTATTTGGCTCCCTGATGGGAGCACGGAGACTCGGGTCGTACTAGGAGCACGGGGAGCTAAGCGGTTCAGCAAGAAGCGTATCCAGGCTTTAGTCGATATTGCGAAGAAGGTTCGCAAGATGGACCTTCGCGTAGAGTATGCCTACTAGAAGCTCGAAAGTATTTTTATACCCACCTCTCACCTAGCTGGGTAGCTTACAAGTGGGTTCTTTAATGTTCGACAGGGTATACATCGAGGAAGCTAAGAAAAGGCAGGACGAACAAGTCACCATTGCGGGGTGGGTCGTTCGTACGAGGGACTTAGCGAAGATCAAGTTCATCGTGATGCGTGATAGGACCGGCGAGATCCAGGTCACCGTGAAGGACCTTAACTTATACCCTAAGGAGGGTTTCGGTAGGGAGGATGTCATCGCTGTCACTGGTAAAGCTGAGCAGAGTAAGATCGCTAATGCCGGTATGGAGTTTTTCCCTGATAAGATTGAGGTCGTGAATAAGTCGAGGCAGCCCCTCCCTGTGGATATCACTGAGACAAGCCAGAGTGAGCTGGAGACGAGGCTGAATTGGCGTTTCTTAGACTTTAGGGCACCGCAGACCCGCGCAATATTTACTATTCAGAATAGGCTGCTCTCAACTTTCCGCAGTTGGTTGACGGAGAACTGCTATGTTGAGATACAGCCACCCTGTATCATTGCCTCAGCGTCAGAGGGCGGCGCAGATCTATTCAGTCTGCCCTATTTCGAGAAGAAGGCGTTTCTCGCTCAGAGTCCCCAACTCTACAAACAGATGTGCGCAATCAGCTTCGAGAAGGTCTTCACAGTAACCCCAATCTGGAGGGCTGAAAAATTCAATACCCCCACCCACCTAAACGAGATTAGACAGATGGATATTGAGCAGGCTTTTGCTGATGACGAGATTGTTATGAAGGTACTCGAAAAGGTGCTTATCCACATGCTGAGGGATGTGAAGGAACACTGCCCAGAGGAACTCAAGACCCTTAATAGGGAGTTGCTCATCCCAGAGCTGCCATTCAAGCGTGTCACATATACAAAGGCGATCGAGATGCTTCAGAAGGCGGGGGAGCAGATCAAATGGGGGGACGACTTTACGAAGCCTCAGGAAAGGAAGATGATGGAGCTCGTGGGGGAACAGGCTTTTTTCCTAAAGGATTGGCCCGCAGCACAGAAGGCGTTCTATTCTATGCCCTACGTGGATAACCCGGAGATTGTCCATGCATTCGACTGCATCTATGGTGGCATTGAGATAAGTAGCGGCACGCAGCGCATTCACATCCCCGAGTTACTCAGGGAGAGGATAAGTAATAAGGGGCTGCACCCAGAGAACTTCGAGAGCTATATCGAGGCTTTCGCTTATGGTGCTCCCCCTCACGCGGGGTGGAGCATCGGGCTGGAAAGGCTGACAATGATCGTGACTGGGAAGGACAACATCAGGGAGTGCTGTATGTTCCCGCGTGACAGGGAGAGGCTCATCCCATGAGCAGACAGAGCCAGTTCGAGTACAAGATGTGCATAGTAATACGCACTGACCTGAAGATGAGTGTCGGTAAGATGATAGCCCAGGCTTGCCATGCAGCCGTCGACTGCTCGGAGAAAGCAAAGCAGGAGAACCACGCGGGTTGGCGGAAGTGGCGAGACGAGGGAGCGAAGAAGGTTGCCCTCCAAGTCGACTCGCAGGAGGAGCTTGAGGAGCTAGCTGATAAAGCGGATAATCTCGACATCGTCTACACAGTTATTCAAGATCGGGGTCTCACCGAGGTCCCACCAGGAAGCATTACCGCCCTAGGTCTCGGACCCGAGAGGAACGATAAGCTTGACAAGATAACAGGCAACCTCCCGTTAATGAAGTGAGGATTAACTAATATCAATTTTTGAATAAATCCATTCTATTGAGGATATTTCGAGAATTAGGAAAGTCTATTTTAAGGGCCTTGGAACCCGCAGGCGGGGCACCTGTAGGTGCGACCGAAGAGCCGACATTTCTCGCAGCGCCAAATTGTGACGGCACCGCAGTTGGGGCAGCTCATCTTGACAGCTTTCTCCTCGGGTGCAACCTTCCTACCACAGGAGATGCAAGTTGACATACTTATCAGCCCACATACAACCTTGGTTCGATATTTAAATGTTCACTAGGTTGCGTAATTCGGCGAAGGCGAGTCTCCCAAGTCCACTGACCATTGCCCTCATGAGTCTTGGCTCGGAGAGCGCTCGTTTTATGACTTCTCCTTGAAGGTCCATATCCCCGCCCGCGACTATTTCTTCAACCACGTTATTGAGCCCAGAATCGTTGAAGACGCGAAGGAGCCTATTCATCCTTTCATCCGATATTCTATCAACGAGGTTGCGTAGAGTCTGCATGCTCCTGAACTCTGCCCCGTAGAGTCTCCTCCATTCATCTTCATAATGTACAAGTGATCTCTCCGAGAGATCACCGGATTCAAGTGCTTGGGATGCTACACTCCCAGCTTTGATGGCGCATAAACCACCGAGTACTATGCCGCCTCCTGTCGTCGGTTTGACTTGTCCTGCGGCGTCCCCTACTAGCAACATTCCGGGGAACGATGTTCTGCTTACCGGACCATCCACGAGCACCTGGCCAATTCTTGGAGATTGATAGGAAACAGCGCCGAAACGCCTCTTGATAAAGCGGGTCAACAACATGATAGGGTCACCGACCCTCGTAGCGAGTCCCACCCTAGCCTCCTGGTTCGAGATTGGTATTACCCATGCAAAGAATCCTGGGGCAGTCTCTTCACCAAACCAGACCTCAACCATTGTGGGGTCCATGTCGCACTTCACCTCTGTGTTTACGCCAAGGAGTGGTACCCGTCTGGAATTGACCAGCCCAGCCTCCTTAACAAGTCTACGTGAGGGTCCCTCTGCATCAATGATGAGGCGCGACTCTTCGGCCCACTCGGTTCCGATTACGCCTACTATTGAGCCGTTGATTAGCTTAAGCTTCTCTGCTCTTCTACCTAAGACGAGTTCAGCTCCGGCGTCGATTGCAGACTCTGCTAGATATTGGTCGAGCGCTATTCTATCTATGACATGTGCACGTGGGCGCTTATCCCTGATCTCAATGCTGTGTCCGTCAGGTGAGTAGATCCACCCTCCGACAACATCGTTTTGGACGAAACTCTTTGACGCTACCACCCCAATCCTCTTAAGTCCCTCTATACTAACGAGGCCAGCGCAGTGGCTTGGAATCCCTACTTGGCTGTGTTCTTCTAGAATCTTGACTGAGAAACCCTTGGACGCTATCTCCTTAGCCGCTAGAAGACCCGCTGATCCTGCACCCACGATGAGTGAGTCAGAGTCCATTGGGTCACCGTTATAGAGGGAATTTAGCTGCGCTTTACGATTTCCTGGAACTCGACATCTTCGAGCTCCGGGAAGAACTTTAAAACGTCCATTGCTAGACCCCTTTTAGCGATCTGGATGTTCTCGCCGAAGAATATCTCGTCGGGGATGATGATGGTCATCTTCTTCTTCCCCATTTTCTGACCGAACTTCTCGGCGTTGACACCGACGAAGCGGCGACCGATTAAAGCGGTGACCTTCGCCTTTTCCTCCGAGATGATCTCCGTTACCTTAACGTCGTAGATGATCTTCCTGCCAGCTAATGCGTGGTTGTAGTCCACTTGGACGCGTCCAGCGCCTACGCTGCGTATAACCGCTTGTCGGCCGTCTATCTCCAACTCCGCCCCGGGTACTGGGTTGACGCCTTTACTGCGCAGAATGCGATAGGGGATCAACTGTACATTAACGGGGTCGCGCTCGCCGAATGCCTCTGCGGCCGGGATCTCTATGGATGTTTGCTCATTGGGTTTGACACCGCGTAGGCGTGCGTCGAGTCCACGTAGCACCCAGCCCTCGCCGACTACGACGAGGCGTGGGCCATAGACGTTTCCCTCACGGTGGGTGCCCTTCTCCTTTGCTACCTCCTCATTTGTAGTGTCGAAGACTTCACCGGTCTCCTCAGCCCTGCCGGTCATCTCCATGAGGATGAAGTCGCCCTTGTTTACGGCACCCTCTATACGCGGCTCCTCTGGTGGCTTCTCCTCTTTAGCCTCGACTGTAGCCCCTGTCTTCGTTTCCTCCGCGGGTTTTTCACCTGGAATCGCCTCAGCAATTGGTGCCTCAGCCTTTGATTCCTCTATGGGCTTTACATCTGAAATTGCCTCAACAACTGGGGCCTCGGTCTTCGTTTCCTCCACAGGCTTTTCACTTGAAATTGCTTCAACTACGGGGGTCTTGACCTTGGGCTCCTCGACTGGTTTTTCTTCTGGCTTCTCCTCGATGGGCTTCTTCTCTTCACTCATGGTTGAACACTCTGAGAGTCATTGCCCCCATTCCTGGGGGATTCACGCAAGGAGATGCGGAGCCCGGTTTAAAGCCTTTCTGTAAAATTTGACGGCTCTTTTCCTTTGGATGATCCACACGGTTTTTAGCCAAGGGCACTTGTCTAGTGGCGGATTGCGCGCGCCAAATGTTACTTACAGCTTCTTTTTCGAATTTCCTCTCCTATAGTTCAATATCGTTGACGCAGCTATCAGGACCATGAACCAGAAGGCTGCATCTATAGCCAGGATGATTAGGTCGACTCTCCATTCGTTGGTTGAGCCCGCTACTGTGCTGAGAATATTTGCTCCCCAAGTGAGGGGTAATCCGTATCGTACCTCGATTAGGTCCGGTACCGAGTAACCTTGGTTGTATACCAGGGCGAGCGTGCCTATTACTCCAAGGATCAATAGGATTATGGTTCGAATTCCTATTTTCATATTGATCAGTCACTTTACTCCTGATCTTTAATACATATTGTTCTCTAAGAGCGTGCACATGAAGGCGCATGCTTATGAGTATTCGCTCGCGTGTGCGAGATTCTTTATTTAGTCGCAAAGACCAAAAGGGTCTCGATCAAATTGGATGCGATACAGGTCATTCTTGGTAGGAGAAGCATTCGAAAGTTCACCGGGGAGACGATCCCTGAAAATGATGTAAAGTTGCTCCTCGAAGCGGCTATGGCGGCCCCCTCAGCCTGCAACCAGCAGCCCTGGCACTACATAGTGGTGAAGGATAAGGCCACATTCGATAAGATAACCGAGGCACAGCCCTACACGAGGATGTTGCCTAAGGCCTCCATTGCGGTAATCGTGTGTGCGGACCCGAATCTTCAGACCTGTCCAGGTTTCTGGGTTCAGGACTGCTCAGCCTCAACCGAGAACCTGCTATTGGCTGCGCATGCTATGGGTTATGGTGCTACTTGGTGTGGTATCTACCCCAATGATGATACGGTGTGGAAGATCAGGGAGTTGCTGGGGATCCCTAAGACGGTTTACCCATTGTGTGTTGTAGCTGTCGGAGTCCCCGACGAGGAGAAGCCGCCAGCTGATAGGTATAATCAAGCTCGTGTGCACACTGAGAAGTGGTGATCCCGCACACGCGAGCTGCATCTAGATTTTGGCCACGTTTATTGTCTCAGAGGCGAATAAATCCTCCACCTTGAACAGGGATTCAACTAGCCCTTGCTCCGATGAGTAATTGATGAAGGCTTTGAGGATCTTGCGGTTCGCGTCCAGTTCGTAGGGCCAATAGTTCTGATCCATGATTCATATGGTCTCCTCGAGTTCAGGGATCATCCAAGGCATGCGCGCTCGACACACCTTTAAGTCGGAAAATTAAAGATATCACTATGGATTCTAAGTATCTAATTATTGGTCTTGTCGGATTCCTGATTGGAGGAGGTTCTATTTACTATTATATAACTAGACAAAATGGTAATTTACCGACCAATATTAATCCCACCATAACTCTGACTCACATAAATGAAACAGAGATCAAGGTCGGGAGTGCACAAAAAATATTGGCCATAGGCGCTGATCTCTCAACTGGAGACGCGGGTCATACACAGTTCTTCTCAAGCCTAAGATCAAAGGGATATACGGTAGACTCATTATCGAATGATAGTGTCATAGATATTCCAACACTATCAAATTATGGTGTATTAATCATAGCCGGGAATAGAAACTATGGAATAAGTGATGGACCTCTAATAGCAGATTGGGTGAAAAAAGGTGGAAATATACTATTAATAGCCAATAATTTAGATGAAACGCGTGCCTCGTGGTGTAACCCTATGCTCGATGACTTCGGAATAGTTGTCAACAACGATAACGTTCAAGCACCATTTTCCACCGCGGTTGGTTACATCGTTAAATATATTTACAAGCATGCTATCACAAACGGAATCACGAATATTGTTGTTCCTGTAGTTCAGGGAACACATAACACTGGATCTTGGACGGGTCCCGTTGATCTAACTATTGATTCATCAAAGGCTACAATGGTTGCACAAATTGGGGAATCCGGTTACAGCAGCGCACATGCTATAAAACCACCCGTATTAGCTGTGTATGAGGGCACAGGGAAAGTTGTAGTAATAAGTGGAGCCGGTGATTACACTCCGTTCTCAAATGCCTACTTATCTTATGCGCAGATTGATAATTTGCAGCTTGGAATTAATATTATTGGGTGGTTCCAAAGCCCCGGTTAGCCACATCAAGTTCACTAGACTATTGAAGTGCGCGATTTCTATGAACTTTTGTTCTAATTCATCGTCAGCAAGGCTCTTAAGCCCAGGCTAGCTTTGAGCAGTATTCGAGGGTGGAAATAGATAGGAGTTGCAACCTCCGCCCTTCTTTAAATCGATGGGGCTGAAGAGGCCCCCCAAAACTCGTTTAATATGGATCCTCTTTAGGGCTCCTTACCATAAGGAGTGTGTGCGTGAGGATCGGTACAAGTCTTAAGTACGCTATGAATCGATCGAATTCTAAACCAGGTGTTCACGAATTGCATAGAATAACCGCGCTAATACTGGGAATCCTATGATTATCAGCGATCGCCAACTCATTAACCATTCCTAGAGCGTCAAGCGCCAGATCGCGCGCGGATTTTGTCAATTACATGAAGAGGACGAGACTCTTGATTTCAAGCGCCCCCGATTGAATTAATCTCAATCAGAGACACTTGTTGGAAAAAAACCATTTAACATTAATGATTGATCCCTTTAACTAGTCACTAGGTGAGTCAAATTGAAGGCGACGGCCATCGCTCACCCCATTCAGGGGTTAATAAAATACCATGGGCTGAAAGACGTGGCTCTAAGAATTCCCTTCCACGATAGTATCTCCGTATGTTCAGATGCACTGGAAACCGTCACCACGGTTCAATTCGATGAGACTCTAATGGAGGATTCAGTTGTGATCAATGATAATAGGGTCTCAGGTTCGGATCTTGATCGAATCATAGCGATTATTACCAGGCTTGCTATGATGGCGAAGAACAGCGATCACTTTAAGATAGTATCTAAAAACAATCTTTCAAACGGTAAGGGCCTCGGTTTCTCGGCATCGGGATTCGCAGCGCTGGGGTTTGCCTCACGTGAAGCTCTTGAGCTCGACATCGATGACATATCGCTCTCAGAGATAGTTAGGTTAGGGGCAGGTTCAGCTACTAGGAGTTTGGCTGGCGGTTTTTCGATTTGGTATGCGGATAAAGGAGGCAGGTCGTATGCTGAGCAGTTGGCGGGCCCCGATGCGATGGATTTCATGCAGGTCGTGATACCGATAGCCTCCGATGTGAAAACGGATGAGGCTCACATTGAGGTTCTCAGTTCACCCCTCTTCAAAGCTAGGTTAGATCACATCGAGGATATACTGAGTTCGATGAGGGCCGCAATTGCTAGTAAAGACGTTAAGATGATAGGCAGACTTGCTGAGGAGGACACGCTGAATCTTCACGCCATAACGATGACTGGCAAGTCTCACATAGTGTTATGGGAGCCAGATACAGTCCGGATTCTCAAGGAGGTGATTAGGATGCGGGCTGATGGTGTTTCTGCCTGGTACTCAATGGATACTGGTCCATCCGTCTTCGTGAACACCGACTCTGAGTACGTTAAGGAGGTCGCAAGGAGGATAGGTTCCCTGGATTTGTCCAATGTAATCATAAGTAGGGTTGGTGGCCCTCCAACTATATGTTATGAACACCTATTTTGAATCTAGTAAAAGAAGGCGCAGAGGATACGTGCGGGCGAAAAAAGGAGACTAAGATGCTGTGACCTTGAAGGTCTTGAAACCCTCACTCATTAAATGAATCGTGTAGCTGTTTCCCTTGACCGGTGTCACAGCTACCTTGGGAGATTTATCTCGGCCATCAACATGTAGACTTATAACCCCGTTGAAGGTTAGCGTCGCCGAATTACCCGGCTTTAGGACCAATCTTGATGTGCCCCAGTCACCCATCGGATTCATGTCACCGAATATAGGAGTCAGGGTGTCACCACTGATTTTGAAGGGTATGGAGTCGGGTCTGTCCATCCCCATGAAGCCCCATGGCATACCACCCATGCCTGGCTTACCCGACTTGTCCTTTCCATTCTGCTGTCCATAACCTGCGATGGTAGAGGTGACGTTGAAGTCGCCACTGAGAGTGATGCTGGAGATCGTTGCGTTGGCTTTGCCAATGTTCTTGATGGTCACACTGAGAGTTGTGACGTTGCCCTTGACTGAGAGACTCGACGAAGTCACCGTAATGTTGTTCGAGGCTCTGCGGTACTCCTGACTCAGCTTGTTGTTATCATCATCGCCTATCCTCCATTTTGCGCCGACTTGTGTCTGAGTATCGAGAACGTTAGATTTGACTATCGCTGTTGCGCTCGGAGATAAAACGAAGTAGCTCACCAAGCTTCCAGTCGAGTTCATCGCGTTGATCTGGACGAGTGTTGGCCTTAGATCGATCAGGGCACCAGTCTTCGTTCCATTCAACTTCGTTTCTCTTAGTGAGACCAGTAGATTATCGGAGAGCATCGTCACTGGGTATACTTTATCGCTTACCTTCGCCTCAGCTGCGGAGATCTCGAACTGAAGTTTATCCACTGTTGAGCCTGTGGGAAGACTTAGAGTAGCAATTGTTTGGGTCATGTTTACAAGTGAGAGT
The DNA here is from genome assembly GCA_050014495.1 of Bathyarchaeia archaeon. Taxonomy (GTDB): domain Archaea; phylum Thermoproteota; class Bathyarchaeia; order TCS64; family TCS64; genus UBA8941. Next base: position 56,572 of record JBEKDF010000004.1, read on the forward strand.
AGATTTACCCTACCCGACTCTTGGGCTGCAACCCAATTTGATGAGCCGTCGCTGGCTACAACGTGGAGCTGGATGCTTGAATAGGTCACGTTAAGTTGAGTAGTTCCCCTTGGAACGTTTGGTGGGTCAGTTAGCATGACGAGGAAACTCGTCTGACCTGTTTGTGTTGTCATACTCGTTGGATTCAACGCCGTGTTGGCGTAGAGGGATGTCCCGATGATGGCCAGAGCCACAATAACCGCGGCTGCACCATACTTCAAGGAAAGTCTCTTCGTTGCCATCTACATTTACCTAAACAATAGGCGTCTCGACTTTGTATATGATGCTACACATTTTAATGACTTTTCAGGGTATTTGAAGACCCGTTCAAGATCCTTGAATGGCGTTGTTAATCATTTGTTTGCCTGTTAGCGGAGTCAACAACTAGCCTACGCCACAACCTGAGAGACTCATACCAGAGGAGAACGACCATCGCTAGGGAAGCTGTGATGAGATAAATCGTGAATCCAGTGGATAGGAGGGATTCAAGTGAAAAGAATACGATCAGGATCGTGAACAGAACGGCGAAGAAGAGGAACTGTGGAACCAGGGCAGTTCCCACCTTAACATATCCCTCCAAGATCTCGGTGGATGACTCCTCCGAGGCAACGTACCTGCCCTCCTCATCTTGTCTCACGTATCCGGCTTCGACGAGTCTACTAAGGTGGTACGATGCCAATGAAGGAGTTGATAGTCCTACGCCCCTCTGAACATCCCTGAGACCACTTGGACCATGTGTGACAAGGTAAAGGTACGTCCTTAGGGCGTTTCCTGTGATCTCTTTAGTTTTTTTCAAGGCTGTTCACCTGGCGTACGTGATACCGTTTATTACTTGAGTCGAGATCGATAGGGTGTCTCTTTCCAGTCCAATACGCCTACCATACCGTTCACGTTTGCGTAGCGTTGATGCCTGACCTCCGAGAGTAACGCTTTGGTGAACAAGTTTTGGAGATGCTCCTATTGTTATAATATAAATCCCACAATGGAACAAGGTACCTTATAGCGTCTTCTGAATCAGAATATGTATCTAAAATCAATCAAATATCCACTTCTTAACTATAGTGTGTTCACGCTTTGGTAGTCTGAATCTTGGGTTTTCCTGTGGACAATATTTAGTGTTTATTTGTGGCTCTGTCGAGTGGCTACTTAAATAACAACTTGCTCCCCAGGTACTCTTCTGAAAATTTGTACATCACCGACATGGCTAGCCTTTGTCAGGAACCTTACGAGTCTCTCGATCCCGAAGCCTGCTCCAGCTGAGGGTATAAATCCCTTCTTTGCCTCAGCGACGTAGGCGTCGTATATTCTCATGTTAAGTCTGTCTTTTCCCATCCTCTCAATGATGCGCTTGTAATCGTATTCTCGTTCCGCGCCGGATAGGGCTTCACCAAATCCCTGTGGGTATACGAGATCGTAGTTCAGGTAATGACCGGGATTTGATTCATCCTCCTTATCGTAGAATTCTCTCTTGTGGCATAGAGCCCAGAATGGTTGTTCATTTGCAATCGATGCCTCTTTCTCCCAGTCTTTACCGTATTTGCTCTCTAATTCATGGGTTGTGTAAACCTTGAATGGTGTTTTGAACTCGAAGGGACGGACACCGATGCTCTCAAAGAGATCAAGGTAATTCTTCAGCTTCTCACCTAGAAATTCGAAGTATTTACCCATCAAAGACATCACATCCTCCTTTTTACCATTCGCGATCTCAAAGTCTAGCTGGGTAAACTCAAACAGATGCTTTCCCGATACTATTCTCTCGGCCTTCTCTAGTCTAATGTTGGGAGAGAAGATGAAGATCTTACCGAGGTTCTTGACGGCAACCTGCTTGTGTAGAATCATCGAATTCATAGTGTAGAGAAGCATTCCATTGTACTCAATCTCAGGAGTCTTGATTATTGACGATCCTGGATCAGGGCCAAGGGGATCGGTGCTTCTACCCAGTATGACGGGTAGCAATTGAACAAAGCCTTGTTCGTGGAAGAAGTCCGAAGTAAGCTTTAGTACCGCACTTCCGATCTCGATTCTCGTTGTTAATTCTGGTACTTGCATCTAGATCTCAGAAAAACGTATCATCGCTGCATATTAAGATTTATACAATAATATTGGAGTAATTTCATTATAATAGTTTTTTTCATCATTGGAATTGTAATAAATACAAAAAATGATGCGAAGTTAAGAAACATGTATGGAGGCAAATTAGGATTTTTAATTGCGTTGAACATGTGCACACGAACTGTTATGAAGTTATTATTAGACCTTGTCGCTCACTATTCACAGCGATTATTTTACATGCTTTATTCTATTTTTAAGGGGCGTTCGTGCTTGCGACACATGAATTTAGACTAGGTGATGATTGATACTAGACATTGTTGATGATGTGCGAGAAAGCTGCTAGAATAATTGAGGTCATTATTAAGAATAATCCGGAGATGACCCCTATTATCAAAACGAATGCAGCTGGGAGGCTTAGTGTTTGGAGATTCAGGTATGTGGTGAGTAGGTAAGCTCCGGCGGAGATTCCGATAGCCAATGCGAATAGACCGGGGAGCCCGAAGAAGAGGTAAGATTTATTCGACATGGTTATTATGAAGCTTTGAGATGTTCCCTGGTCCTTCGGCTTTTCCTGGGTTTTTGATTGTTGAGTGACTCCTGTTTGGGATATGGGTGCCTCTTCCGTTTGTGTCTCGTAATCGTTTGTATTGAATGGTTCTCTCTGTATCTCGATCGGGACCTCCCTTAGGATGAGTCCGTTACCGGAGGCTATTCCAAGGATCCTAGAGTGGCTCTCTAGGACTTCTGTGGGGGCTGAGAGGAAGGCTCTTAGGGATTTCTGGGAAAACGCCATGAAGATGCTCGGTAGATCATCTTCGTCGACTGTCTCGGATCGATTTGTTCCATTTGGTTGTTGGGTTCCAAAGACCACGTCTGCCTCTCTCGATTTGATTAGGGAGAGGATCTTCGGTATCTCTGAGGGTTGAAGGTTGGGGTCTACATCCATTATCAGGATCATTGCTGGGTCCAGTTCGAGTGAGCGTTCAAGGAGGGTTCGGAGTGTCGCGAGGCGTCCGAGGCTGGTCTCGTGTCGGATCACTGTGGCGCCTAGGCCTGCGGCTACTTGCCCCATGAGATCTTCGGAGCCGTCATCGCATACTAGAATTCGGTCAAAGTATTGCTTAGATTTGATGATAAGTGGTCCTATCTCCTTCTCTTCGTTGTAGGCTGGGATGCAGAGAAGGGTTGTGATTGGTTTAATCGGGGGTTGTGGGGAGTGTATCAGTTGAGGCATGTATGTGGCCTCGTTTCTCGCTTCAACCATCTCAACACGTTGTGATGGGTTCGGAGGAGCCTCCGCTGAGGTTTTTGATTTTTTAGTTACTCGTTTTCTGTCTGGCTTTGAGATTGACTGCATCTTCTTTTTTACTACCTTCGTTTTAACGAAGTTTAATCCGCTATCTGTGTCCATGTATTAAACCCCTTAGAATTTCTTTACTGTTGGACCTGATTTTCCCCTAGTTCCATTTACTTGATTAGAATAAAATGCATTATGGATATGTAATAGCTAATACGGATTTCAAAATAATGAATTGTATATCATGCGCGCGCGCACGTTGATTATAATTACGTCACACAATCTTACTAGAGAAGTTGACCTTATAAGTGCCACCGCAACTACCAAGAAAACCGACTATATCGCTGTGCTAGTCGCTTACATGAGCTTCGTCGTGCTGGGGATACCAAGCGCGATGCGCGCGCGCATCGGTATAGGTGTCTTTCCCGGCATCGCAGGGGTTCTTGCCGACCGCAGTAGCTTGGAGGCAATACTCTTCGTATTATTTGCGCTGTCAATCATGATGATGATCTTATACGAGTTGACTATTCGAGCGCATTTGGGGGTGTAGCGGTCATTGAAGGATCGCGTTGATGAGTTTTAGGATGCGTATACGTGCGCGTAAACTATTACCTCACGTTTACAGGACCCTATATGATAACTCCGAGTTTTTTATATATACCGAGGTTTTCTCCAGTCTGTGATACGCGCGCGCATTTTATCTATTTGTAGGTGAGGCGCGCGCTCTGCTTATGTAGCATATGATAAGTTGAAGGCATTTGTGAGGCTTACTTTCGGTGTGATGCCATCACTTTTTACGAGGTCCCATGTCCACGACATTGTCCCCTTCCAGCCCCAGAAGTAGGCGGCGTTTACGCCCATGCTGTTGAGTTTAGCAATGTGGCCACTCATGTAGTTGGCGGTTACTACGGGTGTGGTCGCGTAGCCATTCCACTCAGTCACATCGACCTTCTTCCCATTGGCGTGAGCCGTGTTGATGTAACTCTGGAGGTCATTCCACCCTGATCCCCAGACGGTGTAACTTGGGTTCCGGTGGTCTAGATACTCATTCACGAAGGCGACATCGAGGGTGTCAATAGTCTGTGATGTTGTGAATTTTTTAAGCCCAGAGAGGTCGAATCTGACTCCTACCAATACATCTGGCTTAATAGACTTGACGAATGCTCTCGCATCAGTCCATAGCTGGACTGTCTGCGTCTTCTGTGTCGTCGTCATTGTGTATCTTGAGGGCTCATTCAGCACGGAAACGGATTCGATGGGAAGGTCGGATATCTTCTGTATTGTATACCTGATCCAGTTGAGATACTGTGTCTTTCCTGATCCGTTGAGGATTAACCTAGTATTTCCTCCCAGATTGGTGGGGGTGGCGAATCCGCTAGTGCTTGATGGGAAGAGTGTGTGGAAGTCAAGATGGGCCTTGAGTTCGGCTGTAGCGGCGGCTTGTAGGACGTGGCGGAGTTTGGTATATTCGCTGGCGATGTAGTTGTCATTTGATGATTCGTAGGTTCCCCAGTAGAGTACCACGCTCACTCGGTCCATTCCCGCTGACTTGAAGAGCTCGAAGTTGGCCGCGAAGCGGGTTGGTGAGTCTGACTCGTAGTCGGTCCGGTAGTTGACACCGAGGTCAATGCTTGAGTCTGTCGTTTTAATTGGGGTGATCGAGCTCTGCGTGTACACCGCCTTTAGAGTGTGAGATGAGCCCATTGTTATATAAATTGGGTTCAAGCTCACTGCGTTGTCCCCATCCTTGATCCAGTGGTCGAAATGGTACCTAGTAGAGAGTGTTGCTGTGACTTTTACGCTAGGTCCGCTTTGGTAAGTTCTTACGCCTGTTCCTGGGCTGGTTGAGCCAGCGCGCGCGCACGTTTAAAATAATAATAAAATATTAATATTAAAGGGACAAAATATGTTTAAATTTCATTTATTTGATAATTTCCCATTTTTCACGTTATTTTATTCGCGTGCGTTTGTAATAAGTGAGCGTGAGTGAATAACTGGGTCAGATTTTATAGTTATCCCCACCATCTCACGTTGGTCTTCCCAAGGCGTTCGGGCAAATGTATCCAGTGAGAATCTTTATCCAGCTGTGCTTGTGTGGTAAGTCGGGTAGTCTTCTATAAGCATTTTTTAGAACGTGATATGGCAGGGGATATTCAGCTTCCCGAATTTCAATGAGAGCTCCTGTCCCATTTGATGGAAGTATTCATCACTGCGCTTATCCTCCAAGCCATATTTCCGATACACCCAGTCAGCGTAGTGGTAATTCATTCGATCAACCAAAACGTAGTCCACCTTCCCGGCTAGGAGTTCCGGGAGAGTCTCTGCCCCCGGGAGGATTGGCGCGATCATGGCGTAGGTCTTCACTTCGGCTCTATGGAACTCGTCGAGGACCTTTATCCTTTCACCGATTGGGGGCGCGTTGGGCTCGAATAGCTTCCTAGTCTCATCCTCGGAGGTGGTCACCGTGAATCCGACCTCGAACTCCCTAGCCTCCTTGATGATGTCCATGTCACGTAAGACTAGTGGTGAACGCGTCTGAATTACCACCGGCCAATTGTGTTGCTTAAGTATCTCGAGGCATCTCCGCGTTAGTTCGTATTTCTCTTCCAGCGGTTGGTATGGGTCGCAGACGCCGCTCACCCAGACTCTTCCACGCCTCTTCTTGCTGATCTCCACTCTTAGCAGGTCTGGGGCGTTTATCTTCACGTCGACGAATTCTCCCCAAGGCTCCCTGTGTCCGCTGAATCTCTTAATGAAGCGGGCGTAGCAGTAGGAGCACCCGTGTTGGCAACCCGTGTAGGGGTTGATGACGTAGGTGTAGACCTTTGAGACGTTGAGGATTGATTTTGCCTGGACTTCCTTTACCATCATGTCTTATCGTCTCAGGTTGGTGGGCTCAAGCCCTCGATTGGTGCCGGGAACCAGCCCCCTAATTTAGTCTTTGCGTCGGCGAGTAACTCAGGAGTGTAGGTCCCAAACATGTTGTTCCCAGAGGAGATGTAGAGCATCTTCCCGAGGTCGAATCCCGCAACTTGGCAAATTAAAGCGTCGAGCTGAGCCACGCTGCTGCTAACTCCGATGTCCCGTGTGAACGGGGTTGGTCCGTCTCCACGGGTTGCCTCGAATAATCTAATGAGGTTGAAGAGGGCCCCATATACCTTATCCATGTCGAGTATGCTGTTATCCAGCCTCTTATTCTTGTAGCCATGCCACCACGCTCTCACGGGGTCCGATGTTAAGCCAAATAGGTTCTTCATCGTGAGGCTCGGGTACTCCTTGCGTTTGCTCAGGCTGATGAGGGTGGAGTCGCGGTGCCTGAATAGTTTCTCGGGGACGAGGCCGTAGACTTTCTCGATTTTTGCGGGTGGGTATTTTGACTCTACGGCCTCCTTGACGATCTTCGGATCAGCGACATATCCCGCCCATGTCTCGTCGGTGGCGTTGACATACTCGATGCCGTTATCCTTGAAGAAGTCGAGGTAACCGTATTTCTTCAGGTAGAGGTTATTCTCCTTCATCAAGTGGCTCCAGTGGGGCCCGTTTATGAACCAGTCCCAGTCGGGGTTCTTTAACAGCCACCTCCAACCTCTGCCCTTAAGGAGCTGGTTCCAGTCCAGCTCCACGCCGTCTGCCATGAATCGTAGGCCGTTTGGATCCAGTATCCTCGGTCTCCAGAGGAGGTGTCCCTCGGTGACGATGATCTTGCCCTTGGCTGCCGCCGTGATGCATTGTAGAACATCGAGGTTCTTCGGGTAAATTTTTTCAACTGCTACCATGTCGACTTTGACGATGAGTGGGTCCGAACCTGGTATCTTATTCTTTAGTAGACTCGTCAGTTCTGCGGGCTTATATACCCTTGAGAACGTCGAATCTCCGATTTGGATGTAGAAGTCATCAAGGGTTAACAATTTGTTTCGTTTATAAAATGTTTTATGAAAAAGCCTTTGCTTGTATCAAAAGGGCGCGCCTCTGAGCTAATTATGACTTCATCTCCTTACACATCTCCATGATCAATGGGATGAGTTCCCCTAGGTTTGCCCAGTTCCACTCACCTGCACTAAGGTAAATATCCTCATTAGACTCTGAAGATATATCCGCACGGTTTCGTATACGTTCTAGGATTTCCTTGGCCTGCTTAGGAGTCATCTTCCATCCCCTAAACTTGTACTATTCTCGAACGCACGCTCCGTGGACCCCATGTGAGTGGTAATCCTCCGCATGTGCGACGTGCCATTCCCGTAATAGTCGCAGCAGAATTTTTTACTTCCTGCTTCGCTGTGTATAACGTTTCGCATGTTTATGCAATCCTTTACTCAAGTAGTCGAGTACCAGTAATTAAGACATCCAAATTCGCCTAAATGCTATTGTATACGCTGTGTCGGGCCCACAATCTAATCTACCAGACAGCCATATAGCGTGCACGATTTACACATGTATTTTATTTATTGGTGATATCAGTTTCGCGCGCGCATATGGATTCGAGACTGCGCGCGTGCATGGCCCCCAACCCAATGATTATTCCACTTTCTAATTCTTCCCTTCCTCTACTCATCTAATCTTCGTGCCGCGATGTATCATTAATCTGGTTTTCAGTATCTACTATTATTATAGCCTTACATTTTCCATTTTGTTTAGATATGGAGAAGAACTGATCTATGGTTCAGGTTTTAATTGATATTCCCGATGAGCTGGTTCACGACATGGAGGATACTATGAATATCTATGAGCTGAGCATTGATGAGCTAGTTGTGACGGCTGTTAGGCATCTGGTGAATAAGCGCCAGCGTAAATCCTCTGCTCCGTTGATTCGTACTCGGCCCCTAGAATTCTTGTAGCTTTGCGCGCGCTGCACATGCACAGAGTTATCTATGATTCCGAACATATTCACAGTTAATGGATACCAAGAAGAATCCCTCGAAGAGTACTGCAAAAATAAAAGTGACTGAGAACGGTCCTTACATAGTCACAGGGAGTATTCTCCTCTCCGAACAGATAATTGGTACCGACGAGGACGGATTCAGTGCCGTGTGGTGCTCAGGGAAGGAGTATCCCCTACAGGAGAGCTACTCGCTCTGTCGTTGTGGTAAGTCGAAGAACAAGCCTTACTGCGACGGAAGCCACATCACCACCTGGTTTAATGGTAGGGAGACTGCGAGCCACGAGCCCTACAGCAAACTCGCAAACAGAATTGATGGTCCCGACCTGAGGCTCATGGACGCCCCTGACCTCTGTGCCTTCGCAAGGTTCTGCGACCGCGGCGAAAGCGTCTGGAGCTATACACGAGACTCTAACGATCCAGAGGCGAAGAAGATTGCCATCGCCCAGGCACGCAACTGCCCCTCGGGTCGCCTCGTCACCTTGGAAAAGAAGACAAACCAAGTTTACGATGAGGGCATCGAGAAGTCTATAGTGGTTGTCGAGGACCCTCAGATGGGGTGCCCTGGGCCGATATGGGTCCGCGGAGGTATACCCATAGAGGATGCGAATGGGAAGCCCTATGAGATCAGGAACCGCGTCACTCTCTGCCGGTGTGGGAAATCGGGGAACAAGCCATTATGCGATGGCTCACACGCTCGTTAGTCTCTTGCGCATCGTACGCGAGATTCTGGTAAGACTCTTAGCATAAAGTGAGGATTTTTAATAGAAACCGACATTAAATAGTATTATGGCGGACCTCAACCAGGCGATAATCGTTATAATAGCAGGCATAGCAGTGGCCATCGCTGATGGCCTCATTAAGAAGACGGCCATCGGCGCTTCCCTAACCGATGCGCTAAAGAACCCTCTCATGATAGGCGTCGTGTTTCTGTATCTCGCCCAGATTGCATTTTTCACCTACGTCTTCGTGAATGGTTGGCAGCTGGGGGTTGTCGGGATTCTACAGATGGTGGCTTACTCCGTGTTTGTGCTGATCACAGGCGTCTTCATATTCAAGGAGAGCTTCACCGTGACTCAGTACTTAGGTTTTGTTTTGGCTATTAGTGGCGCTGTGCTGATCAATTTATGAATTCAAATGCGCTCCGTTATCTTATCCCTTAAACCCCAATATATTCTGTAGACATCTGTTTCCTCGAATTCTTGGGCGTGCGTATAAGCGGCCCGCGAGTCACGATATAACGGTAGAAGAATCAAGAGCAGTGTCTGCGTTATGCACTTTATTCTATCAGATGCTTTCCTTCATCCATGATCTTGCTACCGTCGACTCAAATCGATGACTTCGCAATGGCGCGTCCGACTTCCACTGTGAGGCGGTCTGTGAGAATGAGAACATGTTCACCTCTATTCATCGACATGCAAACCTCCACAACGTTTCTGGCGCCTTGTTCTAATGTTCCCAAATCAATAACACACTTACAGGATTTTCTTATATGTTATATAATATGTATACGCGCGCGCCACACCACCACACACCTTTGTCATCCCGGCTAAAACCATAAGCCATCCGAGATCATCATTGCAAAATAGTTAAAGTGAAAGCTAACAAGGAAAACGTTTAAGACTAACCTGAACCTTTGCCGCCGTCGAATAAGAATGCCGAAACCCAAGAAATCCTTAAGCGAACTCGTCTCCCTCAAGGGGAGGGAGGCCCTCATCACAGGTTCAGCCGTAGGCATAGGAAGAGCCATAGCCAACCGCTATGCTGAGGCGGGAGCCGACCTCATACTAGTGGACATCAATAAGGAGAAGCTTGAGGAGGCTGCCGAAGAACTCAAGGAGTGGGGCGTAGACGTTGCGCCGAAGAGGATCGACCTATCCAAAAAAGCTGAAATCGACCACTTATGGGTGGAACTCGAGGGCTCGGAGCCCGACACCCTCGTCAACAACGCGGGCATCTACCCATTCTGCGACTTCCTCGACATCGATGAGGCCCTCTTCGAGAAGGTCCACTCCATCAATCTCGAGGCCGTGCTATGGATGTGCCAAAACATGTTAAGTGCCCGGAAGAGGATGGGTGGCGTCATCATCAACGTCAGCAGCATCGAGGCCGTCCTCCCGTTTAAGAAGGGAATGATCCACTACGACGCCTCGAAAGCGGGGATCATCGGCCTCACACGTGGTCTCGCCCGAGACTTCAGCGACAAGGGTTTCCGGGTAAACGCCCTCCTCCCCGGTGGCATAGTTACCCCAGGCACAAAGGGGGCGGCCACAGAGTTCTTCAAGGGGAATATTGGCCTAGCTAAAACGGGATACGATTTCATGAGTAGGTTACCCATGGGGCGTGTGGGTGATCCAGACGAGGTCGCCCGCGCGGCGCTGTTCCTCGCCTCCGACCTATCCAGTTATGTGACGGGGGTCCTACTCCCAGTCGATGGTGGCTTTCTCTCCGCCTGATCCGCTTTTGCAAATGCTAATAGCTCCCTCCTCAGCTCCACCTGATTTAGTCAGGTGAATGATTGTTGGTTGATTTGGCTGAGATTCACGAAACTTTATAATTGGGTAGAATTTAAGTAAAATTTTCTTCACTTACCTAGTTAAATCTCCTCATGCCTCACCCATACTTGATGAACGATGACTGAGGATCACTCAGAGAGCCTCGAGGAGCGGGTCTTCAAATCGTTGAGCAACGAGAACGGAGAGAAATCATACGGTACCTCGGCAAGAGAAGCGGAGCAAGGTTCAATGAGGTGAAGAAGGACCTCGACTTTGATGACGGTGCCTCACTAACCTATCACTTGACCTCCCTGGATCCCCTGATAACACAGGAAGAGGGTGGTTATGGGCTCTCACCAGCTGGTCGAGATGCCTACAACTTGATGAATAAAATCACCTCGGTTACCAAAGCAACAGCCATGATAAGCTCCGTGAGGAGGCAGGTCGTGGCTATGATAATAGTAATGCTATTTTATGGGCTGTCGCCATACTGAGCGTACGACTTAATGAAGGAAACCTACAGGGAGCTACTCTCTATAGCTTCTTTGCACTTTGGTTCATCAGCAACATTTTCCTATACACCATTTCTCAACGTTTAAGCAGAGCCTCGAGGTAGAACTCGTATTTCGTGCACTCGTAACTCAACAGCAGCTACCTTTGGTGACTCAATATCCTTATCCTAAGCTCCACCTGATACTCAAAATCTTACTACAAAGATGCTTTTGCTAAACCTCATTTAACGTACAAAAGATTCCCGCATACAAGCCGGTTTCCTTAATCATTGATCTAATTCAAAGACTTTCTACCCACACACAAAATGTAGCCCAGGTACTTGTTTGCCACCCTATCCCTCAACAGTACATCCTTAACCTCATTGATCTTACCGAAGCGTCGCCGCATCTTTGCACTCCTCAACGCGAGGACAAACACTCCCCAAAGCGTGCCCATAAGTTTACTCCACCCCCCAAACTCGTTCACAAGACTCAACGAATAGGACTGCTGCGAGACATTGTAGTACTCCTCCAAAGACACATTACCGAACCCAGCAGACTCAAATGCCGAGCACCAGGAAGCAGGGCTGCGAATGTTGAGGGGAAGGTCAGTCAGCTCCCTGAAGACCCTTTCACCATAGGCGACGCGATCTAAGGCATCAGGGGGCACATGATCGGCCTTGTACATCTCGTTAACTCCGAGGATCCCACCCACCTTAAGGATCCTATAGAACTCGGGGAAGGCCCTGGCTGGATCTAGAAACTGGGACACGAATACGGTCAGCACCACGTCGAAACTTCCATCGGGGTAGTTCAGTCTATAGGCGTCTCCCGGCATGAACTTGACATGATCTGTTAGACCCAGATCCGTGGCCTGTTTCTGTGCGTAGATAACCATGTGCTTGGCGTTGTCGACGCCCACGATGCTGCACCCATACCTTTTTGCTAGGTAGCAGGCGTTGGTCCCCGTCCCGCAGCCCACCTCAAGTATTCTGGTGTGCTCCGTGATTTGGCAGAGCTCTGCCAGTCTGTCAATGCTGGCTAGGCCTCCTGTGTTGAAGAATGGAACACCCATGTAGCCCATGAAATCGTAGTAGCTGAGGTCCTCGATCTCGTTGAGCTTAAGGTTGCCAGGCATTCAATCATCTAAAGAATTGTCTGGGGATTAAAATATGTGTCAAACGCGTACGCATTTCGGGTTCTAGTATTTTGATGGTCTCCTCGCTAAAATTCGCGCAGGTTTGACTAGCTATCTTTCAATATTTTTCGGAGCATATCTGAGGTGAGGTTTCCGCCGCTGAGAACCACACCCACCCTTTTACCTCTCAGACCATCACGCATCTTAATAGCAGCTGCGAGGGAAGCGGCTCCCGCCCCCTCAGCTATCGTATGAGCCTTCTCGACGTAAAGTCTAATGGCCGCCTTCATCTCATCCTCTGACACTAGTACGAAATCGTCTAATTTCTCCCTCATAATTTCTAGGGGGAGCTCAAAAGCACTCCTCGTTGCCAACCCATCAGCGAAGGTCTTTGACTTCCCGGTACTCTCCATGTTACCACTTCTCCAGCTAAGGTAGACACTCTGCGCCTCCTCAGCTTGAACACCAATTATCTTCGTCTCAGGCGACATAGTCTTATAGACTGTTGAAATTCCTGAAGCACCAGATCCTCCACCCACCGGAACAATAACAGCGTCAAGGTTTTGCTGATCCTCAATCATCTCGAGACCGATTGTCCCAACTCCTGCTATGAGGTGCGGTTCATTTCCACTGTGAATGTACTTGTATCCATGTTCCAGAGCTAGCCTCTCAGCGTTTTCCTTGGCTTCCTCAAAATCCTTTCCCTCTTCAACGATCTCCGCTCCAAAGCTCTTGATGGCGCAGATTTTATCGGGGTTAGGGTTCCTCGGGACACATATGATCGCCTTCACGCCAAACATCCTAGATGCCAAAGCTATAGACTGGCCGTGATTACCGGTGGATGCGGTGATGACTCCGTGCCCCTTCTCCTCGGTGGTAAGCTGACTGACTAGATTGATTCCACCCCTAATCTTGAACGCACAGGTGGGTTGATGATTTTCATGCTTGACATAAACATCGCAACCTACTGCCTCTGAGAGGGCACTATACTCACGCAGGGGGGTCTTCGCCAGATAGGGTTGAATCCGCTTTCTAGCAGCTAAAACATCTTTGAGGGTTGGCTTGTACATTCTACTCACTATAATTTGGGTGTGTAGATTATTATGCGTGCGCTAGGTTTTAATGGCGCGCATGATCAGGTTTCCTTGTTCTCAGGATACCATCCGCCACTTGGGGGTTTTGTGTTCGGAGACGGAGGGTTAGGCATTCCGATCCTGAAGTGTTTCCCAGTCTTCTTCTCCTTCCATCTCACATTTTCCGCTATGGGGTAGTTCATTTTGATGGCACCCTGAAGCGCTCTCGGACAAGCGTGCACGCAACAACCGCAGTCACAACACTCATCGGAGTAGATTGTGAGCGGTGGCTTCCCCGGCTCTGGGTTCTTAACCAGCATATCCATCCTACAGGCCTTGACACACCGTGGCTCCTCGAGCGTCGGACAGCCATTGCAGACCTTGGGATCGAACTCAATGAACTTCGTTGCCTCGAAGGGCACATAGATCTTCCTCACACTCATGGCAATCACCAGGGCTTGTGCTCCTCATAGTTCTCCCTGTACGTGGGGGCGTACGGTGGCATCAGCCAAAACCCGAATGGATGCTCCCCGACCACGACCTTCCCGTCCGCCTGCTTGAGCGTCACGAACTTGTTCCACTCAGTGGGGTCATCCTGCGAATAATCGAGTCTGCGTAGGTTGAGCGCCTTCGAGCTCGCCTTCCTACTTAGCGCTGACTCTATGATTATCTGGGAGACCGTGAGAAGGTCAAGTGTCTCCAGGCTCCTCATGAGCTCGTGGGGATTCGAGGCTACCAGCTCCTTGGCCTCCTTACTCTCAAGCTCCCTGAGCCAGGTCTGCCCGATTTCGAGCAACTCCTCGTTCACATACTCGCCAAAGTAGGTCCTCAGGACACTGCTGATGCCGGTGTTCAGGTCCTTCCAGTCGATGCCCTCCGTCCTCTCCGTTGGGGCATAGATCCTCGTCATCCCTTGTTGGACTTGGGACTCATCGAGCTCGGAACTCGAGGCATGTTTAGCATACTCTGCTGCTTTGGCGCCTGCCCACCTGCCGCCAGTCGCAGCTGCGGAGTGGAAGTTGCTGCCGAAGATTGTGTCACCGGCGCCATAGAAGCCATCGAGGGTCGTCTTCAGATCCCAGTCGACTATCAGCCCGCTGCCAGTTGACATCGTCCAGCCCCGCTTAGAAGTGGCGTCGAGGGAGGGACCACTGCTGAACCAGTCTCCGTAGTACTGGAGTAGGTCTTTGTCGGGGTCAAAGCCGGCCTGCGTGAGATTGCGGTACACGATCCAAGTCTTACCCTCCTGGGCAACCATTAGGCCAAAAATCGCCTTCCTCTCATATTCAGACATAGAGGTAAGGTCAGCATAGAGTGGAAGCTTATACTCCCCCTTCCTGACTAGCTCCTCGAACTCGGGTCTGTCGGAGAGGCAGACGGGCATGTCACTCTCGAGGGCCTTGCCAGTCATTGCCATAGGGATCCCCGGCATTATGATTCTCTTACCCCGTGTGGAGGGCTTTACGCGCTGATCAAATGACGTGAGTGTCTTGCCGTCGAGGCTTATGTAGGGTATCTCCTTGCCGTTGGCATCGACGATTGTGCACGGGTACCAGGTGTTCCGTGGATTGCCCGTGCCATAGGCGGGGTGCCTTGAAATTCCCGTTACTCTCTTTCCCTCAAGCTGGGTGAGCTCCGCTCCCGCCCTCCAAGCCATGGCGAATCCGCTCCCTACGAGATTAGGCGCCCTAAGGCCGTTGATCCTGTAGCCGGAGTAGAGCCAGGGCCTGTCAGAGGCCTTGCCCGTGCAGAGTACCGTAGCCTTCGCCTTGAAGACATAGTACTCGCCCGTGCGGACATTCACCGCCGTCGCACCGACGACCCTCGCCCCCTGCTTGCCCCCCTCAGTGAGTAGACCTGTAGCGTAGACCCTGTTGATTAGCTCGACGTCGCTTCTCAGCATCTCTCCGTAGAGGGCAAGTTTGAAGGTTTGTCCCCAGACCCTGAGGGTGTGCCTGTTCTCGTAGTCGTAGGCGAAGAGCAGCTTCGTGTCCTCGTCCCTGAACGGGGCACCCTTGAACTCGTCGGCGTCGTCCCTTATTTTGCCCCCCATCTTCTCAAGCTCGAGGAGGGCGCGGTAGCCATCGTTGCAGTTTATGTACTCCATGATGCCGTTTATGTAGCCTCTGTAGCCGGGGTCAACGATCTCTAGGTACTCGTCAGGGGTGATCTTGGCGCAGGGGTTGTCCAGGGCGGGGCCCCAGTGGTCGCACCCGGAGGGTCCGGATGATATGTTATCGGACTCCTCGATGAGGGTGACGCGGGTACCTCTCCTCGCTGCCTCGATGGCGGCCCATGGCCCAGCGATGCCTCCTCCAATCACGAGTACATCGGTTTCGACGCGGTTCACTGTACCGTACCTTAACTCGTACGGCCACTCGACTACTCCCTTGAAAGACATGAACTCACAGCCTAGTTAGAGGATTAATGGATTAGCGTGAAGTGATAAGTTTTCGGCTTCCAAGGAATGCCTCATCCAGATGAGCACCCTTATTTATCATTAAAAGAGATTCAACGCTCTGCTTCATGGCATGCGCGCGCTCATGGAGGTGGGCGGGAACGCGGGGGTCACATTATTTGCCTAGTTTATCGGGGGGACGATCCCTGCCTCAAGCGTGTTAGCCTTAATTCCCCACTGCAACGATTCGACAGAGAGAAGACTTCATGCCGGGGCTTCCCGTCCCCGGGTCAAAGTACTCGCTGCTGACCAGGGTATTGGCATTCATATCACTGAATCCATGGTAGACCTGAAGAACGTTCTCGAGCAGATCGGAGCTGGTCCTGAGGCTCCCCGATAAACGGCCTGAGGGGCTCTCGACGGTTACCCGATTCCCATCCTTTAACATGTAGTGAGACGCGGTCGCCGGATTCAGGGTGAAGTAATTTTCTGGCATAAGCTTTCGCAGGCTAGGTATGTTCCTGAACTGGGAGTGAGTGTACATAGGCACCTTTGCACTGGTAGAGAGAATAAGTGGGTAATGTGCACCCCATTTGCTGAGCGGGCTCTCAGCCGGCTCGACGAACTCGGGCAGGGGACTTAACCCACATTTCCTCAGCTTCTCGGAGTAAAACTCCACCTTCCCAGAGCTGGTCTGGAACCCGTTCTTCAGGTACTTCCTGTACCCTGACGAGGTTGCTCCCCTCGCCTGGCTTGACTCCATGACAAGTTCCCCCTCACCATACCCCATCTTTCTTGCCAGCTCTAGTATGATCTTCTCCTCGGGCCAGGCTTCACCAGGAGGATCTAATACCTTCTCACCACCCCTATAGGAATCCGTTTCGAGGAAGCTGGCTGCGGGTAACACGATGTCCGCGAATCTGGCAGTCTCCGTCATGAATAGGTCCACCACGACTAGGAACTCGACTTCACTCAGGGCCTCTCTGACGAGCTTGGTGTCACAGTCGGTCAAGACGGGGTTGGTACCATACATTATCATTCCACGTATCCTATATGGTTCCCCTGTCAGTATGGATCTCCAAAACGAAGGCATGTGGCCCCTCTCAGCCAGTGGGAACCGCTCCTGACCTATGGCTTCCCTCGGACTCCTCTCCACGAGATGCCCCGTTTGATTCGGTTGATAGGTGAGTAGGTTTCCCCCAGGGACGTCGAGGTTCCCACTAACCGCTATCAGCGACGCGATTGCTCTTATCATCTGGAAATTGTTTGTGTGCTGGTCCAGACCGTTGCCCAGATCGATGGATGAGGGGCCCCTTGTGGCGTAGGTCTTCGCAGCCTCAATGATGTCGTCTTCATCCAGCCAGGTTATCTTCGACGCCTTATCCAGGGGGTATCTCCCAGCAAGCTCTTTAAGCTCGTCGAACCCGACTGTCCATCTCTCTATGAAGTCTTCGTCGTGAAGCCCTTCGTTTACTATCACGTTTATCATCGACAGCGCCAATGCGCCGTCGGTCCCCGGCCTCAGCTGAAGGTGCAGGTCCGCCTTCTTGGCGAAGGGTGTCTTTCTTGGATCGACCACTATCAGCGTTTTTCCTTCCTCTAACAATTTTGTGATTGTTCTTATTCTCGGCGGGTCATGCGCGGGGTTGATCCCCCATAGCACTAAGCAGTTTGAGTTAGTGACGTCAGCGGAGCGCCACGGATCCATGTTCCCGACAACATAGCTAAGCCCCAGTTTTCTAGGCCTCGAGCAGGTATGGTCTACCACCGTGAGGTTTGGGGTTCCGATCAGTCCACCGAGCTTGTCGTAGTACCTTCTGACTTCCTGTATATGCTCTCTGGAATATCCTGATCCTATGGCGATCGATTTGGCACCGTACTTCTCCTTTAAAGAGAGCAAATTCTTGGCAGCTAATGAGAGAGCCTCATCCCATGATGCAGGCCTCCACTCGTCGTTGCTGTTCTTTATGAGCGGTTTCTTGAGACGCTCCTCGGATTGAGTTATGTCGCCTATGTGTAAGCCCTGTGGGCATAGGTCCCCTCTGGTCCGTGGGTCGTCTTTGTCTCCCTCAACCTCTATGATCCTTCCAGAGTCTACGGTTATTTTCAGTGAGCAGTCGGCGTGTCCGCAGATGTCACAGGCTGTTTTTACTATCTTCATGGCGTTTCCCTAGGGTTGTTGAACGTGTTGTGTATCACTTTGTAAAGTGAAATATAAATGAGCACTCGCGTGCTAGGTATTTTGTGGTTGGAAATGAGGCTATGATTCTAGAACCCAACGTTATGAATCGTAGATTCATAATTAATTAATACATATACAACATTTCTTTTTACTATTGCTAAATGATGAAAAAACGATTTGCCCCTATTTCAACGAGGATCTATGCTATTCAAACACGCCGGGAGACGATCTAGTAGGAGAAACTCCCCCAATGCAATACAGAGGCCTCTGCGAATCCGAGTATTGGGAGCAGTGTCTTAGATATCGGAAATCCGATGTTTTCAAGGATGCTGAAGAATACCCTTCTTAGTCCTTCGGTGTTGGCTGCGAGGTTTCCGGGGTATGAGGGGCTTCTAGATGTTTTTCTTGTGCGTGTGTTTTGTCGCGTAATCGTTTAAGGGTGCGACGAGGCCTTTGTCCGCACACGAAGATTATGTGACTTTGAAGATATTGGAGGCTGAGGCTGACTGGTATCCTGTCTTAGATGCGGTGGCGGTTACTGTGTATGTTCCCTTCTGAGCAAAGATGCTCAGTTTGTATTTAATCATCGCGTTGCCGTACTGATCGGTCGTCGCGGAGTATGTTAAGGTTGAGCCCCCTGGGTTCTTAACCTTAACACTCACCGACGCCCCCCGAACAGCGATCCCACCACTCATCACACTCACCGTTATGCTGACTGTCTGCCCCCGACTGTAAGACGACTTATCCGTCTTCACTGTGGCGCTGAGTAGGGAGGTGGTGGTCGTCTGCACGTTCACGTTGATGGTGGTGGAGTGGATGAGGCTGCCACTTGTGCCCGTCACAGCGATGGGGTAGGTTCCTGCGATTGTACTAGCGGGGATGGTCACAATCATGACCGAGGTCCCATATCCGGGTAGTGAAGATGGGGTTAGCGTTGTGGTGAATTGCGATGACGCCGTCAGCGTGACTGTGCCCGTGAAGCCGTTGAGGGCGCTGATGATCATGGTTGAGGTCACTGAGCCTCCCGCCGTCACCGTCGAGGTTGATGGGCTAGCTGAGATGGTGAAGTCGGGCAGTGGATAGGTCCTTATATCTTGGTAGAGCACGGGTGTGGACTCGGCTGAGATCTCCACCAGGTTGAAGTTGTTCATGGTTATCCAGTTTCCTAGTCCTGACCCCTCCGGGGGCTGGGAGGCTATTGCGGAATATTGCTGGGAGGCGTCGTACTTGTAGCATAGGGGGTGTGAGGAGTCTACGCTCTTCTTGTAGCCCCACATCGTTGTTCCATCTGATAGTAGGAAGTTTGCGTTTGAGGAGCTGTCGGTCGCGTATATCTGAGTCTCCGCCTTCGCGATGCCCGCCTTCACGTTCCCGTTGGAATCTTCGACGCACTTGATTATGTAGATCAGGTAGAGGTCGCTGTCGACGACGTTAGGGTCGTTCCAGTTTGAGCCCACCGTGGGCGTGAAGTAGGAGAGGTACGTCGGTCCGATCAGGGTCTTGAGGTTAGCTATGTTTAGGCCTCCGTTGTGGGCTAGGGTCCACGTAATGTCCCCACGCACCCTGATGAAAGGGTGGGGGTCGGGTATGTTTACCGCGCCGGAGGCTGCGTTTCGGACGTGTCCCATCCCCACCCCAGCGCCGCTCGAGGCAAGCGTCTGGGCCGCGGCGTCGAACTTGATATCCGTGTAGGCCTCGGGCTGCCCCCTCGCTACTATAAGGGTTCCTGAGGCGTAGTAGATCAAGCCCCAGCCATTCACGTTGCCGGGTCCATCGGGGCCTCCTCCCAGATTCTTAAGGGAGTCTGGGAGGCTAACCAGTTGATTCATCACGACTTCCTTGGGGAGGTAGGGTGAGACCATTCCCCACATGCGGCAATGCTCAATTACGCCATTAGTGCTCGACGGCGTACGCGTTTCAGGAGGGGCTTGTGATATGCTAACAAACGTAGAAGCTAAGATTATGATGACTAAAACACTGAATAATGGGATTGTTCTCAAGAGCGTAACCACCTCTTATCCGAACCAATGATTGACTTTACAAAAGTAAGTTAATTAATCTATTGAGTCCCTGCTGCCTGGCTTACCCCAGTGCGCGCGAGAGAGTCAGTCAATAATTTAGGTATAATATGCGTGTGTGCGCGCGGAGTTAGGAGAAATTAAGATGATAGGAGTCTTTGGAAATTTGAAATATGCGGAAAAAGAAATGATTGTGATGTAAAATTTTATGACTACGGTTTGTCGGTAATTGCTTCAACGCCCTTCTCTTCTTTGAATTGCATCTTGTAGAATGAGCTGTATAGTCCATTAAGCTTCATTAGTTCAAAGTGTGATCCCTTCTCGACGATTCTCCCAAGATCTATGACCAGGATCTCATCACACAGCCTGATCGTTGAGAGTCTGTGGGCTATTATTATGGCCATCCTGTTTTCAAGGAGTTTCTTCAATGCGTTCTGTAACACCAGTTCGGTGTAGGGGTCTATGCTTGAGGTGGCCTCGTCCAGGATCAATAGCTTGGGGTTCAGTAGAAGGGTTCTTGCGAAGCTTATCAGCTGTCTCTGCCCTATCGAAATATTTGATGAACCTTCTTGTATGATGTAGTCGTATCCACCTGGTAGTCTCATTATGAATTCGTGTGCGCCGACGGTCTTAGCTGCCTCAATCACCGCCTCATCGGATGCGCCGGGTTTTCCGAATCTTATGTTATCCTTTACGCTTATGGCAAATAGGAAGGAGTCCTGGAGAACCGTGCTCATGTTACTGCGAAGAGATGCAATCGTTATGTCCTTGATGTCGTGTCCGTTTACGAGTATTCTCCCACCAACGGGGTCGTAGAACCTCTCCAGGAGATTGATTATTGTGCTCTTGCCAGCGCCCGTGGGTCCGACTATGGCCAGCTTCTTTGACCCTTCTAAGTCTAGGTTTACGTCGTGTATGACTGGGTTTTGAGGGTCGTATCCGAAGGTGACATCCTCAAATTTCACATCGTTTATCGTATCAATTACTACCGCCTTGTCGGGTGAAGGATCATCCACTTCAACTTTAGTGTCTATTAAGTCGAAGATTCTTTCTAATGCGGACATGCATGACTGGTATTGGTCGTATGCGGTTAGGAAGGTGGTGAGTGGCCCGAAGTAGTTGAATTGGTACTCTAAGAATGCTGCGAGTATTCCTAAGTTGATCTGTCCGTTTATGACGAGTATTGTGCCGTACCATAGTATTAGTATCGTTCCAATAATCCTCATAGTCATTATGAGTGGTGTGTATATTGTTGATAGGAGGATGGTGCGTTTGTATGATTGAACAGTCTTTTTGTTAACTTCATCGAATTCTTTTTCGGCCTTATCTTCTTTTACGAATGCTTTTATAATCTTCATTCCTGCGAAGTTCTCTTGCATCTTGGCAATCAAGCCTGCAAGATTTGTGAGAGTTCTCCTATACTGTTTTCTTGATAGTCCTCCCATGATCCATGTCATGATTACTGCTATTGGAAGGATTGAGACTGCGAGTAGTGCAAGTTGCCAGTTTAGGAAGAATATTATTACCAGGGCACCTGCTATTGAGGCTGCATCCAGAATCATCGCCGTTAATCCCATTCTTAGAAATATTCTGACCTGGTTTGCGTCTGTTGTTGGCCTTGACATTATGCGCCCGATCTCGCCTTCTGAGAAGTATTTTAGTGATATTTTCTGTAATTTGACAGTGCACTGGTTTCTAAGGTTCATTACGACGTGTTCACCGACTATTCTCATCTGATATATCTGAATATATTGGAAGACGTAGGTTGCTACTGTTACCCCGATGAATAGAGGGACCCACCAGATGAACGCTGAGATATAGGAGCTGTCGTGATTCTGTATTGTTGGGGTTATTATATCGTTTATGGCGATTAGGTGGAGGTATGGTGTGACAAGCCCTGTGAATGCACCTCCGGCGATGGCGATTGTGCCCAGTATCAAGTTCTTCTTGTAGGCTATTATGTACTCATAGAGCCTACCGATTAGAACTCTATCAGCGACTTTTCTCTTCCCTCTCTCCTCCACTTTTGTTGAGAAGGTATTATGTTCGTCAGACAATTTATTGATCGACCTCCAGTATCTCTTCTGGGGTCTTCTCAAGGAACTGTGTCTCGTATATTTTCTTGTATACCCTTCCTTTAGCCATCAGTTCGTTATGTGTTCCAAACTCGATGATTTCACCATTATCAAGAACCATTATTCTATCGGCATTCTTTATTGTTGAGAGTCTCTGGGCGATTATGAAGCATGTTCTACCCTTCAAAGCTTCATCGATTGCATCTTGTATTGCCTGTTCAGTCTTTGCGTCCACGAATGAGAGTGAGTCATCTAGGATCAGGATCTTGGGGTTCGTTAACAGGGCTCTTGCGATCGTCAGTCTTTGTTTTTGGCCACCTGAAAGCGTTACCCCTCTCTCCCCCACTGGTGTATCATACCCATCTGGGAGTGTCTCAATGAAGTCATCTATCTTAGCCATCTTTGCTGCAGATTTGACCTCATCGAGGGATGCGTCGTCTCTTCCGAATGCAATATTACTTCTTATTGTGCCTGAGAATAAGAATACGTCTTGAAGGACTAATCCTACCTGTTTTCTCAGGAAGGAGACGTTAAAATCCCTGATGTCTGTTCCATCTATTAATATGCTCCCTGAGTTGATGTCATAGAATCGTGGGATAAGATATACTATAGATGTTTTTCCAGTTCCTGTGGCGCCGAGAATGGCTATTTTTTCCCCTGGTTCAGCCTTGAAACTGATGTTTTTTAGTATAGGTCTGTCCTTAACGTATCCGAAGGTCACGTCTCGGAATTCAACTTCTCCTTTTTCTATCTTGACGTCTTTTGCATCTGGTCTGTTTACAACGTCTCCAGGCAGATCGATTATATCGAAGAGTCTTTCGGATGCTGCCGTTGCGTTGTTAAGACCACCTATAAAGGAAAGCGCAAAATCGCGAATAGGCCCGGTCGCTCTCATAACATACCTCGCATAGATCAGAATCAGACCCAGTGATAATCCTAAAGATAATATCATATTCGTCCCGTAGACGTAGACAAATGTGATGCTCAGCGTTAGGATGGCCGTTGCAGAAGGCATGTATGTTGCTTGAAACTTTCCTGCTCTGATTGCAATATCGACGTATTTTTCATTAATTTCTCTATCACCTTCCTGCATTTCGTCTTCTCTTTGGAATATTCGGATATTTTTCATTCCTACGATGTTCTGTTGTACATAGGAGCCGATTCGTCCTAGGATTAGCTGCATCTTTCTGAAGAGAGGCATCGTAAGCATGAAGTTCTTGGACTGGAAATAGAATATGAAGGGTATGGGTATCATCGCTATTAAAGCCATGACTGGATTTAATGTATAACATACCCAAAATACGAAGATCAACGTGAAAACAAGATTAGTTAAGGTGCTGACCCAGACTCTGAGGAATCCATCGACGAACATCAGTTCCTGCGTTGGCCTCGAGGTAAGGTCTCCCACAGGATTGATGTCAAAAAATGTGAAGGATTTTTCTTGGCATGATCTGTAGTATTCCTTTCTTATATTTCCCATAACCATCTGCGAGACGATGCCATTTAGGTATACGATTATCCAATTGGCTATTGCGAAACCTACTACCGCCAAAAATATGTACAGGAGTAAAGTTGGAAGAAGAGTAACATTACTAGTTGCTGGAGGGTTACTTCCAATGACGTAATCTATGAGTTGAGCAGTATATAGAGGCTCAAGAAGAAATAAGAACGATCTTAAGATAGCTAGCGCAGAAATGAAGGCGATGATAGGAACATAGGGTTTATGATAGACCATGAGTCTTTTAAAAGCCTTTATTTGAGTAGAGAGAGCTTTTCGATTCTCCTCAATGGAATCGATATACCTAAGTATCGGTTTGGCGACAGCCATTTTTAGGACTTCGTTAAACAATAATCGATTTGTAATTACTTATAGGGTTATCGTTTAGGATAACTGAGTAGCATGGACTCAAATTGCATAAATGTGCGCGCTTTTTTACATCATTTGACTGAAAAGCATTACAAATCAGAAGCGACCGTATAACACTTCGAGTAAGAGCTCATTCCGGTCTTCACCCTGTCCCCATGCACGAATAGACTCACTCAACTTTGAGTTACTGCTGACGCGCGTATGGGTAGTGGTTTCTGAGAATGTACCAGTGTCTGAGTTTTAGAATTTCTAAATAACACAGTGCTGGTTTAGTAAACTTGAAATATGTAGGGCTGAATTACACATAAATCATCGGTGGTAGACTTGTCGAAACGGCTTGAAGGCTTTGTATATTACTTTCTGAGCGTTGTTGTTGTGGTTATAGTCGTTGTTCTCATAACCTCCATTAATATTGCGGCATAAAGGCAGGCGCGCGTGGAAGTTTAGCTCAAATTGTATGCATAAGTTTATTAAAATTGAAAAATTAATTAAAATTAATGGAGTCCTCTTCTAGATTTTCGATTTTCGTTATCATATTGGTGCTCAGTGCTATTTTAGGATTAGTTGAGGGTTTTGCTATATGCTATATCTTCTCATATAATTCATCATATCTGGCGGCTACACTCGGTTTCGGTCTTCTATTGGTTGGTAGCTCGGTTTGGCTCTACTATTATTTCAAAAAAGTTGAACCCCATTCCTTGAATGGTATGAAGTTGGCACCCTTGATGCATAGGCCCATTGCCCGAGAATTTGTGAGTGTTGACACTACAGTCCTTAGGATTCCAATGTCTCTCCTGGAGGCCCAGGAGGGTAGAGAACAACTCGTAGACGTAATTGATGATAAGGACACCATTCGTGTTGTAGCTGAGCTTCCAATCGTTGGTGTGAATGATGTCAACTTCGACTGTTTAGGAAGGATGCTCACGATATACTTCGACATTGGGAATTATAGATACTATAAGGAGATTGGGCTTCCGTTTGCAGTTTATTCCAAAAATGGTAAGGTAAAATTACGTAATTGGATCGTTGAATTAGATTTGACGAAGATTAAAGTAGAGAATTCTGAGGAAAGCCATCTGAAGCAAGAGCTATGACTATTTAAGAATGAACTCTCGCGCGCGGATGGTAAAAAGTTATGTGCGTGCACTTTTTAATAATTGAAACCAATGGCTCTGTTTTCTTGATGTATTTCTATCTGGCTTGTCGTGTAGTCGGTGGTCTTTAATTTGGGGTTGAAGTAAAAATATTCTATGTCATCGGGTCGGGTTCGTAACAAGATATTTGCTCAGGAACGCATTATCGGTTTGATTGTTATTTTTGTGGGGCTATTTGCGATTATTTACTCTGCTATGAATTACGGGGTGACTTCAATATTATTCATAGTCAGTGCGGCTATAGGTCTGCTCATTCTTCTGTTCGGCTTCGGTATGGCCTTCCGTAGGGCCATGCTTTTTAGATGATAACATGCGCTGCGGGATGAAGCATCTTAAACCAGTCTACGTTTATTTGATTGGATTCTCTGGTTAATTTTCTTCGATTCTGCGTATTGATTATTGTAGTTCTTGGCGTCTTTCTCCGCCTTTTCGTAGTCGAGATACGTCCTGAGAACGGTGATTTTCACCGCGTCTTTGTGCTGTTTTAGAATCTTGGGGGCTTCTCTTGTTCTAAACTGTTTCAGGGCGTTCATTAGATTCTTCTCATCGTCAGGCTTTGTTAGCACGGGTATTTCGGTTGAGTGTTTCTTTACGTGGTAGGTTGAATCCTCGACTGGTCTTCTATTGACTATATAAAGAATCCAATAGGTCTGGGAGGATATTAGCGGTTTTTTGAGTAATTCTTTAGCTCCATCTTGAATTGCATTGGGGTTTGATCCGTCTCCGCTCATTTTAAGTCGAATTGGATTCAGCTGTTAGTGTTGATTAAATTTGTGATTACGCGCGCGTGACTGTTTAAGAATGAGATAAATTAGTGTTCAATGTTGTGTTCTGTCTTATCACTAAATTTATAATAAATTTATCTAGGCAATAAGGTTCGGCGTCATCCTATGAGGCGATATAGGCAGTTGATACGATTAATAAACATGTAATATAAGGAAACAGTCGGTGAATAGTTTTAAGCGTTAAATCCTCTGGCATCGCACCGATATCAAAAGCTAAGAATAATGCTCTTTTAGCGATTGGAAACACACCTCTAGTGAAACTAGGCAAAATCAAGGGTGACATACCCGCAAATGTCTACATAAAACTAGAGTTCTACAACCCAACCGGAAGCTACAAAGACAGAATGGCTCTCGCAATGATTGAGGGAGCGGAGAGAGACGGACTCCTGAGGAAGGGAGACACGGTCATCGAATATACCGGCGGAAGCACAGGTTCCTCACTGGCCTTCGTCTGCACGGTGAAGGGCTACAAGATAAAAATCGTGACATCCGATGCCTTCTCTGAGGAAAAGATAAACACGATGCGGGCCTTTGGCACTGGCTGACCATAGTACCCAGCGTAGGTGGCAAGACCACTCCCGATCTGATACCTAAAATGATGAAAGTCGCTGGGGAAATGGGTAAAGAGCCTCACACATACCAGACAAATCAGTTTTACAACAAGCATATGCTGAAGGGCTACAATGAGTTGGGGACTGAAATCCTAGATCAACTTGATGGCAAAGTTGACGCCTTCGTTGCCTCTTTTGGAACCGCTGGTTGTGCGATGGGCGTGGCTGAGGTTCTGAAGGCAAGGAGCAAGGGTATCGGAGTTTATCTTGTGGAGCCAGCGGAATCACCCACAGTATCAAGAGGAATCCAGGGGACACATGGCATAGAGGGCATAGGAGCCGGGTTTGTTCCACCACTCCTCAGGAAGGAGCTCTATGATGATATCTTAACGGTGTCGACAGAGAAATCGAATGAGATGGCCAGGAGACTTGCAAGGGAGGAAGGAATATTCTCCGGTTCGTCTACGGGGGCTAACGTCGTGGCTTCTCTCGAGGTTGCGAGGAAGTTAGGTGCAGGGAAAAACGTGGTGACGGTTGCTGTGGACAGCGGGCTCAAGTACCTTTCTACGGAAGTATACCGGTGAAGATTCGGATATCTTTAGACGGTTAGGGTTTTAATCGTCTTTCAACTCATCGAGTTAGCTCGTGTAGTTGACATCCTATCCTTAATAGGAAGAGGGCTCGTCAGATTGCAAGTAGTTCGCTTTGAAGAATCTTAGGAACCTGGTGCTGCTGCTCATCGTCGTGTTCATCTGGGGTGCTAATTGGGCGAATATGAAGATCGGTCTGCAGTACGTCACTCCCATGAATTATCTTTGGCAGAGGCTGTTCTTCTCGACATTGATGATTGCGCCGTTCCTCCTCCTGGCGAGGGGTGGTATGAAGAGGGAGCCAAGGGTTCTGGGGATAGTGGTGGTCTCGGCCTCGGCGTGGGTCATAAGCAACATCTTCATGATGTACGCCCTCGGGTCGACCAGTTCGGGTATCAGCGCCATCCTCACGTACACTCAGCCTCTCTTCGTCTTCGGTATGTCCGCGCTGCTGCTGAGGGGTGAGGTGACTGTTCTTAAGGTGGGGAGTTCGGTGTTCGGTTTCATTGGGATCGCCGTTATTTACTTGAATAGTCTCGGTGGTGGCCTCGGCTCGGCTCAGGCTGTGATCTATCTGCTTGTGGCTGCTTTTCTCTGGGCGGCGTCCATCGTGGGGTATAAGATGGTTTCAGGTGAGGTTCACCCGTATTGGTTCAGCTTCGTCGAGGTGGCGATCGGCTCCGTGCTGGTTTTGCCGTTCGCCCTCGCATCGGGTGGTTTGGTTGTGCCCCTTGAGCCTGGTTATCTCCTCTCGATTGGGTATCTTGCTGTTCTCTCGACGGTTGTCGCGTTCTTCATCTGGTTCAGACTGCTGCAGAATGAGGATGCTGTTACGGTTTCGACCTCGAGTCTCCTCGTCCCGATCATCGCGTTTGCCGTCGGCGCCGTGACGCTTGGGGAGGTGCTGAGTTTGAATGAGGTTGTCGGGGTGGTGATGGTTCTGATCTCAGTCTACTTCGTCAACTACTCGCCCTTTAAAGGCCCAACTAACAAACCCTAAGGTGATTCTGTGGTTCAGCAGTCTAGTTAATGCGTGTGGCGCGCATTATTATTTGTCGTAAACTGGTCTTTGTCATACGGGTCATGACTCCATAATCGATTTACTGTTTTATTCGCCATTCAGTTTGGCCAGTGTTTACCATGAGTGTGAAGGTGGAGGACGTCATGCACGCGAATGTCGTCACCATCGACGGTAAGTATACGGCGAGGCAGGCGGCGAAGATTATGGATTATCGTGGCGTTAGCAGCCTCGTCGTTATGTCTGATAAGAAGGTTTCAGGTATTGTCACCGAGAAGGATCTCTGTACGAGGGTCGTCGCGAAGGGTGGGGACCCTGAGCGCGTGAAAGTAGAGGAGATAATGACTCAGCCCGTCATCTTCGTAAGGCCTGATTCGCTGCTTGAGGGCGCGATTCAGGTCATGCTGATTCAGGGGATCAAGAAGTTACCGGTGCTTGGCGGTGAGTTTGGGGAGGAACTCGTCGGCATACTGTCGCTGACGGATGTCGCAATGTTGTACCCTGCGGTGTATGCGACTATGAAGCAGTTGCAGGAGAGTCAGCCGCTACCCGTGGAGAAAGGCGAGGACTTCTACATTAGTTAGTCGTTCATCCTTCCACACGCGTGAATTGAAATAAAAATAAAAAAGCTTTAAATTAATACATATTATCCCAATTAACCACTCAATAAAATTTGCAGAATACAAGGTTATACGGCTCTAACTTCAAAAAAATTAAATAAATATCAGGGATCCACAACCCTTTTTTAAAATAAAAAGGCTTCAAAATACACAAATTTGTGGATAGTCACTAGAAGAAGAGCCGTCATTACGACGACACAAGCATTGATCATAATCCTAGCCGCATTTATGGTCGGAGTAGGCGTTAGCCTAAGTGGCGTCCTCACAACAAACAACGCGGGAAATAGAGTTGGGGGGACAACACAGCAAAACACAAGCGTTAACGTGACCAATCCACAGCAAACGATCCCTACCCAGAACACGACTTTACCAAATAAAACAAACACGTCAAACTCCACAACCCAGAAACCGGCTAATAATAAACAGACGATAAACTACACGCTGACGGTCGAGGCACCGGATGGGAAAGGCACCCAAAACCTAGAAGAGGGCATTCACTACTACCCGGCGAACAGTACGGTTCAGGTATACGCAAACTCTTCGCTTGGCTGGGAGTTCACATACTGGACACTTGATAACCAGAAGGAGGTCGGGAACCCGATCACAGTCACGATGAATGCACCGCATACCCTTAAGGCGATGTTCACGGAGACCCGATACAACCTCACGATCACCATTGAAGGGTCAGGAACAACAGACCCGGTCCCTGGAATACACTCCTACGCCAAAGGAGCTGACGTGACGGTAAACGCGACGGCGGCTGAGGGATGGCAATTCAAATGTTGGACACAGAATAGCGAGAACACCACTACAAATCCAATAAAGATAAGCGTAAACCGAGACACCGAGCTGAAGGCCACATTCATAGAAACCTCGGCGCAACCCGCTCCAGTGCCACCGATGCCCACCCCCTCCTCGAACTACACACTCACAGTGAACACCGTGGGCCAGGGCAGCGTAGCCAGGAACCCAAGCAAAGCATCCTACTCAACAGGTGAAAGCATCCAACTCACCGCAACGCCGGCTACTGGCTACACATTCACGGGGTGGAGCGGCGACGCCTCCGGCTCAAGCAACCCGCTGACCGTGTCGATAACCGGGAATATGATAATCACAGCAACATTCGACCTTACCCAATACACGGTGACCTCCTCGGCTGGCTCCGGTGGCTCCATCTCGCCCCTGGGCGCCACTCAGGTGACTCAGGGCTCCACTCAGGCATTCACCATCACAGCGAACACCGGGTACTTGGTGTCTAGCGTCGTTGTTGATGGGTTTTCAGTCGGGGTCGTGTCCAGTTATACCTTCAGCAATGTTCAGGCTGACCATACGATAGCGGCCACCTTCGCCCAGATCCAGTACACGGTCACCGTGAACACCTCCGGCCAGGGGACGGTGGCCAAGAGCCCGAGCCAGTCGACCTACCACTACGGGGACTCGGTTCAGCTTCAGGCTACTCCCTCCGCTGGCTGGGTCTTTTCAGCATGGAGCGGAGCCTTGACGGGCTCGGTTAACCCCTCCACTTTGACGGTGAACGGGAACATGGATGTCACGGCCAGCTTCACGCTGACCCAATTCACCATTACTTCCTCAGCGGGTTCAGGTGGCTCCATCTCCCCAAGCGGGGGCGTGGTCGTCAGCTACGGTTCGAGTCAGGCATTCACCATCTCTCCCAGCACCGGGTACCAGGTTTCGGATGTGCTTGTTGACGGCGTCTCGGTGGGGGCGGTGTCTAGCTACACCTTCAGCGGCGTGCAGGTCGACCATACCCTCTCCGCCACATTCGCCCCGATCCAGTTCACAATCACGGCCTCAGCGGGCTCGGGTGGCTCAATCTCACCCAGCGGTAGTTTAGTCGTTAACTACGGTGGCAGCCAGAGCTACACGATCACTGCGAACACGGGTTACTCAGTGTCCAGTGTCGATGTAGATGGGTCGTCTGTTGGTGCGGTGACGAGCTACCAGTTCAGCAATGTTCAGGACAACCACACGATAACGGCCAGCTTCGCGCTGCTGGCCCAGTTCACCATCACCTCCTCAGCTGGCTCAGGTGGCTCGATCTCGCCCCTGGGCGCCACTCAGGTGACTCAGGGTGGGAGCCAGGTCTACACGATTTCTCCCAGCACCGGGTACCAGGTTTCGGATGTGCTTGTTGACGGCGTCTCGGTGGAGGCGGTGTCTAGCTACACATTCAGCAGCGTTCAGGATAACCACACCATAGTGGCCAGCTTTACCCAGACAGTTTGCACGCTCTCCATCATGGTCAGTCCGACGGATGGGGGCACCGTGTCAACCAGCATATCTCCTCCGTATCACTACGGGGACGTGGTAACACTCACGGAGTCCCCCGGCGCTGACTACACGTTCTCATCGTGGTCAGGTGACGGCTTGGGGACAGACACGACTTGCACAATCACCATCATGGGAAACATGGCCGTGACCGCCACATTCACGTTAAATTAATGGTAAGCTGCCGATTCATACCCCTTGCTCAAACATCCTAGACTCCTACAATAATGTGGTCCACTTGATGCCTCTGATGGTGGCGGTTGGTGCGGCGGGTGTTGATGCTCCTGGGGTGAAGATACATGGCAGCTGGACCTGGGAATGGGCGCCTACGAGTTGAAATGACCATATATTTTGCATGACGCGCGCTTCAGAGGTGGGTAGTTGATAAGCGAGATAAATGAAAACACTCTTGATCAACTCGTATGGTTCTAAGCGAATTCGAGAAGCAGGCACTCACCCAAGTATCCAAAGAAAGGAGCTGGGAACACGTACAATGGTTCGCCCGCACCGGGCAGAAACTATCAGGTACACTGGAAAACGAGAGAGCCGTCGACTACGTCCTAGAGACCCTGAAGAAAATAGGGATCAGGGCACAGGCACCCGAGTATCAGTCGTGGCTCGACTTCCCAAAACTATTCGACGCTGAGCTCAGAGTGACCTCACCAGTTGATCTACACATCGAGGCAATGCCACTAGCCCAGATGGCACCAACGGGATCTGATGGAGTTGAGGGGGAGCTAGTCTACGTGGGTGGAGGAGGCCTCGCTGACTATGAGGAGAAGAATGTACGGGGAAAAATAGTCCTGGTCGAATTTGAAAAGGCCCCCGCTAGGCCCTGGAAGAACTACATCGCGGGGGTCCTCAAGGGTGCCGCGGGCCTCATAGTGATCAGCTACAGCGCACCTAAGAGGGTCTTCAACAGGGGCACCGTCAAATCTGTCTGGGGGAACCCGACGCCTGAGAACATAGATGAGATCGGCAGGATACCCGCACTCCTAATCACCTCGGAGGACGGGGTGAGACTTGAGGAGATGCTAGCGAGGGGACCCGTCAGGGTTTGGATGCGGGGTGATAGTGAGAGGGGCTGGGCTCGAACTAGGCAGCCAATGGCCTCGATTCCAGGTCAGGAGGAGGGTTTTGTCCTGTTGGGGAGCCACATGGATGCCTGGGCTAGCGCGGGAAGCTGCAACGCTGTGGGCTGCGCATGTACCCTCGAGCTCGCAAGGGTTCTATCCAGCATCAAGCCTCTTAGGAGATGCGTAGAGTTCCTCTGGTTCCAGGGTCACGAGACGGGGATCATGACTGGCTCAACATGGTACCTAGACACTCATTGGGACAGGATCCAGAGGAACTGCATCGCTTACCTGAACGATGATACCCCCTGCATGGTTGGTACAACCGTCTACTCGGTGGATGCGGATCCAGTGTACCACGATTTCATGGAGTCAACAATAAAGGAGCTCGCCGAATACGAGGGCGCGCCCTTCAAGAGAATAGATGGATACACACCATGGAAGGCGGGAGACCAATCTTTCCTAGGAGTCGGGGTCCCCTCAGCGAGGGTCCTCACAGTCACGCCACCGGGAGAGGAGGAGAAGCCGGGGGGATGGTGGTACCACAGCGACCACGATACCATCGATAAGTGCGACCCTGAGACCCTCTACATGGCTAACAAGGCGCACCTCCTCGTCATACTCCGACTCTGCACACTGCCCATCATACCCTACAGCATCACCCCTGTGGCGGACTGGACTCTGGCGGCTTTGAATGACTTACAGAACAGGGCCAAGGGAACTATTGACCTCACGAGCCTGATAGAGAGGGGGAAAGACTTCAGGACAGTGGCCCGGCGGTTCGACGCTCTCACATCTGAAATTGCTGAGACCATCAAAAGCGTTGGGGCTGCGAAGAAGGATGAGGGTAGAATAGCCGTGACGAATCGGGTCATGGTTAAGATCTGTCGGACGCTCAACCCCATCAACTACACGCTCAGTGGCAGGTACGGGCAGGACCACTATGGTGCAGAGTACATCAAACCGATACCCGTCCTACAACCGTTGTCGGAGTTAGCCAAGCTAAACCCGGATACGAGCCAATACAAGGCTCTGAGGACCAAGTTGGTCAGGGAGAGAAACCGCGTAGCGGACGCACTAGAGGAAGCCCAGTGGCTTGCTGAGCATGTATTATGAAAAGAGAATGATGCGCGCTTGGGATTAAGCGTGCGTCTGCAGCTTTCCTCCTGAATGAGGACCCGTGCGTGCATACGATGATTTAAAGAATCGATTGACTGAGGTAGAGTTGTGGTCCGATGGCTAGGTTTTTGAGGTATAAGGTTGTCGGCGCGCGCGCAATCCGCGGTTACCTTTTTTCGTCGAATAGGTTTACGAGTCGATAGTCTAATGATTTAACTTAACGTGGGTTAAGATATGGCTATGGATAAGCGGCTCGTACTGTTCCTGCTGAGCTGCGTGCTCGTCTCAAGCTTCCTAGGGTACGCGGCGGGGTACCTCGCGCTCAGGCCGAGTGTGGCTTCTCTGACCTCTGAGCTCTCTGATTCGAAGTCGAGCCTCGCGGCTGCCCAGGCGGAGGCGGCGGCGAAGAGCTTGGAGGCGGCTAAGCTGAATGATACTGTAGCCGCCCAGTCGGCCCAGATAGCTGATATATCGAAGCAGTTCGCAGACTATAGGCAGACGGTGTCCGGTGGGGCGAACTCCACGATCTCGAAGCTGACGGCGCAGCTCCTCAACGCCACGGAGACGCTGAGGGTCGTGAGGTCTCAGCTGACTGCGATGGAGACGAGGAACATCACCCTGGTCGCGAATGGCTCCGGGCTCGTGAAGGACAGCGGCCTAGACGTCGATACCAACAGGACCCTGATCCTGAGCCTGGGGTGGACGAGGGCGGGGGGTTGGAGTGGCTACGGGTTCTACACGGTCGTCGCGTCCAAGAACGTCACCTCGATAGGCTTGGAGGCTGGCTACGTGTACCTGTTGGAGGTGATGAGGTTTGACAACGTCACGTTGGTGGGTAGTCAGCTGGACGCGAGGGGGTTCGTCTACCAGTCCGATAGGGCGAACCTCATCATCGGGGGGGACGTCCAGGTGCTCTGCACCCCGAACTCGAGTGGCGGAGACGATGTGGTTGTCAACTGGCCTTCCCTGGACACCAGCGTGTCAATGAGCGGTGTCCTCGCGGTGAATACAGGTCCACCTTAGAATAGCCCGAACTCAATGGAGCGTTGATTCGGATACTGTTCAGTCTTTTGTCACGGCTGCTTGGAGGAGTAGCTAGTGGGCTCATACCACGATATAGTGTGCCCAGAGCACAAAGCGGTCTTGCGACTCTGGAAAGTTGATGAATTATGGAGCGAACTTAACGGTTTGATTGATGAAGGCAAGACAACTGAAGAGTCCGCTGAACCTTTTGGACGGCATTTTATTGTTATTTCGCCCTCTATCTTTAAAACGGTTATTGAGTTTGTGCCAACAGATACAACAAAACAATAGCTCGAAAAGTATAAGGCATGTAAACTGTTTTTCATTGATTCTGAGTACGCTGATACATTCAATTATTATGAGAGCTTTGAGAAAACGGATGGTTATTAGTTTACTCCCTTTTTAAAAAAAGCTTTTATGGTAAATGACAAATAAGAAAAAACACGGCAATTCTAACGGATGAGGAAAAGCAAGGGATACGCGCAAGAGCCAATATAATTGTTGGTAACAATGAGAGTTTAAAAAATAAGGAAATTGAATTACAAGCAGCATTGCGAATAATAGAGAAACTGCTAGGAATAAACTGGTATAGCAAGGCCTGGGAAAACAATTCTACATTTCGCGCGCGCGAACGATAAACATCCCAAAACTTCCAGAGAAATCAACAGTCGTCCAATACTCCGAAGAGACTTACCAAATGCGTGACTCTTATCCCATAGATGTCAATATAATGTCTAAAATCTGGGCGAGAGAGATTGATTTACCAGTCTCTAACTATAGGCGAGTAGTGATTTATTCACCATTTATGGCAACTAAATCTCAAAGCGTCTTGCACTCCATTGAGGACGCAAGTAATCAACTTCTGAAATCAAGCGGGTATGGTATTGTGGCGATTGACATATCAGACATCTTGCGTACTAAAGAAGATGAAGAAAAAATTCAAAAAGAGCTTTCTGAGGTTGTCAACTGTTTATCTGAGCGGTTTGAGAGTATGCCTCATGTTAGTGCGATATTGTTCTTTTTTACACAAAGAATCATGAAAGATGAACATATTAAGCTATTCACTAAGATTTTAATGTGTTCAAATCTTTTAGCAACCCACAGATTACCTCCTGATATGAAGGAAGCTTTGAAGAAGGGCGGAGAGATTGGTTATAAGTCCTTGCTTGACGAATAATATTTTCTTGTCGCTTCTAGACGTTTACGTGTCCTTTGATTGTTTTCTCCCATTCAGATTGTGTTAGTACACCTTTCTTTTCCAGTAGTTCTACAAGGCGCGCGCGCATTGGGGTTATAAGGACTCATCATTTTCTTCTTGGTTTTCGTCTTGTATACGCACTTATTGTAACAACCCGTCTTTCCCCGCCTTTTTTACGCCTTTTATAAGAACTGATTTTTTTCGGCATTGGTTAACCAATTTACTAATTATATAAGCCATTATTTAGCTTTGTTCTGTGTTTCATTTCCAAAAATGGCCCATTTTAATTTTATAAAGCTATAATAGCTATATTATGATAAGATATGTTGTATAACAGAATGATTTAGAGTAATAGCTATTTAAAATACATAACTACTTTACATAAACCTATTATTAATGTATGCATAATAACAAACACGCGGATAAGTCCTGTCCGAAGCAATGAAACCCGTGGATGCGGTGTGGGAGTGTGTAGGACAGGCACGCAACTATTCATCTATGCCACAAATATGTTTCCTTTGTAATCCTCGTATTAATTATATCTAGAAAAGTAGAGTTGCCACGTTCGTATCTTTGAAATGCCGCCCCTGCAATGAAGTCAGCAACTTGAACACATTTGTTACTATGAGAATAACAATGTTCGACAGTGAGATTTCCGAGATTAAATGGTGTTTTCCTTTTCAGAACTTGTTGCCAAATATAAGAAGCCTTATCAAAGGCGTACAAGTTGAAAGCTTCAGCTCTAGTCCTGTCCTTGCTCCTATCAATATGAATATTTATTGGTGCGATATTATCGTAGAAACTTAAAAGATCCCTCATAAGGAATTCTAAAATCGTGTAATTATAAAGTACATCCGGAATCTTCCTAAGGTTGGCTTTAACCTGATCTTTTTCCAGTATGATCAAGCCAGCCGTCCATTCAACATTTAATAGTTTAGTTAATATCTGTTCCCTGATTTCAGAACGAGACCCTGAAAACTTCAGTTCTTTTCCTGCGTATCTCTTTTTCGTTTTACTACGCCCAAGGAACCTCTTCATGACCCGCACAATCGGCGTTGAATTATCACATATAAGATAGGATACGATGAAGAACCGACTGCTACCTAAGCTGAAACCTAAGTCACCCGATTCATCTACGTAAATATCCACGTCGAAGTAAAGCTACCTTTGAGATTAAAAATACCTTTGGTGAAAATTTCTAGGCTTGAAAGTTTAAACACCCATGACAAATAACTTAACAGTATCGTTGATTCGTATCCCTTAAATAGCTATTAACAGTTGGAGTAGATGATATAGTTTGAAGGTTAAGGGGTTATTCGTAGTCTCGTGTTTGCTGCTATTTACGTTAGCTTTAGCGTTGCCGGTGGTTGCCCCTGTTTCGGCTAATAGTAGTTATGACAAGTGTGATAGGCGTGATAGCTTCGGCCGGCTCAAGCCGGTTGTGGTGGCACCCAAAATTGTGTTTGAGAAGTGGGTTAGATCCACAAATGGGGTGCGGTTCTACTACATCGTGACCGCCGGCTCAAAGGATGTAACAACATGGAGCCTGACGAGCCTAGCATTCATGAGGACACCGCCGGTTGGCACCTCTGAGACGCCTTATGTCTATAATCAGAAGCTGTTGACCCTAAAGTTTGAGAAGCCCATCAAGGCGGGGCAGTGCAGGGAATTCTGGTTCGACCTGAAGCTCGACTACAGGGGATTCAAGCTAGGCCCTTGCCTGTACGATATTACTGCGAACCTACCCTACCTCGGGTTAGTTAAGGGGCCCATTTAGCACTGCGGTTAGGAGGCCATTCGTCCCTATTATATGCTTTAACTGTAGTCCACCCCCGTCCAAGGGTTTCCAGGTTATTTTAGCGATTTGTCCAGAGTTCCATGCGTATTTCATGTGTCCCATCTCAGTCCATTAGTCCGTCTTTTGTCCATTAGTCCAAGTTGGGATCACACCTCACCTCCTCTTTTGATTTCCTGAGCCTCCCTAGCTATAGGAGCTAATGTAGGGTAGTGGTCAAGTATGCTGGTGGTTAGGTGTAGTGGGACAGGGGGATGGGCTCGCTGGAATATTCAGAGTATTGGACCTGGGGTAGTTTTAGTGTAAAAATGATGGACGGGGAGGACTGACTTGAGACTCGGTGGACATCCATCGTACTTGGTGGACGGAAGTGATAGATACTCACAATTGCGAGAAAAATTGTATGCGCCTGGACTTTAGGACAAGTTTCCAAGCTCATCGCTTATTAGAGAAATTAGATGAGAGTCGGACTCCCTGGCGATTCTGATCAATTCAAGTTTGATGTCGGATACCTTCTCTGGATATTTGGATTGTAGAAGGGTTCTAGCCGATCCTCGGAAAGTTGAACCTTCCCGTAACAATTGGAGATAAGCGTCTTTTACTATCGCGTACTTCTCCGATGGCGCCACGATCTCAGCGAGGACCCTGAGGGTATCCATCCGGATAGCCTCCGTTTTATCAGTCTTTTGCAGCTCCGCGTAGAATAGTTTCAGGAGGTCTTTCCTGAAGATTTCGTCGAGTGTTCTTAGCTTGGCTTCGTCGGATATTCTTGAGAGGTTTAGTACAATTTGTATGAGCTCGTTTTGATGATTGCTTTTTGTTTTGTCGAATATTTTCTCTTTAAGTTTCTCCAGATATTCATCGGCGGGATAATTCCTTTTTGTGCTCTCCGCGGATAAACCGGAGATAGCCATCTCGATCATTTGCTCGTTGCTTGAATCTAACATGTTGAAGTACTCTTTTAGTACCCTATCGTCGGAGTATTCATTCTCAGCCAGTCTCTTACCCAGATAACCATCTACTATGCTGTATAACCGGAAGCTGATATCAGATAACTTGATTATCTTCTGGGGCTTACCCCTCCCCTTTTTCTCCTCCTCTAAAATTATAAGATCCGATTCTATCATGGAGTTAACGGCTTTTGAAAGGGTGCCCTGGTCCCACTCCGTGAGGACAGCTAGTTGGCTAATCGAATAACTCCTATCGGGATATAACACAGATATTATCTTTAGATTCTGACTGAATTGCTTGAGAAGCTGCCTTTTATCTTCGCTGTATCCCGCCATGAATAGGTAGTTTGTATCAATCCCCTTATAAATATTATAAAAAGGTTTATAATATTAGGGGAATACTCCATATTTAGGTGCGATAATGGTAAGTAAAGTCGATCAGATACTCGAGCAAATGAGAGAAGGAGTATCAGTCGAGGAGATAGACGACAGCAGTAAGTCGAGTTACTATAAGGCATGGGGCATCTTCAAGCACGAGGCCGACGCCATCTATACGAGGATCACCAGCGACATAAAGGGAGCCAAGTCCCAGAAAGCAGCAATAGACAACGAAGTCGCTCAGGGCAAATCAGAGCTCAGTGCTGTTAGTAAAGCTCTCGAAGCCAAGAAGAAGGACCTCGAGAGGACAACGGTGGCCAGGGACGCTGCCAAGAAGGAGACAGACGCTCTTCAGGCTAAGTCGGCTGCTATCAACTCCAGGTTATCAGACATGGCGAAGAGAGGCATCACGGAGAGCACCATAGAGGCAGTTGCGTCCACCGACGCTACCAGCCCAGTCGAGCTACTCGACAGGGTCCGCACAGCCGCGGAGAATCAGCTACTGACAAAGGCCAATGAGGAGCTGAAGGTGAAGAACACAAAGCTCTCCAATGGTCTCAACTTAATGACTGCGACACAGGAGGTAATCAAGAAGCAGACACAGTCAGAGGAGAACAAGCGTGACGAGTTCAGGAGGGTTAACGCACTCTACATAGTTCTGCTTGATCTAATCTTCGACTTTTTTAAGCGGGGCTACACCGAGGACCACTTCAAGATGCTGCTCAACGGGCTGAGGAAGCTCGAGATCATCGGGCAGCCCAGGGCCTCGGTGATACGCCTCCTCAAGGCCTTGGAGAAGATCAGGACGCTTGAGGAGCTTGACTCGGCCATCCAGGTGAAGGAGGCCACGCTCGCAGCACTCCAGGGGAAAGTCAACGAGCTTAGTGGAGTCATCAATGCCTACAAGAATGTGGCGATCAGCGCGTTGAATGAGGTCTCCGGGGCTGCGATCAAGAGGATCAATGACCTTCTTGGCCAGTACGTTGCATCACTGAATGTGCTGCAGGACAAGATGGTCAAAGGATTAAACGCGATGAGTGCAGCGACCGACGCCGACAGAGCCACCACTGCTCGATTCTTCTACAACGAGGTGAAGAATGCGAAGAACGAGGTCCTTACACTTCACTCCACAGTGACTCAGGCCCTGCAGGTGTACAAGAACGAGGTGACTCAATGGGGAACTATTAGGGAGGAGAGCGGGCGATACGAGAAGCTAATCGAGTACACGTCGGTGCTTCTCGCAGTGAAAAAGGACCCAAACGTTATCTCGCAGCTCCCGCCGGAGAGCATCGTCTCCATATTAAAGAGCATTGACATCTATATTCAGACCAAGCTACCCGACGCCGATAGCCTACCCTCTGCCGAGCTATACCAGAGGGAGAGATGGGCGTTCAACTCCATATATAAGGCTAAGATCCGAAACGTGTCCGCCTGGCTCCTCGAGGACCTTACCAGGCGCCTCTATGAGGGGCGACTATGACCTTCAACACCGTGAGGAAGGCCCTGGACGAGCTCGACGCGGTCGCGACCCATGACAAACTTGTCACCGACGTTGGGAAGCTACAGAAACAGAGCCAGCAGCGGGGGAAGGATATCGATCAGCTTCGCTCCGAGTTATTTAGGGTGGAGGACGAGATCAGTAAACTTCGGGCCAAGGCTAACCTTAAGGAAGTGGAGATTCAGAGGCGAGCGCAGATCCTCGCTAACAGCCTGGTGAGCCGGTGGCATGCTGAGGAGAAGCCTTGGGTCGTCGCATCCGCCGTCGAGGAGGAGATTAAGGGTTATCCCTCGCGCTGCTCAGCCTCGACCAAAGTGGTGGTGGATGCGAGGGTTGATGTAGTCGTCCAGGAGAGACTCAAAGAGGGGTGGACCCCAATCGTCCTAGCGGTTTCAAATATAATAAAAGCCTCAACTAATCGCGAGGCCGGTGGGAAAAGCGACGGTAATAAGTGTCAGTAAACCCGAAGAACCCAAGAAGAAAACCTCTCCGTAATTAATCGGGTGTATTCCCTTTTGTTACGGGTGTGCGGAGCTCGCACGCGGTTCAACATTTATTTTTTTACACGATATTGGCTAAGCTTCTCAGCTGGTAGGCGATGAGACTGAGGGATATGAAGATGGGTATGATGGTCTTCAGATCCCTGTCCTCCGTCTTCTGGAAGACCATGAGGCCCATTGCTGCAAGTAATCCCCACGGGTAATTGTAGAGGAACCTTTTCTTCACATCCATGTCGACGAGGAGGTATCCAATAGTGGTAGTGAATAGG
Organism: Bathyarchaeia archaeon; assembly: GCA_050014495.1. Classification (GTDB taxonomy): domain Archaea; phylum Thermoproteota; class Bathyarchaeia; order TCS64; family TCS64; genus UBA8941. The sequence goes on from JBEKDF010000004.1 coordinate 97,383, forward strand.
AAGGATGTGAGGAAAATTGCCGGGATCTTTCTTAATTTAGTTATGATGATGCCAACGGCTGCGAGTGTGAGGAGGAGCAGGTTGGCCAGGAGTCCGCTGTAGTAGAACTGGGAGTTGTAGGTGCTTGGGAGTATGTCGTCTAGTGTGGTGATTCCACTGGTGAAGGTTTTGAACGCGTCGAAGCCTCCGACAAATTGCGGTGCTAGTTGGGTTGCTCCCAGGATTAGTATGGCTCCGATTATCGCTAGGCGGGAGAGGGTCTTGATCTGCTTAGACTCTGATGTGATTGCCAAATAGACGATGAGGGGTGCGAGTGCTGCGGCGTATTGTATGAAGGTCCAGGGGTGTGTTAGCAGAAGGAGACCCATAAACAGGGCAGATGAGATGAGTTGTTTCCAATCGTTGAGGCGGATGCCTCTGAAGAATAGTGTTAGGGCGAGGAATGTGAAGGAGAGCCCAAGCATGTCTGTGAGGAAAAATGAGTACATGCCGACGACGATGTGGAACCCGGCTACCGTGAAGAATGAGGCCCAGAGGGCGTAGGCGTCATCCTGCAGCACCTCACGTGATAGGAAGAACACCGAGATGACTAGAATTGGAGCGATTAGTATGGGGATTAGATTCACTACCGCGAGGTTACTGAGTCCGAAGAGCCTCTGAAATGCTTCGAGTACCAGGAAGAATAGTGGCCTGGAACCGTCATTCGCATTGAAGATCGTCAGTGTCCCATTGTTAATCCCACCGAGATCACTAACATATTGGCTGACATCGGTACCAACGTTGTTGTTCTGTGGATTTATACCTGGGAGACTCGGGTACAGAACCGAGAAAACCGTGAACACGATAATTAGGGATAAGTAAAGGAGGATATTCCTCGATTTGCTGGTGGGGATATTTTCTTCTGATTGAACTATGCTCGTTTTGTTCCGCCAGAATAATCTGACTGGTGCGATCAACGAGGCACATATGATTGCAATGAGTACTATGATGGATAGGGGGCTGGTTAGGAAGAATATCACCTCGTCGAGATTCACGAGATTCGCCAATGGAAACGCTATCTGTAGAGGCGCGAAGACCAACCAGTAGACAATAGCGGTTAGCTCAACAGCTGAGAGTGCGGCTAATATCCAAAACAATGTTCGCCTAGCATTCTTGAAGGAGACGATCCCTACCAAGAAGGATGCGAGGGAGACAATTGAGACGGTTAATGCAAAGCCTAGTATTGGGAGTAAAATCAGTCCGAGCAGAGGCAGTATTGAGTATTGTTTTTTCTTCGTAAATATGAGGATCGTTGAAACGATGATTAGTATAATCAGGGGTATCGTGAGATCTAAACCTAGACTCAGGCCAGAGTCAAACCATACCCTATGCTCCATCAACTGAATGGTGAGTCCAAGTGATGATACTAGTTGTAGTGTAGTTAGGATACTCTGAGTCACGAAGAGGGACAATGAGAAATTGTCTAAGCTGATCTTAGCCTTCATTCGCACTAACTTCACGATCCGTTCATCAATGAGACCTACGACTTTATTCGCAACTCATAACATAAGATTATCCCCTTATCGTTTATAGAGAACGTGCGCACTCGAGGATGTTTAATCTCTTTCAGGATCGGATTTAATTTATCTACTTGAGTCGTTAGCTATCTTGTCGTTATTTAGGGTGGATTTAAGCTGTCTGAGGATTCTTCGGAGTTGATGCGTGGTTCGGCCCGGGGTAGCCTGGTCTTGATGGTGGGGCAGGTGGTCACCACCCTCATCTCCGCCGTCACCGTCATCTGGATGGCGCGTTTCCTCGGCTCAACGGCTTACGGGGAGTACACGATCGCCCTGTTCCCCGTCTCCATTGCACTTCTCTTCCAGGACCTCGGCATGAACGCGTCTCTGACGAGGTTCTGCGCCATGTACAGGTATGAGGGGCGGAACGATGAGCTCAAGTCGGTTGTTGTGACGGGGCTCGTCTTCAGCATCGTGACTTCTCTGGTTATCAGTGGGCTCATGATTATCTTTGCTGGGCCCATCGCCACAATCTATCTGAAGCGGCCGGAGATCGAGCCGTTGGTCAGGGCTGCGGCGCTTGCTGTTCTGGGTGGCGGGGGCCTACTCACAACGATTCAGGCCATCCTGGTTGGGTATGAGATAATGAGCCTGATGAGCTTTACCCAGATCCTCTGGTCCGCAACGCGCACGTTACTCAGCGTCGTTTTGCTGCTGGTCGGTCTCGGAGCCTTCGGAGCAGTGTTGGCCAACACCGCCTCCCAGGTAGTCGCTGGTTTAGTCGGCGTACTCCTTCTCTATATCTTCATAAAGTTCGAGAAGGGCTCCAAGGGGGGCTTTGATTTTGGTATGCTCAGGACCTTCCTCGGCTATGGGTTACCCTTGTCGATGAGCTCGCTACTAATCGGCGTCCTGAATCAGATCTACAATTACATCATGGTCCTCTACGTCGCGACGGACCTCATCGGCAACTATGGCGCGGCTAGCAGCTTCGGCGTACTCCTCTCCTTCCTCACGGTCCCAATAGCTACATCTCTCTTCCCACTCTACAGTAAATTCAAGAAGGATAGTCCACAGCTGAAGAGGATCTTCCAGATGTCGGTGAAGTACACGGCGATAGTGACCCTACCCGTCGTGTTAGTAATTATTGTTGTTGCTTCCCCCCTGTCGAGGTTATTGTATGGGGCGAGTGATTACCCGTATGTACCCCTGTATCTCAGCATATTCATCTTGAACTATTCTTTTGAGGGACTAGGTGGCATGTCTCTGAGTAACCTCATATCCGGCGTGGGCGAGTCAAGGACCACCCTCTTGTCGAGCATCTTTACCTTCTTCACTGGGATCAGCTTAATGCTCGTTTGCGCGCGCGCGCACGCCTAAGGGGAGACTCTCAGCCTTGATGATCGATGACCCCTCCAATGTCCACGCAGGAACGTTGATGGTGGTCACGAATGTACCACCCTCAGCAGAGACCAGGGGGGTGACTGAGCCAAACGCAGCCAACTCCAGAGCCATCCCACCCAAGGGGATGCTTCCATTGCTGATCATCCCCGACACCGTGAAGGACTTCCCGGGGTAGACCTCATCTGGTAAACTCAACTTTATGCCGGGAGTAAACCAAATTAAGCCAACTTGGACGATGTTGGAGGCTGATGGGAGGTAGACTCCGACATCCGTTCGTGAGGGCCAATACTCCGCCGAGACCGAGACATAATCCTTGTATAGGAACGGCAGATCGAATCGCCATGTGAACCCCCCATACGAATCCGTTCTCAGACGGGTGAACACCCTCCCATCTACGTACACCGTAACGACCCTCATCTGAACCGGATTGCCAGACGAATCAGTTAGGATCCCACTGAGCTCCACCTCGGAGCCCAGCAGACCCTTCGAGGGGGTCACCTCAATGCTGACCTGAGTCCTCATGGCGCTGCTCTGAACGGGGTTCTTGATGGCCTCAGACTGACCCTGAAGAACCTTAATCTCCTCAAGCTGCTTCAGAATCAGCGCCGAGACCTCATCACTTCCGGACAATAACTTCGAAGGAGACCCCTTCAGAGATTGACCAAGTGTAACTGAATAGGACCTCAACTCACCGAGCGTGGTGTTCGAGTCGTGGAGCTCCGAGAGCGCCACCTTAATCAAACTATCAGCGTCAGAGACCCTCAGATGCTGAAGGTACCCCCTGATGAGGTCAATATCAGCCCGGGTCAAGTTCAGGCTACCAATCTCTCGCCCGAGCAACTCATGATAATTTCCAAGGGTGGCATTCAGGCCGCCCGGCGCGTAAACGAGCTTGGCCCAGCCGAGCCAGCTGAGTGCACTCGGGTAGTTCTCAGCCGCGGTTGTGTTGAAGATGACGCCGTAGAGATCAAATAGAGTAGTCGCATCTGGGGGCTGCGGCCCGAACGTGTTCGGATCCTGGTGCCTAGGCAGCTGCTGAGCCAAAGCAATCGGCATGAAGGCCTGCAACAAGAAGCACACACAGACGAAGGATGCTTTCAGAACCGCTCTCATAGGAGGATCTCCAGGACCTTCACCGAGACTATGAGGCAGAACGAGACGAAGAGCACGCCCCCGACCAAGTCAAAGAAACGCCTCCTGGGCTTGAACAGCGCAGAGCAAGCAAAGTAGCACACCGTGAAGAGGCTGACGTAGACCTCAATCCTCCACTCATCCAGAGCTGCGAGGCTCACCGTCGTGAGCACGATGAGGAACGCGAGCGAGACGACGAAGACCTTGTGCCTATCCAAACTAATCAAAAACCTTGAAGGAGGAGATGGTGGTCTTCCTCCCACTCAGATCCTCGTTAACCAGCGCAACCGGCTTCCCCAGCACAGAGGCGAGGATGCAACCCGCTATACTCGTGGGCAGCGAGCCCAGGACCAACTCAAACCTCGGGAACCTCGTCTCCACCCTGGCCCCAGACATCTCAAGAATGTACCTATCACCCGACCTCACGGCCTTCACCGACTCAACCGCCTCAAGGAAATCCACGAGGATGTAGGATAGGGCCTCGTCGACGCTGGAGTCCTTCTCCAGGGACGCGATCCTGACGACCTCCGACCCCGGTGGGAAGATCATCAGCGCCCTCCCCCCACCGGCGTCGCTGAAGACCCTTATCGGAGCTGCCATCGCGGCCGAGACCCCCTCATACCCGGGATTCGCCGAGAGGGGAGCGTAAGCGTATATAAGCCCCTGCCTCGGGGGCAGATACACGGCCCTCCACCTCGCGTCGAACTCCTCCAGAAGAGCCTCGACGTTGAGGCACGAGCCCTCAACCATGGCCCAAACTGTCTCCTTCGGCACGGGGCTCGAGGGAATAAGCATCAGCGTCGAACCGATGATGAGGCAGCCCAAGCCGAGTGCCGAAAGAGGCGTGTTAAGCAGCACGAAGTAGGCGAAGAGGGCGAAGGGGACGCCGAATACGACCAGGAGAAGCCCAAGTCCAGTGTATCGGTCAAGCATCCTATCGAGAGGACTCAGCTCAGGCCCTCCGAGCGAGTTGAGCCAGCCGCCAGTAGCCATATTTCCGATAAACACCCACAACCCCGAGGACCACCGTCAACGCCGCCAAAGAGACGAGCGCGGGGTCGAGCCGAATCCCCCAGGGAGTGTAATTAAGCACAAGCCCCACGAGTGGCACAACGGCTATGCTCAACCCTACACTCAACGCGAACCTCTCGAGCCTCTCAAGCTCATCCCTCTTCGAGTAAAGGGCCTCAATCAGAGTGTAACCCGGCACGTAGAGGATTAAGATGGCGCCAGCCACCATCCTAAGATAGTAGAGTGGGTAGACCTGAGGCATCAGGTAGATCGAGTAGAGCAGAAGTGCAATGAACGCCAATACCCCCCAGAACCAGCCACTGTAGCTGAATGAGAAGAACCCCACGAAACCCGACGGCGGGGAGGGATCCACGAACCTAACCTTATCCTCCATAATCGCCCTGTAAACCCCACGCGACGCCTCCTCCATCGAGACATGCCGCTCAGACGAGATCTTCCCAACCAGCTCACCCACCTCACGCCCCGAGCCGGCGACGACGTCCCCCTCCAGGAGGTTAGGCTCCTCGACCTCCTCCTCGAGCTCGGGCTCCTCAACCTCATCACCCGAGCCCAGCCTATCCCGAAACTTATCCAAAATAGAAGGCAAGACTCAACCTAACCCGTCAAAGTGACGTTTAACCAGAGCTGCGTCCACCGCTCATCATACACGAATCCATGAGAGGCGAGGTCATACTTCCACAGCTCTAAGACGAGCCTCCTGTTCAAACCCGCGGAATCCATACTCACCCTAATCGGAATGGTGTTGTTTCCCTCGCTCGGTAGAACCGTCTCCCAACTCGCCCTCACCGACGCATCCAGTGGAACCACATCACTGACGTTACTATTCTGATCCCCAACCTTCTCCACGACCCGGTAATACTCACATCTCCCCTCGTGGTTACCAACGTAGATGAAGAGGTCGAAGCCCTGACCAACCGCGACCTCACGTGTATAGTTACCGAGCTTCCCCGTCGGCCCAAGGATCCCTAACTCGGAGAAGGGCTCAACGATCCTCCCCTCACTAATCACCGGGTAGACCGATATGACCGCTGACGCGAGGAGGATGATCAGCGCCACGGCCTTGAACTCGTCATCAATCATTGCGCTCGACCGTTCTCCAAAACTTATCCATCTAGGACATCTCCCGAATGGCGTTTGGTTCCTGATTCACAGAGTCGGCTTGCATCACAGTTGCCTCAGTAGCGGCCAACTCTCCACAGGCGTTTAACGTCTCCCTGAAACTCAGGGCGACTGCTTCCAGATTCCTAGCAGCGTTCAAATGTCTGCTCATTGTATTTCCACAGTCACAGGTATAGATTTCCTGACCAAGTGGAATCTCATTTATCTTCCCGCACTCACAGCACTTCTTCGTGGACGGGAACCACCTGTCAGCAACCACTATTCTCGATCCATACCACTTTGCCTTATACTCCAACTGCCTCCTGAACTCCCCGAAACTGGCATCCGATATGGCTTTTGCCAGCTTGTGGTTCCTCACCAAATTCTTCACAGCCAAATCCTCCACACCAATTACTGACTTGGTTTTCGTCAGCATTGTTGTGGCTTTGTGCTGTGCATCACCACGAATGTCAGCTATCCTATTATGAATTTTTGCTACTCTCTGCCTCGCCTTGTTCCTGTTGCTGCTTCCTTTCCTCTTCCTCGACAGGCTCATCTGGAGCCTCTTCAGCTTCCTCTCATTCCTTCTGAGTGCCTTTGGATTGGCAAATTCTGTTTTATCGCTCACCACAGCCAGTGGAGCAATGTTGAGATCGACACCGACCACAGGACCGTTGTTCTCTGGGACTTTGATTTCCTCCCTCACGAGGACTGACACAAACCATCTTCCTGCCTTCTCAGAAACTGTTGCGGAGAGGATATGTTGATCTATAGGAAGGTAATTTCTTTCCTTTAACCTAACGTCACCGATTCTCGGTATCTGGATTCTGTCTGAACTAACCTTTGTATAGGAGAATGTGAATGAACCAGCACCGTTCTTCTTGGATTTGAATGTCGGATGTCCAGAAACGCCTTTGAAGAACCTCTGGTAGGCGACCTCCAAGTCCCTGAGTGCTTCCTGCGGGCAGCACTTTGAAACTTCCAGCATCCACGGAAACTCCGTCCTCTTGATGCCGTTCAGTTCTCTCCGCAGGGCAAGGCAGGTGGAAGACTTGCCAGTCTGCTCGAACTGCTCCTGCATCTTGGCAAGACCCCAGTTGTAGGCGAAGCGTGCCGTGCCAGCGGACTTGAGGAGGAGAGTCCTCTGGACGTTGTTGGAGTCCAACTCTGTCTTATATGCTTTCATCTGCGCGCGCGACCCTCCAACCACTGTGAGTCCTGAGCCACAGCCCCCAGAACCACCGGGAGCCACGGGTATACACGGCCACACCGAGGGCAGCGATGACGATGAGTACTCCCGCTACAACTATGAGACGACTCGTAATCCTCAGACTACCCTGGGTTTCAGCGACGGGCGCCTTAGCAAGCACGTCGTCGAGCGTCGACTTGTAGGTCGCAAGTGAATCGGGGGAAGCCCCAGGTAGCTTACGGGCGATATCATCAAGCTGAGAAACCAAAGCCGTCACATTTCCGCCTGCGACCTCCGCCTTAGCAACGGCCTCGTAAGCGGTAGCCAGCTCAGTCCTAACATCGGACTCAGTCAAAGCCGAAACCACCGGAACACTGGAGAGCACCACGACCAGCAGCAGTACCGCAATAACCCGAGTACTACTCGCTACGACTGATAGATCCTCCAGCCAACCGGCTGATTATAGTCGAGGAACATCAAGTACCTGATGAAACCAAGGTCCCCCGAAAGCGCCTCAGCGCCACGATAACCCAGGCTAACCGCCTCCCTCTGAACCACACGAACCCTCTCAACCCCATAACGCTCCAGGTGCCGCACAAACCCCGACTTACAGGCGTCCCTGAGCTTCGCAATGATCCTCACTAACTGAACATTCAGCACTGTGCTCTTGACGTCGTCTATGATCCTAGCCGAGATCGATAGGATCCCCCTCTCAAGCCCATCAAGCGCGCTGTACCAGACACGCCTACGAAGCGCCTGCCGCCTGACCCCCGAGAGGAACTCCCCCGTGAACAAGTTGAGAAGAACCCACCTACACCAATTATTCCTATGTAAGAAACAAAGTACGTTAAATGGCTTTATATCATCTTCTTAACAACGATAAGTATCAATAATAAGAAACAATTGTTAGTTTAAAATGGGTTCAACATTGAATATGATTAAAAATAAATCAGACATAGCCGAAAAACACACTAGAATCATCTTACTATCTGCCCGCGTTTGATAATGCCCTCGAATAGCATAGCCCTCTCATCTATGAGAAGGTCGACAAACATTGAAACTAGAACCGCGCGCGCGTTGGAGACCAACATCTGTTAATAGTTTTACCTACCGAGTAATTATTTGGAACTCTCATGTCTGAAGTGGTTCAGCATATTGGGAAGAACGTTAAACTGGGTAAGAACGTCCGAATGTGGCACTTCACCTATATCGGCGACAACACTGTCATCGGCGACGACACGAAGATTGGCTCACTGGTCCACATCGACTACAACGTTAAGATTGGGAGTAGGTGCAAGATCGAGGGCTCGGCCTACATCCCGCCCCTGACGGTGATTGGCGACGACGTGTTCATTGGGCCCGGCGTGATATTCACGAATGACCCCTTCCCGATGTCCCCGAAGATGGTTGGTGTCACGGTTGGTGATGGGGCCATCATATGCGCTGGCTCGATGCTTAAGGCGGGTGTGAGGGTTGGTGAGAGGGCGGTGGTTGGCTTCGGCTCCGTCGTGACTCGGGATGTTCCGCCTAGGACGGTTGTGTTTGGGAACCCTGCGAGGGAGAGGTACTCGCTTGAGGAGTATCTGGATAAGAAGTGTAGGTGGGAGGAATCCTAGCCGGGATTTCTCTGGCTTAACGTTGATTGGCTGTTTTCTTTGGGAGACCTACTCCTCTAAAGCTGAATCCTAACTCGAGGAACTTCTGCTGGTCGTAGACGTTTCTTCCATCCACGAGGGTCGGTGTCCTCATTCGCTCCTTGAACCAACTGGGGGTCAGTTCGTAGTATTGTTTGTGTCTCGTCACGAGGATCACGCAGTCCCTCCCTCGGACAGCTTCCTCCAGGTTGTTTGTCAGCTTCATTGCGGGGAATTCTTTGATGTATGGGTCGTGCACGATGACGTCTTGGCACTTGCCCTTTAGGGAGGTGTAGAGGGGTAGCGTAGGCGTGTTTCTGGTGTCGTCGCTGTCCTCGAGGAAGGCTAACCCGAGTATGGCTATGGAAGCATTCGCCATCTCGACTCCTTTCTCGTTGAGCACCTCGAGTGTGAGTGCCTCGATGTGGCTCGGCATACCGTCGTTTACCCTCCTGCTTGCGGTGATTATCTCGGGGCTTATCTGGGTGGAGCCGTATTCGTCGAGTCCGTATTTGAGGAGCCAGCTGTCCTTGGGTAGGCAGTGGCCGCCGACTCCGGCTCCCGGTACGTGCATGTTGCGGTAGGGGTTAGCGGATGGGTTTGAGGAGTCGTTGGGTAGGTTGTTGACGAATCTGCGGACGTCGTGGACGTTGACCCCGAGGGACTCGCAGATGAGTGCTATCTCGTTCGCGAATGCTATGTTGACGTCCCTGTAGGCGTTCTCCGTGACCTTGGCGACCTCGGCCGTCAAGGCGTCTGTGGCGTGTAGCTTCGCCTTGACTATGTTGCGGTATAGTTCTATTCCCCTCTTTGTGCATGCGGGGGTCACTCCGCCGACTATGCGGTCGTACATCGTCAGGTTGTGGAGGAGCCTTCCAACCATGACTCGTTCGTAGCTGAAGACGAGGTTGAAGTCGACTCCAGCCTTCATTCCCGAGTTGTCCTCAAGCAGGGGCTTGGCGAGGTGGGTGGTCGTGCCCGGTGCTATGGTTGACTCGAGGCAGACCAGTGAACCGTGTTTCATCCTCTTGCCTGTGTCGGTTAGAACCGTCTTCAGGGAGTCGTACATGGGGATGTGGTTTTCGTCGACTGGTGTCTGCACCGCTATGAGGATGGCGTCGGCATCCTCGTATGCGGTGGGGTCGTCGGTTACGCTGAATGAGCCTTTTTCGACGACTCGCTTCAGGAGCTCGTCTAGGCCTGGTTCGTAGCTGTCGAATGTTGAGATGCCTCGGTTGAGTTGGTCAATTTTCCACCCCGACCTTCGGGATCTCCTCTGTAGTCCGGTGACTTTGAATCCGGGTACATCTGCGAATAGAGCTGCGACTGGTATGCCGACGTACCCCATGCCGACGACTACGAGATTCATGTATCAGCTACCTAGATTCAACTGTGATATTAAATTTAACTCACACACTGCGCGGGGTTTGGGGCTATAGCCTTATCCCCCAAACCCAAACCTTCCAGTGACGCGCAGGCACAAGTTGTAAATATGTCATATCGTCTGGGTAGAAATCGGAGACGAAAAGTTTGTTTATATATTTTGCTCGATGGCGTGTCCCTAAAGCGAAC